>NZ_BAFX01000019.1 GCF_000308815.1 Nocardia concava NBRC 100430
CGCCGACCGTGGCCGCCCTCGCCGCGCGCGTGGACGCCCAGGCCGGTAGCGGAGCGCGCGCCGAACTGGTGGCTCAGCAACGGCCGGACGAGATTCCGCTGTCGCTGGCCCAGCAGCGCATGTGGTTCCTCAACCGCTTCGACACCGCCTCGGCCGTCAACAACATCCCGCTGGCCGTTCGCCTCACCGGTGACCTGGACACGGATGCCCTGCTGGCCGCCGTCCGCGATGTGCTCGAGCGCCACGAGGTGCTGCGCACCGTCTACCCGGAGAACGCGGAAGGCCGCGGCGTGCAGGTGATCCTGCCCGCCGACCAGGTCCACCTGGACGCCGCCGCGATCGACGTTCCGGAGGCGGAGCTGCGCGACCGCGTCGCCGAGCTGGTGCTGACCGGCTTCGACGTGACCGTCGCACCGCCGGTGCGCGCGGCTCTGTTCCGCGTCGCCGACGCCACGGTGTCCATTGACGGCTCCGCCGTCGTGCCCACCTACGTCCTGGTTTTCGTGGTCCACCACATCTCCGGTGACGGCTGGTCGGTGCGCCCGCTGGCCCGCGACGTCATGGTCGCCTACGCCTCGCGCGCCAATGGCGAAGCGCCGCAGTGGGCTCCGCTGCCGGTGCAGTACGCCGACTTCGCGCTGTGGCAGCGCGAGACCCTCGGCGACGAGGACGACGCGGATTCCCGGATCGCGCAGCAGGTCTCCTACTGGAGCAACGCACTGGCCGGGCTGCCCGACCAGATCGACCTGCCCGCGGACCGCCCGCGTCCGGCCGTCGCGTCCAATGCCGGTGGGGTGCACGAGTTCTCGATCGACGCCGAGCTGCTGACCGGGCTCAACGCCCTGGCCCGCGAGCACGGGGCCTCGCTGTTCATGGTCGTGCACGCCGCCTTCGCGGCGCTGCTGGCACGGTTGTCCAACGGCGACGACATCGCCATCGGCACCGCGGTCGCCGGTCGTGGCGAGCAGGAACTCGACGACGCCATCGGCATGTTCGTCAACACCCTGGTGCTGCGCACGGCCGTCGACTCGGGGGAGAAGTTCACCGAGCTGCTGGCCCGCACCAAGGACACCGACCTGGCCGCCTTCGGCCACGCCGATCTGCCCTTCGAGCGCCTGGTGGAGATCCTCAACCCGGCCCGCTCGCAGGCGCGGCACCCGCTGTTCCAGGTCATGCTGTCGTTCCAGAACACCGGTGCGGCCAGCTTCACGCTGCCCGGCCTGGAAGTCGCGGGCGTGCCGCTGGACGTGCTCACCGCCAAGTTCGACCTGCACCTCAACCTGACCGAACACGCGGACGGCAGCGGCATGCTCGCCGAATTCGCCTACGCGACAGACATCTTCGACGCCGGTACCGTCGCCGGATTCGGTGAGCGCCTGGTCCGGATGCTGTCGGCCGTGGTCGCGACCCCGGCCGCGGTGGTCGGCGATATCGAGCTGCTGAACGCGGCCGAGCGCCGCCAGGTGCTGCGCGGCTGGAACGCCACCGAGTACGACGTCAAGCGGGTCGCGCTGGGCGGCAAGAAGATCGACGCCGAGGTCACCCTCGCGTCCATGTTCGAGGCCCAGGCCAAGCAGACCCCCAACCTCACCGCGCTGGTGTTCGAGGGCGAGAGCCTGACCTACGGCGAGTTCGCTTCTCGTGCGCACCGCCTGGCCCGCCACCTCATCGCCGAGGGCGTCGGCCCGGATTCCTATGTGGCCCTGGGCATGCGGCGCTCCTTCGAACTGCTGGTCGGCATGTACGCCGTCACCCTCGCCGGTGGCGCGTACGTGCCGCTCGACCCGGACCATCCGGCCGAGCGCAACCAGTACGTGCTCGACATCGCGCAGCCCGTCTGCGTGCTCAGCACCGCCCGCGACGGCTTCGAAACCGCCACGCGCACACTGCTGATCGACGAGCTGGACGTGTCCGGCTACTCCGACGCTCCGATCACAGACGCCGACCGGGTCGCCCCGCTGCGTGGTGACAACACCGCGTACGTGATCTTCACGTCGGGTTCGACCGGCCGCCCGAAGGGCGTGGGCGTCACCCACAGCGCCATCGTCAACCGCCTGGTCTGGATGCAGACCGAATACGGGCTGTTCGACGACGACGTGGTGCTGCAGAAGACCCCGGCCACCTTCGACGTGTCGGTGTGGGAGTTCTTCTGGCCCTTGCAGATCGGCGCCAGCCTGGTCATCGCCAAGCCGGACGGCCACCGCGACCCGGGCTACCTGGCCGAGCTCATCATCGAGACCGGTGTCACCACCGCGCACTTCGTGCCCTCGATGATGTCGGTGTTCGTGGCGGAGGAGAAGGCCGCCGAGTGCACCTCGCTGCACCAGGTGTTCGCCTCCGGTGAGGCGCTGCCCGCGCCGACCGCGCAGAAGCTGCGCGAGCTCACCGGCGCGCGCCTGCACAACCTGTACGGCCCGACCGAGGCCGCGGTCGACGTCACTTACCACGAGGTCGAGGACACCGACACGCTGTCCGTGCCGATCGGCGCGCCGGTGTTCAACACCCGTGTCTACGTGCTGGATTCGCGTCTGCACCCGGTCGCCCCGGGTGTCGCGGGTGAGCTGTACCTGTCCGGCGTCCAGCTGGCGCGCGGCTACGTCGCCCGCCCGGATCTGACCGCCGACCGCTTCGTCGCGGACCCGTTCCACGACGGCGAGCGCATGTACCGCACCGGCGACCTGGTCAAGTGGACCGGTCGCGGCGAGCTGGAATACCTGGGCCGCACCGACTTCCAGGTCAAGCTGCGCGGTCTGCGCATCGAGCTCGGCGAGATCGAGGCCGCGCTCACCGCCATCGACGCCATCGCCCAGTCGGTGGTCGTGGTCCGCTCCGACGAGCGCCTCGGTGAACAGCTGGTCGGCTACCTGGTCCCGACCGCGGGCCATACCGTCGACCTCGAGGCCGTGCGCACCGAGCTGCAGGACGGTCTGCCCGGCTACATGGTCCCGACCGCCTACGTGGTGCTGGATGCCTTCCCGCTCAACGCCTCCGGCAAGCTGGACCGCAAGCAGCTGCCCGCGCCGGTGTTCGAGGCCAAGGTCTTCCGCGCCCCGTCCACCCCGATCGAGGAGATCGTGGCGGGCATCTTCTCCGACGTCCTCGGCGTCGGCCGGGTCGGCCTCG
>NZ_BAFX01000018.1 GCF_000308815.1 Nocardia concava NBRC 100430
CCTGGGCGGCAACTCGCTGATCGCCACCCGCGCGGTGTCGCGCATCAACGCGGCCCTGGAAACCACTGTGGCCGTGCGCGAACTGTTCGAGACCGCAACGGTTTCCGGGCTGGCCGCGCGCATCGTGCCGGGCAGCGCCGCGGGCGCGCGCCCGCGGCTGGTCGCCGGTGAGCGTCCGGCGCGGGTGCCGCTGTCGCTGGCGCAGCAGCGCATGTGGGTGCTCAATCAGCTGGATCCGGAGTCCCCGGCCTACAACATCCCCATGGTCATCCGCCTCACCGGCGCACTCGATGTGCCCGCCCTGCGGCAGGCGGTCGAGGATGTGCTGACCCGCCACGAGGTGCTGCGCACCCGCTACCCGGAGTCGGCTCCGGGCGCACCGGCCTACCAGGAGATCCTGTCGGTCGCCGACGCGCTCCCGACCGGCCTCGAACTGGAGCGGGCCACCGACATCGGCGGCCGCATCGCCGAACTGGTGGGCACCGGATTCGATGTGGCCCAGCGGGTTCCGGTGCGGATCCGCCTCATCACCGGCGACGATCCGGACGACTACCTGCTGGTCCTGGTCGCCCACCACATCGCCGCCGACGGCGCGTCCATGGCGCCGCTAGCCCGCGATCTCATGACCGCGTACCTGGCGCACGCCGCCGGTGACGCGCCCGCGTGGACGCCGCTGCCGGTGCAGTACGCCGACTACGCGGTGTGGCAGCGCACGGCCGTCGGCAGCGAGGACGACGAAACCTCTACCGCCGCCGCGCAATTGGCCTACTGGCGCGATCAGCTGGCCGGACTGCCGGTCCGCCCGCTGCTGCCGCTGGACCGCCCGCGCCCGCTGACCGCCTCGATGCGGGGCGCGCTGCTGGACTTCAGCCTGCCCGCCGAGGTGCACGCCGGACTGAATCGGGTTGCGCGCCAGCACAATGCGTCGCTGTTCATGGTCGTCCACGCCGCCGTGGCGGCCTGGCTGTCGCGGCTGTCGGGCAGTGCGGATGTCGTCATCGGCACCGCGGTCGCCGGGCGCGGCGAGCGGGCACTGGACGATCTGGTCGGCATGTTCGTCAATACGCTGACCCTGCGCACCCGGGTCGACGCGTCGGCCCCGTTCGACGAACTGGTCGAGCGCGCCCGCGAGACCGATCTCTCGGCCTTCGCACACGCGGACGTCCCGTTCGAACGGGTCTCGGAGCTGGCGGCCCCCGGCCACAGCACCGCGAATCCGCTGCTGCAGGTGGTGCTTTCGCTGCAGAACACCGAGACCCCGGTGCTGGAACTGCCGGGCCTCACCGTCGCCGCCGTCGAAACCGGCCTGGCCACGGCCAAATTCGATCTGCAGATCAGCGTCGAACCGCGCCCCGGCGTGGACGGCGCGGCGGGCGAGCTGGCCGTGATCCTCAACTACGACACCGACCTGTTCGAGGAAACCTCCGTCGATTCCTTCGCCCGGGCGCTGGAGCGGATGCTGACCGCGGTCGCCGCCGATCCGCACCTCCCGGTCGGCGATGTCGTGCTGCTGGACGCGGTGGAATCGGCTGTGGTCCAGTCGATTTCGCAGCCCGTGCCGGAGCCCGCCGGGGTCGGTGTGCGCGGCGCGGCGCTCTCGCAGGTGCTCACCACCGCCGCCGAGGACGATCCGGACGGCCCGGCCGTCGTGTGGGGCGACGAGTCGCTGTCCTACCAGGACCTCGACGCGCGCTCGTCCCGCCTGGCCCGGGTGCTCATCGCCCGCGGCAGCGGTCCGGGCACCGGTGTCGCGGTGCGCCTGGAACGCGGTGTGGATCAGGCGGTCGCGGTGTGGGCGGTGCTCAAGGCGGGCACCATGCTGGTGCCGTTCGCCGCCGCCGAGGCGCCGGGCCAGGACGTGAAGGTCGGCATCACGGTGGGCGTCGCGCCCGAATCCGTGTCCGGCATCGACTGGCTGGTGCTCGACGATCCCGAGACGGCCGCCGAGATCGCCGCCGAATCCGCGCGACCGGTCACCTACGCCAACCGGATTCGCGCCCTGCGCGGCGACGATGCGGCGCGCGGGTCGACCGACGGCGCGCTCACCTACGACGGCCTGGCCGCCGTGGTGGACCGGGCGCGAAGCCTGGACCTCACCTTCGAATCCCGCACCTTCCACCACGGTGCCCCGGATTCGACGCTGGCCATGATCGAACTGGTGGCCGCGGGTGCGGTCGGCGCCTCCGTGGTCCTGGTCGATCCGGAGTCCGGGTCCGGGCTCTCCGAGGCGCTCGGCGACGGAGTGGGTCACCCACCTGTTCGCCGAGCACGCCCGCCTCGCCGAGCTGGATCCGGCTCCGCTCGAGGACCTTCGCGCACTGGTGCTCGACGCGCCGACCCCGGCCGCCGAGCCGTGGGCGGAGCACGCCACCATCCTGGTGCTGCCGGAATAGGCAGTACCCGCATTCACCGAGGCCGCCGCCGGATTCACCTCCCGGCGGCGCGTACGGTAGCTACCGTCGAGTAGTTGTGGCTCGGATCACATGCTGCAACGACCTGGCGGGGGCTCCGATAGTCCCTCCGGTTCGAGCCGCCGCACCTACTCCGCGCGGATATGCTGTGCCCGGTTCGCCCGGCCACGCGGTTTGGTCGGTTCGGGCCGGTCGAAGATCTTTCGACGCGTGTGGATTTCTGTAGCTGTGAGGTGAACGACAAGATGGATCCTGCTCGCAGATCAGCTCGCGGTGGTCGCCGTCGCCGTTCCGGCAGCCCCTTCCTGGGACAACTGCTCACCGCCGCGGTCGAATCCGCCGCCGATGCCGTCGCCGTCAGCTTCAATCCGACCGGAAATCCGGAGGATCTGCGCGAGCTCACCTACCGGGAACTCGACGAGCAGTCCTCCCGCGTGGCCCGCGAACTGATCGCGCTGGGCGTCGGCCCGGGCGATGTGTGCGCCATGGGCATCGCGCGCTCGCTCGAATCGGTGCTGGCCATGTGGGCCATCGTCAAGACCGGCGCCACCTATCTGCCGGTGGACCCGACCTACCCGGCCGACCGCATCGAGCACATGCTCACCGATTCCGGCGCCAAGTTCGGCGTCACCCTGGCCGCTCACCGCAAGGGGCTCGGCACCGCCGCCTACTGGATCGAACTCGACGATCCGGCCCGCGCCGACCGCATCGCCGCCCGGCCCGCCCACCCCATCTCCTACGCCGACCGCATCCGGCCGCTGACCGAACAGCACCTGGCCTACGTCATCTACACCTCCGGATCCACCGGCAAACCCAAGGGCGTGGCCATCACCCACGCCGGCCTGGCCGGACTGGCCGCCCGCCGGGAAAGCCGTGCGGTGACCGGGGATTCGCGCATCACCCAGCTCACCACCCCGAGCTTCGACTTCTCCATCGTCGAGATGCTCTACGCCTTCACCGCCGGGGCGACGCTGGTCGTGGTGCCGCCGGACGTGTTCGGCGGCCAGGAGCTGAGTGAACTGCTGCGGCGCGAGCGGGTCACCCATATCTGCATCACCCCGGCCGTGCTGGAATCGCTGGATCCGGCCGTGCCGGAGGATCTGCAATCGATCATGTGCGGTGGTGAACGCGTCCCGCCCGCGCTGGTGGACCGCTGGATCACCCCCGACCGCGACTTCTACATCGAGTACGGCCCGACCGAGGTGACCGCGTTGTCCACCGGCACCGGGCCGCTGGAGCCGGGCGGCGGCACCCACATCGGCACGCTGCTCCCGGGCATCGGCGCCTACGTGCTGGACGCCGGGCTGCGGCCGGTGCCGCCGGGCGTGGTGGGCGAGCTGTACCTGGCGGGCCCCGCGCTGGCCGAGGGCTATCTGAACCGGCCCGGACTCACCGCCGAACGCTTCGTCGCCGGACCCTACGGTGAGCCCGGGCAGCGCCTGTACCGCACCGGTGACCTCGTCAAACGGCTGGAGAACGGCAACTTCGAACACCACGGCCGCACCGACTTCCAGGTCAAGATCCGCGGTCTGCGCATCGAACTCGGGGAGATCGACAGCGCCTTCGTCGCGCATCCGGACGTGGATTTCGCGGTCACCCTCGGCACCACGCTGCCGACCGGTGCGGCCGCGCTGGTCAGCTATGTGCTGCCGAGTCCCGGAAAGGCCCTGGACACAGCGGAATTGGCGGCCTTCGCCGGAGAATCCCTGCCCGCGTACATGGTTCCCGCCGCGATCATGGTGCTCGACGAGATCCCGCTGACCCCGGTCGGCAAGGTGGATCGCGAGCGACTACCCGAGCCGGTGTTCAATACCCGCGAATTCCGGGCACCGGCCACCCCAGCGGAACGCGCCATCGCCGAGGTGTTCTCGGGCCTGCTCACCCCGCCCGACGCCGAGCCGCTGCGCGTCGGCTCCGACGACGACTTCTTCGAACTCGGCGGCAACTCGCTGCTCGCCACCCAGGCCGTGGCCCGCATCGGCACCGCGCTCGGCACCCGCGTGCCGGTCCGCGTGCTGTTCGAGGCCTCCACCGTGTCCGATCTCGCGGTGCTGCTGGCGGGGGAGCGGGCAGCCGAAACCGCAACGCCCGCACTGGTTCCCGGGCCGCGCCCGGATCGGGTGCCACTGTCCTACGCGCAGCAGCGCATGTGGTTCCTCAACCGCTTCTACCCCGACAGCGCGGTCGACAATGTGCCGCTCGCGGTGCGCCTGTCCGGCGAACTCGACCTCGACGCCATGCGCGCCGCGGTGCGGGACCTGGTGGAACGGCACGAAGTGCTGCGCACCGTCTACCCGGAGGTGGACGGCGAGGGCTACCAGCAGGTGCTGCCCCTCACCGATGAGCGTGCGGTGCCGGAACTTTCGGTCGAGGACATCGACCCGGCCGACCTGACGGCACGGGTGATGGCGATCGGCGGCGCCGGTTTCGACGTCACCGCCGCCCCGCCCATCCGGCTGAGCGTGCTGCGCCTCGGGCCCGGCGAGCAGGTTCTGGTCGGCGTGGTGCACCACATCTCCGGCGACGGCTTCTCCATGGGACCGCTGACCCGGGACCTGGTGACCGCCTACGTGTCCCGGACCTCGGGCACCCCGCCGCGGTGGGAGCCGCTGCCCGTGCAGTACGCCGACTACACGTTGTGGCAGCGCGCGGCCCTCGGCGCCGAGGACGACGAGAACTCGACGCTGTCGAAGCAGATCGCGTACTGGCGGGAGACGCTCGCCGACCTGCCCGATGAGCTGGCACTGCCCGCGGACCGCCCGCGCCCGCCGGTCGCCTCCTTCCGCGGCGGCACCTTCCGCTTCGAACTCGCCGACGACGTCTACGCGGGCGTGCGCCGGCTCGCGCGCGGCCACAACGGCACCACCTTCATGGTGGTGCACGCCGCGCTCGCGGTGCTGCTGGCCCGGCTCTCCGGCACCCGCGACATCGCCGTCGGCACCCCGGTGGCGGGCCGCGGCGAGGCCGCGCTGGACGACCTCATCGGCATGTTCGTCAATACCCTGGTGCTGCGCACCGACGTCGATCCGGCCGCCGGATTCGCCGAATTGCTCAGCGGGGTCCGCGAATCCGATGTGCGCGCCTTCGGCCACGCCGACGTGCCCTTCGAACGACTGGTGGACCTGCTCGAACCGGCGCGCTCGCAGGCGCGCAATCCGCTGTTCCAGGTCATGCTGTCGTTCCAGAACCTGGCGCCCGCCGAATTCCGGCTGCCCGGCCTGACCGTCTCCGGCACCGACCTCGAGGTGCCGTTCGCCAAGTTCGATCTGCAGCTGACCGTGCAGGAGACGGTCGACGCGCGCGGCGACGGCACCGGCATGGCGGCCGAATTCTCTTATGCGCTGGACCTTTTCGACGAGCCGACCATCACCGCCTTCGCGCGCCGCTTCGCCCGCGTGCTGGAGCTGGTGGCCGCCGATCCGGCCGCCCCGGTCGGGGATCTCGACCTGCTCTCGACCGAGGAGCGGGCGCGCGTCCTGACCGACTGGAACACCACCGGCTTCGATGTGCGTGCCGCCGTGGGACTCCGGAAGGACCTCGCGCCGACCCTGGTGTCGATGTTCGAGGCGCAGGTCACCGACACCCCCGAGACCGTCGCGCTGGTCTTCGAGGGCGAGCGCCTCACCTACCGGGAACTCTCCGAGCGTGCCGACCGGCTGGCCCGGGAGCTCGTCGACAGCTACGGCGTCGGGCCAGAAACCCTTGTCGCCCTGGCTATTCGGCGCTCCACCGAGCTTGTGGTCGCCATGTACGCGGTGCTGAAGGCGGGCGCGGCGTATGTGCCGCTGGATCCCGAACAGCCCATCGACCGCAATGAGCACATTCTCGACACCGCGCGGCCGCGGCTGGTGCTGACCACCTGGCGTGACGGTTTCGGCAGCGGGAGCGGCATTCCGACCCTCTTCGTCGAGGAGGCCGAGGAGCGGGCGCGGCAGCGGCCCGCGGGGCGGCTCTCGAACGACGAACGGACGCAACCGCTTCGGGGCGAGCACACCGCCTACGTCATCTTCACCTCCGGCTCCACCGGGCGGCCCAAGGGTGTGGCGGTCAGCCACGCGGCCATCGTCAACCGCCTGGTGTGGATGCAGGCGCAGTACCGGCTCACCTACTCCGATGTGGTGTTGCAGAAGACTCCGGCGACCTTCGATGTGTCGGTGTGGGAGTTCTTCTGGCCGTTGCAGACCGGTGCGCGGCTGATGGTCGCCAAGCCGGACGGGCATCGCGATCCGGTGTATCTGGCGCAGGTCATCGCCGAACAGGGCGTCACCACCGCGCATTTCGTGCCCTCGATGCTCACGGTGTTCCTGTCCACGCTGGGCGGGGAGATCCCGTCCGACGGGTTGTCCCTGCGCCAGGTGTTCGCCTCCGGTGAGGCATTGCCCGCGCCTACCGCGCACAAGCTGCGCGAGCTCACCGGCGCACGGCTGCACAATCTGTACGGCCCGACCGAGGCCGCGGTCGACGTCACCTATCACGAGGTGACCGACGCCGATACGGTGTCGGTGCCGATCGGGCGGCCGGTCTTCAATACCCGGCTGTACGTGCTGGATTCGCGCCTCAACCCGGTAGCGCCCGGCATCCCGGGCGAGCTGTACCTGGCCGGTGACCAGCTGGCCACCGGCTATGTGGCGCGCCCCGACCTGACCGCGGATCGCTTCGTGGCCAACCCCTTCGGCCACGGCGAGCGCATGTACCGCACCGGGGACCTGGTGCGCTGGAACGCGAGCGGCGAGGTGGAATACCTGGGCCGCACCGACTTCCAGGTGAAGCTGCGCGGCCTGCGCATCGAGCTCGGCGAGATCGAGGCCGCGCTGCTGGCCCAGCCCGGCGTGGTCAATTCGGTGGTCGTGGTGCGCACCGACCCGCACGCGGGGGATCAGCTCGTCGGCTACGTGGTCCGCGAGCCCGGTGTCCCCGTCGATCCGAGTGCGGTGAAAGCCGCACTGACACAGTCGCTTCCGGCCTACATGGTGCCGACGGCCATCGC
>NZ_BAFX01000017.1 GCF_000308815.1 Nocardia concava NBRC 100430
CCAACGCCCGCAAGCAGATCGAGCACATCCTCGGCACCCGCATCTACCTGCACCTGCACGTGAAGGTTGCCAAGGACTGGCAGCGCGACCCGAAGCAGCTCGGCAAGCTCGGTTTCTGAGCCCCGTCATCCCGGCATGTTTTTGGCCGGGATCCACAGCAGCCGGGTGGATTCCGGCCAAAAGCACGCCGGAATGACGAGGTTGGGCCGGGTTCAGGGCTGGGGCCACCAGGCTGTCGGGCGGGTTTTGTGCCAGGCCAGCTCCGACTCGAGTTGCGCGGCAACGGAAACCAGCAGGGGCTCGGAGTTGGCCGGGCCCATCAGCTGGGCGCCGACCGGGAGGCCGGTGGCGGTGAAGCCCGACGGGACGTTGACGGCGGGCCAGCCCAGGACGTTCCACGGCCAGGTGTAAGGGCATGCGGCGGTGATGAGTTCGTCGGTGGCCCAGTTACTGATGCCGTCGATCTCGTGGACACCCGGCGGCGGGGTCGCCGTGGTAGGGGCCAGGATCAGGTCGAAGTCGTTGAACATCCGGCCGATTCGCATGCGCAGCAACGGTTCTGCCTGCCGCGCCGCGAACAGCAGCGGGGACAGCAGGCGGCCGACGAGGGCATTGTGGGTGGTGCGCGGGTCCACCTGGGCCTTGGGGAGGCGCTCGAGTGCCTGGTTGACGCCGGTCAGGGAACGGGGCAGGAAGGTCGCGCCCATCAAGACGCCGTAGTGGATATCGGCGATGGTGACCTGGTGGCCCAGGCGGCGCAGCGTGTTCGCGGTGGCGTGCACCCGAGCCTCCACCTCGCGATCGAGCGCGGTCTTGGTGGCGGTGAACGGAATTCGCAGTGACAGCGCGATGCGCAGGCGGCCCGGATCGCGGCCGACGGCATCGGAGACGCGCAGCGCGGGTGGGGTGTGCAGGTCGCCGGGATGCGGCCCGGCGGCCGCGTCGAGCAGCAGGGCGGCATCGGCGACGGTGCGGGCGAGCGGCCCATTCACGGTGAGCCCGTAGAACGCCTCCGGCAGCGGCCAGGTCGAGATGCGCCCGCGCTGCGGCTTGATCCCGACCAGGTTGTTCCAGGCGGCCGGAATGCGCACCGAGCCCGCGCCGTCGGAACCCAGTGCGGCGGGCACCAGTCCGGCCGCCACGGCCGCACCGGAACCGCCCGACGACCCACCGGGCGTGTGGTCGGCGCTCCACGGATTCCTGGTGTGCCCGAAGGCATCTCCGCTCGTGAATGGCAGCTGCCCGAGCTCGCAGGTATTGGTCTTGCCGACGATCACCGCCCCGGCCGCGCGCAGCCGCCGAACCGCTTCCGCGTCTTCGGTTTTCGCCGGGAAGTCACCGCCGCAGCCGAAAGCCGTTGGGGTACCGGCCAGATCGGTGTCGTCCTTGATGGCCAGCGGCACGCCGAGCAGCGGGGCCCGTTCCCCGGCGGCGAGCTTGCGATCGGCCTCGGCGGCCTCGGCGAGCGCCTCGGTCCGGCGCACGATCCGGAAGGCATTGAGCGCACCCTGACTCGCGTCGATCCGATCGAGAACAGCTGTGGTCGCCTGTACCGAGGTGAGCGTCCCGTCCGCCAGTGCCGCCGCGAGTTCCGCCAGTCCGAGCTCGCCAACCGACGCCAGTGTCATGTGAATCCCGTCTCTTCCGTACCCGTGGGTAACGTAGCGCGATTCTGGTCACACGTCCAATGTTGGTGCGCGGCAAGATCGGCCCGAATTGCGCGGGAGGTTCGGACCGATCCCACCTCATCGGCGGTGCTGAGGTGAGGGCGCGCCGCCGACGTCTCGGGGCCGGGCGGCCGCCTAGCGATCCCGCCGCCGGTCCTCGTGCGAACCGTCGTCCGGCCCACCCCGCCGGGGCCGGACGACGGTGCACACGACGGGCCCCTCGGCACGCAGGGACCGCGGAGCCGAAGCTCGGGGGAACCGCACCGCGGGAGTCTTTCGCATGGTCCGAGCATCGGGCCTCCCGCCAACCGCCCACCAACGAACCACTAATCGGCACACGCCCGCCGACTCGTCGTCATTCGGTCGGTCCCGCGTGCAAGACTGTTGCGGTGCGGTTGTATCGGGATCATGCGGTGGTGCTGCGCCAGCACAAGCTGGGCGAGGCGGATCGCATTGTCACGTTGCTGACGCGGCAGCACGGGCTGGTTCGGGCGGTGGCCAAGGGGGTGCGGCGGACTCGGTCGAAGTTCGGGGCTCGGTTGGAGCCGTTCGCCTATGTGGATGTGCAGTTGCATCCGGGGCGGAATCTGGACACTGTCACCCAGGTTCATACCGTCGAGACCTTCGCGGCGGATATCGTCGCCGACTACGGCCGGTACACCACCGCCTGCGCGGTGCTCGAGACCGCGGAGCGGCTGGCGGGTGAGGAGGGGGCGCCGGCCCCGCGCCTGCACACCCTCACCGCGGGCGCGCTGCGGGCCATTGCGCTGGGGAATCGCCCCCACGAATTGATCCTCGACGCGTTCCTGTTGCGCGCCATGGGTTTTGCCGGATGGGCCCCGGCCCTCGACGATTGCGCCCGCTGCGCCACCCCCGGCCCGCACCGCGCCTTCCACGTGGCGGCCGGCGGCGCGGTCTGCGTGCACTGCCGCCCGCCCGGCGCGGCCACCCCGATGCTCGGCGTCCTCGACCACATGAGCGCCCTCAACCGCGGCGACTGGACCGGCGTCAACGCCATCCCCGACACCATGCGCCGCCAGGCCAGCGGTCTCATCGCCGCGCACCTGCAATGGCACCTCGAACGCCAGCTGCGCACCCTGCCCCTGATCGAGCGCACCCGCCCGCACGAGGCCGTGGAGCGCGCGGGGGCCGCGATCGGCTGACCCTGGGAGTCCCGGTGAGTGGGGCTCGAACGGTGGTCAGGATCAGTGAGATTCGATACGGGGCAGCTGAAGATCGGGGAGCCTAGAGTTCTCGGCGTGTTCCTCGCGTCCCCTCGAAAATCCGCCCGCGCGTCCGTGGCGCTGACCGCCGCCGTCCTCGCCGTCTCCGGTGCCGCCACCGCGGCAGCCGAGCCGGTGACACCGAGTTCGCCCTTCGGCGGGTTCTCGTACACGGTGAAGGTCGAAAAGCCCGGCGAGGCAGACGGATTCATCTACTACACCAGCGGCGTGAGCGCGGCCGCGCTGGTGCCCGGACTGGGCACCGTGGCGCAGGCGCTACCCGGCGGTCGGCCCGCGAACATCATCGCAGACCGCTCCGGCCGGGAGCTCGAGCGATTCGAACCCCCTGCGGGACAGGATGTCTCGAACTTCCGGACGCAGACCTATCAGGGCCGCACGGTGCTCACCTGGTGGCAGGGGAGCACGGTGGCAGGGCACGGCTCGGGCGTGGGCGTCATCGCCGACAAGAACTTCAACGTCCTGGCGACCGTGGATCCGGGCGGCGCGGGCGCGGATGTGCACGAATTCCGGCTCACCCCGGACGGTCGCGCGCTGGTCACCTCGTATCCGCAGGTGGATACCGATCTCACCGCGATCGGCGGCCCGGCGAACGGGAAGATGTTCGACACCGCCGCCGTCGTCATCGATGTGGCATCCGGCAAGCAGCTGTTCCGCTGGAGCGCGGCCGAGCATGTCCCGCTGAGCGATTCGGAGACCTCCGGCAAGCTCACCGGCGACGTCTACGACCCGTACCACATGAACTCGATCAGCCTGGATCCGTCCGGGAATCTGATTGTCTCCCTGCGCAATACGGCGGCCGTGTACGACATCGACCCGAACACCGGCGAAATCCTCTGGCAGCTGGGCGGCAAGAATCCGACGCTGGCCGCCGACCCCGGCGTCGAATTCGCCTTCCAGCACGACGCCGAATTCACCGACGCCTCGACCCTGCGCCTGTTCAACAACAACTCCAGCGGCCTGGAATCCCGGGGCAAGTCGAGCGTCGAGTGGATCCACATCGACCCGGCCGCCAAGCGCGCCACCCTGATCCGCAACCAGCAGCACCCGGAGGGCATCGTCACCCCCGCCATGGGCAACGCCGAAACCCTCCCGAACGGCAACACCCTGGTCAGCTGGGGCATGACCCCGCGCATCTCGGAGTTCACGCCCGGCGGGGACCTCGTCTACGACGCCGTTCTGCCGTTCGGGACCTACCGCGCCTACCTGGCCCCGCGCTGATCTGTCGGTGGACGACACTGCCCGCTCGATGGAGGAAATGTAGGGGTTCCACGCCAATCGTGTGGGTCCCGTTCGGCCGTCCGAGCCGTCGGGCAGGATGGTGGGCGTGATCGGTACTCGGAAGTCATCGAACGAGCAGCGTGTCGTGCGGCCGCCGTCGCCGCATCCCTCCGGGGCGAAGCCGCCCGCCATCCCGGCGGAGTTCGTGCCCAGGCATGTGGCGCTGGTGATGGACGGGAACGGCCGCTGGGCGCAGGATCGCGGGCTGCCGCGCACCGCCGGGCACGAGCGCGGCGAGGCGGTGCTCATGGACACCGTCGAGGGCTGCATCGAGATCGGCGTGAAGTGGCTGTCGGCGTACGCCTTCTCCACCGAGAACTGGAAGCGCAGCCCCGACGAGGTCCGCTTCCTCATGGGCTTCAACCGCGATGTGATCCGCCGCCGCCGCGACGAGATGCACGAGATGGGCGTCCGGGTCCGCTGGGCCGGTCGCCGACCGCGCCTGTGGCGCAGCGTGATCAAGGAATTGGAGATCGCCGAGGAGCTGACGCAGGACAATACGGTGATGACCCTCACCATGTGCGTCAACTACGGCGGCCGCGCCGAGATCGCCGACGCCGCACGGGAAATCGCGCGCCGGGTGGCGGCGGGGGAGATCGACCCGGAGAAGATCACCGAGGCCACCGTCGCCCGCTACCTCGACGAACCCGATATGCCGGACGTGGATCTGTTCCTGCGCCCCTCGGGCGAGCTGCGCAGCTCCAACTTCCTGATCTGGCAGGCCGCCTACGCCGAATTCGTCTTCCAGGAAACGCTTTTCCCCGATTTCGACCGCCGCAACCTCTGGGACGCGTGCCTCGAATACGCCAAGCGCGACCGCCGCTTCGGAGGTGTGAAATGACCGATCAGCTCACCCCGGCCGAGGAGCTCCAGCTCCGCGCCAAGACCCTGTTGATCCGCTACGGCGTCGACGTCCGAGAGGAGGAGGGCGGTCTCGGCTTCGAATACGAGGGCGCGCTCTGCTCGCTGCGCGGGGTCAACCTCTCGCCCGGCCTCGATGTCCTGGCCATGATGTGCATCCTGGCCTGGGACCGCCCGGTCAAACCCCAACTGCACAAGCGCGTCGCCGAACGCAATGCCGCTCTGCAGTTCGGCACCCTCACCGTCGTCTCCCGCGACAAGCAGGCCGACGTGATCCTGCGCTACACCTTCCCCGCCGCTGGCCTCGAGGATGAGCCCCTGGCGACCATCCTGCTGCTCACCCTCTCCGGCGCGAGCCGCGCCCGGCAGGGCCTGTTGCCCTGACCGTCAGGACTCGGCCCCGGCCACGGCCGGGGTGCCGACCCGCATGCCCGGCGTGAGCAGTTCGACGCCGCGGTACAGGGTCTCCGGATTCACATCGCCCATGATCAGGTGCTGCAGGATGAATCCGGGCAGGATGCCGAGCATGGTCTTGGCGACCGCGTCGGTATCGGAATCCGGTGGCAGCCAGCCGACTTCGCGCATGCGCAGCGCGTAGTCCTGCCAGAGGCGGCGGATGCCGCCCAGGGTGGTGCGCACGTAGTCGCCGATATTGGGGTCGGTGAGGGCCAGGGACCAGGCCTGGGGGATGAGGTGCACCGGGCCGCCGGGCGCGCTGAGCTGGACGATCGCCTCGGCGACGGTGCGGATCAGTTCGGCGGGGGTGGGCAGGGGATCGGAGTGCACGGCCTCGAAGAGGGTGGCGTGCAGCTCGGTGCTCGCCTCGGTGGTGAGGGCGGCGATGATGTCGTCCTTGGACTTGAAGTAGCGGTAGACCGCACCGGCGGAGAGCCCGGATTCGGCGAAGACGTCCTGCATGGTGGTGGCGTGCAGGCCCTTGCGGGCGAAGCAGGACTGGGCGGCGTCGAGGATCTGCTGCCTGCGGCGTTCCAGGTGTTCCTCGCTGACTCTGGGCATGCGCCCAAAGTAAAACGAATATCCGTTCTTGACAAGGTGACAGCCGGGTGTCAGCCTTGTCCCAACAAAAAGAACGAACCTTCGCTTTCTTTGGAAGAGTGCCATGAACACTGCGCAGCGCCCGTCGGAGAACACCCGGCCCGCCACGGCAATCAACCCCCTTCCCAAGGCTTTCCGCCTCGCGCTGGCGCTGGGCCTCGCCGCCGCCGTCATCCAGGCTGTCATGCTCATCGCCTTCGCCTGGCCCGCCGCCCGGGTGGCGCCCCGCGAACTGCCCATCGCCATCACCGGCCCGCAGGCCGCCGCGGTCACCCAGCAGCTGAACGCCCGCGAGCCCGGCGGCTTCGACATCCGCACCGTCGCAGACGAATCCGCCGCCCGCGACGCCATCGCGAGCCGGGATGTCTACGGCGCCATCCTGACCGACGGACAGCCCCGCGTGCTGATCGCCTCGGCCGCGAGCCCACTTGTGGCGCAACAGCTTTCCGGCTTCGCCCAGCAGCTGAACGGCATCGCCCCCGCGCCCGTGCAGGATGTGGTCGCCGCCGACCCGCACGATCCGCGCGGAGCCGGTTTCGGCGCGATGGTGCTCCCGCTGGTCATGTCCGGCCTGGCGGGCGGCGTGCTGATGAGCCTGCTGGTCAAGTCGGTGCCCGCCCGCGGTGTCGGCCTGCTCACCTTCGCGATCGCCGGTGGGCTGCTGAGCATGACGATCGTGCAGGGCTGGCTGCACCTGCTGCCCGGCGCCTACCTGACGATGGCCGCGATCGCCGGACTGGTCTCCTTCGCCGTCGCCGGAACGGTGGCCGGTCTCGCTTCGGTCATCGGCCCCGCGGGCATCGGCATCGCCGCCCTGACCATGCTGCTGATCGGAAACCCGTTCTCCGGAGCCACTTCCGCGCCGGAGCTGCTGCCCAAGCCGTGGGGCGCCATCGGCCAGCTGCTCCCGCCCGGCGCCGCCGCCACCCTGCTCCGTTCGGCCGCCTTCTTCGGCGACGCCTCCATCGCGGGCCCGCTGACGGTCCTGTTGTGCTGGGCCGCAGCCGCTCTGGTCCTGCTCGGCATCGGCATCCTGCGCAGCCCCGCTGCCGAGCCGGTCGCCGAGCCGGTCCCCGCCGTCTGAGTCCGAGTCCCCGGGATGACGAGATGCGGCGCGCCCCTGCGTATTACGCAGGGGCGCGCTTGTTGTTGCGGCTGCTGTCAGCCCTTCGCCTCGGCGCAGTTCTGGCAGGTGCCGAAGATCTCCATGGTGTGCGAGATATCGGTGAACCCGTGCTCGGCCGCGATGGAATCGGCCCAGGCCTCGACGGTCGGTCCCTCGACCTCGACGGTGCTGCCGCACTGCCGGCACACCAGGTGATGGTGATGCCCGGTGGAGCACTGCCGATACACCGATTCCCCGGTGTCGGTACGCAATACGTCGACCATCCCGGCATCGGCCAGCGACTGCAGCGTCCGGTACACCGTGGTCAGCCCGATGCCCTCACCGCGCTTGCGGAGTTCATCGTGCAGTTCCTGCGCGGAGCGGAATTCATCGATATCGGCGAGCAGGGCGGCGATGGCGCTGCGCTGCCGGGTGCTGCGGACCCCGACGGTCTTCTCGGTCGTTCCCACGGCTCACCCTTCCTCGGCGTGCGCGACCGCGTCGATCACGATGTGCGCGAGATGTTCGTCGACCAGTTCGTAGATGACCTCGCGCCCGGTGCGCTCCCCGCGTACCACGCCCGCGGACTTGAGGATCCGCAGGTGCTGGCTGATCAGCGGCTGGGTCACCCCGAGGGTGTCGACCAGTTCGTGCACGCAGCGCGGCGACTCGCGCAGCTGCAGCACGATGGCGATGCGCACCGGCGCGGCCAGGGCGCGTAGGAGTTCTCCGGCGGAGTCGAGAATGGTGCGCGAGGGCACGGCCGGCGGCTGGGGCGACCGGTAGGGGTACGGGTCATGGGGGATCGCGGCCGGGGTCTCCGTCGCGACGTGCGAGCGCCGGATGGGCGCGCCGCTCTCGGTGGTCATCGAACCAACTCCTTATTGGAAACCGATGCCATTCTTATATGCAAGATTGCGCATGTCAAACAAGACCACGGCGTGGCGGGTCAGCAGTTGCTGTCCTGCGGGATCGGGACCGTGGGATCGAAGTAGTACTCCGCGCGATGCGCGGGCGGGGCGCCGGGCGTCGGAGGATTGCTGTAGTCGGGGGCCAGGTACCCCTTCTTCTCCAGGGTGCAGTTGACCGGATAGGCGTGGCCCTTCACATCGCCGATCCACATGCCCTGCGAGCCGTCGTCATAGGTCGAGTCCTCGACCCAGTCGTATTCGATCTCCTGCCGCACCACGGTCACGATGTCCATCGCCGAGTACTCGGTGTTCTTCGGCGGGGTGAAGGCGTACGCGATCAGGTAGTTGGTGCGAATCGCCAACTCGCCCTTGTCGTTCAGTCCCGGAGTCATGGTGCCGTCGACCCGCGGTGAGACCGGCAGCAGCGGATATTCACGCGCTATCTTCTCGGTCACCCACCAACTGGCCGCCGGGTCCGCCAGCTTGGGCCGGATGTCCTCCACCTGATGTGTCGCCAGCAGCGCCAGCACCGGTTCCGCGTCGTAGGTTTCGAGCACGTGCCGGTCCAGGCGGGCCGCCACGATCAGGTTCTTGGCGCGATCCATCGCCGCGGCCACGGTCTCGGCCGAATACCGCCCGATCGCCGTCGCGGCGGGCGGCTGGATGCCGGCCGCGCCCTCCTGCCAGACCGCGGCGGGAGTGTTGTCGAAGGGATGGTTCGGGTCCACGCGTTTGATGTCGTTCACCGTGGGTGTGGTGCCGGTGCTCGCCGAGGGCCGGGTATCGCAGGCGGCGAGCACGGCGTAGGCCAGCAGGATCACGACGGCCATGACGCAGATCGCCAGTGTCAAAGGGCCCGGCAGCCAGGAGGGATAGGAGCGCCGCGGCCGTCGCCCCGCACGGCCGTCGTCGTAATGGCCCGATGGAACCTCGTACATGGCCGCCCCCCCGCCTGTTGTGTTGTGGTTCGTCCACTATGGCGGGTCATGATCAGCCCTGCATCCCCAGCTTGTAGGGGCACTGGGTGCAAAGTCGATTGCCCCGGACCGATAGTCTGGTGTCAATCCTTTGCAATCTTCCGGACACGGATGGAGAAACGTTCAAGTGGCACCCAAGTCGAAGGTGGACACCGTCGCCAATCTCGCCAAGCGTCGGGGTCTCGTGTACCCGAGCGGTGAGATTTACGGCGGAACGAGGTCGGCCTGGGATTACGGTCCGCTGGGCGTGGAGCTCAAGGAGAACATCAAGCGGCAGTGGTGGCGGTCCATGGTGACCAGCCGCGACGACGTGGTCGGTCTCGACTCGTCGATCATCCTGCCGCGTCAGGTGTGGGTGGCCTCGGGCCACGTCGCGGTGTTCAACGACCCGCTGGTGGAATGCCTCAACTGCCACAAGCGGCACCGGCAGGACCACCTGCAGGAGGCGTACGCCGAGAAGAACAAGATCGACGACCCGGATTCGGTCCCGATGGACAAGATCGTGTGCCCGGACTGCGGCACCGTCGGCCAGTGGACCGAGCCCAAGGACTTCAACATGATGCTGAAGACCTACCTGGGCCCGGTGGAATCCGAAGAGGGCATGCACTACCTGCGTCCGGAGACCGCGCAGGGCATCTTCGTCAACTACAAGAACGTCGAGACCACCGCGCGCAAGAAGCCGCCGTTCGGCATCGCGCAGATCGGCAAGTCGTTCCGCAACGAGATCACGCCGGGCAATTTCATCTTCCGGACCCGCGAGTTCGAGCAGATGGAGATGGAGTTCTTCGTCAAGCCGGGCGAGGACGAGCAGTGGCATCAGTACTGGATCGACACCCGCATGGCCTGGTACACCGATCTGGGCATCGATCCGGAGAACCTGCGGCTCTACGAGCACCCGAAGGAGAAGCTCTCGCACTACTCCACCCGCACGGTGGACATCGAGTACCGCTTCCGCTTCCAGGGCAGCGAGTGGGGTGAGCTCGAGGGCGTAGCCAACCGCACCGACTTCGACCTGAAGACCCACTCCGAGCATTCCGGCACGGATCTGGTGCACATCGACCAGAACTCGGGCGAGCGCTACACCCCGTACGTGATCGAGCCGGCGGCCGGTCTGACCCGTTCGCTGATGGCGTTCCTGGTGGATGCGTACCACGAGGAAGAGGTGCCGACGGCCAAGGGCACCATGGAGACTCGCACCACTCTGCGCCTGGATCCGCGGCTCGCGCCTGTCAAGGCGGCTGTCCTGCCGCTGTCGCGCAATGCGGACCTCTCGCCCAAGGCGAAGGACCTCGCCGCGCGGCTGCGCAAGAACTGGAATGTGGACTTCGACGACGCCGGTGCGATCGGTCGCCGCTACCGTCGCCAGGACGAGATCGGCACCCCGTTCTGCATCACGGTCGACTTCGACACGCTGGAGGACCAGGCGGTCACCGTGCGCGAGCGGGACTCGATGGCCCAGGAGCGGGTCGCGCTGGATCAGGTCGAGGGCTACCTGGCGGCACGGCTGATCGGGGCCTGATACAAAGCTCGTAGAAAAGACCGGTCAATGCCTGACCGGTCTTTTCTTTATCCCTTTGCCCCCGAAATTCGGGGCGGCGTAGAGAAATTGGGTACCGGGCTACTCGTGTTAACGGCCCATGACCGGCGCACTATTTAGGGTGTATGGATTCGGCACCCTCTTGTGCCGTATCTCGATCATCCGAGGTGAGTCATGAGCGAGCGTGTTATCGGCCCCCGCTCGGGGCTGCAATGGGTTCCTTTGGGGGACACCGTTTTGGGGGAGACCGGATCATCGTGCCCAGCCGCCAAGTCCACGGTGGCGGCTTTTCGATCTTGGGCTGATTCCTTTCTGACCCAACCCAGTGACGAGCTGGGCAGGGACGGACCGGTATGCCCGTACGTCAAGCCGTCGCTGCGGCGCAATCTGCTCTGGATGGCCCAGGTCCCGGCGGCGCGGCCGCGACCGATGTGGGTACGGGCCATCATCCGGGACGCAATGGAGCTATATCCCGAACTGCCTACGGGGAACGGCAGTTCCAGCTCCGTGTTGCGTTCGATGATCACCGTATTTCCGAATATGACGGATTATACGCTGATCGATGAAATCCACTCCGAATTCAAGAGCAAGTTCGTCGAGCGCGGGGTAATGCTCGGTCAGTTTTATCCGGGCTGTGACCAACCGGGCTTGTGGAACAAGGATTTTCGGCCATTGGACGCGCCGCTGCCGATGCTGGTGGTGCGGTCCATGATGACGACCGATTTCCCATTCCTGCTCGACAAACCGGAATGGGCGGACGCTTATGTGCGCAAGTTCGCACCGACGTTGCCCGCGCATGTGCGGTCGGTCATGGTGGGGCGCTTGACTTCTCGCCCCTCGTCGTGGGTTCCCGCCTACGAGGAGCGGCCCGAGGAGGAATCCTGCGCGACCAGCGGTTAGGTCCGGTGTGACGACGGTGATCAGGGTCGGGGTGTCCCATCACCGCACAAACGCCAGAACACACCGCGGCGTCGGTTTATACGCAATCGGGTAACGATCACCACGAGGACCCGAGACGCCCGAGAGACCCGGGTACAGAATCGGAGAAGTCCGAGGACGGTCTACACCGGGGGCGGATCATGAGCGAGAACCTGCCGCGACGGGGGTTCCTGAAGGGGGCCCTGGCCCTGCTGGGCCTGGGGGTCGCCGCGACCGCACATGCCGATCCGTCCCCGGTGCCGCCGCCTCCGCTGCCGATGCCGCGGCTGCCGTCCATGCCGCTGACTCCGCTGAACTACCACTCGCCGCCCTTGCAGCCCTTCGTGGATGAGCTTCCGATACCCGAAACCGTCCCGGCGGCAGGGGAATTGGCGGCGAGCTCCGCGATCCACCGCTATCACCGGGATCTTCCGGAGACTCGCAGCTGGGGCTACTCCCGGGAGATCCTGGGCCCGTGCCTGGAGGCGCGCCGGGATCGGCAGGCGCACATCGTTTTCCGCAACGATCTCGGCACGCACGTGATGGCCGAACACGTCGATCTGACCATGCACGGCGTGACCGAGCAGGACCGCACCGATCCGCGCTTCACCGTCCACCTGCACGGCGGGGTGAACTCCCCGGACTCGGACGGGCATCCGCTGATCGGCTGGCGCAACGGCGGGCGGCCGAGCTACACGTACTCGAATCGGCAAGAGGCGACGGCACTCTGGTACCACGACCACGCGATGGGCATCACCCGCCTCAACATTCAGGCCGGGCTGGCCGGAATGTATTACATCCGGGACGAATTCGATACCGGCGAGGCCGACAACCCGCTCGGACTGCCCAGCGGCGAGTTCGAGATCCCGCTGATCGTGCAGGACCGCACCTTCAACGCGGACGGCACCGTGCAGCCCATGGTCGGGCTCTATCTTCCGCAGGGCTACAACCAGTCCGGGCAACTGGGCGACGTGGCGTGCGTCAACGGGGTGGTGTGGCCGCGCCTGGAAGTACGCCGCACGCTCTACCGGTTCCGGCTGCTGAACGGCTCGAATTCGCGGGCCTACGTGTTCACCTTCGCCAACGGCATGCCGATCTGGGCGATCGGGGGCGATCTCGGGCTGCTGGACGAACCCGTTCCCACGCCGACCATCCGGGTGAGCCCGGGCGAGCGCGTGGACCTGCTGGTGGACTTCAGCGGACTGCGCGACGGGGATGCGGTGGATCTGATCAATGTCGCGCTGAACGACATCGGCAACACCTTCTTCATGGTCCCGGAGCTGCGCGACATCATGCGCTTCACGGTGGCCGGGGACGGCCCGCCCGCGGTCATTCCCACGACGTTGCGGGGCGGTCCCGGACTGCCCGAGCCGCTGGGCGAGCTGCCCGCGCCGGACTCGGTGCGCACCGTGACCCTGATGGGCTACAACGACGACGCCCGGATGGCGGCCGTCTTCCCGGGCATGGGGGTGCTCGACAATCTGCCGTTCCAGGGCACGGACATCGATATGGCCAAGGCCGGGGCCGTCGAGCAGTGGGACATCGTCAACACCACCTCCTTCGACCATCCCGTCCACATCCACCTGGCCCGGCTGCGCATCCTCGGCCGCCAGCCCATCCGGGCCTACGACTACTGGTATGCCGATCAGCCGCCGGCCTTCGGCACCCGCTGGGCCCCTCCGGTCGACAACTTCACCGCGGGCCCGCTGCAGCCGCCCCCGGATTGGGAGAAGGGCTGGAAGGACACCGTCGAATGCCCGACCGAGGCCGTCACCCGGGTGCTGGTGCGCTGGCCCACGGTCGCGGAGCTCGGCTTCGACCCGGACAGTCCCGTCCGGGTGCCGCCGGGCGCCGAGGCCATGTCCCCGACCGGGGATATGGCCATGTCCGGGATGGGGGAGCACGGTCCAGGGCACGAGGAGATCCGCGGTTACGTCTGGCACTGCCACAATCTCGATCACGCCGACCACGACATGATGCAGCAGATACGCGTGTTGCGTTGATCGCTCCGGGTAATGCCTGAACGGTCGCTTCTTAATGGCCTGCCCCCCGAAATAGGGGGCGGTGGAGACAAATTGGGTAGTGCACTACTCGTGTTAACGGCCCATGACCGGAGCACCATTTATGTATGTGGGCAACGGCGCCTTGTTCTGCCGTAGCTCGATCATCCGAGGTGAGTCATGAGCGAGCGTGTTATCGGCCCCCGCTCGGGGCTGCAATGGGTTCCTTTGGGGGACACCGCTTTGGGGGATACCGCATCGTGCCCGGCCGCCCGGCCGACGGTCGCGGCATTTCGATCTTGGGCCGATTCCTTTTTGACCCGGCCCAGCGACGATCTGGGCCGAGACGGGCCGGTCTGCCCGTATGTGAAGCCGTCGCTGCGGCGCGGTCTGCTGTGGTTGGCGCAGGTCCCGGCGGTGCGACCGCGGCCGGAATGGGTACGCGCGATTCTGTCCGATGCGCTGGAGCTCTATCCCGAACTGCCCACGGGGAATGGCAGTTCCACATCGGTATTGCGCGGATTGATCATGGTATTCCCGAATTTGACCGATTATACGCTCATCGATGAGATGCACGCGGAATTCAAGAGCAAGTTCGTCGAACGCGGCATCATGCTGGGGCAATTTTATCCGGGCTGTGACCAACCGGGATTGTGGAACAAGGATTTTCGCCCCTTGGACGCACCGCTGCCCATGCTGGTGGTGCGCTCGATGATGACGACCGATCTGCCGTTCCTGCTGGATCGACCGGAGTGGACCGACGCGTATGTGCGCAAGTTCGCGCCGTCGGTGCCCGCGCACGTGCGCGCGGTCATGGTGGGGCGCTTGACATCCGGACTTTCCGTTACCAGCAGGTAGGCAAGCATGACGCGTGAACTCGCGGCGGATCGCACCGCCACCGTCTTTCCGTTGTCCCCCGCCCAGCAGGGCATGTGGTATGCGCAGCAACTGGATCCGACGGTGCCGCTGTCGGAGGCCCAGTACATCGAGATGCGCGGACCGCTGGATCTGGACGCGCTGCGCCGGGCCTCCGTCCAGGCCGCGCGCGAATTCGGTTCCGGCGTACTGCGACTCACCGAGATCGAGGGCCGGCCGTATCAGCTGGTCGACCCGGCCATCACGCCGGCGGTCGGGTTCCTGGACTTCAGCGACCGGCCCGATCCGGTGGGCGCGGCGCTGGCCTGGATGCGGGCGGAAGTGGCCGAGCCGATCGACCTGCTCGGTGAGAATGCCGGAGTAACAACGGTGATCCGGGTCGGGGAGTCCCATCACCTGTGGTACACCAGAGCACACCACATCCTCATCGATGGATTCGGTTCGGTGACCATGCTGTATCGGGTCGCCGAGCTGTACAACGCCGCGGTGCACGGGCAAACGGCGCCTCCCGGCACCGCGGCCTCCCTTGCGGAGGTGCACGAGGCGGAGATGGCGTACCGGGAATCGACCCGGTTCGCCACCGACGCCGCGTACTGGCGCGAGGTCACCGCCGCCATGCCCGAGCGGTGCAGCCTGGTGGCCGCCACCGCGCCCGCCGCCACCCTGGCGCGCGAGGCCCGCGAGCAGCTGCCCGAGGCGACCTCGGCGCGCTTGCAAGCCGCCGCGCGCCGGTTCGACAGCAGTGCGGCCGGTGTGGTCATGGCGGCCGTCGCCCTGTACTACGGGCGGATCACCGCCACCGAGGACGTGGTGCTGAGCCTGCCGGTCTCCGGCCGGACCACGGCGGTGCTGCGGCGTTCGGGCGGCATGATCGCCAATGTGGTGCCGCTGCGGGTGCGGGTGCCAAGGACTGGGCGGGTGGGCGAGGTGCTGGCGGCGCTGGGCGTCGCGGCCTCGGGTGCGTTGCGGCATCAGCGATTCCGGCACGAGGACATGCGCGAGGGGGATGGCGCGGGACAGCCGGAGCTCAGCCGCGGGATCGTCGGGCCGGTCATCAACATCATGATGTTCTCGGCCGGAATCGATTTCGCGGGACTGGAATCCAGCCTGCACGTGCTGACCTCGGGTCCCATCGAGGACCTGTTCGTGAACTTCTACCAGCACGGTGCGGATGCGCCGATTCATGTGGACTTCGCGGCGAATCCCCGGCTCTACGACGAGGATTCGCTGCGCACCCATCACCGGCGGTTCCTCGGGTTGCTCGACTCGCTGCTGGACGCCGAGGTCGACACCCCGATCGCGGCGCTGAGCTACAGCACAGTCGACGATGAGCCGGTGCTCGCCGGGGCGCACGGTGGGCCCGCGCCGGAACCGCGCCTGCTGCCGGAGATTCTGGAATCCGGGCTGCGCACCGCCGGGCCCGGGGCCGTGGCGGTCATGGCCGGTGAGCGGCGGCTGACCTACGGGGAGCTCGACGGTCTCTCGAATCGGCTGGCGCGCAGGATGATCGCTGCGTCCTCCGGTGCCCTGGGTCCGGAATCCGCGGTGCTGCTACGGCTTCCGCGCTCGATCGAGGCCATGGTGGCGTTGTGGGCGGTCGCGAAGACCGGTGCGGCGTTCGTACCGCTGGGCACCGGCATGCCCGGGGACCGGATCGCGCGGATCGCGGCCGAATGTGATGCCACCATTGGGCTCACGTTGTCCACGGAGTCCGGTGACCTGCCGGATTCGGTGCGGTGGATCGTCCTCGACGATCTCGTGGACGGGGCGGGCAGCGATTCCACGGCACCGCTGACACCCGACGAGGTGCCGGTTCGTCCGCGCTTGGCGAATCCGGCCTACATCGTGTTCACCTCCGGCTCGACCGGTGTGCCGAAGGGCGTGGTGGTGACCCACTCCGGGCTCGCGGGTCTGGCCGCGGCCGTGGTGGATTCGTATCGGGTGACTCCCGGCGCGCGGGTGCTGCAATGCCTGAATCCGAGCTTCGACGCCGCCGTCCTCGAATGGCTGATGGCCTTCGCCTCCGGCACGACACTTGTTGTCGCCGAGCCCGATCCGGTGCTGGGCTCCGAGCTCGCCGCGCTGGTCCGGGAGTACGGGATCACCCAGGTGTGCTCGACGCCCGCGGTGCTGTCGACCCTGGATCCGCACGCCCTGGACGGGGTGCGCGCGGTGTCCTCGGGTGGTGAGCCGACGCCGCCGGAGATCGTGGCGCGCTTCGGAATCGGACGCGAACTGCTGAATTCGTACGGCCCCAGCGAGACCACCGTGGCCGTCACCTACACCAAGGGCCTGGTGCCGGGGGAGAACGCCGGTCTCGGCGATCCCATTTGCGGCGCGGGCATGCTGGTGCTGGATCGCTGGCTGCGCCCGGTGCCCGTGGGTGTCGCCGGTGAGCTGTACGTGACCGGCCCGGGCGTCGCACGCGGCTATGTGGGCCGCCCCGCACTGACCGCTGAACGCTTCGTACCCGCCCTGTCGGGGCCCGCCGGGACCCGCATGTACCGGACCGGGGATCTGGTGCGCTGGATCCGGGTCGAGGGCGCGGAATCGTGTGTCCTCGAATACGTCGGGCGCAGTGATTTCCAGGTGAAGCTGCGCGGGATGCGCATCGAGCTCGGCGAGATCGATGCCGCGCTGAACGCGCATCCGGCGGTGGAGATCGCCGTGACGGTCGCGCGGCCGACACCGAGCGGCGGGGCCATGCTCGCGGCCTACGTCGTGCCGCGAACCGAAGCCGAGGTGACCGAGGCCGAACTGCTCGAGCACGCCTCGCATCGGCTGCCGCCCTACATGGTGCCCGCCACCGTCACGGTGCTCGGTGCGCTGCCCCTCACCGCCAATGGCAAGGTCGACCGGCGAGCGTTGCCGGAACCGGTTGTGGCGCAGCCGGTTCGCCGCGCCGTGGCCAGCGAGTCCGAGCGGCTGCTCTGCGAGCTCTACGGCGAGATCCTCGCCAGCGACGCGGTCACCCCCGACACGTCGTTCTTCGCGCTCGGCGGCGATTCGATCATGGCGATCACCCTGGTCTCGCGCGCCCGCGCCGCCGGGCTGGTGTTCTCCGCCCGCGAGGTGTTCGAACACCGCACGCCGGCGGCGCTGGCCGCGGTGGCGGCGCGCCTGGAGGATCGCCCGGCCCGCCTGGCCGAACTCCCCGGCGGCGGCATCGGCCGCCTGCCGCTCACTCCGGTCGCCGCGTGGCTGCTGGCCCGGCCCGGCTGGGAGCATTTCGCGCAGTCCATGGTCGTCCGGCTGCCCGGCGGAGTCGATCCCGAGGCCCTCACCCGCAGCGTTCAGGCGCTGCTGGACCGGCACGACATGCTCCGGGCGCAGGTCGTCGACACCGACGACGGGCCGCAGTTGGAGATCCCCGAGCATGCCGACGCGAGCGCCCTGCTGACCCGAATTGGCTGCGCCGCAGCCGATATCGATGACGACGCGGTCTCGCGTGAGCTTGCCGAGGCGGTCGACCGGCTGAATCCTCGCGCGGGTGTCATGCTCGCGTGCACCTGGCTGGATGCCGGGCCGACGGACTCCGGGCGGCTGCTCATCGCGGCGCACCACCTCGCGTGCGATGCGGTGTCGTGGCGGATCCTGTTGCCCGATCTGCTGTCGGCATGGACGCAGGTTTCGGCCGGGGCGACGCCGGAACTCCAGGAGACCGGCACCTCCATGCGCACCTGGGCGCACGCGCTGACCTCACTCGCCGAATCGGAAGACTGGCCGTCGGGCGAATTGGATTACTGGCGAACGACTCTGGCTCCGGACACGGTGCTCGGCGCTCGTCGGCTCGATCCGGCGGTGGATACGCACGGGACAGCCGGGCGGCTCGAGGCCGACGTGCCCGGCGCGGTCTCGGCCACGCTGATCGGCCGGATCACCTCGGCGTATCACTGCGGTGTCGAGGACGCGCTGCTGGCCGCGCTGGCCCTGGCCATCGCTCGATGGCGCGGCGCACGTGGGGAATCGGCGAGCGCGACCGTCGTCGGTGTGGAACGGCACGGGCGCGAGGAGGCGGCGGTGCCGGGCGCGGATCTGTCCCGCACGGTCGGATGGTTCACCGCTCAGGTGCCGGTGCGGATCGGACCCGTTGCGTCGGAGACGGTTTCGGCCGCTGTGAAGACCGTGAAGGAGCAGCTGCGCGCAGTTCCGCGGGGCGGCATGGGCTTCGGCCTGTTGCGCTACTCGAACCCCGACACCGCGCGTGAACTGGCCGAGTTGCCGGAACCGCAGGTGGGATTCAACTATCTCGGCCAGATCCCCGACGGTGTGGGCGAGGGCGACTGGCTGCCGGTGTCGATGGTGGACCGCATGGGCGGCCACGCCGATCCGGACATGCCGCTGGCGGCCGTACTCGCCGTTGACGCGGTGACACTGGAATCGGCCGGCGGGCAACGGATTCGGGCCATTTGGCAGTTCGCGCCCGCCGCGATCGACGCCGCCGACGTGGAAGCGCTGGCGCGGGAATGGGTTTCGGCGGTGACCGAGATCGCGACGCTGGTCGCCGATCCGGAGACCAGCGGATTCACCCCGAGCGACTTGGACCTGCTGTCGGTCACGCAGACCGATATCGATGGCTGGGAACGGGATTACGGCCGCCTCGACGACGCCTGGCCGCTGACGCCCCTGCAGCGAGGCCTGCTGTTCCAGTCCCAGCTGGCCGAGGGCGGCCCGGACGGCTACTCGGTGCAGGCCGTCATCGATGTGGAGGCCGACCTCGATTTCGACCGCCTGACCGCGGCCGCCGAGGCGCTGGTCCGGCGGCACGATGTGCTACGCGCGGGCTTCGTGCAATCCGGCGATGGGGCCGTGCAGGTGATCTCTGCCCACGTCGAGGTGCCGTGCGAGTATCGCGAGGCACTGGATGCGACGCCCGCCGAACTGGATGAGCTGGCCGCGGAGCAACTGCGCATCCCCTTCTCCGTGGATACCCCTCCGCTGCTGCGCTTCCTGTGTATCGCACTGGGGGAGCGGCGATTCCGTCTGGTGATCACCAACCACCACCTCATCCTCGACGGCTGGTCCATGCCGCTGCTGTTCGCGGAACTGATCGCCCTGTACGAAAACTCCGGTGACACCGGCGGATTCGAGCCTCCGGTGCCGTTCCGTCGCTACCTGGAGTGGATCGCCGGCCGTGACGCCGATCGCGCGCGCACCGCCTGGTCCGAGGCGCTGGCCAGGCTCGACGGCCCGACCCTGGTGGCCCCCGGCGCACCCCGCGCCGACGCCGCCACCGGCCCCGTCGCCCACGATGTCCCGCTGCCCGAGGGCCTGATCGACCGCCTGCGGGCCACCGCCGCGGACTGCCAGGTCACCATTAACACCCTGGTCCAGGCCGCCTGGGCGCTGACCCTGGCCGGACTCACCGGCTCCGCCGACATCGTCTTCGGCGCGACCGTCTCGGGCCGCCCGCCCGAACTCGCCGGCGCCGAACGCATGGTTGGCATGCTGGTCAACACGGTCCCGGTCCGCATCCACCTGAACCCCGCCGAACCGGTCGCCGACCTGCTGGCCCGGGTCCAGCGTGAACAGGCCGCCCTGGCCGAACACCAATTCCTCGGCTTGGACGAAATCCACGCCCGCACCGGCCTGGGCCCCCTCTTCGACACCGCCACCGTCTTCGAGTCCTACCCCGTCGACGCCGCCTCCCTCACCGCCGCCACCCGCCAGGCCCAACTCTCTGTCACCGGCATCGAAGGCCACGACGGCACCCACTACCCCCTGTCCCTCGCCGCCTACGCCGACACCGGCCTCCGCCTGGAACTGACCCGCTCCCCCCGCTACTTCGATGCCCCACAGGCAGATTCGATCGTCCAGTCCCTGGCACGCCTACTAGCCGAGATCGCGGTCGACCCGCAGCGCCGCACCGCGGCCCTGTCCGAAGCGGACCCGCTGGACACCCCCGCCATCCAGCACGGCGCACCGGCACACCCGGTCCGCCTGCTCCCGGAGTTGCTGACCGCCACCGGATTCCCACAGGACGTCGCTGTTCGCGCGGCCGCAGCCTCCGCAGCGGCGGCGGAAAGGGTGCCCGCCCACTACCCCTTCCACGCCACCGACCTCACCTACAGCGAACTGGACGCACTCTCGAATCGGCTGGCGCGCATCCTGATCGAGGCCGGTGCGGGCCCGGAGCAGGCTGTGCTGGTGGTCCTGCCGCGTTCTGTCGAAGCCATGGTGGCGATCTGGGCGGTGGCCAAGACCGGTGCGGCCTTCGTCCCGGTCGACAGCACACAACCGGCCGCGCGGACCGCATCGATGGCGGCGGAATGTGGTGCGACACTCGGCATCACCACGACTTCACCCGATATCGACCTGCCGCCGACTTTGCGCTGGCTGAAGCTGGATGACCTGGTGGTCGAGGCTGAAGACTCCGGCGATACCTCGCCCCGTCATTCCGGCGCGCTTTTGGCCGGAATCCACCCTGCCGGAGTGGATCCCGGCCAAGAACATGCCGGGATGACAAGGGGCGCTCATACCGGGACGCCGAGGGGCGCTTCTGGCCGACCGAGCAGCGCTGCAGGGCTGTCGGACGCGCCCGTGACCGACACCGACCGATTGGCCCCACTGCGGCCCGAGCATGCCGCGTATGTGGTCTTCACCTCCGGCTCCACCGGCACCCCCAAGGGTGTCGTGGTCACCCATGCCGGTCTCGCGAGCATGGCCGCCGCCTCGATCGAGCGGGCGGGGATCGACCGCGATTCGCGTGTGATGCACTGTCTGCATCCGGCTTTCGATGCCGCGATTCTGGTGTGGCTGTCGACCTTCACCGCCGGCGGCACGCTGGTGCTGGCCCCGCCGCAGGCCAATGCGGGGGCCGAGTTGGCGGCCGCGATCACCGGAAGCGCTGCGACGCATCTCATTTGCACGCCGTCGGTGCTGGGGACGCTCGAGACCGAGGATCTGCGGTCGGTGCGGGCCATTGTCGCCGGTGGTGAGGCGTGCCCGCCTGCTCTGGTGACGCGGGTGGGTTCGGGTCGGTTGCTGGTGAATTCCTATGGTCCGGCCGAGGCCACCATCGCGACCAGCTATGGCGATCCGATGACACCGGACACCGCGTCGGTGATCGGCACTCCGGTGCCGGGCGCGAGCATGCTGGTGCTGGATCAGTGGCTGCGTCCGGTGCCGCTGGGCGCGGTCGGTGAGCTGTACCTTCGGGGGCCCGCCCTGGCGCGCGGATATGCCGGGCGCGCAGCGGCTTCCGCGACGCGGTTCGTGGCCGATCCCTACACCGCCGGTGCCCGCATGTACCGGACCGGTGATCTGATGCGGTGCACGCCCGCCGGATTCGCCTATGTCGGGCGCACCGACTTCCAGGTGAAGATTCGCGGCATTCGTGTCGAGCCCGGTGAGGTGGACGCGGCACTGTTGACCCATCCGATGGTGACGGCGGCGATCACCGTCGCCCACCGCACACAGAGTGGTGCGACGACCCTGGCTTCCTACGTCGCACTCGAACCCGGCTCCACGCTGGATGTCGGCGACCTGTCGGCATGGCTCGGTGGGCGTCTGCCGCGCTACCTGGTGCCGTCGAGCATCCAGGTGCTTCCGGAGTTGCCGCGCACGGTCGGCGGCAAGGTCGATCTGCGGGCGCTGCCGGAGCCGCGAGTGGCGCAGGCGGAGTATGTCGAGCCGGTGGGCGAGGAGAAGATCATCGCCGAGATCTTCGCGGATGTCCTGGGGCTCAACCGGATCGGTGCGCGCGACGACTTCTTCGTCCTCGGCGGGGATTCGCTCATCGCCACCAGGGCGGTGGCGCGGCTGAGCGCGGCCCTGGGCGTCACGGTTCCGGTGCGCATGCTCTTCGAGGCCCCGGTCGTCGCGGATCTGGCCCGGCGCGTGAGCGCGGCGGAATCGGCGGATGACGGCCCGGCGCTGGTTCGCGGGCCGCGCCCGGAGGCCGTGCCGCTGTCGCCCGCGCAGCAGCGCATGTGGTTCGTCAACCGCTTCGATCCCGGCTCTCCGGCCTACAACGTGCCGGTGGCACTGCGGCTTTCGGGTCATCTGGATATGGCGGCGCTGCGGGCCGCGGTCTACGACGTGCTCGACCGTCACGAGACCCTGCGCACGGACTATCCGGACGTCGACGGCGTCGGGGTCCAGCGGATTCACCCCGCGCACGAAGTATCTCTCGACCTCGAACCCGTCCCGGTCACCGCTGATCGGATCGCCGAGCTGGTGATCCGCACTGTCACGGAGGGATTCGACGTCACCGCCGGTGTTCCGTTGCGGCTGCGGGTGTTCCGGATCGCCGCCGAGGAGCACGTGGTCGTGCTCGTCGCCCACCACATCGCCACCGACGGCTTCTCCATGGCCCCGCTGACCCGCGATCTGGCCGCCGCCTACGCGACCCGCGCCGCCGGACAGACACCGGCGTGGGAGCCGCTGCCGGTGCAATACGCGGATTATGCCCTGTGGCAGCGAGATCGGCTCGGTACGGAGGACGACCCGGAGTCACTACTGGCCCGCCAGGTCCGGTACTGGACGCAAACCCTGGCCGACCTGCCCGACCACCTGGAACTGCCGACCGACCGCCCCCGTCCGGCGCGCGCCTCGCATCGCGCGGCCGACTGGACCGCACGGGTGGACGGCGAATTGACCTCCGCCATCGAGCGTTTCGCCCGAGCCCACCACGCCACCCCGTTCATGGTGGTGCACGCCGCGCTGGCCGTACTGCTGGCGCGCTCGGCCGACAGTCAGGACGTGGCCGTCGGCACTCCGGTCGCCGGACGCGGCCGTCGCGAACTCGACGACCTGGTCGGCATGTTCGTCAATACCCTGGTGCTGCGCACCGGGATTCGCCCGGGGGAGAGCTTCGACGACCTGCTGGATCGCGTCCGCGAGTCCGACCTCGCCGCCTTCGAGCACGCCGACATGCCCTTCGAACGCCTGGTGGACGTGCTGGCCCCGGCGCGCTCCGAGTCCCGCCATCCCATCGTCCAGGTCCTGCTGGTCTACCAGAACCTGGTGATCCCGGAGCTGCGGCTGCCCGAACTCACCGTGGTCCCGCTCGATATGCCGCAGACCACCAGCAGATTCGACCTGATGCTCACCATGCGCGAAGACGGCGAAGACGGCATGGCGGCCGTATTCACCTACGCGCGTGACCTTTTCGACGAATCGACGGTCGCGGTGTTCGCGCATCGGTTCCTGCGGCTGCTGGAGGCGATCGTTGCCGAGCCCTCAATGCCGGTCGGCGATCTGGAACTGCTGGATCGCGTCGAACGCGCGGACCTGCTGGCTCGCACCGGTGGCCCGGCGGTGCCGCCGTCCACCCTGCCGCGGCTGCTGGCCGCGGCGGTCGCCGTGAATCCGAACGGCCCGGCCGTCACCTGCGCCGGTCGCACCCTGCGCTACGCCGAGCTGGATGCCGCCTCGACTCGCCTGGCCCGCGAACTCATCGCCCGGGGCGCGGGCCCGGATGTCCGGGTGGCCATGGCCGTTCCGCGCTCGATCGACTCGGTGGTGGCCATGTGGGCGATCACCAAGGCCGGTGCGGCCCTGGTCCCCATCGACCCGAACTATCCGGCCGACCGCATCGAGCACATGGTCACCGACTCGGGAGCACGGTTCGGCGTGGCCATGAGCCCGGCCCTCGCGGCACTGCCCGCACTACCCGGCCCGTGGCTCGCACTGGACGACCCGGAGTTGGTCGCGGCCATCGGAAAGCATTCGGCCACACCGATATCGGACGCCGATCGCCATGCACCGCTGCGGCCGGGCAATATCGCCTACATCACCTACACCTCCGGTTCCACCGGCGTGCCCAAGGGCGTGCTGGTCACCCACGCCGGTCTGGCCAATTACAGCCGCGCGCAGCGCGATCACCTGCGGGTCGATTCCACCTCGCGCACCTTGCATTTCGCGTCCCCGAGCTTCGACGGCGCGATGCTGGAGCTGCTGCTGGCGATCGGTCCGGCCGCCACCATGGTCGTCGTCCCGCCCGGCATCCTCGGCGGCGAGGAACTGGCGGAGGTCATTCGCGGCGGGCGCGTCACCCACGCGTTCATCACCACCGCCGCGGCCGCCACCCTGGATCCGACCGGACTGGACAGCCTGCGCGTGCTGGCCGCCGGCGGCGAGGCCATGCCCGCGGACATGGTGGCCAAGTGGACGGCTCCCGCCGCCGACGGCTCGGCACGAGCCCTGGTCAATGTGTACGGCCCGACCGAGACCACCATCGTCACGAATATGAGTCACCCGCTGGCCGTGGGTGATCCGCTGGTGATCGGCGCACCCCTGCACGGCGCGCGGGCGCTGGTCCTCGACCAGCGGCTGCGGCCGGTCCCCGACGGCGTCACGGGCGAGCTGTACCTGTCCGGCATCCAGCTCGCGCGTGGATATCACGCCCGCCCCGGCCTGACCGCCGAGCGCTTCATCGCCAACCCCTACGAGCCCGCGGACTCCCCGGGCGAGCGCATGTACCGCACCGGCGACCTGGTCCGCTGGCGACAGGACGCCACCGGGCATCCGGCCATCGAATATATGGGCCGCAACGACTTCCAGGTGAAGGTGCGCGGCTTCCGCATCGAACTCGGCGAGATCGACGCCGCCCTCGTCGCCCACGAGTCCGTCGATTTCGCGGTCACCCTCGGACACCGGCGCACCGACGCCGCCGGATCCACGATCGTGGCGTCCTATGTGCTCGCGGCCCCGGGCCACACCATCGACACCGCGGCGCTCACCGCGTATCTCGCCGAGCGCCTGCCGGAATACATGGTGCCCATGGTCATCACGGTTCTCGACGAGCTGCCGCTGACCCCGGTCGGCAAGCTGGACCGCCGCGCCCTGCCCGAGCCGGTCTTCGGAACCCGCGAATTCCGTGCCCCCGAAGGCGAATTCGAGACGCTCGTCGCCCAGGTGTTCGCCGACGTCCTGGGGGAGGAGCGGGTCGGCGCGGACGACCACTTCTTCACCCTCGGCGGCAACTCGCTGCTCGCCACCCAGGTGACCGCGCGACTCGGCGCGGCCCTGGACACCCGGGTCCCGGTGCGGACGCTGTTCGATGCCCCGACGGTGTCGGCGCTCGCCGCCGCCCTCCGCACGGGCGAACGCGCCGCGCGCCCGGCACTCACGGCTCGCGTACGGCCCGAAAGCATTCCGCTCTCCGCGGCACAACTGCGCATGTGGTTCCTCAACCGGCTCGAACCGGAATCCCCGGCCTACAACATCCCGGGCGCATTCGATATCGAAGGGGCACTGGATATCACGGCCCTGCGTGCCGCCGTCGATGATGTCGTCGCCCGGCACGAGGGCCTGCGGACCATCTACCCGGTCGACGAGTCCGGACAGCCGTATCAGCGAATTCTGGCTGCCACCAGGGGATCCACGCCGATCACCGAGGTCACCGCGGCCGCCGACGAGGTCGAGGCCGTACTCGCGTCCGAGCTGGCGCGCGGCTTCGACGTCACCCGCGAAACACCGCTGCGAGTCTGTGTGGTGCACGTCGCCCCCGAGCACACCGTGCTGGCCTGGGCCGTGCACCACATCGCCGCCGACGGCTGGTCCATGGCCCCGCTGGCCCGGGACATCGTGGGCGCGTATCTGTCTCGCGCGGCGGGCACCGCACCGCAGTGGAACCCCCTGCCGCTCCAATACGCGGATTACGCACTGTGGCAGCAGGACTTGCTCGGCACCGACGACGACCCGGATGCCCTGGCCCACCGCCAACTCGAATTCTGGCGCACCGCCCTCGCCGGTCTGCCGGACGTGCACGGCCTGCCCACCGATCGCCCCCGCCCGCCCCGGCCCTCCGGTCGCGGCGCCGATATCGAATTCACCATCCCCGCCGAGATTCACGACCGGCTGCAGACCCTCGGCCGCGAACGCGGCGCGAGCCCGTTCATGGTGGTGCACACCGCGCTGTCGATCCTGCTGGCCCGCCTCTCCGGCGAACACGACATCGCCCTGGGCTCGGTCGTCGCCGGACGCGGCGAGGGCGAACTCGACGATCTGGTCGGCATGTTCGTCAATACCGTGGTGCTGCGTACCCAGCTGGACCCCGACGCCGCGTTCGCCACCGCGCTCGACGCCGTCCGCCAGTCGGACCTGGCCGTTTACGAACACATGGAGCTGCCCTTCGAGCGCCTCGTGGACGCGCTGGCCCCTGAACGCTCCACCGCCCACCATCCGCTGTTCCAGGTGCTGATCGCCTTCCAGAACCTGCGGGCACCGCGAACCACCCTGCCCGGCTTGACGATCAGCCCGGTGGAGGCGCCCGCGCCGGGATCCAAGTTCGATCTCGAATGGGTCTTCAGCGAGGAGTTCGGTCCCGGCGGTGAACCGGCGGGGATCAACGGCCGGCTCGTCTACGCCACCGATCTCTTCGACCGCGACACCGTGGCGACGCTTGCCGAACGGTTCGTTCGCGTGCTGGCCGCGGGCACCGCCGATCCGGCGATTCGCGTGGCGGACATCGATCTTCTCGACGCCGCCGAGAGCGAAGCGCTGGTGCCGTCGCACGGACCACACCGCACCGGCGCGCCAATCACTCTGGCGCGGATACTCACCGCCACAGCCGCCGCGTACCCCGATCGCCCGGCCGTGATCGCCGCGGGCCGTACCCTCACCTACCGCGAACTCGACCGTGCGTCCGACGCCCTGGCCGCTCGGCTCTCCGCCGCCGGGGCAAGGGTGGAAACCGTTGTGGCCCTGGCACTGTCACGCGGCGCTGAGCTTTTGACCGCCGTCTGGGCCGTCGCCAAGACCGGTGCCGCGTTCCTGCCCGTGGACCCGCGCAATCCGCTCGACCGCATCGAACACATGCTCTCCGACTCCGGTGCCGTCCTCGGCCTCACCACCGAGGCGTACCGGCCGCAACTGCCGGACACCGTCGAATGGATGCTGCTGGGCGCGAACACATTCGAGGATCAGGCCGCCTCGCCGATGCTCGCCGCCGTCCACCCGGACAACCCGGCTTGGCTCATCTACACCTCCGGATCGACCGGAACCCCCAAGGGCGTGGCGGTTTCGCATCGCGGGCTCGCGAACTTCCTGGCCGCGATCCGCGACAATTTCCAGGTCGACGAGACCTCCCGCGTATTGCTGGTCGCCTCACCGAGTTTCGACGCCTCCATGCACGAGGCCCTCATGGCCTTCGGCTTCGGCGGTGCGGCCGTGGTCGCGCCACCCGACGTGTTCGGTGGCGATGCCCTGCAGAATCTGCTGGCCGCCGAACAGGTCACGCACCTGGCCATGACACCTTCGGTGCTCGCGACCATGGATCCCGCCGCGGTACCCAGTGTCCGGGTGGCGGGCGTGGGCGGCGAGGCCATCGGCTCGGAACTGGCCGAGCGCTGGTCCGCGGGCCGTACGCTGCTCAACGTCTACGGACCGACCGAATTCACCGTCTGGGCAACGACTTCGGAGGCTCTGCGACCCGATCGGCCGATCACGATCGGTGGCCCGATCAATGGCGCGTCCGCCCTGGTCCTCGACGCCCGGCTGCGACCGGTACCGATGGGTGCCGCCGGAGAGCTGTACCTCGCCGGACCCGCCCTGGCCCGCGGCTACCACGCACGCCCCGGACTGAGCGCGGCCCGATTCGTCGCCGATCCCTACGGCGCACCAGGGGACCGCATGTACCGCACCGGCGACCTGGTCCGATGGATCGGCAGCCCCGCCTCGCCGCGGCTGGAATACCTGGGCCGCACCGACTTCCAGGTCAAGATCCGTGGCCAGCGCATCGAGCTCGGCGAGATCGACGCGGTACTGTCGCGCGCCGAGGGCGTCGAATCCGCCGTCACGCTCGGTGTGCGGGGACCGGGCGGCGGCATGGCGCTGGCCGCGTACGTGGTCCCGGAGCCCGGGACCGAACTCGATCTCGCCGCGCTGCGCGACCACGCCGCCGGAGCCTTGCCCGCCTACATGGTGCCTTCGGCGTTCGTGGTGGTCGATGCCATGCCGGTCAATACCGTCGGCAAACTCGATCGAAAGGCGCTGCCGGAACCCGTCTTCGAGGCCGAGAGCGAATACCGCGCGCCGACCACGCCCACCGAGATCGCACTGACCGAGATCGTCGCCGAACTCCTCGGCCGGGAACGGGTCGGCGTGGAGGATTCGTTCTTCGCGCTCGGCGGCGACAGCATTCTCGCCATCCAGCTGGTCTCGCGGGCGCGCCTGCGCGGCATCGAACTGTCCCCGATGCAGGTGTTCGAGCATCGCACCGTGGCCGCGCTGGCGGCGCTCGCCGACGCGGCGGGGGAGGCCGTGGTCCTCGAGGAGCTCGAGGGCGGCGGCATCGGCGACCTTCCGCTCACCCCGGTCGTGCGCTGGATGACCGAGCGCGGCGGCGATTTCGGGCGCTTCGCCCAGTCGGCGGTGCTGGAACTGCCCGCCGGGATCACTCGCGCGCAGATCGTCGCTACCGTCGGTGCGGTAGTGGCGCGGCACGACATGCTGCGCGCGCGGCTGGCCCGGGAAGCGGGGGACTGGCGACTGAGCACCCGGCAGCCGGGCGCCGTCGATGTCGACGCACTGCTGCGCCAGGTCGTATTCACCGCCTCCGACGTTCCCGCGCAACGTGAACTCGCCGCGGCCGAACTGGATTCGGCACTCGACCGGCTCGATCCGGCCAACGGCACAGTGCTGCAACTGATCTGGCTCGACCCCGCCGATAATGCGGCCCGCCGCAATGGCCTGCTCCTGCTGGTCGCGCATCACCTCGTGATCGACGGCGTCTCCTGGCGCATCTTGATCCCGGACCTGATCTCGGCCTGGGCGCAACTCGCCGAGGGCGCGACCCCGATCCTGCCCGAGACCGGAACGTCCATGCGCCGCTGGGCGCATGCCCTGCGCGAGGAGGCCCACAGCGCCACCCGGGTGGCCGAACTCGACTACTGGCGTGGCATTGCCGACGCTCCGGACCCGCTCATCGGACCCCGCGAACTCGATGCCGCCGTCGACAGCACAGGCACTGCCCGCGCCATCGATATCGCGGCCTCACCCGAGGTCACCACGGCACTGCTCACCACACTGCCCGCATTGTTCGACGGATCGGTGGAAGACGCTCTGCTGGCCGGACTGGCGCTGGCTGTATTGCACTGGCGGGCAGCGCATTCGACGGAGAGCTCATCGGTCCTCATCCGCATGGAAGGCCACGGGCGGCAGCAGGAGATCATCCCCGGCGCGGACCTGTCCCGCACCATCGGCTGGTTCACCAGCATGTACCCGATGCGCATGGACCTCTCCGGCATCGACATCGACGACGCCCTCGCGGGCGGGTCCGCCATGGGCGCGGCCATCCGCGCCGCCAAACAGCAGCGACTCGCCCTGCCGGACAAGGGCATCGGGTACAGCCTGCTGCGCTACCTCAACGCGGACACCGCCCGGCAGCTCCCGGCCCGTGTGCCCGGCCGCATCGGCTTCAACTACCTGGGCCGCTACGCCGACGCCGACCTGCCTGCCGGACTGGAGGGCCTGGGCTGGCTGCCGGCCGAGGACTTCGGCGAACTACACGCCCCCGAAAACCCGGACGTGCCGATCGCCGCGGAGATCGAGATCAACGCGGTCGTCGTCGGCGGACAGCTGCGCGCGAACATCAGCTACCCGAGCAGGCTGCTGATTCGCGACGACGTCGAGAGCCTGGCGCAGTTGTGGATCGAAGCACTGACCGCGGCAGCCGATTTCGCCGAGACACCGGCCGCCCGCGCCGCGGCCGAGGCGGAGTCACGGTTGCGGGCGCAACAGGCGGAGGCTGCCGCCCTCGCCACCGAACTTGCCGCCCGCCCCACCGGATTCGGCCTGGACGTGGTGTTCCCCATCCGCACCGAGGGCGATGGCCCGGCACTGTTCTGCATCCATCCCGCCTCAGGCATCGCCTGGAGCTATCTGGGTCTGGGCGAACTGCTCGCCCCCGGCATCCCCATCTACGGCTTGCAGGCCCCCGACCTCTCGGGTGAATCACAGGTCCACAGCATCGACGATTTCGTCGACCGCTACCTGCGCGAAATCCGCCGCCTGCAACCGGAAGGCCCGTACCATCTGCTCGGCTGGTCGTTCGGCGGACTCATCGCCCACGCCGTCGCCGCCCGACTCCAGGCCGAGGGCGAACAGATCGGAACCCTCGCCCTGCTGGACGCCGACAGCGGCGACGCCGACGCCGACCGCCACGAGCAGGTGACCGCCGTCTCCCTGGTCGAGGCCTTCGGCCCGATGCTCGGCATCACCGACATCCCGCCCGAGGCCACCGCCGAGGACGTCGTCGAACTGGTGCGCGCTCGAATGGGCGGCGTCTCCCTCATCGACGCCGCCACACTCGAGCGCATGGCCGCCTCCTACAACGCCTCCGGCCGCGCCCGCACCGGCTACCGGCGGCCGGTATTCCACGGTGACGCAGTGTATTTCAGCGCCACCGTGGACAGCACCGAGATCTTCGGACCGGAAGGGTGGCGGCCGTTCATCACCGGCGACATCACCAACCACGACATCGAGGTCAACCACGACGAGATGACGTCACCGCACGCGCTCGCCATCGTCGCCCGCGTGCTGGACGAACGACTGCACGCACCCCGCTGAATCCGCGCGCCCCGATGCCCGGTGGCCACCCCCTCGACTGGGGAAGAATGGTCGCTGGAAACCCGGACGGCTACGGAAGGTTCGAGCAGGTGTCGGTTAACGGGCGGGTGTCGGTGGAGAAGAAGAAGCGGCTGCTGGGGGCGGCGGCCGTCGGACTGGGTGCGCTCGGCGCGGGCGAATTGATCGCCGCGGCGCGGGGCGGCTCCCTGCTCGACGGCATCGGGCGGCTGGCCGCCGACTACGCGCCCGTCCAGGTGGTCGAGACCATGGTGGCCCGGGCGGGGGAGCACGACAAGGAGATGACGCGCCTCGGCGTCGCCCTCTGGGGCGTCGCGGCCGCGGCCGGAATGGCCTTGCTACCGCACCGATTGCGCACTCCCGCCGCCGCGGCCTTCGGCGCCGGAACAGCGGCAGCGGCCCTGCGCAGCGCCAACCGGTCGGTACCCGGAGCGCTGGGCGGCGTGGCCGCCGCGGCCGTCCTCCGCTCCGGCCTGAAACGCCAACCCTCCGGACTCGGTGGTGAATTCCTCTGGGCCGCAGCCGGAATCGGCATGCTCGGCGCCGCCGAGGCCCTGGTGCGCCGCGAGGACCAGCGCCACACCGAGCGGGTCCGCCGCATCGGCCCGATGGGCTCGCACGCCCCGGTCCCCGAGGACGGCATCGGCAGCGAGCCGGGCCTGTCACCCTTGATCACGACGACGAGCAAATTCTATGTGGCGGACGTGAATTCGCGTCCCCCGCGCATCGACCCCGCCCAGTGGCGGCTGTCCATCGACGGCCTGGTCGCCCATCGGCTGCGCCTGTCGCTGGCCGACCTGGCCGAGCAGGCCGTCGAATTCGACGCCGTCATGGTGTGCGTGCACAACACCGTCGGCTCCGGCCGCTGCGGCAATGCCCGCTGGTTCGGCGTCCCGCTCACCGCTTTGCTCGAGCACGCCGTCCCCGAATCCGGGGCCACCCGCCTGGTCACCCGCGCTGTCGACGGCTACACCATCTCCCTGCCGCTGGAACCCCTGCGCACCGGCGAATGGCCCGGCTACCTGGTCATCGGCATGAACGGCGCACCGCTGCCGCCCGAACACGGCTTCCCCGCACGGGTTTTCGTCCCGGGCATCTACGGCCAATACTCCGGCGCGAAGTGGATCACCCAGCTCGAACTCGCCGACGACACCCACGTCGACTACTGGTGGAAGCGCGGCTGGCCCGCCGAGCCGCTGTGGGTGCGCCCCCAGGCCCGCATCGACGTGGCCACCGACCGCTCCTCCGGCTCCGGCAAGTTCACCGTCGCGGGCGTGGCCTGGGCGCCCCCGTACGGCGTCGCGGGCGTCGAGATCCGCATCGACGAAACCGACTGGCTCCCGGTCGAACTCGGCTCCGAACTCGCCCCCGCCGCCTGGCGTCGCTGGCGCACCATCGTGGACCTCCCGCCCGGCCCGCACACCATCCAGGCCCGCGTCACCAGCCGCTCCGGCACGGTCCAGGACCCCGACGACCGGCCACCCTTCCCGCTCGGCCCCGGCGGCCTGCACACGGTCAGCGTGACGGCCTGAGTCGAATCCCTGACCTGCGGGTCATGACATCCGTCATGCGGGCGGCGCCGGTCGGGCGGGTAGCGTCCGGTGCTGTGGACGAGGAGGACGAGGGCGTCAGGCGGCGGCGGCGATTCGGGGCGCTGTTCTCGGCGGCATGGTTGATCTATCTGATCGACCCGCTGCACAAGGCATGGACGCTGGAGAGTCCGGTCGCGCGGGTGTACACGATCGTGGTGATCCTGGCCTTCGGGGTGGTGTACGTCGCGTCGTACTGGATCCTGGTGGCCTGGGGTGCGGTGCGCCGGCCGTGGCCGCCGAACCCGCACCTGTGGACGGTGCTGTTCCCCTTGGGGCTGCAGGCCGCGCTGGTGGCCGCGGCGACGGTGACCCTGCATACCGAGGTGCTGGGGATGGGGGTCTTCCTGGCCTCCTTCATCGGTTTCACGCTCCCGCCCCGGTGGGCGATCCCGCTGATCCTCGGATTGCTGCTCGCCACGACCGTGCTGCCGCAGCTCGCCACCGGACAGCCGCCGAACTACTCGCTCATGCAGGCGATCGCGCTGGCGGGCTTCGCGGTCGGCGTCCTGCGGGTGATCCTCACCCGCAACCATCAGCTGTATCTGGCCCGCCGGCAGCTGGCCGATCTAGCGGTGGCCGAGGAGCGGCTGCGGGTCGGGCGGGACGTGCACGACATTCTCGGGCACTCGCTCACGGTGATCACCGTGAAAACAGAGTTGGCGCAACGGCTCATCGACCTGGATCCGGAGCGGGCCCGCACCGAGCTGGCCGATATAGAGAAGCTGGCGCGCGAGGCGCTGGCCGGGGTGCGCACGACAGTCGGTGGCCTGCGCGAGGTTTCACTCGCCGGGGAGATCGCCAATGCTCGCACCGCGCTGAGCGCCGCCGAAATCGAGGCCGTACTACCGGATTCCGAGGAACTGCCGGTTCGCAACAGCGTCGTCTTCGGCTGGGTGCTGCGCGAGGCCGTCACCAATGTGGTCCGCCACAGCGGCGCCGAACACTGCTGGGTGCGGGTCACCCCGACCAGCATCGAGGTGTCCGACGACGGTGCGGGACTGCGCGGGCGCGACACCGCGCGCCTCGGATCCGGCCTGTCCGGTCTGCGTGAGCGCATCGAGGCCACCGGCGGCACCCTGACCCTGACCAATCGCCCCGAAGGCGGATTCCGCGTGCTGGCAAGCTTTCCGGCGAGCAAGGAGCCGAAATGATCAAACTGTTGCTGGCCGACGACCAGGCCCTGGTTCGCGGCGCGCTCGCGGCGCTGCTGAGTCTGGAACCGGACCTGGACGTGGTCGCCGAGGTCGGACGCGGTGACGAAGTGCTCGCGGCCGTCGAACGCACCGGCCCCGACGTGGCTTTGCTGGACGTGGAAATGCCTGGCCTGGACGGTATTTCGGCCGCCGCCCAGCTGCATGCCGCGCATCCGCAGGTCCGCATCCTGATGGTCACCACCTTCGGGCGTCCCGGCTATCTGCGCCGCGCCATCGACGCCGGAGCCAGCGGTTTCGTCGTCAAGGACACCCCGGCGCGGGAGCTGGCCGACGCCGTCCGCCGCGTCCACATGGGTCTGCGCGTGGTCGATCCGGCCCTCGCCACCGAAACCCTCACCGCGGGCACCTCGCCATTGACCGCCCGGGAACGCGAGGTCCTCGCCGCGGCGGCCGATGGCGCGACCGCGGGCGCGATCGCCAAGCAACTCCACCTCTCCGAGGGCACCGTCCGCAATCACCTCTCCTCGGCCATCGGCAAGACCGCCACCCGTACCCGGGCCGAGGCCGTCCGCGCCGCCGAACGCCTGGGCTGGCTGTGAGCGCCCGGCGGTGGAGCGAAGATCGCTGATCCTGGCCGAACCGCGCCTCCCACCGCCGTATCGCAATACAATTCGAATACTTCTCATTTCGTTCGAACGCGGGGATTCGACACTCTCCACAGAGGTGATATCCGAAATGATCATTGCGAGAATCGCGGCCGTCCTCACCGCCGTCGTCGCCCTCACCGGGGCACTGCTCACCGCCGGTTCGGGGACCGCCGAGGCCTTCGGGCCGTTCTGTGCGGCCGGGGATCCGAACCAGACCACCGCCGAAATGTTCGCCACCACCAATACCGCCACCATCACCGACCCCGCCGACCCGCGCCTGTCCGACCAGCTCCCACTGTTCGACACCGAAGTGCGGCTCAACGCGCTCATGGAGCTGGGGACGGTGAACGGGTCCGAACCCGTCGCCGGCGTCTTCTGGTCGGAGCAGAACCAGCAGATCACCTACGAGACCTCCCGCCGCTTCGATCTGGCCTGCACCGGCAGCGAGAACCTCTGCTGGATCGCCGACGACCTGCGGCTGCGCCACAATCAGGAAGCCGTGCTCGGCATCGCCTATCTGCCGCCCGACAACGAGCGCTCCGACGGCTTCCTCATCCGCGTCCCCGGCGTCGACCGCACCCGCCTTCACGATGCGCTCCTGGCTGATCCCATCGCGCGCGACCGCCTAGGTGGCGGCTCGGTCACCGAGGACGGCACGCTCATCCTCGTCGCCGACCGAGCCGACCTCGACGTGACCAAGGCCTTCGTCGAAGGGCTTGGCGCGCAATGGGATCCGTCTGCCGTGCGCTACGGCGACCGCGAACTCGTCACCGACACCTGCATCCAGGGAGTTCTCTTCTGAACCCTCAGTGGCAGTGGGATTCGGTCGGCTCGTCGTACCTGTCGTGGTGAACGGCCTCGCCGACATGGCCCTGACGACCCAGCGGAGTCAGGTCCAGATAGTTGTGGGTGTTGATCAGGATGTCGCCACCGCGTGCGTACGACGAATACGTGTGGAAGACGCGATCGTCGTCGTCGCGCCAGAAGACGCTGGTGCCGGGCTGCTCGCCCTCGGTGAACCAGGGCTCGCCCTTGGCGATGAGCTCGGCCTTGGTGCGGTAGTTGTATTCCACCGGTGCGACGGATTCGTCCATGGTGACGTGGAAGTCGTAGTTGAAATCGCTGCCGTGCGAGGAGTACATCGGGAAGGTCCAGCCCATCCGGGCGCGGTACTTGGCGAGGTTGTCCCACGGACCGCGGGACACCGCCACGAAGCTGGTGTTCTTGTGCCGCAAATGCTCGATGTGATTGACATTGTCCAGCATCAGGGCGCAGCTCGGGCAGCCCGCGTCCAGGTCCCAGCGCCACATCATGTGATACAGAATGAGCTGTCGGCGGCCCTCGAAAAGGTCTGCGAGCGTGGCCTTTCCATGCTCACCCTCGAAGACGTACTCCTTGTCGACCGCCACCATGGGCAGTTCGCGGCGCTTGGCGGCCAGTGCGTCGAGGCGGTGGGTGAGCTCCTTCTCCTCGGCCAGCAATTCCTTGCGTGCGGCGAGCCAGTCGCTCCGGGATGCCACGGTGGGACGGGTCATGATCTGCTCCTTGCTCGAAGGACGGATGTCTCCGAGTAGGTAGACCCGGCCGGGGCACGGAAATTGTCGGCCGGCACCGGAATTGGCCCAAATTAGATGGTCGAGCCTCAGAACCGCCCGCCGCGACTGATTCGCCGCGAACCATCGGAACCGCCGAACGAGCCGGGCCCGTACCCGCCCCCGCCACCGAAACCGCCCCCGCCACCGCGGTATCCGCTACCCATGCCGCGCAGCATGCCGTCGATGAGGATGCCGCCCAGGATGGCACCCGACTGCGATCGCGACCCGGAGGCCAGCCGCTGTTGCTGAGCCTGCCAATCGTTGACCGCCGCCTGCGCGGTGTGCAGCGCACGGGAGCCGAGTTCGGCCGCGCGCTGAGCGGATTGCAGGGCTCGGCCGGGATCGGACCCCGAAAGCTGTTCGGCCTCCTGCAAACTGCGCTGCGCCTCGGCGAGCCGGGTTCGCGGCTCGGCATCCACGCCACCCCGCCGGGTACTGATGAAATCCGCGGCAGCGTTGATCTGACTCCGGGCAGCGGTCAGCGTCTGATCGAGCCGACGCTGCAGTTCCTCGGCCGCCCGTTTGCGATCGGTGGCGGCGGCAATGGCCTGATCGAGCGCGGTATCCGCGGCCACGGCCTGCCGGAAGACACCCAGCGGATTGGTGGCCGCGTCGGCAGTCGCCTGATCCAGCGCGGTCCGCGCGCCCGCTGTTGCGCTAGGCAATTCGGTGCCGCCGTGCTGGGACAGTTCCGCCGCGGCTGCGAGATCGCGACGCAATTCCTCGACGATGCCGGGCAATCCAGCCCGCGCCTGATCGATATCGACTGCCGCGCTGTCCACCGCATCGAGCAATGTCCGCGCCGCATCCACCGCCGATTCCGCGGCACGAATATCGGCCACCGCCGCTCCCTGCTGGCCGACGGGCTTGGCCACCGCGTCCCGCCCCTCCTCGATGGCCTTCTCCGCGAACCCGATTCGCTCCTTCGCCATGTTCACGTTGTCGCGGATCGGCGCCAGCACCGAAGCCGGATGCTCGGCGACCAGCTGCGCCAGCGTCGCCTCCGAACCCGGCATGCGGGCGGTCAGCGCCACCATGTCCCGCGTCAGCGCGTCCAGCCGCTCTCCGGCATTGATGAGCAGATTCCGCATGGCGTCGAATTCGCTGACCTTGGCGTCCAGATCCCGATCCGCGCTCCCGCAGCTGCTGATCAGTTCGATCAGCATGCGCTGCTGCTGATCCGGCGTCTCCGGGATGTCGTCGTCGAGCTGTTGCCGGATCGAGAACGCCTTGGCCAGCGCCTGCTTCGCGGCCTCCAGTGCGGCGGTGAACGGCGCGGTGGCAGTGGCCCCGAATTCGTCGGTGGCCAGCCGCAATTCCTCGGTGCTGGTGCGAATCGCGTTGTCGGTGTCGACCAGGGTCTCCTTGGATAGGGCGTCCAGGATCACCAGCGGCAGGGCTTCGAGGGCGGTGGTATCGGTCGGGTCGGTCTTGCGCGCCGATTCCAGTACCGCGTGCTCACGCCGCGCCTTGCGCCGTCGCGACCACAGCCAGAGCGCGAGCGCCACCAGCACCACGGCCAGTGCGATCAGCACCAGCGTCCCGAGGCCGACCCCGCCTGAACCGCTCATGGCCTGCGACAACCCGTTGGCCGCGGCCAATCCGGCACCGGCCCAGTCCCCGGCGCGCAGCTTCGGTTCGACCTTGTCGACCAGCAGTCGGTCGAGGTCGGAGTCGCTGACCGATTTCGGCACGGTCCCGGTGAAGGCGTACGCGCGATCGTCGACCGCGACCGACAGCAGCACGTCCCGATCCCCGAATCCGGACAATCGGGCGGTCTGCTCGCCCCACGAATTCGAGTCCATCCCATGGAAGTTCCGCACGTAGACGACCCACAGCCGCTCGTGGTCGCGCGAATACAGCGAATCGATGGCCTGCTGCAGCTCCGCGGTCTGGCCGCGATCGAGCACGCCCGCCTGGTCGGTGACATAGCTCGGCAGGCGCAGTGGCTCGTCGGCGAGCGCCGGTGCGGCGCGCCCGCCGACCAGGGCCAAGGCCAGGAGCATTCCGGTCACGACGAGGCCCAGCTGCTTCGGTAGCCGCATCCTCTGAATCTAACTGTGGAACGGGAAGCGTCGGTTTCTTCCGCACATTGTGTCGGCGTCGATGACTACCATCGGGTACGTGATCACGATCGATTCCCCCTACACGGGACACGTCAGCCCCGGCTCCAACCCGCAGCAGCGCGAGGTCCCGGGCGCGCGCATCGTGAAGATGTCCGTCGGCGGCATGGACAACAACACCTATCTGGTGCAGTGCACGGCCACGGGCGCGGCGCTGTTCATCGACGCCGCCAACGAGGCGGACCGGATTCTCGAGCTCCTCGGCCAGGAGGCTCCCGGCCGGGTGGAGCTCATCGTCACCACCCACCAGCATCGCGATCACTGGATGGCGCTGCGGGATGTGGTGTCGGCGACCGAGATTCCCACCGCCGCCCACACCCTCGACGCCGAGCCACTACCCGTGAAGCCGGACCGCCTATTGGCGGACGGCGAGAAGATCCGGGTCGGCGACCTCGAATTCGAGGCCATCCACCTGGCCGGGCACACCCCGGGCTCGGTCGCGCTCGCGTTCACCGACGGCGCGGGCCGCACCCATTTGTTCACCGGCGACTCGCTGTTCCCGGGCGGTGTCGGCCGGACAATGAATCCGGAGCAGTTCACCTCGCTGCTCGGCGATGTGGAGACCAAGCTGTTCGACCGCTACCCGGACGACACCGCGGTGTACCCGGGCCACGGCGACGACACCACCCTCGGTGCCGAGCGTCCGCAGTTGCCCGAGTGGCGGCGACGCGGTTGGTAAAACTCCGGAACCGTCCCGTCGCGGTGTCGCCTAAAGATGTGGATTGGCTGGTTCGCGACATGACCGACCCCATCCCAGAGCAGGGCGGGTGCGTCAGTGGCGTCTGGCGCTGGACCAAGCGCCTGCTGGCCGGCGCGCTCGTCATGGGCGTGCTGGTGGTCGGCGGCACGGCCGTCCGGGTCTGGCAGGTGGCCCGCATCGACGACTACAGCACGGCCGACGCCATCGTGGTGCTGGGCGCGGCCCAGTACGACGGCACCCCGTCCTCGGTGTTCCAGGCGCGACTGGATCAGGCGCACCGGCTGTACACCAAGCAGATCGCGCCCATGATCGTCACCGTCGGCGGCAAGCAGGTCGGCGACAATTACACCGAGGCGGCCTCGGGCAAGATCTATCTGGAAAACCGTGGCGTGCCCGGGGATCGGATCCTGGCCGTCGAAACCGGTTCCGACACCCTGCAGAGCGTGGAGGCGGTGTCCAAGGCCCTGCTGGCGCGCGGCAAGACGTCGGTGGTGCTGGTCAGCGACCCGTGGCATTCGCTGCGTACCCGGACCATGGCGCGCGACGCCGGGCTGAAGGCGTGGACCGCGCCGACTCGCACCGGTCCGGCGGTGTACACGCGGGAATCGCAGGCGCATGGCATTTTCCGGGAGACCTTCGCGCTGCTGTGGTATCAGCTGACCCACTTCTCGGCGGACTTCAAATACACGGCGGACCAGTGAGTTATGAACGCGCGCATCGACTATGACCGGGTGTACTCCGAGGCCGATCGGGAACGCATGGTGCCCGAGACCGATCGGACCGCGGGGCTGAGCTGGTCGCCGTGCCCGGCGCGGCGCAGCGAATTCGCCCGGGATCGCGCGCGGGTACTGCATTCGGCGGCCTTGCGGCGGTTGGCGGACAAGACGCAGGTCATGGGTCCGCGCGACGGTGACACCCCGCGCACGCGGCTGACGCATTCGCTCGAGGTCGCGCAGATCGGCCGCAGCATCGCCGACAGTCTGGGCTGCGATCCGGATCTGGTGGATCTGGCCGGGCTCGCGCACGATATCGGGCATCCGCCCTACGGCCACAATGGTGAGAAGGCCCTCGATCAATTCGCCGACAAGCACGGCGGTTTCGAGGGCAATGCGCAGAACCTGCGCATCCTCACCCGGCTGGAGCCCAAGGTGATCGACGAACACGGCAACAGCTTCGGGCTCAATCCGACCCGTGCCGCCCTGGACGCCGTCATCAAATACCCCTGGGGCAGAACGGGTCCCAGCTCCAAGTTCGGCGCGTACGACGTGGACATGGATCGGCTGGACTGGGTTCGCAAGGGCGCGCCGGATCGGCGGCAATGCCTGGAATCGCAGATCATGGACTGGGCCGACGATGTCGCGTACTCGGTGCACGATGTCGAGGACGGCGTGATCGTGGGCCGCATCGATCTTCGCGCGCTGGCCGATCCGGTCGAGCAGGCGGCCCTGGCCGAACTCGGTGCGCGCCAGCATCCCTCGCTGACCACCGACGAGCTGGTGGCCGCCGCGCAACGGCTCTCGGAGATGCCGGTAGTCTCCGCGGCCAGCGAATACGACGGGTCGCTGCGCGCCTCCGTGGCATTGAAGAGCCTGACCAGCGATCTGGTGGGCCGCTTCGCCACCGCCGCCGTCGAGGCCACCCGCTCCGGCTGGGGCGGTCGCCAATTGTCGCGCTACGCCGCCGATCTGGAGGTGCCGCGCGTGGTGGCGGCCGAGGTCGCGGTGCTCAAGACCATGGCCCTGCGCTACGTGCTCTCCGATCCGATTCACCAGGTGCGCCAGGCCGGACAGCGCGAACGCATCCTGCTAGTGGCGAATACGCTCCTCGCCGCCGCTCCGCGTGGGCTGGACCGGCTGCTGCTGCCCTGGTGGGAGCTGGCGCAGGACGACACCGCCCGGGTCCGCGTGATCGTCGACCAGATCGCGTCCTACACCGAGAGCCGCCTGGAACGAGTCGCCGCCGCGATACCCTGAATCCGGCTAATTCGGCGGCAGGGGGCGCGATGACACGCGAGGTGGACGGCATTGTCGACCTGGACAGATATCCGCTGGACCGGCGGGACGTCGCGCGCCTGCGCGAGGTGATCGAACGGTCCCAGGCGGATTTTCTGGTCAGCGGTGTCACGGTGCTGCCCGAATTCCTGCGGCCCGCAGCGGTGACCGAGATGGCCGCGGACGTGTTGTCGGACGGTTTGGGCGATGCCATGCGGTTCGAATACACCGTGGCGTACGACCGGATTCCGGATTCTTCGCCGTTGAAGGCGCTGTATAACTGGGAGCCGTTGCGGGAGTTCGTATCCCAGCTGGTGGGGGAGCAGGCGCACCGGTCGGCCGACGAGCTGGGCGCGATGACGGTGCAGATCCACGAGAACGGGGATGTGCAGGACTGGCATTACGACATGTCGGATTACACGGTGATGCTGCACATCGTCGCGCCGGAGCGGGGCGGCGGGCTCGAATACATTCCGCTGCCCGGCGCTTTCATCGAACGCGGGGGCGGGCTGCCGATGCGGCACCGGCACATGGTGAAGATGCTGCCGACGGTGCCGGGGACGCTGGTGCTGCACGCGGGGCGGCGGTCACGGCATCGGGTGACGCCGGTACAGGGGGAGATTCCGCGGGTGAGCGTGCACATGGCGTTCAATGCGCGACCGGGGCAGAAGCTGAACGCGCATGTGCGGCGGCATTTGTTCGGGCGGGTGGAGTGAAATCAGCTGTCGTGTAGGGCGAGGTAGGCGGTAATGCTTTCGGCGGGTGAACCGTCGGCCACGATCCGGCCGTTGTCGAATACCAGCACCCGATCGAAATCCGCCAGCAACTCCAGATCATGCGAAATCACAATCAATTGCTGCGGAAGTTCGTGCAGCAGACCGGAAATGCGGCGCTTGTTGCGCAGGTCCAGCAGCGTGGTCGGCTCATCGAAGACCACGTACTTCGGCCGCACCGACAGCACCGCGGCGATGGCCAGCAGCTGCTTCTGCCCGCCGCTGAGCAAATGCGCCGGATGGTCGTGGAATTCGGCCAGCCCGTACTCGGCGAGGGTTTCCTTCACCCGTTCCGGGATCTCCGATTTCGCCACCCCGTGATGCTTGAGCCCGAACGCGAGATCCTCGGCGACCGTCGGCATGACGATCTGCACATCCGGATCCTGGAAGACGAATCCGACCAGCTTGCGAACGGCCTTGCCCTGCTTGCGGGTATCGAGGCCGTCGACGCGGACCTGGCCGGTACTGGGCACCTGTAAGCCGTTGAGCAGCCGCGCGAAGGTGGATTTACCAGAGCCATTGGAGCCGATGACGGCGATCCGATTCTCGCTCAAAGTCAGAGAGAGGTTGCTCAGCACCTCGCGCTCGCCGAACCGGTGGGAGACGCCCTCGATCTCGATCATGCCCGCGCCGGAATCATCGGATACGCCTTGCCGACCGCCACCGCGGCGATCGAGCCGATCACTGTCTTCACAATGTCGCCCGGAATGAACGCCACCGATGTGGTGAACGCCTTCGCCAGCGAGATGTGTGCCGCCGCGGCCATCCACGGAATCCCGATGGCGTACAGCACGATCGCGCCGCCCAGGAAGTTGATCAGCAGGGCGATCGGCAGGTTGTAATGCCGCCACACCCGCTCGGTGAGCACTCCGATCACGAATGCCCCGATCGGATAGGCGATCACGAACCCGCCCGTCGGCCCCATGATCACCGACAGCCCGCCGCGCCCGCCCGGCAGCACCGGCAGGCCGACGAACACCATCGCGTCGAACAGCAGGATCGCCAGCGCACCGCGCTTCGCGCCCAGAATCGACCCGGCCAGAATGACGCCCAGGGTTTGCGAGGTGAACGGCGCGAACGCACCCGGCAACTGGATCAGCGGGAAGAAGCCCAGAACCACCATGATTGCCGCGAACAGCGCGATCTGCGCCAAATCCCTACTACGCACCGAGGCATCCTAAATGGCGGCCGTTCGGACCCTTCAGTCCAGGCCGCGGGCGTCCAGCGCCTCGCCGACGCCGTCGGCCATGCGCAGTGTGCGGATCAGTAGCGGGACCAGGAAGACGGTCGATCGCTCGATGCCGCGGGCGCGCTGGGCCGAGCGGACCAGTTCGGCCTGCTCGCGGATGACCGGGATGAATCGAATGGTCATGGCGATCAGCAGTCCGACGCGGTCGGGGCGGACACCCAGCGGCCGCAAAGGTCCCAGCGCCCGCTCGATGGTCTCGACCATGGCCGAGGTGCGTGTGGTCAGCGTCACCAGATTGGCCAGCAGGACCAGGGTGAGCAGGCGTTCCCCGACCAGGACCGCGCTCTGCCAGCCGGAGAAGATCACCTGCGCGACCATGATCAGCGCGAGAAACGGTGCGAGCCCGAGCACCTGCCGCCCGGTGGTCCGCCACGGAATGCGAGCCACCCCATACAAACCCAGCACCACCGCGAGCGCGACGGCGAGCCACAAGATCGACGGCACGAAGAACAACGCCGTCCCCGTCGCCGCCAGTACCAGCAGCTTTGTCCCGGCGGGCACGGTATGCACCGGCGTCCGGGCGTCGTGGTACAGGCTGAGCACCGATAGATCCTGGCATGCGCCGGAAAGGGCATTCGGTCCGGCGTCCAGGCGTGCGTCCCGGTCGAGTGTGTCTATATCGCGCGGCTAGACTCGCTGCCGTGGCAGGCCGTATTCCGGACCGCGATATCGCGGCGATTCGTGAACGTGTTCGGATCGAGGATGTCGTGGGGGAGTACGTGGCCCTGCGACGCGCGGGCGCCGACTCCATGAAGGGCCTGTGTCCCTTCCATGACGAGAAGTCCCCGTCCTTCCACGTCCGCCCGAATCATGGCGTGTACCACTGCTTCGGCTGCGGTGAGGGCGGCGACGCCTTCGCGTTCCTGCAGAAGATCGAGCACGTCGGCTTCGTGGAGGCCGTCGAGCAGCTGGCCGACAAGGTCGGCTACAAGATCACTTACGAGGGTGGCGGCACCTCGGTCCAGCGCGACCGCGGCACCCGCGCCCGCCTGGTCGCCGCCAATGCCGCCGCGCACGAGTTCTACATGGCGCAGCTCGGGGAGCCTCAGGCCGAGGCGGCCCGCAAGTACCTCACCGACCGCAATTTCGACCACAACGCCGCCCACCAGTTCGGCTGCGGCTACGCCCCCAGCGGTTGGGACACGCTGACAAAACACCTGCTGCGCAAGGGTTTCGACTTCAAGGAGCTGGAGGCCGCGGGCCTGTCCAAGCAGGGCCAGCGCGGCCCCATGGACCGCTTCCACCGTCGCCTGCTGTGGCCCATCCGCAATCTCGGCGGTGAGGTCATCGGCTTCGGCGCGCGCCGGCTGTACGACGACGACACCATGACCGCCAAGTACATCAACACCTCGGAAACGTTGCTGTACAAGAAGTCTCAGGTGCTGTTCGGCCTGGACCTGGCCAAGCGCGAGATCGCCAAGGGTCATCAGGCGGTCGTCGTCGAGGGCTACACCGACGTCATGGCCATGCACCTGTCCGGCGTCAAGACCGCCGTCGCCTCGTGCGGCACCGCCTTCGGCGACGAACACCTCGCGATCCTGCGTCGCCTGCTCATGGACGACAACTTCTGGCGCGGCGAGATCATCTACACCTTCGACGGCGACGCCGCCGGCCAGGCCGCCGCCCTGAAGGCCTTCTCCGGTGACCAGAAACTCGCTGGACAGACCTACATCGCCGTGGCCCCCGACGGCCTCGACCCGTGCGAGCTCCGCCAGCGCAATGGTGACGGCGCGGTCCGCGACCTGGTCGCCCGCCGAGTCCCGTTGTACGAGTTCGTCATCCGCGGCCTGCTCGCCGAACACAACCTGGATTCCCCCGAGGGCCAGGTCGAGGCCCTGCGCCGCGCGGTCCCCGTCGTCGCCCAGATCAAGGACTTCGCCCTCCGCAAGGCCTACGCCACCAAGCTGGCCGGCTGGGTCGGCTGGGACGACATCCAGCAGGTCGTGCGCCGCGTCGGCGACGAGGCCCGCAAGGGCGCCCGCGGCGGCAACACCAAACCCGGCATCCCCGAACGCCAACCGCGCCCGGAAGTCGCCGAGATCGCCCCCGCGCGCCCCAACGACCCCACCCTGCTCCCGCAGCGCCAAACCCTCGCCGCCGCACTGCAATACCCGGCCTTCGCGGGCCCGGTCTTCGACTCCCTCGAGCCCGACGCCTTCACCCACCCGGCCTACATCACCGTCCGCGCCGCCATCCTCGAGGCCGGCGGCACCGCCAGCGGCCTGACGGGCGCCGAATGGGTCTCGGTCGTCGCCGACAACACCGACGACCTCACCATGCGCGCGCTGGTCTCCGAACTCGCCGCCGAACCCCTCCCGGTCAAATCCGCCGACGACATCCCCCGCTTCGTCACCGGCATCATCGCCCGCACCCAGGAATCCTGGGTAGGCCGCCAGATCGCCGAGCTGAAGTCCAAACTCCAGCGCATCTCCTCAACCGAACAGCCCGACGCCTACATGGCCCTGTTCGGCGACCTGGTCGCCCTCGAGCAATACCGAAAGAGCCTCCTCACCCAGGCCATGGGCAACTCCGCCGACTTCGCCTAGACAGCCGAAACCTGCCGACCGTTAATCGGCAGGTTTCTGTTTCGAGTACCTTCGAGTGCCGGGGGCAAGGGGCGAAGCCCCAATCCCTCAGCGGCGCAGCTGATCCTGCGGCACGAGGATCGTGGTGCGCTCGTCCAGCGGCACCATCGGTTCCAGCTTCGGCTGGGTGCTCAGCTTGTCCGAGAGCTTCTGCCGACCCATCATCACGACCTTCCGTGTGACAGGGCTCTCGCTGATCGCGCGGGTCGTCTTACTGATCTGTTCATACCGAGCCCGCCCGGCCTTGGCGCCCAGCACATACCCAGCCGCCACACCGATGATCAACCGCAGCATCCCGAGAAGCTCCCTCCATAGACCATTCCGCCCCCACATCCTGCCCGACCCCACCCCCTACTGTCGATCCGGCACCCCGTCTCCCAAACCGCAATGTTCCTGCAGGTAGAGCCGCGATTTGGGAACTGTACAACCGATACGCTAAAGTTTTCTCCGGCCGGTCCGGAAGGGCCAGCCAGGGAAACAATCCCCTATAGCTCAATTGGCAGAGCAGCCGACTGTTAATCGGCAGGTTTCTGGTTCGAGTCCAGATGGGGGAGCAAGAATAAGCCCTTGACCAGGATATCTGGTCAAGGGCTTTATTCGTTTGGCGTGCCGTCCCCGCCGCAACGACTTATCGGGCATGATCGAAAACATGAGCGAAGATCTGGACCCTAGGCAGTACATGCCCGTCTGGTCGAACCCGGCGATCGACAATCCGGTCCTGCCGATCGAGAACCCCCAGTCGCCGACGACACACGACTACGCGGTCTTCCGGGCGGCGGCCCCAACCGACGACTGCTAGAAAATCGTTTGCGTGGGCGCTCGGCTCCACGGAAGATCCTCTCGCCAAGGACAATTCGCAGAGAGGTAGCCGTGAACCAGAGGGCGTTTCGATTCGGTGCGAGCCTGACCGCGTCGCAGTCACGATCGCAGTGGCAACAGGCGGCCGGTGAAATCGAAGCCCTGGGTTACGACACCCTGCTGGTACCCGATCATCTGGGCATGGTCGCGCCGCTGCCCGCGCTGGTTTCGGCGGCAGCGGTAACGGACCGAATTCGGCTGGGCACCTTCGTACTCAACGCGGGATTCAGTCGAGCGGCGCTACTGGCCCGCGATGTCGCCGGGGTCGATCAGCTGATCGACGGCCGCCTCGAGCTCGGGTTGGGTGCCGGGTTCGCGCGTTCGGAATTCGAGGCCGCCGGTCTTGAATTCCCCAGCGCGGGCGGCCGAATCGATCATCTGGAGTCCACCGTCACCGGGTTGCGGGCGTTGCTGGCCGACCCCGACCACCACCCGCGTCCGGTCCAGCAGCGAATCCCGCTGGTGATCGCGGGTCAGGGCGACAGGTTATTGCGACTGGCCGCCCGCCACGCCGACATCGTCGGCATTTCCGGAGCCCGGCCGGGTACCGATCCGACGCAGAAGGGCACTCTCGCCGAGCGTGTCGCGCTGATCCGTACTGCCGCCGCCGACCGATTCGCCGAACTGGAGCTGAATCTCATGGTGATCGGCCTGCACGTGGTCGGGACCGGGCCGGCGGACCTGAGCTTGGCGAGGATGTTCTACCCGGATCTGACCGACGCGGAGCTGCTGACGGTGCCCGGCGTCCTGCACGGCACCCCGGACCAGATCGCCGACACGCTGCACCGCTATCGCGAAACCTTCGGAATCACCTATTTCACGATTCCCGGTCACTGTGCACAGGCGTTCGCGAAAGTGATCCCCCACCTGCGCTAGCCCGCCGCGCTATTTCTGCTCCGGTATGTCGCACCCGCTATTTCAGACCGGTCGGTTGGTTTTGTGTTAGCAATAGCGAGCAATCGATCTGAGTGTGTGTCCCCAATTCACGGAAGTGTCGGGGCTCGACGCGCCGGCACTCCATCCCGAATGAGAGGCGAGCGCATGCAGTTCAGGAAATTTGCCGCGATGTCGTTGCTGACCATCGCTGCCACCGTCGTCGCCACCGCCACCGCGCACGGTGAGGCGGAGCGGCCGCTGGTGGTGGGCGGTCAGGATCACGGCCTGGCGTACACCTCGACGCTGTCCGAGGATCACCAGGGCGTGGTCACGCACCTCAGCGCCGGCAAATTCGAATTGTCGGATGATCAGTCGCTGGTCACCGTCTCAGCTCCCGACGGCACCGTGGTCGAGCAGATCCCCACCGACTACGAACTCAGCGGCTACCCGGTCCAGCTTCGCGCCGAGGTCTCCGACGACGGCTCGACTCTCACCGTCTGGCCGACGGACAGCCGCGGCCCGGTCAGTGAGTCCACCTACAACGACGGCGTCCGGGAAGTGCAGGCCCAGGCCCAGCTCAAGGACATCGGCGTCATCGGCTGTATCGCCGGCGGCGCGGTGGGCGTCGCCCTCTTCGGCGCGATCGGCACGGTCCTCGGCCTCATCGCCCTGATCGTCGGCGCTATCCCCGGCCTCTTCATCGGTATGGTCGCCGGCGCCGTAATCGGCTGCGTCGTAGGCTTCTTCGTCATCTGACGCCAGCCGCCGCACTCGTGTGAACAGGATTCAGCCCCTGCCAACGATGTTGGTAGGGGCTGAATTCGTATCCGGTCGAAACCGGTTGGCTCGTGGCCGAGAAGGTGGCGCTGATCCACCGCGGATACTGGTGGTCTGCCCCCCTTCGGCAGGCCGCCAGGCCCAGCGGCTCAGCTCGTCAAAGATTAGGTGCGCGTATAGATTCTGGTCGACCGGATCTGCGACGGACCGGTGATCGATTTGCGACGAGAGGGGGGCACCGGGTGTTGGCCGTAGCGGTAGCGAGCGATACGACATCCACGGTGTCGAAGGACGACAGACCGGCGTACTGGCGGGAGCACGTTGCGGCGAATCAGGGCGGTGCGCGCATCGACTTCAACGACTGGCCGAATTTCCATGGCGCGCTGAGGGTTCAGCGGCTGGAGAACTTTCGACTGGGCGATTTCCAGAATGTGGACTTCGTTTCCACCGCGATCTCCTACGAGCGCACGGCGGCGGAGATCGACGCCGACGGCGATCGCAGTACGCGGTTGCTCATTCCGCGCAGCGGAGTCCTGGGTGTTGAACAACATGGCAGGCGAGTACGGTTGCGGCCCGGTCAGATGGGTGTCATCGACTGGGGGCAGCGCATGGTGCTCTCGCACGGCGACAACGCGCACGCCTGGATTCTCAATGTCCCGGCCGATTCGCTGCGGCTGGGTCCGGGCGGGCCGCCGCATCTCGAGCTGGACTCGACCGACCCGTTGCCGGGGTCGGTACTGGTTCTGGCCGAACAGCTTTCCCGCCTGGGCGACAAACTGACGCCCGATCAGTTCCTCCGGATCAGCATGCACTGGGCGGGATTGCTCGCCGCGGCGCTGGACGAGCGCAGGGTAGCCGAGGAATCGAAATTCGCTGCGATTTCCCGTGATGCGCGCTTACATATCCAGAGGTACTCCGATGATCCGCGGCTGACGGTGGATGCGGTCGCGCGCCACCTCGGTATCAGCAGGCGTCAACTCGAGCGTGCGATGCGCGATTTCGGTGCTTCCCCGCACACTTACTTGCTCGCCACGCGCCTGGAGCGGGCGGTGAACCGGCTGACCGATGCCCGGAACAGCGGGCGCAGGATCGCTGATATCGCGTACGACAGTGGGTTTGTCGCCTTGTCCGCGTTCAACAGGGCCTGCCGTGACAAGTACGGAACGTCTCCCGGTCGGCTACGGCAACGCGGCCTGTCGTCGGTGTCCTCACGCTGAAAGCCGTTGCTGGACAGGGCCCACACGCCCGGCCCTGTCCAGCAACGGGCTGGATCAGCGGCGGCGCGGGTCGGCGCAGCGGGATTCCCAGGCGGCCGGGAGGTCGTCGGAAAGGACCGGGGCGGCTAGGGTTTCGTCGTCTAGGCCGAAGGCGTCCAGCAGTGCGGGCAGGTGCTCGGCGAGGGTGTCGAGCGCGTGGCGGAGCTGCTGTTTGATCGTGTCGACCGCGGCGAGGTCGAGCAGGCCGTGGCTGAGGTACCAGAGTGCGTGCTGGTCGAGGTAGTTCAGTGTGAAGACCTCACGCACGGCGGCGATTTCGGGGTGGTCGGAGTATCGGTGCAGTGCCTGTAGGGCTTCCTCGGCCGAGTAGGCCTCGGCGAGGGCGAGCGCTTCGGGGATGACGGCGAGTCGGCCTTCGAGTCCGGGCGTGGCCAGATACTGCTGGGTTTCCTCGACGATGGTGAGGGTGCGGGCGTTGAAAAGGCTCATCCGATCGCCCGGGTCGCCCGGGTCGTGGACCCCGGCCTCGGGCGGCATTTTCCCGGCGAGGTGTTTGGCCAGGACGCGCCCGGCCACCGAGCCCAGGACGTGGCAGTCGCCTTCGCCGGTGATCGCGGCGTGGCATACGCCGATGTAGTCGGAAACCCGGTTGGCGCTGAACATTCCCTGCGCGCCCATTCGGATACGACAGTGGGTGACGGTGTCGAGGGCATGGAGCTGGATGAAATGCTTGGCCAGCATCACCGAGACGACGGTGTCGCGGCTGGTGAGGTCCGCCTTGGCCAGCGAAGTCTTCACCGCGTTGCCGTAGATGGTGCGGGCCAGGGTGCCCGCGAGGTCGGTGAGCAGGGTGTCGCGCACGTGCGGCAGTTCGGCCATGAACGGGGTGTCCGAGGGCGTCAGCGGCACAACGCGTTTGGCGGCGTAGCGCAGCGCGATGTAGAGCGAGGCGCGGGCGGCGGCGTTCAGACAGGAGGACAGCGCGAGCCGGCCGACGGTGAGCTGGCTGATGGCCGAGGCGAACGAGCGTCTGCGGCTGTCCTCGTCGCGCCAGGTCAGCACGCCGTTGTCGTCGATGGTGGCGAGATCGTTGCTCAGCCAGGCGCTGCGATCGACCTTGAGTTTGTCGAAGGCGATGACGGAGTTGTCCATGATGACCAGCGGCTGATGGTCGAGCTGAGTGATCGTCACACCGGGTGCGGGGGTCCCGTCGGCGCCGCGTAGTCGCGCCGCGAACAGATGCACGCCCTGGTCGACACCGGCGGCGTCGATGAAGCGGGCGCCGACCACGCAGACCCGTGCCACCGGGATGCCGACGCTGGGCATGAACTTGCGGTCCCGCGGGGTGGGGGTGTCGATGACGAACCCGTCACCGTCCCAGGTCGCGCGGGTCTGCATGAACTGGATGTTGGATCCGCATCCGTATTCGGTGAGCAGCATGACGCCGACACTGGAGCCGTCGTCGAGATCGGCGAGATACGGTGCGGCCGAGTCGATGTCGGTGAGGGTGGACAGGCTGCCCGAGGCCAGGTTGTAGTGGCCGGAGATCAGCGGAATCAGGTCGGTCGCCAGCACGGCCGACCAGTCGAAGACGGCGAACAGCCGCGGCAGGTCGGTGGCGATGTCCCGGGTGCTGCCGACCTCGGCGACCAGGTTGTGCAACTGGTCGTAGGCGTTCTGGCGGCGTTGTTCCTGGCTCTGGGCCTCGGTGACGAAGTAGGCGGGGTTGCTCAGGATCTTTTGCAGGTGCTGGTCGAATTCCAGGCTGCCGTGGCGGATGACCTCGGCCAGCGAGGTCCGCTCTTGGTGCGCGGGAGTGTGCATGATCCGTCTCCTACTCATTTACTCGGTCCCACCGGCCATTGGTCCGCCGGGGGCATAGGAGGTGCTCGCCGCGCTCGGGCGCGCCGGGCCCGCCGTTGGCAGGGTGGCGGGGCTGGAGGCTGGAGCTGGGCGATTACCTGTCAGAAGCTCGACGCATCACGCACCTTCACAGGACCTCCCGGCCGCACGCGGCGGAGGAGAAAGGTGCGGATTGCCGACCGGATCGGGTCGGCGGACAGGAGTTCGGAAGTGCGCGGGCTACCACAGCGCGAAAGCGCTGGTACGCCAACGTCGCGGGCGGATCCGTACGCCGGATCCGTTGCCGCGGTGTCGCCTTCGGCCCGCTAGTCACGAATTGTAGTGTTGCACAAATTGTCTGAATATTCGCGGTGAACTTTCCCAGCGATGGGCCGGAGACACGCCGGATCGATGTCTTCTATCGGTCGATAGACAGCGGTGCCTAGGTCGCTGGGAACGGGAAGCGCACCGGTGGGAAGACCACCGGCAGTTCGGTCAGCGCGCGGTGGAACGGCCCGGGACGCCACACGAGTTCTTCCGGCGGCACGGCGAGCCTGACCTCGGGCAGGAAGTCGAAGAGCTGGTCGATCACCTCCTGCGCGAGCAGCCGTCCGTAGGGGCGCGCGGCCGCGGGGCAGGCGTGGTCCCCGGAGCTGAACGCGAGATTCCAGCCGTTGTCGAGGCTGCCGCCGACCATGGCCGGGTCGGTGTTGCACGCGGCCATGCTGATGATCACCGGCTCGTGGGCGGGCAGCAGGACCTTCTCGATCAGGATCGGCTGCGGCGGATAGGTGATGCAGTAGTTGGCCATCGGCGGGTCGGTGGCCAATCGCTCGTCGATGGCCACGGCGGTCGGCAGGGGAGGCGCATCGACACTGCTGATGAACCGGTCGTCGGTCAGCATCAGTAGCAGTGTGTTGGCGATGAGGTTCAGCGGCGGCTCGACACCGGCGGCGAACAGCAGCACCAGTTGGTGGACCATCTCCTCGTCCGACAGCTCGGCGGGATCCTGGACCAGCCGGGTGGCGACGTCGTCGCCGGGATGGGCGCGTTTGAGCGCGGTGAGGTCGAACAGGGCCTCACCCATCTGCGCGTTCACCGTCGCGGTGTCGACTCCGTCGAACATGGCGGCGCTGGCGGCCGCGACGCGCTGACCGATATCGGGCGGGCATCCCAGAATCTCGCAGAAGACCGAGAACACCATGGGCAGCGCGTACTGGCCGAGGATGTCGGCGTGGCCCTCGGTGGCGAACCCGTTGACGATGTGGACCGCGGAGCGCTCGACGATCTCACGCACCCCGAACAGGTCGATGCCGGCCAGCGCGTCGGACAGCGCCTTGCGGTAGCGGGCGTGCGCCGCTCCGCTGGTCCGAATCGCATTGGGCCGGTACTCGACCATGGGCAGGATCGGCATGTCGGCGGGCACGCTCTGCTGCCACATCCGCGGATCGGCCGGAAAATGCAGGGGATCGTTGAGGATTCGCACCGCGACCGAATAGTCGATGACCAGCGTCGCGGGCACTCCCGGCCACATCTCGACCGGCACCAGCGCCCCGTACTCGCTGCGCATGCGCCGGTAGTGCCCGTGGGGATCGGCGGCGAATTCGGGACTGTAGATCGGGATTCGCGCAACCTGCGGCACGCTCACTCCAGCGCTGGCACCCTGATGCGCATGCTGCGGATCCACGTAGTCTCCCGAATCTGGGCTTGAAATTGGTTGCGGCAAAATATAACCCAGCCACCTGCGCCACGCCGAGGCGCAGGTAGGCGCCCCATCCGAACAACCGGTCACACTTTCGGGTTCGTTCCGGTCATAGCGGTATGAAGCTCATTGTGTTCGGGGCCAGCGGTGGGGTTGGCCGACAACTGGTTGCGCAGGCGGTGGATGCTGGGCACGACGTCACCGCGGTGGTTCGGGATCCCGACAAGATGGCGGGGCTCGGAGTACGGACGGTGATGGCCGACCTGCTCACCGCCGACCCGGCGGTGCTCACATCGGCGATAAGTGGTGCGGATGCGGTGCTTTCGGCCATCGGTCCGCTGAAGAATGCCGACGCCGGCGTGGCGGCGAAGGGCACCGCGGCGATCATCGACGCGATGCGGGAGGCCGATGTCCGGCGCCTGATCGTCGTCAGCGCGGCTCCGGTCCACACCACGCCGTCACCGCGCCGCCCACACCCGCCCAAGCGAGACCCGGCTGACCCGTTCTTCCTGAAATACGTGATCTATCCGATCGTCAAAGCCGTTCTGCGCCCGCGCTACGCCGACCTCGCACTGATGGAGGACGAGCTCCGCGACAGCGACTTGGCCTGGACGGCAATCCGACCCGTCCAACTCACCGACAAGCCCTTGACCGGCAATTACCGAATTGCCCTGGGCGAGAACCTCCCCGGCGGCCGCTACATCTCACGCGCCGACGTCGCCCACAGCATGCTCCACGCCCTCGAACGCCCGGACACGGTCGGCCAGTCCGTCGGCATAGCCAACTGACAACGACACCGAACCGGGCTGGACGCCCTGATAAGCGGCTATTCTGCACGCGTGTCCAAGATCGTCTTCCGTACCGCTGCCATCGATGATGCTCCCGCTGTTCTCGAATTCTGGAGCACAGCGGCCGAGGACTCGCATCGGCCGGCCGATTCGGCTGCCGCGATCGAGGCATTGATCCGCCGCGACCCCGAGGCGCTGATCCTCGCCCTGGACAAAGATGTCACCGCCACAACCGAACTAGTCGGTACGGTGATCGCGGGCTGGGACGGCTGGCGGTGCCACATCTACCGCCTCGCCGTCGCTCCCGACCGTCGCCGCAGCGGAATCGGGCGACTTCTCATCCAAGCCGCGGAGGAGCGTTTCGCCCATCTCGGCGGAACCCGCGCAGACGCAATGGTCCTCGACGGAAACGATCTCGGACAAAGCGCCTGGAAAGCCAACGGCTATGCCCCCCAACCCGAATGGTCGCGCTGGGTCAAACCGCTGACGGGCGCGCCCACGTCATAGAGATCGGTCCAACTTGGTTGGTGAGGACAGCCAGCGATGTTCGCATCGCTGAGTTGCGCTTGCCACTCTGCCGCGGTCACTCTCGCGCGGCGGCCAAGGTGGGGATCGGCAGCGTCTTGGCCCATTCGCGGGCCATGTCTTTCGCGCGGATCGGGGTTGAGGCGTCGTGGCGGGCGTGGGGGCCTACTTGGGTGGCACCGCGGGCGGTTAGTTTTTGGGCGGCTAGTTCGCCGCCGCGGTTGAAGGAGTCGCCGTAGACGGTGTCGCCGAGGCCGAAGAGGGCGAAGTGGAGGCCGGTCAGGTCGGGGGCGGTGGCGTCGAGCGAGGTGAAGAAGGGTTCGGCGCCGGTGGGGAGTTCGCCGTCGCCGTAGGTTGAGCAGACGATGATGTGGAAGTCGGCCGGATCGAGGTCGCCCGGGTCGAAGTCGAGCATGTCGTAGACCGATACGTCGTGGGCGGACAGCTCATCGGCCAGACAGTCGGCAACTCCCTCTGACGTTCCCATCTCGGACCCGAACAGAATGACGACGCGCATTGCTTCTCCTCTCTCGAGTAGGTGAGGCTACCCTAATTCGTGGAGAGCGGGAAGCTGGTCAGCGGTGGGATGGGGAAACGGAGGAATGGTGGGGGAGGAGGAGGCGTTGGTGTACTGCGAACCGGTGTGATCGACATCCCACAAGGAGATCGAATGTCTAGTTCTTCGCCTCTGATCGACTCGAGCACTGATTTCGGGGCCAAGGTTGCCAAACGGCTTGGGCAGGAGACGGTTATCTGGTTGACCACTGTGAGTCCCAGTGGCACACCGCAACCCAATCCGGTGTGGTTTCAGTGGGCGGATGGGGCGTTTCTGGTGTTCACGCAGCCGGGGACTCCCAAGTTGCGCAATATTGCTGCCGATCCGCGTGTTTCGTTGAACTTCAACAGTTCCGACAGCGGCGGCGATGTCGTTGTGTTCACGGGTACGGCGGTGGTCGATGAGGTTGGGGCCTCGGCGGCCGAGCTCGACGCGTTCGTCGAGAAGTACACCGAGGGGCTGGTCGATATCGGGATGACCAGGGAGCAGTTCTTCGCCGACTACGCGATTCCGCTGCGCATCGTGCCCGACCGGGTACGTGGCTTCTGAAGCCAGAAGTTCGGCTCGCGAGAAGGGAAGGGGCGTAGGCAGACTCGGGGGATGAGTTCTGGTTTTTATGCGAAGCGGGTTGTTGTGGTTACCGGCGCGGGGGCCGGGATCGGGAGGGAGATGGCCCTCTTGCTGGGCGAGGCGGGGGCCTCTGTGGTGGCGGTGGACATCGATGAGGTGACGCTCAACGGGACTGTGGGGATGGTTCGGGGCGCAGAGGCGCTGGGGATCGTGGCCGATGTGGCCGACGCGGATCGGATGAAAGAGGTTGCGGGGGAGGTGGTTGAGCGGTTCGGGGGTGTGGATGTGCTGATCAATAATGCGGGGAAGTTGTTCTACGGCGGGGTGGCGCAGTCCGAGCCGGAGGACTTCGAGGCCGTGATGCGGGCGAATTTCGGTGCGGCCGTGGCCAGTACGAAGGCCTTCCTGTCGTATGTGGTGAAGTCCGATCAGGGGCGGATCGCGAATCTTTCGTCGGCGTATGGGCTTATCGGGGTCGGCGGGGCCGCGCCGTATACGGCGGCGAAGTTCGCGGTGCGGGGGTTCAGCGAGTCGCTGCGGTCGGAGTTGCGGGGGCAGGCGAATGTCGCTGTCAGCTGTGTGTTTCCGGGTGGAGTGCGGACGGGGATCGCGCGGTCGGCGTTGGCGGCTGCAGGGGTGAATGCTGAGTTGGCGGCGGAGCGGTTCGAAAAGGTTGTGGCGCGGACGGATCCGGGGGCGGCCGCGCGGGTGATCCTGAACGGTGTTGCGCGGGGGAAGAGTCGTGTACTCATAGGACCTGACGCGATCCTGGCCGAGGTCGCCGCCCGGCTCGCGGGTGGGCAGTACGAGAGGCTGATTCGGCTGATGATCAGGGGATGACGAGGGGAATGCGGAATGGCCGGTACGCGGTGGCTGTTGATCGAGACGTTCGGCGGCGGCGAGCCCACGGTGATCGGACTCGGCAGTGCGCCAAGGAAATTCGTGCCGCTGAGCCAGATATTCAGGCAGCGTGAGACCTTGGCGACCATCAAGGGTGCGATCGCGGCGACGGAGGCCGCGCTGGAGCCGGTCGAGATCGTGAGCGGCGATGGTCGGCGCCGGACGCTGACGCATCCGCTGCTGATCACGCCGGAACGGATGCATGCGGTGCTGGTCTGGTCGGGACCGGTCGACGAGCAGGTTCCGCCGCGAGATCCAGTGGGGGCGTGGTATTTCAACCTCTCCACGTCGAAATCCACACGCTCGGACGATCTGCTCGACCTCTACGGCGTAGCACCGGAGAACCGGGCGCGCGAGCACGCCATCGCGGGTGTGTTCACACGAGTCATCACCAACTCCGACGAGTCCGACGCACTGGCCAAGATCGTCCGCTCGGCACCCGGCACCGAGCATCAGGCCGTGTGGACAGTCCGCCGCGACGACGGCGCACTGCGCGCAGCCCACTTCTCCTGCCGCCTGCTCGAAGAACACGATGCCGCAGGCCAATCCGAGGTCTTCTTCCGCGGCGTCACCCACGACATCGGTGACGCCACCGACGTCAGCGCCGCCCCACCACCGGTGATCCTCGAACATCGCGTACTCGACGCCGCCGCCGAGGAGGGCGAGTTCCGCGCCATCGTCGATCTGCGCACCCTGCGCCTGCTGCGCTGGATGGGCCCGGCCATGCCCGAGATCGCCTGGCAGTCCCTCGCGGGCGAGCCCGAGCCGCAGATCCACCCCGAGGATCTGGAGACAGCGAAGTCCATGAGCCGCAACCTCGCTCACCAGCGCACCGCCGGACACCTGCGGCTGCGCTCCCTCGACGGCGGCTGGAAACCGGTGCACGCCCGCGCCGTACTCATGGCCCTGGACCAGCACACCACGGCCGCACTGGTCACCATCCGCGAGCCCGACTAGCCAGCAAACAGACCATCGGCAATGTTTGTCGCATATCTAACACCGCGATAATCCGATAACACCGTCTGCTCCAGGTCACGCCAACCTCACCCGAGATGCGAGGCAGCGCAAGGAGTTTGCTCGATTGCCCGCCGAAACGCCCGCTCGCTAAACTCCCGCCCGTACGCACCCGCGCGAGCGGGAATCCTGCCGGTCATCCCCGTGATGCCGCCTGGCGCGTCGATGATGGGCCCTGAACCGGAAATGCGCTGGCATTGGCCGGAGTTCGGGCTGCTCGACGAGGGAGGGCGGCTGTCATGTTCGAACCGAGCGGTGCCGCGGTCGGACCGCGGCGAGGGCACGCGGGCGCGGTACGCCTGATGGGCATGCTACTGCGGCGAATCGCGGATCGCCTGCTGCGGCCCGGTGCGATACCGGCGCCCGCCCACACGCTCGTCGCCGAACTGGCCGAGGCCGAGCTGGTGCGAATTCCCCTGGACCGCTTGCGTATCGAGAACCTGGTCCGGATCTCGGGGGAGAACGCACGCCACATCGACGCCCTGGCCGAGGTCGCGGGAACGCTACCGCCGATCGTCGTGCACCGCCCGTCCATGACCGTCATCGATGGCGCGCACCGGGTCCGTGCCGCCCAGTCCGCGGGCGCGCAGTGGATCGACGCCGTGTACTTCGACGGCGATGACGCCGAGGTGCTGCTGCTGGCGGTCCGGCTCAACAGCGGCCACGGCCTGCCGTTGTCCGCTGCCGACCGCAGGGCCGCCGCCGAACAGGCCATGTCGTTCTTCCCGGAGTGGTCCAATCGGACGCTGGCCGAGGCTGTCGGCCTGTCCGAGCGGGCGATCGCGGGCGTCCGGAAGCGGCGGTCGGTGAATCCCCGGCGCATCCGGCTGGACCAGCCTCCCGCGCTGCAGGCACTGCGCACGGATCCGGCCCTCGCCGCCACAGCGGCGGCCCGCCAACTCCTACTCGCATTCGAGTCGCTGCCCTGGGACCCGGCGGTCTGGTCGGCGGTGTCCGAGGACCTCTCCCCGCATTCCGCCGCACTTATCGCCGAACTCGCCCGCCGCCAGGCCGATCACTGGGCCGCCCTCGCCGATTCGGCCCGCCGTCAGGCCGACTCCATAGCCGAGACGTCCGCGGCGTGATCCGTCTCGTCTACTCTGCGCCGATCTCACCGATGTCCGTATCCTGCGGCTTTGTGCCGCCGTGACACACTGGGGTACATAGTTTTGATCTTGATCTTGAGTTCGGAGTGGTTGGTTTGTCGGGGGTTCAGCGGATCGATATCCGCGCAGCGGAGGGGGAACGCTCGACGCACGTGTTCGAGCGCTGGGAGGCGGGGCTGAGCGAGGCCTATGTCCCGCTGGCGGTCTCACCCAGCGGCGAGGGAGAATTCAGCGGCTGGATCGCCCTGGGCAAGTACAAGGATTGCGAGCTGTCCACCCTGGGTGCGAGCCGCCAGCAGGTGCATCGGACCAAGAGCCTCATCTCCCGCACCGACATCGAACTGCTGCACACCACCATCCAGATGTCCGGCCGCGGCTGGCTGCACCAGGACGGCCGGGTCGCCGAGGTCGGCCCGGGCGAGATGGTCTTCTACGACAGCACCCGGCCGTATCACTGGGAATTCGAGGGCGATTGGGAGATGGCCTCGGTCCAGGTCACCTCGACTCGCCTGCGTGACCGCGCGGGCCTTACCGGGAGCGACATACCGACCGCGGTCACGGTGGCAACCGGCAGCCCGGCCGGATTGGTGGCCGGTTACCTGCGGGATCTGGCCGTGCTGCAGAACACCAAGCCCGAACAGGCTGCCTTGCTGGCCGCTTCGGCGGTCGACCTGCTCGCCTCGGCGATCACGCTGACCGCCGGTCGTGCGGTCACGGGAGAGGCCGCCGAAACCCTGACCCGCCGCCGCGTGATGGAGTTCATGCGCCGTCACTGCACCGACAGCGGGCTCTCGGTCGACGGCATCGCCGCCGGTTGCGGCGTCTCGCGCCGGACGCTGTACCGCCTGCTCGATCAATTCGAGGACGGACCCGCGACACTGCTGCGCCGCATGCGAGTCGAGCTCGCTTGCGGATTGCTCACCGCGCGAAAGGATCTGCCGGTGGTAGCGGTCGCTCACGCCAGCGGCTTTGCCACCGAGCGGCAGTTCTATCGCGCCTTTCGCATCGAGACGGGCATGACCCCGGCCGCCTACCGGACGACCGCGCGGCTGGTCGGATAGTCAGACGTGGTGGGACATCCGGGCGAGGGTGCCGTCCAGGTAGGCCGCGCGGCAGGCGCGCCGGGCGATCTTGCCGCTGGAGGTGCGGGGGATGGTTCCGGCCGGCACGAGCAGTAGATCGTGCACGAGGACGCCGTGGCGGCGGGAGAGCGCGCCACGGACCAGGGACGCGACCAGGTCCGGATCGAGTTTGCCGATGCCCGCGGCACGTTCGGCCACGATGACCAGACGGTCGGAGCCGTTCTGGGGATCCGGAGCCGAGAAGGCCGCGACATAGCCGGGCCGCAGGGCCGTACTGGCTTCCTGGGCGGTGCCTTCGAGGTCCTGCGGGTAGTGGTTGCGGCCGTCGATGATCACCAGGTCCTTGACGCGGCCGGTGACGTACAGCTGCCCGCCGAAATAAGCGCCGAAATCGCCGGTGCGCAGCCACTGTGCGTCGGTCGCGACGCCGTCGGCGTGACTGTCGCGGACCAGCCTGTGCACCAGCCTGTTTCGGAAGGTCTTCACGGTCTCGTGCGGTCGATTCCAGTAGCCGATGCCGAGATTGTCGCCGTGCAGCCAGATTTCGCCGACGGTGCCGTCGGGGCGTTCGCGGCCGGTGTCGGGATCGGCGATGACCGCCCACTGGGAGCGTGCCAGGTGGCCGCAACTGACCTGTGCCACAGCGTTTTCCCGCTCGGAGGCTACTCGCACCATGCGACCGGCATTGAGTCGATCGCGGTCCACGTGCACGACCTGCGGCGCGACCTCGGCCTGGGTGGCGGAGACGAAGACGGTGGCCTCGGCCATGCCGTAGCAGGGCTTGATGGCGTTGTCCGGCAGGCCGAACGGCGCGAACGCCTCGGTGAATTTGCGCATGGCGGGCACCGTCACTGGCTCGCTGCCGTTGATCAGGCCGATCACCTTCGACAGATCCGGTTGCGCACCGGCCGGGGGACGTCCACGGGCGGCCGCGTACTCGAAGGCGAAATTCGGTGCCGCGGAGAAGATTCCGCGGTCGCCGTCCGTTGCGGCTAGTTCCTTGATCCACCGGTAGGGGCGGCGGATGAAGGCGCTCGGCGACAGCAGGGTCAGGTAGCGGCCGCACATCATCGGGAGGATGGCGCAGAGCAATCCCATGTCGTGGAACAGCGGGAGCCAGCTCACGCCTCGGCAGTCGGCGTCGAGGCCCAGGGCGTCGCACAGTTGCAGCAGGTTGGTGGCGACGGCGCGGTGGGTGATTTCCACACCGGCGGGGGTGCGGGTCGAGCCGGACGTGTATTGCAGGTACGCAATGGAATCGGCGGTGCTTTCCGGTCGCCGCCAGCGCGTTTCCAGGGTGTCGGGGACCGCGTCGACGGCGATGATCCGGGGGCGAGTCACGCCCGGGCGACGGCCGTAGAAGTCGCGTACTCCGGCCGCTGCGGCGACTGTCGTCAGGATCACCGTGGGGGTGCTGTCGGCGAGGACCGCGTGCAGGCGATCGGTGTGGCCGGGCTCGTCGGGTGTGAACAGTGGTACCGCGATGGTGCCTGCCGCGATCGCCGCGAAAAACGAGACGACGTAATCCAATCCGTGCGGGCACAGCACCGCGACGCGGTCACCGGGAGCGCCGACCTGCTGGATACGCGCCGCTACCGCGTACACGCGCAGCTGGAATGCCGACCAGGTCAGCTCGCGGTATTCGCCGTCGACTGCTCGCGAATAGTCGGCGTACCGGTACACGACGTCGTCCCCGTGCGCCGCGACCCGCTGGTCGATGAGGTCCATGAGCGTGGTGCTCGGTGGAATCTCGATGTCGGATTGAGCGGCGAACGGGGTTTCGACCATATTCCTGCTCCTACTGAGGGATGAATTCGGGTGCGCAGTAAAAGCTTTCACGGACAAAACGCGGTGGGCAAAGTGTGCTGTAATGCATCGAATTGGTGTGTGATTCGGATTATGGGGATTCGGGGGCGAATGTCCCTGGATAGCTGGGAATTTACAGGGTGTGTTGCTTCGATCATGGTGTCGTGTCGCGGGATTCGAAACTATGATCGATGGTATGGGTGAATTCGCTGATGACTGGGCCAACACCTTCGAGGTGGTGGAACAGCTTCGCGTTGTGCACTCACGGATAGCTGCGCTGCAGGCCGAAGAAACGGCGTTGATGACACGGCTGTACGAGGCCCGGCGTGCGCAGCAGCTCGAGGTGGGGGTCGGGCAGCTGTACGCGGGGGAGAGCGCGGCCACCGAAATCGGTGTCGCGTTGAAGATGTCGCAGCGTTCCGCGGATAACCTGATCAATATCGGGCTGGACCTTGAGCACCGCTACCCGACCACGGCGCGAGCCTTCGCTGCCGGGCGTATCGACCTGGCGCAGGTGCGCGCGATCCGCGAAACGCTGACCAACGTGCCCGAGGATCTGCTCACGGAGTTGGAGCCGAAGATTGCCGCGTATGCGGAAAACGCGGACCCGCAGCGGGTTCGGCGTACCGCGCGCCGCTGGATCACCGAGGCCGACCCCGAAGGTCAAGCGAAGCGTCGCAAGGACGCCGAGGCCGGACGCTATGTGAGCGTCAATGCGGCCGACAACGGCACCACCGTCGTGGACGCGGTCCTGCCTGCTGTCGGTGGGCGCACCCTGTTCGAGAAGTTGCGGGAGATGGCCTGCACTCAGGTGTGCAGCGAGGATCCGCGTACCCAGAACCAGCGCCGCGCAGACGCTTTGGTGGCCCTCGCCGATGGCACCGGCCGTCTCACCTGTCAGTGTGGTCGCGAGGACTGCCCGCGTGCCCCCTTCGATGCGGTTGCTCCGGTGGCGCGTAAGGCGTTGGTGCAGGTGGGTGTGTCAGCGGAAACGCTTGCGGGGCTGCAGGACAACCCGGCGCTGCTGGCTGGTTTCGGTGCGATCGACGCCGATCTCGCGCGTCAGATCGCGCGCTACGCCCGCTTCCAAATCATCACCGACAGCGACACCGCAGCTCCCAGCACTGCCGCTCTGGCCGCCGACGCTTCCGATACCGTCGTCTCCGGCGCTGCCGCGTCTGGCGCTGCTGCTCTCGACGCCGCCGCTTCCGGCGCTGCCGCTTCCGGCGCTGCCGCATCCGGCGCTGCCGTTCTCGTCGCGGCGGAGAAGGGCAGTGGGGTCAAGGAATTGACCTACCGGCCCACCGCCCGGGTTGCCGCCCGGGTGCGTGCTCTCGATGGCATCTGCCGCGCCCCGGGCTGCCAGGTGCCCGCCGCCGACACCGACCTCGACCACCAAGACCGCTTCGACCACGACAATCCCGACAACGGTGGTCGCACCAGCGAACATAATCTGGGTGCGCGGTGTCGACGCCATCACCGGCTCAAGACCCTCGCCGACAATCACCGCAACGGTTGGAAGGTCGATCATCTCCCGGATCGGGAGGTGCAATGGACCACGCCCACCGGCGATTCGATCACCACCACCCCCGAAGGCACACCATTCCTGTTCCCGACAGAACCCGTGCCACCGGTCACCGCCGCCGGTGTCCCCGATGCGGAAACCATTTCCCCGTTCATCGATGCGGGGCCGGTGATCGACGGCCTGATGGAGATGATGCACGTGTACTGCACGCCTTCTCAGCGCAAGGCGTACTGGCGGACCCGTGGCCGCAACATGTGATTCAGCGGCGTGAGGCCAGGTAACCCGGGGGAAGACTCCTCGCGCGGATCACTGCCGATCGGATTGCTCGCTCTGACATGCGCCAGGCAGTGTGGTTGCGTCGCCTGCCCTACCGGACTTTCGCTGACGCCGGGTTGGGAGCCGTCACCCGGCGATCCCGGCCCACGGACTGCACGGATCACCTTCCAGGACAAACCCAAAGGGACAAAACCAAAGGGACGAAGACCCGAAACCCCTCCCCGTCATCCCCTCGCCCGGCTCCCCGTTCGCCGAGCGGCACATCCTGGAGGGTGTTTGTCCGGTTCCTCCCTAATCCCGCCTCCAAAATGTGCCGCTCGATGACAGCAACCGGGCGAATCGGACACGCGGCGGGCGTTTTTGAGTGTTGTTCCCCGGGCCGCTGCGCGCCCGAGCCTCGAGGAGGCTGGGGCCCCCGCCGAGGTGCCCAACCCGGCCAGCCTCTCTCCCTCCTCCTGGCATCTTTTGTCTTTTCTTCTCTTTCCACGACACGTCGACGCGAAATTCGCAGGTGGGTGTGGTGGTTGTGCGATCGTACGGGTGTCGGGTATGTTCTACGTATCTACTTAGTAGGTACGTAGAAACCGAACTCCGGCCGCGGACCACCTGCGGCTGAGGACGCCGTGGGACCGGCGTCGTGTTGGCGGGAATTGTGCGGACCCTCATCGCGTGCAAGACCGCCGACACACCTAGGGCGGAGTCGCTGGTCAGCGGCTCCGCCCTTGTGGTGCGTGGGGTGGGTCAGACTCGGGCTCTGATCCACTTGTAGATGACGAGGATGATGATCGCTCCGATGATGGCGCCGATGAAGGCGTGCTTCACCGGTGGTTGGAGTTCGAAGTGGTGGGGGGAGAAGACGAGGCTGCCGAGGGTGCCGCCGACATAGCCGCCGACGATGCCGAGGACGATGGTCCAGATGATGCCGAAGTCCTCCTTGCCGGGGACCAGGAGGCGGGCGATCGCGCCCGCTATGAGGCCGATGATGATCATCGTGATGATGCCCATGGCATGCTCCTTGCCTTGAGGTACCGCATTGTTGAAGGTAACAGGGCTGCCCGCACCGATGAGCGTGTCGCAATACATCAGCGTGGTCGGGCGGTCCGGCTACTCGGTCTCGGGATTAACGGTTTCTCGGGCAGCGAAACACTCGTCGACGCACTGATTTCGGGGCGATGATGGACTCCGGACGACTTCGTTACGGCGGTGACCCATGGAAACCCCACCTCCCCTCAGCGGTCAGGGCGCTCTGGCCCGAACAATCGCGGCGCGCGGCGGGCTGGCGGCCCCGGAGGCGCCGTTCGTGATCGAGCACCGTGAGGCGCTCATCTACATGCTCTGTCAGGCCGCCGAGCTCGAGCACGGCATCATGTGCCAGTACCTGTTCGCGGCGTTCTCGCTCAAGACCTCCGCGGACGAGGGACTCAGCGCGGACGAGCTGGAGAAGGTCACGCGCTGGCGGAAGCTGGTGTCGCACGTGGCTACTCAGGAGATGCTGCATCTGTCGCTGGTGCACAATCTGCTGTCCGCCATCGGGGCCGCACCGCACATGTCGCGGCCGAATCTGCCGTTGCCGGCGGCGCACTATCCGGCGGGGGTGCAGTTGGCGTTGCTGCCGTTCGGGGAACAGGCCTTGCGGCACTTCATGTTTCTGGAGCGGCCGGAGGGGATGGACCTCGCCGACGCCGAGGGGATCGTGAATGTCGGGCGGGCGGCGGCGCATATGGAGCAGGGCGAGATCGTGCCTCGGCTGCAGGATTTCGCGACGGTCGGGCATCTGTACCGGTCCATCGAGAACGGGATTCAGCATCTGGCCGACAAATACGGCGAGCGGTGGTTGTTCGTCGGGCCGCGGCGGGCGCAGGCTACCGAAAAGTATTTCCGGTGGCCGGAATTGGTGGCGGTGACGGATGTGGCGTCGGCCAGGCTGGCCATCGACACCATTCTGGAGCAGGGGGAGGGGGCTCGGGGGGATTGGCGGGACGCTCATTTCGGGCAGTTCGTCAAGATTCTCGACGAGTACGAGCAGGCTCTCGCGGCGAATCCCGAGTTCGATCCGGTGCGACCCGTGCTGGCGGCGAATGTTCGTGCGCCCGAACGGGATATCCCGGTGCCGTTGATCAGTGATCCCGATACCGCGCGGGTCACCGACCTTTTCAACGTTGGCTACGAGATCCTGCTGCAGATCTTCGAGCGGTTCTTCGCGCATACCGAGGAAACCGACGCGCAGTTGCAGACGCTGGCCGATGCGACGGTCTCGCTCATGTTCGGGATCATCAGGCCGTTGGGGGAGTTGATCACTACCCTGCCTGCCGGGCCGGACCATCCCGGACGGACAGTGGGGCCGAGCTTCGAATTGTTCTACGAGACCGACTATTTGATGCCGCATCGCGAAGCGGCGTGGACGCTGCTTGCCGAGCGGCTCGGCGAAGCGGTGGTGCTGGCCGACGATATTCGGGCCGATCTCCCGGCATCGGTGGCGGAGCGGCTGGGGCCGGTTGGCAAGGCGTTCGCGGATATTCAGGCGACGCTGGCCGCGCACTTTCCCAGCTGGAACGCGCACGCCCGGGCCGAGATCTTGGGGATCGATCCGGCGGTACAGGCCGCGGCGCGGCAGCGGGCCGACGAGTTCGCGAGCCGGGTGAGCGGGATCGCGGGTGGTGGGGAGCTGGCCGAGTTGTTCGACGCGGCGTACGCGGTGACGCGGCAGCCCGCACCGGCGAGTGTGCTGCCCCGGTTGGCCGACAGCGTCTTACGGCCGTTGTCGGAAGCCCTGGTGCGGCGGGGGCTCGGGGCCGCGGGGGCGGTGGCGGGGCCCAACGGCTCGGCACCACCCGAGGCGGCGGCCGAACCGGAGAAGGCCTTTGATCCCCGGCCCGATTGGAGCCTTCCCGATCAGCTCTGGGCGCTGGCGGTCGCGGCCACTCAATTACGCGGGAACGCCGGATCGCCCGAACTCACCGAAGCCACCGCCGCGTTGCAGGATCTTGCGTGCGCGGTCAGGCCGCCGGGCGAACGTGCCCGGCTGCGTGCGGAATTCGTGCATTTGCAGGCGGATCTGCCGCGATCTATTCGCGCGGCCAAGAACGGTCCGTACCTGGTTACGAACGCCGCCCTGATCGACCATCTCGGCCTGCCGCTCGAGATCGGTCCGACGGCCGCTCTTTGCCGGTGCGGTGCGTCGGCGCTCAAGCCGCTGTGCGATGGCAGTCATACGCGGATCGGATTCAATGAGGCGAAGGATCCGGAGCGGGTGGCCGACCAGCGCGATAGCTATCCGGGCGAGCAGATCACCGTGTTCGACAATCGTGGCATCTGCCAGCATTCCGGGCTGTGCACCGACCGGCTCGCGACGGTATTCCGCGCCGGGACAGAGCCTTTCGTCGCACCCAACGGCGGACGCATGGACGAGATCGTGCGGGCCGTGCGAGCCTGCCCGTCGGGAGCGCTCGGCATGGCCTTCGACGGGATCGAGGCTCGGGAGCTGACCGATTGGAGTGGCACGCGCGAACCCGTGATCGAGGTGACCAAGGATGGGCCGTACCGGGTTCGGGGCGGGATTCCGCTGGCCGGAGCCGACGGGAGCGAGGTCGAGCGGGCGCAAGGGGCGTCGGCCGAGCACTATGCGCTGTGTCGTTGCGGGCAGTCTCGGAACAAGCCGTTCTGCAGCGGAATGCATTGGTATGTCGGGTTCCAGCATCCGGAGCTCGCGCCGGGGCAGGAGCCGACGCTGTTCGAGTGGGCGGGTGGCTATCCGGCGTTGAATCGGATGACGGCGCTGCTCTACGAGAAGTTGATTCCCGACGATCCTATGCTGGCGGCGGTGTTCGGCGATGCCGATGCGGATCGGGCGCGACGGGAGGCCGAGTGGATGGCGGTGGCGTTCGGGGCACCCCGGGAAACCGAGCCATCGGTGGCGCGGCCGATTCTCACCGAGGAGCAGCGCGAGCGCTGGGTGCAGTTGTGTTTACGGGCAGCTACGGAGAGCGGGCTGCCGATAGATCGTGAATTCCGTTCCGCGCTGGCGGCTTTCGCGGAATGGGCATCGGTCGCCGATGGTGCGCCACCGGACTGGGATTGGGGTCCGCTCGGGCCGCCGACGTACGAGTCGAAGCAGGCTGACGAGTCTGCCGAGCCGGTGCTGCCGGGACTCGACGAGTCGGTGGGCTTCGCCGCGCACATCAAACCCCTGTTCCGGGAAAAGGATCAGCGGTCGATGAGCTTCGTCTTCGATCTGTGGTCCCTCGACGATGTCACCAAGCATGCCGCCGAGATCCTCGACCGGCTGAATGCCGGGACCATGCCGTGCGACGGTGCCTGGTCGGCCGAGAAGGTCGAGGTGTTCCGGCGCTGGGCGGAGTCCGGCATGCGGCCCTGAGCGGTTCCGTCGGGGCGGTCCAGGCCCGGTAGCGCGTGGTGTGCTGCCGGGCCTTACCTGTGTGAAATCCTCGGGAAACAAACGGAATACGAATAATTCCATTCCGGTTGACAGGTGTCTCCGCCCGGCGGAGCATAGTTGCGTATTACGGCACATGGTGCGCAATACGCAACACTCTGGAGGCTCGGTATGCAGCCGCGAGTCGTCATCATCGGTGCGGGAATCGTGGGTACCGCCCTGGCCGACGAAATCACCCGGCTCGGGTGGACCGAGGTCACCGTGCTGGATCGCGGTCCGTTGTTCCGGACCGGCGGATCCACTTCGCACGCACCGGGTTTGGTGTTCCAGACCAACTCGTCGAAGACCATGGCGGAGCTGGCGCGGTACACCGTGGAGAAGTTCGGTGCGCTGGATGCGTTCGACACCGTCGGCGGGCTGGAGGTGGCGACCACGCCGGAACGCTGGACCGAGCTGCATCGGCGGCGCGGGTGGGCGCAAGCCTGGGGGATCGAGGCGGAGATTCTGGATCCTGCGGCATGCGTGGAGCTGCATCCCATGCTCGATGCGGACCGGATACTCGGCGGATTGCACACTCCCACCGATGGTTTGGCCGCGGCCGTGCGGGCCGCCGAGCGGCAGGCCGATGCCGCGGCGGATCGTGGGGCGCGGTTCATCGGGTATTGCGAAGTGGTCGAGGTGCTTTCGGCGCACGGGCGGGTCACCGGGGTGCGGACGCGGGACGGGCAGGAGTTGCCCGCCGATATCGTGGTGAGTGCGGCCGGATTCTGGGGTGCGGAATTGGGTCGGGGCGTGGGGCTTACGGTGCCGCTGGTGCCGATGGCGCACCAGTTCGTCAAGACCGGGGCGGTGCCTGCGCTCGATGGCGATGAGCGGCTGCCCATTCTTCGGCATCAGGACGCGGATCTGTACTACCGGACCTTCGGCGACCGCATCGGGATCGGGTATTACGGGCACACACCGCGTCCCGTCGATATGGAGAACCTGCTGCGTGATACGGCCGGTGAGGCGATGCCGTCGATGCTGCCGTTCACGCCTGCCGAATTCGAACCGGCCTGGGCCGCGAGCCTGGAGCTACTGCCCGCACTCGGCGACACCGCCATTGATGAAGCTTTCGACGGCATCTTCTCCTTCACCCCCGACGGTTTCCCCATCCTCGGCGAGCATCGCGACCTGGCCGGATTCTGGGTGGCCGAGGCCGTCTGGGTGACCCATTCGGCGGGCGTGGCACGGGCGGTGGCGCGGTGGATCGTCGACGGCAGCACCGATATCGACCTGCACGAGGCGGATCTGTACCGGTTCGAGGAGGCGGCGCGCAGTCCGGAGTTCATTCGGCGCACCAGCGTGCAGGCGTTCGTCGAGGTGTACGACATCATCCATCCGCACCAGTACCGCAGTGAGCCACGGGATGTCCGGACGAGTCCGTTTCATGCGCGGCAGCGGGAGCTGGGGGCGTTCTTCTACGAGGGCGCGCTGTGGGAGCGGCCGGCCTGGTACGAGGCCAATGCGCCGTTGATGGACGAGGTGGCCGCGCAGGGTGTGGCCTTTCCGGAGCGGGACAGCTGGTCGGGGGCCTTCTACTCGCCTATCTCGATTGCCGAAGCCGCGTGGACGCGAACGCATGTCGCAATGTTCGATATGACGCCGTTGACGCGCTACGAGGTGTCGGGGGCGGGAGCGGCGGCGTTCTTGCAGGAGCTGACCACGAACGATGTGGCGAAGAAACCCGGGTCGGTTACGTACACGCTCCTGCTGGACGCCAATGGGGGCGTGCGTAGTGATCTGACCGTTGCCCGGCTGGAGGAGAACCTCTTCCAAGTAGGCGCGAACGGCCCGCTCGACTTCGACTGGTTCACCCGCCACCTGCCCGGCGACGGGAGCGTCGCCCTGCGCGATATCACCGGCGGCACCTGCTGTGTCGGCGTGTGGGGGCCGAGCGCGCGGGAGATGGTTCAGCCGGTGTGTCCGGATAATCTGTCGCACAAGGGCTTCGGTTACTTCAAGGCCAAGCGGACTTATCTCGGCAGCATCCCGGTCACCATGATGCGGGTCTCATACGTCGGTGAACTCGGCTGGGAGATCTACACGAGCGCGGAACATGGTGCGGCACTGTGGGATCTGCTGTGGGAGGCCGGTCGCGAACACCGGGTCATCGCTGCCGGGCGCATTGCCTTCAACAGCCTGCGGATCGAGAAGGGCTATCGGTCCTGGGGGACCGATATGACCACAGAGCACACTCCCGAGGCCGCCGGGCTCGGATTCGCCGTCCGGATGAGCAAGCCGGAGTTTCTCGGCAAGAAGGTGCTCGAATCGGCCGAGCCGCCCGGCCGGGTGCTGCGCACGGTGATGCTGGATGACCCGGCCGCCGTGGTGCTCGGCAAGGAACCGGTTTTCGTCAATGGCGAGGTCGCCGGGTACGTCACCAGCGCGGGCTATTCCGCCACCGTCGGGCGGACCCTCTGCTACGCCTGGCTCCCAGCCCCGGTCGGACCCGGCGATGAAGTCGAAATCTCCTATCTGACAGAACGATTCACCGGCCGGGTACGTACCGAGCCGGTGGTCGATCCCGAGATGGCACGGATTCGGAGGTAACCGTCATGACCGAAACCTACGACGTCATAGTCATCGGCCTGGGCGGCATGGGAAGTGCGGCCGCGTATCACCTGGCCCGTGGCGGGCAACGGGTGCTGGGCCTGGAACGCTTCACGCCCGCTCATGATCGCGGGTCCAGTCACGGCGGGTCGCGCATCATCCGGCAGTCGTATTTCGAGGATCCGGCCTATGTGCCGTTGCTGCTGCGGTCCTACGAGCTGTGGGAACAGCTGGCCAAGGATTCCGGGGACGAGGTTTACCGGCTGACCGGCGGGCTGTACGTGGGTCCGCCGGAGAGTCTGACCGTCGCGGGCAGTATCCGCGCCAGCCGCGAATGGTCGCTGCCGCACGATCTGCTGGATGCGAGCGAAATCCGAGCCAGGTTCCCGAATTTCACGCCGGAGCCGCATTTCGTCGGGCTCTACGAGGACATGGCTGGATTCGCCCGGCCGGAGCGGACGGTGGCGGCTCATTTGGATCTGGCTGCCGCGCACGGTGCGACCCTGCGGTATGGCGAGACGGTCGAATCGTGGCGCGACTCGGGTTCGGGCGTCACCGTCACCACCGCCTCGGGTACCTACTCGGCGGGCCGCCTGGTGATCTGCCCCGGTGCCTGGGCCCCGGAACTGCTCGCCGATCTGGGCGTCGAGATCGAGATCGAACGCCAGGTCATGTACTGGTTCGATCCGGTCGTCGGGAGCCGCAGGTTCGAAGGCGATCCGATCTACATCGCCGAAAACGATTCCGGCGCACAGATATACGGCTTCCCCGCCATCGACGGCCAGGACGGCGGGGTGAAGACCGCCTTCTTCCGCAAGGGCATCCGCTGCACGCCCGAGACCATCGATCGCCAGGTGCATCCCGAGGAGATCACCGAAATGCGCACGCGGGTGCGCGAATTGCTGCCCGCCCTGGTCGGCCGGGCCATCGATACCGCCACCTGCATGTACTCCAATACCGCCGACCAGCATTTCGTCATCGCCCAGCATCCGGCGCACACCGCGGTCACCGTGGCCTGCGGGTTCTCCGGGCACGGCTTCAAATTCGTGCCGGTGGTCGGCGAGATCCTGGCCGAGCTGGCGACCACCGGCACCACCCGCCACCCCATCGACCTGTTCGCCCCGCAAAGGCTGGTATCCCTGTGAGTTCGGCATTGATCCCCACCCTCGGCGGCGAGTACTACTGCGACCCGGCGATTTTCACCAAAGAGCAAGAACACATCTTCGAGAAGATGTGGTTCTGCGCCGCACGTGCCGGAGACCTGGCCGATCCGGGAGCCTTCCGTCGCGTACAGGTCGGCCGGGAAAGCGTGCTCGTGGTACGCGGGCATGACGGCGAGCTGCGCGCCTTCCTGAACGTGTGCCGCCACCGTGGCGCGCTGATCTGCACCGAGAACGAGGGCCAGGTGCGGCGTACGCTGCGGTGCCCGTATCACGCGTGGACCTACGCGCTCGACGGCAAGCTGGTCGCGGCGCCGAATATGGCTACGCTGCGGGATGATTCGGGTGCGCCGATTGATCGCGAGGCGTACGGCCTGGTTCCGGTCGCGCTGCGGGAATGGCTCGGATATGCCTGGGTGTGCCTGGCCGACGAGCCGCCCTCGTTCGAGACCGATGTCATGGGCGCGGTCACCGGGCGGCTGGGCGATCCGGCCGCCATCGACCACTACGGCATGGAACGGCTTGCCGTCGGCAAACGCGTCGTCTACGACGTGGCCGCCAACTGGAAGCTGATCGTCGAGAACTTCATGGAGTGCTACCACTGCGCGACCATCCACCCGGAACTGGTCGAGGTGCTTCCCGAATTCGCGAAAGGCTATGCGGCGCAATACTACGTCGGGCACGGTGCCGAATTCGGGGAGCGGGTCGACGGCTTCACCGTGGACGGCCGGGCCGGGTTCGAGGCTTTGCCGGGCCTGGCGCCCGAGCAGGACCGCAAGTACTTCGCCGTCACCATCAAGCCCACCGTCTTCGTGAACCTGGTCCCTGACCACGTCATCTTCCATCGCATGTACCCGATGGCGCACGACCGCACCGTCGTCGAATGCGATTGGCTCTACGCGCCCGATGTCATCCAATCCGGCGGTGTGCTCGATCATTCCGTGGAACTGTTCCATCGGGTGAACGAACAGGATTTCGCGGCCTGCGAACGCACCCAGCCGGCCATGTCCTCGCGGGCTTATCGGAAGGGCGGGGTACTGGTTCCGGCCGAGCACCATATCGCTGAGTTTCATGCCTGGGCCAAGGGACGGATCGAGGATCCGCAATGTTGAGCGAGGACGAACTCTGTTGTCCGCCTAACCTTTACATCGACGGTAAATGGGTCAATGCGCTGGGCGGTGGCACTCGGGAAATTTTGAATCCGGCCGACGGGACGGTCATCGCGACCGTGGACGAGGCGGATCGGGCCGATGCGGTGGCGGCGGTCGCGGCGGCGCGGGCCGCGTTCGACACCGGCGGATGGCCGGAGACGACGGTGGCCGAACGGGTCGGGTACCTGATGCGGATCGCCGAGCTGCTCGATGCCGAGCGAGATCATCTGGCCCGGATCGAGACCCTCGACACCGGAAAGACCCTGCGCGAGAGCTACATCGACGTCGATGACGTGGCGGCGGTGTTCCGGTACTACGCGCAACTGGCCGCGACCGGCGCGGACCGACTCGTCGACACCGGCAACCCGGCCGTGATCAGCCGCGTCGTGCGCCAGCCCATCGGCGTCTGCGCGCTCATCGCACCCTGGAACTATCCGCTGCTGCAGATGTCGTGGAAGATCGCGCCCGCCCTGGCGGCCGGATGCACCATGGTGGCCAAGCCCAGCGAGGTCACGCCGCTGAGCACCATCGCACTGGTCCGGCTGATCGACCGGGCGGGCGTACCCGCGGGTGTGGTCAATCTGATCCAGAGCAGCGGGGCCACAGTGGGTTCCGCGCTCACCGACACGCCGGACGTGGATCTGATCTCGTTCACGGGCGGGGCGGCGACCGGCGAGGCGATCGCGAGCAATGCCGCCAGGCATATCACCAGGGTGGCGTTAGAACTCGGTGGGAAGAATCCGCACATCGTGTTCCCGGACGCGGATTTCGACAGTGCGGTGGACGCGGTATTGACCGGGGCGTTCCTGCACTCGGGCCAAGTCTGTTCGGCGGGAACGAGATTGATCGTCCACGAGTCGATCGCCGATGACTTCGTGACGGCGTTGGCGGAACGCGCGCGCAAGATACGCGTCGGGCCCGGACTTGATCCCAGTAGCGAGACCGGTCCACTCGTATCCGAAACGCATCGCGCGAAAGTGGAAGCGTATGTGGCGCTGGGAATTGCTGGCGGCGCGCGGCTCGTGACCGGCGGCAAACGGCCCGACGATCCCGCGCTCGCAGCCGGAAGCTACTACCTCCCAACCATTTTCGACCACTGTCATCGTGACATGCGCATCGTCCAGGAAGAGACCTTCGGCCCCATTCTGACCGTTGAACGCTTCACCACGGATGCCCAGGCCCTGATGCTCGCCAACGACACCGCCTACGGCCTGGCCGCCGGCGTCCGCACCGCCGACACCGCCCGTGCCGAACGCTTCGCCCGCGCCCTGCGCCACGGCACCGTCTGGCTCAACGACTTCGGCTACTACACCCCCGCCGCGGAATGGGGCGGCTTCGGCCGCTCCGGCATCGGCCGCGAACTCGGCCCCAGTGGCCTGGCGGAATACCAAGAGACCAAACACATCTGGCACAACACCGCACCCGCGGTCGGCGGCTGGTTCACACCCACAACTGAATAAGGTTTTAGCGTTCATTTTCGAAAGTTGGGCCGTCATGACGACCACCCGTCCCCCCGCACCAACCAGCGCCCCGACCCATGACCACGGCATGGCGGAATTCGGCTACAAGGAATCCCTGAGCCGCAGTATCGGGAAATTCTCGAGTTTCGCCGCCGGCGTCAGCTATATCTCCATCCTCACCGGCACCTTCCAGATGTTCTATTTCGGTTACGGCACCGCCGGGCCCGGCTACCTGTGGTCCTGGCCGCTGGTCTTCGTGGGGCAGCTCGCCGTCGCCCTGTGCTTCATGGAATTGTCCGCGAAGTATCCCGTCGCGGGCTCGGTCTACAACTGGGCCAAGAAACTCGGCAGCCGGGCGGTGGGCTGGTCGGCGGGTTGGCTCATGCTCACCGCGTCGATCGTCACGCTGTCGGCCGTGGTGCTCGCGTATCAGCTGAATCTGCCGAAACTCTGGAGCGGATTCCAGATAATCGGAGACGGTACCGGCAGTAAGGATTACGCGACCAACGCCGTCATTCTCGGCACGGTGCTCATTGTCTTCACGACCGTCGTCAATGCCTTCGGCGTGCGGCTCATGGCCATGATCAACAGTGCCGGCGTCTTCATCGAACTCATCGCTGCCGTTCTCATCGCGATCATTCTCGGCGTGCACGTTACCCGCGGGCCGAGCGTGTTCTTCTCCACCAATGGCTACGGTGCCGGGCAGAGCGGCGGCTATCTGAGCGCCTTCCTGGTCGCCTCGCTGGCCTCCGGGTACGTCATGTACGGCTTCGACACCGCCAGCTCGCTCGGCGAGGAGACCGTCGAACCGCGACGCACCGCGCCCAAGGCGATTCTGCGAGCCCTGTTGGCATCCTTCGTGATCGGCGGCGCGATCCTGGTGTTCGCGGTCATGTCCGCGCCGAACCTGGGCGACGAGAAGCTGGGTACCGCCGACGGCGGCCTGCAGTACATCGTCGAGCAGGTGATGTGGGGCTGGCTGGGCAAGGTGTTCCTGGTCTGCATCGTGATCGCGGTGACCGTGTGCGCGCTGGCCGTGCACACCGCCGCCATCCGGCTCACCTTCGCCATGGCCCGCGACAACGCGCTGCCGTTCGGGGAGAAGCTGGCCAAGCTGAGCGTGAAGCACAGCGCGCCGGTCATTCCGGCCATCGTGATCGGGGTGCTGTCGGTGCTCATCCTGGTGGTCAATATCGGTCAGCCGCAGGTGTTCACGGTGCTGACATCCATCGCGGTGATCATGATCTACCTGGCGTACCTGCTGGTCACCGCGCCCATGCTGTGGCAGCGGATCAAGGGCGGCTGGCGGCCCGAGGAGCTTGCGGCCGAGGGCTACTTCTCGATGGGCCGCTGGGGACTGCCGGTGAACATCGTCGCCGTGGTGTGGGGGCTCGGGATGGCCATCAACCTGGCCTGGCCGCGCACAGCCGTCTACGGCGGGCCCTGGTACAACACCTGGGGCGCGTTCATCTACATCGGCGCCATCGCTTTGGTCGGCCTGATCTGGTACTGGGCCAGGGGAACTCGCGTGATCGGCATCCTCGCCTCCCACGCCGCGGAGGTGCCCGCGACATGAGCGACACCTTCGACTACGTCATAGTCGGCGGCGGTTCGGCCGGATGCGTAGTGGCCGCCCGGCTCAGCGAGGACCCCTCGGTCACCGTCTGCCTGATCGAGGCCGGGCCGTCCGATGTCGGTGATCAAGCCATCCTCCGGCTCGAGGACTGGATGCTGCTGCTCGAATCCGGTTACGACTGGGACTATCCGGTCGAACCGCAGGCCAGCGGCAACAGCTTCCTGCGCCACGCGCGGGCCAAGGTGCTGGGCGGGTGCTCCTCGCACAACTCGTGCATCGCGTTCCATCCGCCGGCTGAGGGGCTGGCGGAATGGGAGGCCATGGGCGCGACCGGCTGGGGACCCGACGGGCTGCTGCCGTATCTGCCGAAACTCGAACGGACCGTGGAGATCCGGGACATCCCGCCCAAGGATCCGTGCGGGGACGCGGTGCTGACGGCGGCCGCCGCGGTGGGACTGCCGACGGTGCAGTTCAATCGCGGCGCGACCGTGGCCAACGGCGCGGGATGGTTCCAGATCAATGCGGATGCGGACAACGTGCGGATGTCGTCGTCGCACGCGTATCTGCATCCGATCATGGGGGAGCGGGCGAATCTGGAGGTTCGCACCGGGTGCTGGGTCAGTGAGATCGTTTTCGACGAGACGAACAAGGCGACCGGGGCTCGGTATCGGCGGCCGGATCTGACCGGATTCGATACGGTGACGGCCCGGCGGGAGGTGATCATCAGCACGGGTGCGATCGATACGCCCAAGCTGCTCATGCTCTCGGGGATCGGTCCCGCGGATCATTTGCGGGACATGGGGATTCCGGTTCGCGTCGATTCGCCGGGCGTCGGCTCCAACCTCGACGACCACGTCGAGGGCCTGGTGTTCTGGGAATCCACGCGGCCCATGGTCACCAGCTCCACCCAATGGTGGGAGATCGGCCTGTTCACCACCACCGAACCCGGCCTGACCCAACCGGATCTGATGATGCACTACGGCAGCGTGCCGTTCGATATGAACACCGTGCGCTGGGGATATCCGACCACCGAGAACGGCTTCTGCCTCACACCCAATGTGACGCAAGGGCATTCGCGCGGCACCGTGCGGCTGCGGTCCCGGGACTTCCGGGACAAGCCGCGGGTGGATCCGCGGTACTTCAGCGATCCGGACGGGCACGACGAGCGGGTCATGCTGCACGGCATCCGGTTGGCCCGTCGCATCGCGGAGCAGTCGCCGCTATCCGACTGGGTGGCAAGGGAATTGGCCCCGGGTCCGGATGCGGTGAGTGACGACGAGCTGATCGAGTACATGCACCGCACCCACAACACCGTCTACCACCCGGCCGCGACCGCCCGCATGGGCGCGCTCGACGATTCGATGGCGGTGCTGGACCCCGAACTCCGGGTCAAGGGTGTGCGCGGGCTGCGCGTGGTGGACGCCTCGGCCATGCCCAAACTGCCCGCGGTGAATCCCAATATCACCATCATGGCCATGGGCGAGAAGTGCGCCGACCTGGTCCGGGCCGCCGTGCCCTGATCACCGGCCTGCGGAAAGGCCTGTGCCGCATAGACTGGATGTGTTATGGCGAAACAACCGGAGTCCGGCATCCCCGTCCAGTCGGTGGATCGGGCGCTGACCGCACTGGAAATCGTGGCCAAGCTGGGTTCGGCCGGGATCACCGAGATCGCGGCCGAACTCGGCGTGCACAAATCCACGGTGTCGCGGCTGATGGCGGTGCTCGAGGCGCGCGGGTACGTCGAGCAGCTCTCCGAGCGCGGGAAGTACCGGCTCGGGTTCACGGTGGTGCGGCTGGCCGGATCCACCAGCGCGCACATGGATCTGCCGCGGCAGAGCCAGGACATCTGCGATGAACTGGCCGCGCGCGTGGGCGAGACCACGAATATCGCCATTCTCGACAACGACCGCATCATCAATGTCGCCGAGGCCGTCGGGTCGGCGGGCATCGCCCTGCGCACCTGGGTCGGGCAGAGTTGCCCGGTGCATGCCACCTCCAGCGGGAAGGTGCTGCTGGCCGAGCTGCCGGACGCCGATCTGCGGTCCCGGCTACGCAAGCGGCTGGAATCGTTCGCGCCCAACACCATTACCGATCTCGCGGTGCTGCGGGCGCAGTTGCGGACCATCCGGGAGCAGGGCTGGGCCTCGTGCGAGGAGGAATTGGAGATCGGGCTCAATGCGGTGTCCGCGCCGATTCGCGACAGCGACGGGCGGATCATCGCCGCGTTGAGCGTCTCCGGACCGACGTATCGTCTTCCGGCCGAACGGTTTTCGGAAGTCGCGCAGGAGGCGGTGGCTTCCGCCGGGGCGATCTCACGCCGCCTCGGCTTCCACGGCTGAGGGTCAGTTCGGCAGGGGCAGCGAGCCCGGGGCGTAGACGCCCAGCAGGGTCCCCAACGCGACGCCGATCATCATGGCCAGCGCCAGGCTCAATGGAACGGCCACCAGGATCAGCACCCGCCGCAGAGCCGGATTCGAAACGGACCGCCTGTGTTGCCCTGACATTGCTGCGCCAACCCTTTCCCCGTGCACCTGAACCGCGACCGGTTTCAAACGTATCAGTTTCGGTTCAGTGTGAATTGCCCGGGGTAGGTTGCTCCGGATTTACTTGGCGTTCTGGACCTTCTGCACGGCGGTCGTGAAGAAGGTGTCGAACACCGGCTGGTCCGGCGTCTCGGAGAAGGCGGACGCGCGCACCCCGACGGTCATGCCGCGCAGCGTCGCGTACCCCTCGTAGGTGGTCTGCGTGATCGGCTTGTCGTCGCCGAGCTGACTGGTGGCCGTGGAGCGGTAGGCGATCGCGCCGGTGCCGGAGATCGCCGACGGGACGGTCAGCTTCTCCAGCTTGGTGGTGGTCACGATCTTGTCGCCATTGGCCGTCGAGGTGACCGTCACCTCGGGGCATTTCGCGTGGTTGTCGGCCAGGGCCGTGAGGTCCATGACCTCGTTGGCGACATAGTCGACATAGCTGGTCATGTCCTCGGAGGTCGCGAGCGCGAAGGACGAACTGGCCAGCACGTGCTTGGCGGCGGCCGCCAGATCGACCTGCGGCGACCGGCATTGGTCCGGGGTGACGGTCGCGCCCGCCATGATGCCTTCCATATCCGCCAGGCTCGACTGCAGCTTCTCCTGCGGCACATCCATTTTCCGGGCGCCCGCCGGGAATTCGGACTCGCTCAGCACCAGCTGATCGCGCGGCGTGCTCGGCGCGCCCTTCGACTCGGACGAATCATTGCTTCCCCCGCACCCCGTGATCAGCAGGACCGCGCACGCGGTCGCCGACAACAGCACTCCCTTGGTCGTCACCCGCCAGAGTTTGCCAGCAGTTGCCGGTCGACCGCATGAGCGGCTCGCCGCGATCAGACCAGATGTACCGGCATTCCGGCGATGTCGTTCTGGGTCATGACCGGAAGATTCACGATCTCCTCTACCGGGGTCGCCAGACTCAGGCCCGGGAAACGGTCGAACAGGGCGGGCAGGCCGATGGATGCCTCGAGCCGGGCCAGCGCCGCGCCGGGGCAGATGTGCGGGCCGTAGCCGAAGGAGATATTGCGGTGCGCGGTCGGACGGGTGATGTCGAACTCGTCGGCATCCTCGCCGAAGACCGCGGTGTCGCGGCCGATGGCGCGGTAGGACATGACCACGCCCGCACCCTGCTCGATCACCGTGTCGCCGACGGTGATGTCCTCGGTGGCGAAGCGCATGAGCAGGTGCGTGACCGGGCCGTCCCAGCGCAGCGTCTCCTCGATCACCTGCTTCCACTCCACCTCCTCGGCGCGCACCCGGGCCAGCTGCTCGGGGCGAGTCAGCAAGGCGCGCACCGCATTCAGGATCAGGCTGACCGTGGTCTCGTGCCCGGCGGCGACCAGCGCCTTGAGATTGCCGACCACCTCCTCCTCGGTGAGCGGCTCGCCGCCCTCGTCGGCCAGGATGAGCGCGCTGGTGAGATCGTCGCCGGGCTCGGCGGTCTTGCGGCGGACCATCTCGGTGAAATAGACGTCCATGTCCCCGATGATCCGCAGCCGCTCGTCCTGCGGGGTCACCATGGAGAAGAACTTCTTGTACCAGTCCAGCAGCATGGCGTGATCGCTGCGCGGGACACCCATGAGCTCGGAGATCACCCGCATGGGCAGCGGATAGGCGAAGACCGCCTTGAGGTCCACGGGCGCGCCGTCGACGCCCGCCTCGTCCAGATCGTCGAGCAGTTCCTTGGTGAGCCGTTCGATATTGGGGCGCAGCTCTTCCAGGCGGCGCGGGGTCAGCGCCTGGGTGGTCTTGATGCGCAGGCGGCGGTGCTCGGGACCGTCGACGGTGAACATGGAGCGGCCCGCGTCGATCATGCCGATCAGCGGCCACTGGCGGGTGACCACGCCGTCGGTCCACAGCTTCCAGGCGTTGATGTCCTTGACAAGCCGTGTGTCGGTGAGCAATTGGCGGGCGACGGTGTGATCGGTGACGGTCCAGGCGGGGACGCCGAGCAGCTCGATCCGGGTGATCGCACCGGCCGCGCGCAGGCGGGCGGTCTCACCCGCCAGGTCTCCGACCATCGGATCGATACTGATGGCGTGTGGGCATGCGGAACTCACTGGAAACCTCCGAGAGCGCGAACAGGTGTGAAAACAACAGGGAGAGAAGTCATTCCACGCAGGAACGGCGAAGGTCGCCGCACCAGATGGTGCGCGGGCACCGCCAGATCGATATCGGGCAGCCGGTCCAGCAGCACCTCGATACCGGTCCTGGCAATTGTCTCAGCGATCTGCTGCGCCGGGAAGGGACAGCGGTATTCACCGTGGCTGAACGCGAAATGGGCGCTGTTGCCGGTGTGGGTGGCGGCATCGCCGACCGCCTGGCGCACGTGCGGATCGGTATTGGCGGCGGCCAGGCCCAGCAGCAGCATGTCGCCGGCGCGAATCGTCTTGTCCGCCAGGCGGGTATCGCGCGCGGCCCAGCGCCCGGCCAGGATCGAGGTGGGGGCGTCCTCCCACAGCACCTCGTTCATGGCCTGATCGACGCTGCGGCGGCCACCGCCCAGGGCCGCGGCGAAGCGGTCGTCGGTCAGCATCAGGCGGACCGAGTTGATCAGCCAGTCTGCGGTGGGCAGGTGACCGGCGGCGGTGATGGCCATCAGGTCGTTGACGTACTCCTCGTCGGTGAACGCGGCGGGGTACGAGAGCATGCGGGTGGTCAGATCATCGCCCGGCGCAGCCCTTTTCATGGCCAGCAGGTGCTGCATGTACTGCATGAACCGGCAGTGTGCCGCAATGGCGTCCGCGCCGCCGTCGGCCAGCGCCTTGATGGTGCGGGCCAGGCCGGGGCCCTCGGAGTCGGGGAAGCCGAGCAGCCAGGCCAGGACCAGCACCGGCAGCGGTTCGGCGAAGTCCGCCACCAGGTCGGCCTCGCCGCGACCGCAGAAGGCGTCGATCAGCCGGTCCGCCAAACCCTCACAGACCCGGCGCAATTCGAAGGGGTCCACCGATTCCAGCGCCGGTTCCACCATGGTCAGGTGGCGGCGGTGCTCCGCGCCCGCGGTGAAGTAGATCGAGGGCATGGGCGGGCCGACCATGGGCAGCAGCGGCCAGTCGGCGGGGATATTGGGCCACTGGTTCCACAGGCTGACATCGCGGGGGAACAGCTCGGGAGAGTTGGTGACCTGGTGCATCTCGCGGTAGCCGAGCACCAGCCAGGCGGGGATGCCGCCGAGCAGCTCGACCGCGGCGACCGCGCCGTGGTCGCGGCGCATCTCGCGATAGAGGGCGTGCGGGTCGGTGTGGAAGCGGGGACCGCTGAGCGGGACGACGGGGCAGGCGCCTGCGGGCGAGGTCATTGCACTGTCTCCGGATGGTAGAGGTACTCGACCAGGGTGATCAGGATGTTCTTGCAGGAGTCGCGGTCGCGGGCATCGCATTCGATCAGCGGGATGTGCGGGTCCAGATCCAGGGCGTCGCGCACGTCGGACAGGGCCGAGCCGGGCCCGAAGTTGTTGCACGCCACGATGAACGGCGTGCGCTGGTGTTCCAGGCGGTCGATGGCGTACCAGGAGTCGGCGATGCGGCGTTGATCGACCAGCACGATCGCGCCGAGTGCGCCGGTGAACAGGCGGTCCCAGAGGAACCAGAAGCGTTCCTGGCCGGGGGCTCCGAACAGGTAGAGCACGTGCTCGGTGTCGATGGTGATGCGGCCGAAGTCGAAAGCCACAGTGGTGGTGGACTTTCCGGGAACCGGGGTGGGATCGTCGACGCCGTGACCGACCTGGGTCATGGTGGCCTCGGTGTCGAGCGGGCGGATCTCGGAGACCGAGCGGACCATGGTGGTCTTGCCGACGCCGAAGCCGCCCACGATCACGATCTTGAGACCCTGCCGGGCATCGGCGTGCAGCGGGGCGTCGGCGCGTGCCGGGCGGGTGTCAAAGCTTGCGGAGTCCAACGAGCACCTTTTCGAGGGTGGAGGTGTCGGGCACCCAATTCCATTGCCGCGAAGCATGATCCGGATGACGCACCGTGATCTTGCCCGCGTGCAGCAGGTCCGACAGCAGAATGGTGGTGATGCCGACCGGCAGCCGCAGCTCGGCGGCGATCTCCACCACCGCGGTCGGGGCGCGGCACATATCGAGGATGGCGGCGTGCTCGGATTGCATGCCGCGCACCGGATCGCATTCGCTGACGACCAGGGTCACCAGATCGAAGGCGTCCGAATCCGGTTGGCTGCGGCCGCCGGTCAGCGTGTACAGCCGATCCGGATCCTCGTCTGGCCTGGTCACGGCACGCTCGCTCCCCGGACCCGGGGCGCGGCGGCCAGATGTTCGCCGAGCTGCTCGACCAGCTCGCGCATATTGTGGCCCACCAGCCCGGCGTCGGCGTCCTCCGCGGCCACCACCGCGATGTGCGCGCCCACGCCCGCCTCCACGATGAACAGGATGCCCCCGTAGAACTCGGTCATGGACTGGCGGACCCCGCCGCGACCGTCACCGAACTCCACCGAGGCGCCGTGCGAAAGGCTTTGCATCCCAGCGGCAATGGCCGCCAGCTGATCCGCGCTGTCCGTGCCGAGTCCGGGCGTATGACAGATCTTCAGCCCGTCCCCCGACAGCAGCAGCGCGTGCCGGGCGCGCGGCGTGCGCACCAGCAATTGCTCCAACAGCCAACCCAAGTGTGTCGCGGACGCTGTCATCGATCGGTCTCCGAAGGGGCAGTAGGGGCGGGGCGGGAGTCGGTGTCGTAGTCACGGCCAGGGTTGCGGCCGGGCGGCACGATGCGGTGCTCGCCGGTCGAATAGTTTGCGGCCCTGGCCTTCTCGCGGAACTCGCCGCGCCGGACCGCGTCCAACAGCGAGGACGGGAGCAGGGTCGCGTTGTCGGCCGGATGCGAGATCGGCTGGGTGGCAGAGGGAAAGGGGCTGCCGCCGGGCGTCGAGGCGGATGGCGCGGTCGCGGCGGGCGTGGAGTCGTACCGTGCGGGCGCGGTTGGCATAGGGCCGGGCGGCGTCGGCGCGGCGGGTGTGGCGGGTGTCGATCCGAGATTGGTTAGAGACGCGACCTCGGGCGCGCCGCTGTCGCCACGCCCGTTGACCGCGCGCTGGAACGCGGCCAGCGAGTTCGGCGAGGACGGTGGGCGTGGCGCGGGAGGGGTGGTCGGCGCGGCGAGGCCGTCCGGGTGCACCGCCGCGAGGGTGCTGCCGCGGCGGCGCTTGGGCAGATTGCCGGAAGCCGCTGCGCGCTGGGCGATTTCATCGAGGCTGGCGGGGGCGGCGGACGGCTCGCTCACCGCCGGTGTGGGCGCGGTACGGGGCAGCGGCTCGCCGAAGGGGTTCGCCGCGATCGCGGTCGCGCTCGAATTCGCCGAGCTTGCCGCGATCTCGGCCGCCGGTACGCCGGATCGCGTGGGGAGTTCGCGGTCCTGCTCGGTAGCCGCCGGGAGCACGATCGGCGACGAGCCGGTGTTCACCGGTGTGATGCGGCTCAGGGTGCCGGTGTGGCGTTCCAGGCGGGTAGTGAGTTCACGCGGGACCACCACGACAACCGCGGTGCCGCCGATGGCCGAGGGCCGGTAGCTGACAGTGAGGTCGTGTTTGCGGGCCAGGTGGCCGACGACGGCCAGGCCGAGGCGGGTGCCGGAGAGGGAGGAGAGGTCGGCGGCGCTCCGGTCGCGCGAGACCGCGGATTCGGCTCGGCGCAGGGCGGATTCGCTCATGACCAGGCCGCTGTCCTCGATGGTGATCACCACGCCGGCCGGCACCTCGGCGGCGTAGACGTGCACCTCGGTGGTGGGCGGAGAGAAGTTGCAGGCATTGTCGAGCAGTTCGGCCAGCGCGTGCATGATGCCCTCGGCGGCGTGCCCGGCGATGGCGATCTCGGTGACGGCGCGCAGCCGGACCCGCTGATAACCCGCGACCCGGCCCATGGCCCCGCGCAGGATCGATTCCATGGCAATGGGTTTGGCCCAGCGGCGGCCCGAGCGCGCACCGCTCAGGACGGCGATGCTGTCGGCCAGGCGGCCCGCTTGCGCGGTGCGGTGGTCGAGCTCGAGTAGATCGGCGAGGACCTTGGGGTCGGCGTGCCGGTGCTCCATCTCGCGCAGTTCGGCCAGCATGCTGGTGCTCATCGCCTGCATGCGGCCCGCCGCCCCGGCGAACGCGGCCATGGCGGCGGCGCGGCGGTTCTCGTTCTCCTTGGCGGCGCGGGCCTGCTCGGCCGCCTGCTCTTGGAGGGCGTGAATTCTGGCTTCCGACTCCGCGATTCGCGATTGCGCGGTGGAGATGGTGGCGGCCACGTGGGCGTCGGCCTGGACTTTGTATCCCAGCGCCTCGTGCCTTGCCTGGTTCACGCGGCTCCGGTAGTAGGCCGCCGCGGTGAGTGCCGCCGTCAGCGCGAGCGCTGCCGCGCTCGCACCGGCCGCCAGCGGTATCCGGAACTCGTCCGGAGCGAAGAAGACCGCGGTCGCCACGACGACCGCGGTCAACGCCGATGAACCCGCCAGCAGTGCCAGTGCACCCGCCGGCATCGGAAGAGCCGGACGCTGACTCCGAGCGGCCTGTGGCTCCCCGCTCGGCGGATTCACTGATTCCGACACGCTCCGCACTTCCGCACTAATCCACCGGGGCGACCGCCCCGATGCCCCCGACCGTGCCCGCGTGCGGGACCACGCCAAATACGTGGATCGGCAAGCGGATTCGGATCTGCGGGCACGAGCATATGCCCACCCGCCGGGCCGCGCTACCCGAGCGAGAAGCCGCTGGCAAACGCAGGTCCCGGTGGCCGGGAACCCGGTTCAGGTGCGGGAGAGGACGTGCGTGCGGGTGCTGGTGTAGCCGTAGCCCAGCACCGCGACCAGATACAGCAGCAGCGCCGCCGCGGGCGCCAGCAGGCCGATCGCCGCGATCGCGTCGAGCACGACGAAACCGATGACGGCCTGCAGGCTCTCGCGCCGGGCGTAGGCGGCGTCGTAGCCGGGCTCGAACAGCTCCGGATTGCGGCGCAGCGCAATCCACATCACGAACCAGGCCGCCGCCTGCAACGCACCCACCACACCATAGAAGGCGGTGGCCACCTTGGCATTCCAGCCGCCGTCCTCGAGGTGATGGGCCAGCACCGCGGTGGGGAACGGCAGGAACGCCACCGCGAACAACAGCAGCAGATTGCCGCAGTGCAGCAGCCCGTTCATCCTCCGGATGCGCCCGAAGAAGCGGTGATGGCACAGCCAGATCACGCCGACGGTGAGAAACGAACCGGCATAGGCGATATAGCTCGGCCACAGGCCGGTCAGCTCGTGCCAGAGATCGCCGCCCTCGGTCTCGGGGAGCCGAATCTCGAGGACCAGCAGGGTGATCGCGATGGCCATGACGCCGTCGCTGAAAGCTTCCACGCGGGTGGTGTCGGTCAGGCGTGAGTCAGGTTCGGCGGTAAGTACTTCGGGGTGCTGCATGCCTGCATTATCCGAATTGTCCGAAATTGCGCCGTCAGGCGTCGATATCTTCGCGCTCCTGCGCGCGCATGCGCCGGCTGGCGATGAGTGAACCCAGTGCGAAGCCGAAGATCGGGATGCTCACGATCGGCGACCACGAATTCACCTGCGGCCCTGCCGGTCGCAGCAGCGTCACCACCCGGATCACAGCCAGCGTGAGACCGCTGAGGCCGCCGAACATGAACAGCGCCAACGGTAATCGGAATCGCACGGGCACACTGCGATAGCTCAGCACCGAGGCCGTCAGCACCGCGGCGTTCACCGCGAGTCCCGACAGCGCCAGCAGCCAGTTGTGGGTTTGCAGGGTCACGTGCGAGGGCCGCACGGGGGAGTAGGTGAGCAGCATCGCCGCCTCGACCGCGGCCAGGCCGATGTAGAACGCGCGCCTGAGCAGGATCCGCCCCCACGCGTCGGCCACCGTCACCCCGATCAGGGCACCGGCCCCGACCAGCGACAGATCCGCGACCAATCCCGGGAAGCCCTCGAAATGCCCGCTCGGCAGCGCCATCTCATTGGCCGAGCCATTGATCGCCGGGGTGCGCAGCACCGCCCACACCGCGAGCAGCACCATGCCGATGGTGAACGGCCGCGATTCGGGGGTCTTCCACCGCGGCAGCCGGGCCGCCGCCGCGGCGAGGCAGAGCAGGGCCGCCAGGATCGGGAGGATATTGCTCACCTGAACAGCCTCGCGCCGGCCTCCCCGCGAGTGGGTTTTCCGCGCGGCGTGTCCTCGGCCTCTTTCTCCCGGCGCAGCAATTCGGTGAGCAGTTGCCGGGTCGACGCTTGCCGGATGGCGCTGCCGGATCCGGCGCGCTGCGCTTCGGATTCGGTGATGATCCCCGCGACCACCTGCACCTCCACCGGATTCGCGCTGTAGGCCCGGGCGATCTCGATCAGCGTCTCCACCGGCGGGGTCGGCAGGGCCAGATGCCGCGCCAGGGTGGCCTGCGGAATTCCGGTCACCACCGCCATGGCCCGAGTGCTGTCCCCACCGGTCAGCTCCTCGATCCATTGTTTCAGCTGATCATGCACGCCGATGATTCTCGCACGGGCCGAACCAGGTTCGGGGCACGGCGCGCAAGTTCAGAGTTGGGGTGCGCGGGCCCCGGAGAGCTAGCGGCTACCGGTGCGGACGCCGTCTCGGATCTGGTACACCCGCGACGTGGTGATGTCGCCCGCGGCCTTGGCGATGAGGAAGACGCGCTCGCCGGCCGCGGTGGCGTTCTTGATCTTGTCGCGCCAGCGGGCGTCGGCGGCCTGCGCGGCCTGTTTGGCGGCCTCGCGGGCACGGGTGGCTTCGCGGAGCTCGTCCAGGAGCGGGGTCGGCATGGAGGCACCTTTCGTTGTCCCCGGATGGGTGGCGGGTCTCGCCACCGGCATCCAACCTAGGCGGCGGGGTGAGTCGGAGTCAAGGCTGCTTGCCTCGAAAATGACTCATGCCACGTTCGCTCGGAGAGGAATCCGCGCGGCCGCGCTTGACCTCAACGTAAGTCGAGGTTCGAGGCTGGAGGCAGCAACGGTTCATCGAAAGCGACAGGGAGTCAACGACATGCGAGTGGTGGAAGCCAAGGAATTCGGCGGGCCCGAGGTGCTGGCGGTGAACGAGGCGCCGGATCCGGTCGCCGGGCCGGGCGAGGTGGTGGTGGCCGTCGCGGCCGCGGACGTGATGTTCCTGGACACCACGCTGCGCAGCGGCTGGGCCGCGAACTTCTTCCCGGTCGAGCCGCCGTTCGTGCCCGGCGGCGCGGTGGCCGGGACCGTCGAATCGGTCGGGGCGGACGTGGACCCGAGTTGGATCGGCAAGCGGGTGGCGACGCCGACGGCCGCGAGTGGCATCGGCGGCGGACTGCCGGTCGGCGGCTACGCGGAGAAGGCGCTGGCCAAGGTCGACACCCTGTCCGTCATCCCGGACGGGCTGAGTTTCGTGCAGGCCGCGGCCCTCTCGCACGACGGGCGCACCGCGCTGGCCGTCACCGATCGGGCGGCGATCGAGCCCGGCCAGTGGGTGCTGGTCACCGCGGCCGCGGGCGGACTGGGCACGCTGTTCATTCAATTGGCCCGTGCGGCCGGTGCCCGGGTCGTCGCCGCGGCGCGCGGCGAGGCGAAACTCGCACTGGCGCAACGGCTCGGCGCGGACGAGGTCGTCGACTACTCGCGGGCCGACTGGGCGGATCAGGTCCGGGAGCGGACCGGCGGCGTTCAGGTGGTCCTCGACGGCGCGGGCGGGGAGATCGGGCGCGCTGCGCTGTCGGCGCTGACGCCCGGCGGGTTGCTCATCGCGTACGGCAATTCGGCGGGCGGATTCGCCGCGGTCGATGCGGAAGTCGTTGCGGCGCAGGGTATCACCGTCGTCCCCCTGTTCGAGATCGCCACCCCCGATACCGACTGGCTCGCCCTGCACAATCGTGCTCAGGCCGAGGCCGCGGCCGGACGTCTCGAAGTGGTCGTCGGCCAGACCTTCCCCCTGGATCAGGCCGCCGCCGCGCACGCCGCCATCGGATCCCGCGCCGCCGTCGGCCGCACCATCCTCACGGTCTGACCGAGTTCGGCGTGTCGTGAACAACCGCCCAGTCTCCGGACGCACAGTGGACTGGGCGGAACGCGATACGGAGGTAGCGATGGGCTTGCGGAGCGGCGTGATCGGGGCACTGATCGCCGGGGTGTTCCTGGCCGGGGCCGCGAGCGCGGCCCTGAGCGGCATCGCGGCCGCGAGCCAGCCGCGGCCCACCGATATCGAGCCGCTGCAGGTGCCCGGCCGCACCTCCATCTCGGTGCGCTCGATCGTGCCGGGCGTGGGCTGGGGCACCGACAACGAGACCGAAGAGCGTGCGGCCCTGTCGATTTCGAAGCTCTTCATCGCCGACTACGCGCTGCGGCACGGCGACGGCTCGGATTCCGACCGCGAGCTGTGCGAGCGCATGATCCGCAAATCCGACGACGCCGCGGCCGACCGGCTCGAGGCCAAGTACCCCAAGGCCATCGACGCCGTCGCCGCCGAATACGGCCTCATCGCCACCCACGGCACCGGCGGCTGGGAGTTCTCGACCACCAGCACCGCCGATGTCGCGGACTTCCTGGCCGCCAAGGTGCGCGACGAACCGGACAGCCCGATCCTCGCCTGGATGGAGGAGCCCGCCGACAAGGCCGCCGACGGGACCCGGCAGGACTGGGGGACCGCCCGGCTGCCGCACGTCCTCGGCACCAAATGGGGCTGGGCCGATGTGGGCGATCCCGAGGTCGCCTCGGCCTCCTTCGGTCCGGGCTTCACCGTGTCCGCCCACACCTACGGCACTCCCGAGCAGCAGACCGAGGATGTGCTGGGCGTGCTGTGGGGAGTGATCGAGAAGATGACGCCGCCCCGGCACTGACGTGACCCGCGGGCATCGACGTGACCCGTGCCACCGGCAAGGACGCTTGCATTCGGAATGGTTGTAAGCACACAATAGTTGTGTGCTTACAACTGTCGAAGGGCTGAGCGCGCGCCGGAAGACGATCATTCTGGTGACCTGCTGTCTGAGCCTCCTGATCTCGTCCATGGACGCGACCATCGTGAATGTCGCGATCCCGACCATTCGCACCGATCTCGACGCACCGCTGTCGAGGCTGCAGTGGATCGTCGACGTCTACACGCTCACCCTCGCCAGCCTGCTCATGCTCTCCGGCGCGGCCGCCGATCGCTTCGGCCGCAAGCGGGTCTTCCGCATCGGCCTGCTCACCTTCGCCGTCGGCTCGCTGCTGTGCAGCGTCGCGCCCACCATCGAAATCCTCATCGGCGCAAGGTTTCTGCAGGCCATCGGCGGTTCCATGCTGAATCCCGTTGCGATGTCGATCATTACGACCGTCTTCACCGGCCGGGTGGAACGCGCGCGGGCGGTCGGCGTGTGGGGTGCGGTGGTCGGCATCTCGACCGCGCTGGGCCCGATGGTCGGCGGCCTGCTCATCGACAGCCTCGGCTGGCAGTCGGTGTTCTGGATCAACCTGCCGATCGTGGCGGTCGCGTTCGTGCTCACCACCGTCTATGTGCCGGAGTCGAAATCGGCCAATCCGCGCAGCATGGATCCGATCGGGCAGGTGCTGGCCATCGCGGTGCTGTTCACCTTGGTGTTCGGCCTGATCGAGGGCAAGCCGATCGTCTTCGTGGCCTCGGCGGTGGCCTTCGCCGGATTCCTCTGGCACGAGTCGCGGCATCCGTCGCCGTTCATCGATCTGCGCTTCTTCCGCAGCTTCCCGTTCTCCTCGGCCACCGTCATCGCGGTCTGCTCGTTCGCCGCGCTCGGCGCGTTCCTGTTCGACATGTCGCTGTATCTGCAAGGCACGCGGCACTTCTCGGCCGTGCACACCGGCCTGCTCTACCTGCCGATGGCGCTGGGCGTGCTGATCTTCTCCCCACTGTCGGGCCGGCTGGTCGGCCGCCACGGCACCAAGCCGTCGCTGCTCATCTCCGGATCGCTGATGACGCTGGCCGCGGCCGGGCTCACCGTGCTGCACGCCGACACCCCGATCTGGCAGCTGATCATCACCTTCGCCGTCTTCGGCATCGGCTTCGGCATGGTGAACGCGCCCATCACCACCACCGCCGTGAGCGGCATGCCGCTGGATCGCGCGGGCGCCGCGGCCGCGGTGGCCTCCACCAGCCGTCAGGTCGGCGTGAGTCTCGGTGTGGCACTGTGTGGTGCGCTCACGGGCGCGGGATTGTGGTGGACCATCAGCGGTTTCGCCGTCGCCGTCACCGCGCTGGGCGTCGCCGCCAATACCGACTGGGCGTACCGTTCGCGAGATCGCGTCGCCCCCTTGCTCGAACAGAAGGTCCCCGCGCATGCCGGATGACACGCCCACGACCGATGAGGTCTGGAAGCAGCTCACCCACCTGGTCATGGACACCCGCGACGGTTGGAAGCGGGCCGTGGTGGAGCGAACCGGCATGCCCTTCAGCCGGACTCGCATCCTGCGGCGGCTGCTGCCGGGGCCGTTGACCGCCAAGCAGCTGGCGGCGGCGGCCGCCATGGACGCGCCCGCCACCACGGTCGTGGTGAACGACCTCGAGGCGCGCGGCCTGGTGACTCGCGAGATCGATCCGACCAACCGGCGCTGCAAGCTGATCTCGCTGACCCGCGCGGGCCAGGAGATGGTGGCCGAGGCGCTCGCCACGCCCGATCCGGTGCCCGCCGAGTTGGCCGCCCTCGAGGCCGATGACCTGCGCACTCTGCACGAGATCCTGCGCAAACTCGAACACTGACTTACTCGTTCGTGATTGAACCGTTATCGTTGGGCGCGTGCGACACCGACAGTGGAAGTCCTTGGCGGCCCTCGGCGCGGCAGTGCTGATCGCGGGATGCGGGCAGAGCCTCACCGCCACACCGGTTTCGGCGTCGCCGGGTCAGACCGTGGTCATCGATCCCGGCCACAATGGCGGTGGCGGGGCGCATCCGGATCAGATCAACGCCCAGGTGCCCGACGGGCGCGGCGGCATGAAGCCCTGCAACACCACCGGCACCAGCGGCAATGACGGATACACCGAGCACGAATTCAATTGGGATGTGGGCCAGCGGGTCCGCGACATCCTCACCGCCCGCGGCTACCACGTGATCATGAGCCGAGACAGCGACGACGGCGTCGGGCCCTGCGTGAACGATCGCGGCACGCTCGGCAACCGGGTGGGCGCGGCGGCCGTGGTCTCCATCCACGCCGACGGCGCGCCCGCGGGTGCGCACGGATTCCATGTCGCCTACTCCTCGCCCGCGCTCAATGACGTCCAGGCCGGGCCCTCGGTGCAGCTGGCCACCGCGCTGCGCGACGGCATGGCCGGGGCGGGCTTCGCCACCTCCACCTACGTCGGCTCCGACGGTTTGAACCCGCGCCCGGATCTGGCCGGGCTCAACTTCTCCGAGCGCCCGTCCGCGCTCGTCGAGTGCGGCAATATGCGCGATCCGGGCGATGCCGCCCTCATCGAATCCCCGGACGGCCGCGCCCGATTCGCGCAGGCCATCGCCAACGCCATCGCCGGGTATCTCGGCTAGCACATCGGACCGAACGACTCACGGCGCGGGGTGCGTCCGCGCCCGGTGCGCCGTGAGTACATTCGTCACGTCATTTACGGACTATTCGGGAAACCGGACCTGCAGCGTTCCGGGGAGGACTCCTTGACCACGACCGAGGCACAGCCGCGCTCGCGATTCGCGAATTGGCTACTCGAGGACGCGGGTGAGAATCACTCGCAGATTCAGGGGCCGATGGCCAAGAAGGCGCCCAAGGAGCATCAGCACAGCTGGTGGAAGGTCATGTGCCTCACCGGCGTCGATTACTTCTCGACGCTGGGCTATCAGCCGGGCATCGCCGCGCTCGCCGCGGGCGTGCTGTCGCCGCTGGCGACGCTGGTGCTGGTCGCGCTGACGCTGCTGGGCGCGCTGCCGGTGTATCGCCGGGTGGCCAAGGAGAGCTTCAACGGCGGCGGCTCGATCGCCATGTTCGCCAACTTCCTGCCGAACTGGTGGGGCAAGATCTTCATCCTGGTGCTGCTGGGCTTCGCGGCCACCGACTTCACCATCACCATGACGCTGTCGGCGGCCGACGGCGCGGCGCATATCGTCGAGAACCCGAATGTGCCCGGGTTCCTGCACGACCAGAACATGACCATCACCCTCATCCTGCTGGCGCTGCTGGCGGCGGTGTTTCTCAAGGGATTCAGTGAGGCCATCGGCATCGCGGTCGGACTGGTCGGTGCCTACCTTGCGCTGAACGTGGTCGTGGTCGTGGTCGGCATCGTGAAGGTGGCGCAGGCGCCGCACCTGGTGACCGACTGGGGGCATCTGCTGACGGCCAAGCACGGCAATGTGTTCGCCATGATCGGGGTGGCGCTGCTGGTGTTCCCCAAACTCGCGCTGGGCCTGTCCGGATTCGAGACCGGTGTGGCGGTCATGCCGCAGATCAAGGGAAATCCGGCCGACTCCCCGGACTATCCGCGCACCCGCATCATCGGCACCCGCAAGCTGCTGACCACCGCGGCGCTCATCATGAGCGGATTCCTCATCGTCACCAGCTTCATCACCACCATCCTGATTCCGGAACAGGAATTCGAGGAGGGCGGCAAGGCCAACGGGCGCGCGCTGGCGTATCTGGCGCATGAATACCTGGGCAATGCCTTCGGCAGCGTCTACGACATCAGCACCATCGCGATCCTGTGGTTCGCGGGCGCGTCGGCCATGGCGGGGCTGCTGAATCTGGTGCCGCGCTATCTGCCCCGCTTCGGCATGGCTCCGGAGTGGGCGCGTCAGATTCGGCCGCTGGTGCTGGTTTTCGCGCTGGTGTCGTTCGGGATCACCTGGTACTTCGACGCGAATGTGGACGCGCAGGGTGCGGCGTACGCGACCGGTGTGTTGGTGCTGATCACCTCGGCGGCGGTGGCCGTGACCATTTCGGCCTGGCGTAAGCAGCAGTACAGCCGCGTCGTGGGCTTCGGTGTGGTGTCGCTGATCTTCGTGTACACCACCATCGACAACATCATCGAGAAGCCGGCCGGTCTGCATCTGGCCATCCTGTTCGTGGTGGCGATCATGGTGGTGTCGTTCGCCTCCCGCGTTCGCCGGGCCTTCGAGTTGCGGGCGGTCGACGTGGTCTTCGACGAGAAGGCCTGCGCCATGATCGATCAGCTGGCCGAACGCGGTGAGATCCGCATCGTCACCCATGACATCAGCGACGGGCGCTCACCCGAGGAGTACGCGGAGAAGGAAGCCGATCAGCGCCGGGAGAGCCACATTCCCGACGAGGAGCCCATCCTCTTCCTCGAGGTCATCGTGAAGGACCCCTCGGAGTTCTCCACCACGCTGAACGTGACCGAGGTGGATGTGGAGGACTACCACATCCTCACCGTCGAGGCCGCGGCCGTGCCGAACTGCATCGCATCCATCCTGATCGCCATCCGAGATCGGACCGGCGAGTGCCCGCACGTGTACTTCGAATGGACCGAGGGCAATCCGCTGGTCAACCTGATGCGGTTCATGTTCTTCGGTGAGGGTGAGGTCGCGCCGGTGACCCGCGAGATCCTGCGCCGGGCCATCCCGCGCCGGTCGCAGCGGCCGCACGTGCACGTCGATAGCTGATTCTGGCTCAAAAATCTAGGTGTAACTCCTGGTTTCATACACAGGTAGAATATTGCTACGCTCACGCAGCAAACGCGATATGAGACCAGGAGTACCGATGAAGCTACTTCCCAAACTGGGCCGCCGACCGGTGACGGAACCCGGAGAGGTAGCCCTGCACGCCCGCAATGTGCGGTTCGATTGGTCCAAGACCGAACCGGTCTGGATGAAGAAGGAACCGATCGCCTCGCACGTGCTGAATGCCCTGAGCATGCTCCTGCCCGAGGGTGAGCGCATGTTCCTGGTGACCTTCGGCGAGGCCCTCGAACTGGTGAAGGACGAGAAGCTGCGGGAAGCCATGATCGGCTTCATCGGGCAGGAGTCCATGCACGCCGAGAGCCATCACGGTGCGCTCGAAGAGGTACTCGCCACGCATGGGATCGATGTCGAACCCTATGTGCGGCAGGCGGAATTCATCTTCCGCAAGACACTCGGCCCCCGGGAGATGGCGACCGCGGCGGCACAGCAGCAGCAACTCGTGGAGCGGCTCGGCGTCATCGCGGCGCTCGAGCACTTCTTCGCCTGGCTCGGTGACTGGGTGCTCAATGCCGACCTCGAGAAGTTCGACGCCGACCCGCAGATGCTGGACCTGTTCCGCTGGCACGGGGCCGAAGAGGTCGAACACCGGATGGTCGCGCACGATGTCGCCGAGTACTTCGAGGTCGGTTACATCCGCCGCTGCGCCCTCATGCTGATGGTCTTCCCGATCTTCATCGCGCTGCTGCTGCGCGGCACCAAGTTCCTGGTGCATGCCGACCCGTCGCTGCCCAACCACCGCTACCCGATGCTGATCCTGCGGATCTTCGCGTCCATGTGGCGCAGGTCCGTGCCCGGAGTGCCTTCGCTGCTGATCAGCGCGCTGTCCACGTTCACGCCCGGCTACAGCCCGGAGCATGTCGGGTCGACCGCGCAGGCGGTCGCCTACCTGGCGCAGTCCTCGGCTGCCCGGGCCATGGCCTCGTGAGCGCGGTCCGACCCGTCCCGACCGCGCCGCCGCAGGATCTGTTCGGTAAGGGACGCGCCGACCGCGCCACCCGCGTGCTGGACTTCATCGCCGAAAGCCGTTTGCGCTGGACCACTTTCGTGAACCGGCACGAGCCCGCCGCACCGGTGAACGATTGGCGGATTCCGCTGGTCGTGGTGGAACGCCGGGTCGAGGCGCACGACACCGATGTGATCAGCCTGCTCATGACCGCGCCGGACGGGCGGGCGCTGCCCGAGTGGCGGCCCGGTGCGCATCTGGATCTGGAGCTGCCGTCGGGGCGGGTGCGGCAGTACTCGCTGTGCGGGGATCCGGCCGATCGGCACGCGTATCGCGTTGCGGTGCGGCGGATTCCGGAGGGCAACGGCGGGTCGCTGGAGGTGCACGAGGAGCTGCTCGTCGGTACCGCGCTGACCGTGCGGGGGCCGCGCAACGCGTTTCCGTTCGTGCTGCCCGGATACGGATCCTCCGCCGCGCGAGTGCATTTCGTGGCGGGCGGTATCGGGATCACGCCGATTCTGCCGATGATCCGGATGGCGGATCGGCTGGGTGTCGAGTGGAGCATGGTGTACGCGGGGCGGTCCCGCGACACCATTCCGTTCCTGTCGGAGGTGGAGTCGTTCGGGTCGCGGGTGACCGTGCGCACCGATGACGAGCACGGGATTCCCACCGGGGCCGATCTGCTGGCGGGGGTCGGGTCCGATACCTCGGTCTACTGCTGCGGGCCGGTCGTGATGACCCAGCTGATCGCCGATCGGGTGCGCGAAATGCCCGGCGTGGAACTGTATTCCGAGCGTTTCTCGCCGCCGCCGGTGGTGAACGGCACCGCCTTCCAGGTGGAGCTGGCCCGCACCGGCGAGGTCATCGAGGTGCCCGCCGACAAGTCGGTGCTCGAGGAAGTGCTGAAAGTCCGTCCGGACAGCGCGTATTCGTGCCGTCAGGGGTTCTGCCGCACCTGCGTGGTGCGGGTCCGTTCCGGCGATGTCGAGCATCGCGACACCGTGCTCACCGACGCCGAACGCGCGGCGGGCGACATGCTGATCTGTGTATCCCGTTGCGGCGGGGACCGTTTGGTGCTGGACATCTAGCACCGATCTCAACGAGGAGACGATCGTGACCGATCACCCCACCGTCATTCCCGCCGCGGAGCGCATGGTGCGCAGCGGTGAGTTCGATATCGCCGTGTACGAGTACGGCTCGCCGTCGGCCGAAACCATTGTGCTGGTGCATGGTTGGCCCGACGACAACCACCTCTGGGATCGCGTCGTGCCGCTGCTGGCCGACCGCTTCCACGTGGTCACCTACGACACCCGCGGGCACGGGCGGTCCACCCGGACCGATCGCACCGAGGACTACCGGCTCGAGCACTTCGCGGCCGACTTCTTCGCCGTCGCCGATGCGGTGAGTCCCGATGCGCCAGTGCACATCCTGGCCCACGACTGGGGTTCGGTGGAGATGTGGGAGGCCGTGTGCGAGCCGCAGGCGGTCGGGCGGGTCGCCTCGTTCACCTCGGTGTCCGGGCCCAACCTGGACCACCTGGGTGCGTGGGCGCGGTCGAATCTGTCGCGAGGCAAGGTGTGGGGCCCGTTCACGCAGCTGCTGTCCTCGCTGTACACCGGGCTGTTCATGACGCCGGGCGTGCCGCGGGTGGTGTTGAAGCCGCTGGGGACCGAGAAGATGTGGTCGCGGTTCGTCGGGCTGATGAACGAGACCTCGCCGGAGAACATCAAGCTCGGGCCGGAATTCCGGCGCGACTTCTTCGACGGCATGCGGATCTATCGCGCCAACATCCTGCAGCGCATGGCCGATCCGCGCGAGCGGCGCACCGAGGTGCCGGTGCAGCTGATCATCGCGCGGCGCGATGTGGCGGTGCGGCCGGCGGGTTATGCCGACACCCAGGAGTACGCGCCCACCCTGTACCGGCGTGAGGTCGGCGGCGGGCACTGGCTGCCGTTCTCGCATCCGGAGCTGCTGGCCACCTCGACCGTCGAGCTCATCGATTCGCTGCGTACGGGGGAGACCTCGCGTGCGCTCAAGCGCGCCGAAGTCGGTTCGCAGCAGCGGCCTTTCGAGAATCAGCTGCTGGTGATCACCGGCGGCGGCAGCGGGATCGGGCGCGAGACCGCGCTGGCGTTCGCGCGCGGCGGGGCCGAGGTGGTGCTCTCCGATATCAACCTCGATTCGGCCAAGGAGACCGCGGAACTCATTGCGCACGAGGGCGGTACGGCGCACGCCTACCAGCTCGACGTGTCCTCCGCCGAGGCCGTCAACGCGCACGCGGCCGAGGTGATCGGTCTACACGGCGTGCCCGACATCCTCATCAACAATGCCGGTGTCGGCGCGGCCGGTGATTTCTTCGACACCACCGCCGAGGAATTCGACCGGGTGCTCAATATCAATCTGCACGGCGTAATCAATGGCTGCCGTGCTTTCGGAAAAGCAATGGCCGAGCGCGGACTGGGCGGCCATATCGTCAATCTGTCCTCGATGGCCGCTTACACGCCGCAACGCGGATTCGCGGCCTACTCCACCTCCAAATCGGCGGTGTTCATGTTCTCCGACTGCCTGCGCGCCGAACTGTCGGGCCAGGGCATCGGCGTACACACGATCTGCCCCGGCATCGTGCACACCAATATCGTTGCCACCACCCGCTTCTCGGGTGTTTCGGAGGCAGAGGAGGCGGCCAAGCAGCAGCGTTACGACAAGCTGTACGCCGCGCGCCGCTACGGTCCCGAAAAAGTCGCCGCGCAAATCGTCAAGGCGGTCGAGCGAGGCCGCGATGTCGTTCCGGTGACACCCGAAGCGTGGATGCAATACCGTTTCAACCGTTTCGCGCCCGCTGTCGCCCGATTCTTCGCGGCACGCGTCAAGCTGACGTAGCGGGTACCCACGGCGAGGGGTATTCACACTCCGGGCGAATACCCCAGAAAATGGGTTTGTCGCATCGATTCTCCCCGGCGTAGCTTTTCGCTTATCTCCCGCGGCCACCATGGCCGCGGGACGGGGGAGGAGACCTGCGATGGTTACCGCAATCATCTGTGTCGCGATCGTGCTGCTCGCCTTGTGCGGCGTCAGCATTCTGTCCATGCGCGGCAGACCACGCCGCCCTCGCGGAAGCCGCAGCAAAAGCTGGGGTTACGGCTCAGCCATCGGCTTCACCGGCTTCGGCTCGACCGACTCCGGCGGTAGTCACGGCCACGGCTGCGGCGGGGGACACAGCGGTTGCGGCGGAGGCAGCGGGTGCGGTGGCGGTGGCTGCGGTGGCGGCTAACCCGCCCGCAGCGCCGCCTCGATGGAGTGGACTCTATCCGCGGGGACACCCCACGGATGGTCCACTCCCACAACGCTGTCCAGATCCCACAGCACGCACTGCTCGCCCGGCCGGGCCACGAACGACCAGGCGACCACGGTGCGTCCCAACTGCTCTGCCATCGGGCCACCCGATCCCGTGCCCTCCCCGTCGGGGAAGTGGTGCAGAAACCGGCCGTACGCGCTCTCGCAGAACGCCGCATACCGCTTGGTGCACAAGATGAGTCCGTGCCAAGCCTCGTCCACCGCATGCGACGGCATCCCGATCACCTTGCCGTCCCGCATGGCGGCCCCACAACACCGCAGCCACTGCCGCAGCCCGGACTCCACCAGCTCCCGCGGCTCCCACGGACAGGTCTTGAACACGGCCTCCGGCAACACCAGCGCGTCCACGGCCCGATTGATCTGTTCGGGTCGTGGACGCCGGGAACGGTTCAGCAGCATGGTTTCACGCTACGTCGAGATCGGCTTCCTGGTCGCGGGTCGCGCGGAGACTGGTGACGGTCACCGTGGCCAGGACCACCACGATCACGAGAAGTGAAGCGACGGTCGGGATCTGGGGGACGCCGTTCCAGATGCCGTGGGCCCAGTGCAGGACCAACTTCACGCCGATGAAGGCGAGGATGGCGGCCAGGCCGTAGGCGAGGTGGACCAGGCGGGAGAGGGCGGCGTGCAGGACGAAATACAGTGCGCGCAGGCCGAGCAGGGCGAAGGCGTTGGTGGCGAAGACCAGGAACGGGTCGCCGGTGACGCCGTAGACGGCGGGAACCGAGTCGACGGCGAAGACCACGTCGGTGGCCATGACCGCGCCGACCACCAGGGCCAGCGGGGTCAGGGCGCGGCGCAGCCTCGAGGGCTGGGCCGGATCCGGTTCGGTGACCACCATTTTGGTGCCGCGGTAGTCGTCGGTGACGGGCCAGAAGCGGCGCAGCAGGCGGACCGACTTCATGCTGGAGATGTCGACGTCCTGCTCGTGCCCGCTGAGCGCGTCGGCCAGCAGCTTCACGGCGGTGACCAGCAGGATCAGGCCGAACAGCAGGAACGCCCAGTCCAGCGTGGCCAGGGCCGCCGCGCCGAGGGCGATGAAAATGCCGCGCAGCACCAGCGCGCCGGCGATGCCGTAGAGCAGCACTCGCTGGGCCAGCGCGGCCGGGACCGCGAACGCCGACAGCAGCAGCATGAAGATGAACAGGTTGTCCACCGACAGCGACTTCTCCAGCAGATACCCGGTGAAGAACTCCATGGCGGGGGAGCCGCCGTTGTTGAACCAGAGGAACACGCCGAACGCGATCGGCAGCGCGATATAGAAGACGGTCCAGCCGATCGCCTCCCGCATGGACACCTCGTGCGGGCGGCGGGTGAGCGCGAAGTCGAGAATCAGCAGCGCCAGCACCGCGATGATGGTTCCGCCCCACAACCAGGGCGTACCGACGGTATCGATGGTGGTGGAACTGGCGAGAACGGACAGGGTGGGACTCATGGGACCTCCTCGGGCATGGGAAACCAGCCGAGGTCTCCTTCACCCTGTCCATGGGCAACCATCCGGGGGACGCGGCGGCGCGACCCGTACTGACCGGAGTGATTTTGGGAAGTACTCCCCTCTAGCCCGACAGAGTAGCCGACCCTTACCTGCTGAGTCCACCCGACACGCGTGGCTCAGCGCGGTGTGAGCACAACCACGGCAATCGGCCGCGAGGTCATCTTCTGATACTGCGTGTACCGCCCCTGATTCACCTTGTCCACGAGCTGGAACCGCCGCGCGTACTCCGGATCCTCGGGATAGGTGGCCGTAGCGGTGACCAGAATCCGCTTGGTCCCGACCTGAATCTCGCAGTCCCCCTTGGCCTTCACATTCGCCAGCCACCCCGGCGGCCGCGGCGACCCGCCATTGGACGCGGTAACCAAGTAATCCTGACCGTCGCGGGCATAGGTCAACGCATTGGTGCGCTCCTGACCGGTCTTCCGCCCGATCGTCCGCAACAACAGCGTCGGGTTACCGAACAGCAGCCGATGCCCGACCACCCCGTTGCTGTTCTCGTAGAGCCACTGATGCGCTTTCAGCACATTCACGAACAGTCCCGCCATCGCCCGCCTCCTGTGGTTGTGGTCCCCGCCCACATTAACGCTTCACGATTCGATCACGATCCTGTGGATACGTTTCCCGGCAATTGCGCCCGAGATTCCGAAACTCGCACCACAACAAAAGGATTCATCCAGCATGACCACCGCCCTCGCCACCCCGATCAAACCCCGCAACCCGGTCCTGGTGTGGCTGGTCTGGCCCCTGCTCACCCTCGGCATCTACTTCCTCGTCTGGTACTACAAGATCCACAAGGAAATGGCCGAACTCCGCCGCGACCCCGAGGCCCCGGTAGTCGGCCCCCTCCTGGTCATGCTCCTCCTCTCCTGGACCGGCATCGCCGCCATCATCAGCTTCTGGCGCACCGGCACCCGAATCCGCCAGTCCCAAGAGGCCGCAGGCCTCGAGGGCACCTGCAACCCCGTCCTCGGCTTCCTCCTCAACTTCGTCTTCGGCCTCGGCATCCTCTACTACCAGCTCGAACTCAACAAGATCGCAGACCGCCACGCCTGATCGTCGAGTGTCCTGCCCCCTTCCCCGGGGCAGGACACCCCCGCGTTCCCCGCGCCCAAGTAGGCATTCCCCCGTGGCTCGCGGTAACATCGCGACGCCCGCGCAAGCCGCGGCCCGGGGCGGTAGCTCAGTCGGTTAGAGCCGTGGACTCATAATCCATTGGTCGCGGGTTCGAGCCCCGCCCGCCCCACTCCAGGTCCCTGTGCAGCGGCCCGCCGCCTCATCGAGATGCAGAACGATCGGGATGGTCCGGGGACGAAACTCGAACGCGTGCAGGCGAAGTGGTAGGGCTTGGCGGCGGGATCTCACGGGCTGAGATAGATTCAGGGTGATTTTGGTGGGGGTTCGGGTGGGTGGGCATGATCGGGGTATGGCCACGTTGTTGCTGACGCGTCGGCTGTTCGTGGATTTTCACCAGGTGACCACGTCCGGCTGTCGCTGAACCGGAATTCGCTTGATTGTGCGGTGCTCGTGCGCGCCGTCGCGGCCGGTGCCGTGTCTTTCCCTCACTTCACGTTGGAGTTCATCCATGCCCCGTTTCACCGCGGTCGCGGCCGCTGCCGTCCTGTCCTGCGCATTGCTGACAACCGGCTGCTCGCAGTCGAATTCGAGCTCGAGCGGCACCACCGCCACGCCGTCGGTCGGGCAGGCCAGCGGGCCGAAGCCCGCACCTTTCGCGAACGGCCCGGTCAAGATCGCTCTGGTCGTGCAGAGCGGCGCCGGTGACTACTTCGAGCAGTGGGGGAACGGGGCGAAGGCGCAGGCGAAGGCGCTCGGGATCGACCTGACCCTGTACGACGCGCAAGCCGACAACGCCAAGCAGGCCACCGACCTGACGCAGGCCATCAACTCGGGGGCGAGCGCGATCATCATCGATCACGGGTTCCCGGCCACGGTCGGGCCGCTGATCGATCAGGCTGTCGCCAAGGGCATCACGGTTGTCACCTATGACGTCGAGACCAGTAATCCGAAGGTGATCAGAACCGAGCAGAGCGACGCCGATATCGCCAAGGCCGCGCTCGGTGCGCTGGAGTCCGCGATCGGCAAGAACGTGCCGGTCGGCTATGTGAGCGTGGCCGGATACGCGTCGCTGGATCGCCGTGACGCGGTGTGGCAGCAGACCAAGACGGCAGCCGAGTGGACCGAGGTGTTCAAGGTCGGCAAGGTGACCGCTTCGACCGCCACGGACAGCGTGCCGCTGGTCAATGCCGCGCTGGCCCAGCATCCGGAGGTGAAGGGCATCTTCGCGCCCTATGACGAGCTGGCCAAGGGCGCGACGCTCGCGGTCCAGAACAGGCATCTGGAGGGCCAGGTGAAGGTGGTCGGCGCGGATATCTCCAACGCCGACATCCAGCTCATCACCGCCGACAACAGCCCGTGGGTGGGCACCGCCGGAACCGACCCGTCGGCGGTCGGCGCGGCCGTCGTGCGCACCGCGGCACTGCAGCTCGCCGGACAGCTCGACAAGCCGAGCGTCGAATTCCCGGCCGTAGCGATCACACGAGACCTCTTGGTGTCCAAGAAGATCACGAACATGGACCAACTCCGCAGAGCAGTTCCCGACCTGAACCTCGCTCAGGTCAGCGTCGCCAACTGGATCCCGGTCGTCTCGTACTGATATGACCACAACGCCGTTCACGAACGCTCGCGACGAGGCCGGCGAGAAGGTTGATCAATCAGCGACCGGGACCGAATTGCCGAACTGGGCGATTCGCTCTTGTTCGAGCTCTCGGAGGCGGGCTTCGGCTTCTGGATCATGGGGGACCACACCGAGATCCGTGCGTAGGGCGCGGCGTTGCAGCCAGACGCCGGCCGACACCGGGCCGTCGAACCAGTGGAAGAGTTCGTCGATGGTGGCCGGGCTGTCCGGGCCGTGCAGGGCGCGTAATGCGCTGTAGCCCTGGCCGAGGCAGTCGTTCAGTACGACGGCTACGGCCAAAGCGGGTTCGGGGAGAACCATCTGGGCCTTCGAGAACAAGTCGCGATATGTCGAGCGCGCCGGTTCGAGTTGGTCGGGGATGGAGATCGTGCTGTCACGTTTCAGGTCGGCGAGATGATCGCGGACGATGGTCCGGTAGTGCCGCGCTGCTGTGTTGAGTTCGGCGTACAGTGCCTGCTTCTGCTCCTGGGTCGCCAGGCTGATGGCTTCTTGTCGCTCGTCTTTGCGTTGTAGGCGTTGGATTTCGGCGTCGAGGCGCTTGCCGCGCAGCGCGGCGAGCTGAGTCAAGGCTGCCGCGCTCACAGTGCCCAGCACGCCTACGACGGCGACTCCCAAACCCATCAGGTCCGTACTCATGCAATGGATTATTGGCCAAATCCCAACTCGCTGGAGGCGTGTCAGCGGTGGTGTCAGGGAGGCGTCAGCCCGGTATCAGGGACGGGGGTGAGAGTAGTCCACATGAACAGCGCGGGACCACGACAGAGCGGGACCGAGAAGCGTTCGGACACTGAATGATTCACAAGAATTAGGAGAATGCCATGAACACCTTCCAGACCTCCGGCCCGATCTTCGTCAACGTCGACTCGCTGGTCGGCAATGTCACCGTGATCGCCTCCGATCGCAAGGACGCCGTCGTCGGGATTCTGCCGACCGATCCGGCGAAGAAGGCTGATGTGAAGGCCGCCGCGCAGGTGCAGGTCGAGTTCGTCGACGGGGTGCTGAGCGTGTGGACGCCGAAGAATTGGCGGCCGTTCGGTGGGAAGTCGTCGATCGAGGTGACCATCGAGGTGCCCGCCGGGTCGCAGGTGAAGGCCGCCGATGGGGTGGGGCAGCTGCGCGGTGTGGGAGCGCTGGGCGAGGCCGAGTTGGAGATGGCCTTCGGTGACATCGTCGTCGAGAGCCCGCTGGGGTCGGTGAGTGCCAAGACCAGCAAGGGGGACATTCATATCGGTGAGGCCGTCGATGGGGTGCTGAAGCTGGAGACCGCCACCGGCGATCTGGTGGTCGGGATCAGCGCGGGTAGCGCGGCGGTGCTGGAGCACGAGGCCGGTAACGGTGCGGTGCACAACCAGCTGCTGCCGGTCGGCCAGAAGAACGGCGGCACCGTGCACGTCTACGCGAAGAACTCCTACGGTAACGTCGTCATCGGCCACGCGACGGCCGCATGACATATATGACACCGCAACGTGTGTGGTGACGCCCCGTAGTTGCCGGGGCGTCGCCGCACTGTTCGCCCGTTGATCGCCTCCGGTTCATTCGGCATCGATATACCTCCTGCGATCTACTTGAACAGGAGTTTGCAGGTGTCAGTTTCAGTGCGGCGCAGCGGGATTGTTGTCATGATTTCCGCCGGCCTGCTCGCGTCCCCATTCCTCGGTTCCGTGGTCGCCGATCATTCGGTGATGTCGGTGCCGTCGGCGGCGGCGAAGCCCGATAAGGGGCAGTCCGCGGACGCTCCTCACCTGGCGAGCGTGGTGAATTTCCGGGATCTGGCCGGGACCGGTCAGGGGTACCAGGCGCAGGGCAGCCACCAGCTGAACAAGGGTGTGTTCTACCGTTCGAATGCGTTGACGCCCAACGACGCCGACCTGGCGACACTGAATTCGCTGCACCTGAGCTCGGTGTTCGATCTGCGCAGCGCGGACGAAATCGCGCAGAAGGCGGACCGGGTTCCCGCGGGCGCGGCCTACGTCAATATCCCGATCTTCTCCGGGAATTTGTCCAGCGGTATGCCCGCGTTCAAATCCCCCGATGAGGCGCGGAAATTCATGCAGGACATCAACAAGTCCTTCGTGACCGACGCCGGTGAGCGCGGCAAGTTTGCCGACCTGCTCACCCAGCTCGCCGACCAGCAGGGCCCGGCCGTGTTCCACTGCACCGCCGGCAAGGATCGCACCGGCTGGGCGGCCTATCTGCTGCAGAGCATCGCCCGCGTCGACGACGCCACCATCATGAGCGACTACCTGCTCAGCAACGACTACCTCTCGGCAAGCAATGCCGCCACCCTGGCGCAGATCAGGGCAGCCAAAGGTGAGGCGGCCGCGGCCATCTACGCGCCGCTGTTGGGCGTCGACCGCGCCTACCTGCAGGCCGGAATCGACCAGCTGGTCGCCGATTACGGCTCGGTGGACAAGTACCTGAAGGACGGTCTGGGCCTCAACGGCCACACCATCGAACAGCTGCGCCACAAGCTGATCCAGTGACCCGCTGACGGGCAAAGCGATTGCCGGGCAACCTGTCTCGATTGGGACAGGTTGCCCGGCCGCACGTACTGGCGGGTTCCGGTGTGTTACAACGGAATTGCCGGTAGTTTTCGTTGCTAACGATCAGGGGGTCCCGGCATGTGCGGGATTGCAGGGTGGGTTTCGTTCGATCAGGATCTGACGGGGCGTTCGGAGGTCATCGATGCGATGACCGAGACCATGGCGCGCCGGGGGCCGGACGGCCGGGGGACGTTCGTTCGGGAGCATGTGGGGCTGGGGCATCGGCGGCTGGCGGTGATCGACCTGCCGGGCGGGGCGCAGCCCATGGTGACCGCGGCCGGTGGAGGCGAGGTGGCGATCGTGTACTCGGGGGAGGTGTACAACTATCGCGAATTACGCGGTGAATTAAGGGGATTGGGGCATTCGTTCCACACCGACAGCGACACCGAGGTGGTGCTGCGGGGCTATGTCCAATGGGGCGAAGGGGTCGTCGACCGGCTGAACGGAATGTACGCGTTCGCGGTCTGGGACCGGCGCGACGAGAAGCTCGTACTGGTGCGCGATCGGTTGGGAATCAAGCCGCTCTACGTGTACCCGACACCGGACGGCGTGCTGTTCGGATCGGAACCCAAGGCAATCCTGGCCAATCCCCACGTGCACCCGGTCGTCGACGCCGATGGCGTGCGAGAGCTGTTCGCGTTCACCAAGGCCCCGGGCTGGGCACTGTGGAAGGGCATGTCCGAGCTACTGCCCGGCACAGTGATGACGGTGGACCGCAAGGGAATTCGGCAGCGCACTTACTGGCGGCTCACGGCACAGGAGCATGCGCCCGACGCCGAGCAGACGGTGTACGAAGTGCGCGACCTGCTGACCGACATCGTCGACCGCCAACTGATAGCGGACGTGCCACGCTGCGTATTGCTCTCCGGCGGACTGGATTCCAGCGCGATCACCGGCCTGGCGGCCCAGCAACTCACCCAGCAGCGCGAGCAATTACGCACCTTCTCGGTGGACTTCGTCAACCAGGAGCGGAACTTCGTCCCCGACGACCTGCACGAGACCCCGGATTCACCGTTCGTACGGGATGTACAGCGCCTGGTGCGGTCCGACCACCGGAACGTCGTACTGAATCCCGCCGAACTCTCCGACCCTGCGGTGCGCCGCGCGGTCATCGGCGCGCGCGACATCCCCCTGGGCCTCGGCGATATGGACAGCTCCCTGTACCTGCTCTTCCGTGCGATCCGGGAACGCTCGACCGTGGCCCTGTCGGGCGAATCCGCCGACGAGGTGTTCGGCGGCTACCGCTGGTTCCACGACGGAACGGCCCTGCACTCCGGGACGTTCCCCTGGCTGGCCGCCAGCCCGGCCCTCACTCTCGAATCACGCTGGGAGCTCATCAATCCCGACCTCCGGCCGAAGCTCCGCCTACCCGAGTACGTGGCCGACCAATACGCGACAGCGGTCGCCGAGGTCGATCACCTGCCCGGTGAATCCGACCTCGAATCCCGTATGCGCACCGTCTGCCATCTACATCTGACCCGCTTCGTCCGCCAGCTCCTCGACCGCAAGGACCGCATGTCCATGGCCGTGGGACTGGAAGTGCGCGTACCGTTCTGCGATCACCGGCTCGTCGAATACGTGTACAACACCCCGTGGTCGCTCAAGACCTACGACGGCCGTGAGAAGAGCCTGCTGCGCGGCGCGGCGAAACCCGTGCTCCCGCAATCGGTCACGGAGCGCGTCAAGAGCCCGTACCCGTCCACGCAGGATCCGGGCTACGCCGCCAACCTGCAGCAATTGGTGAAAGAACGTCTGGCAGAGAATGATTCGCCGTTGTTCGACCTCCTCGACCGTGAGTGGCTGCTGCGGGCGGTGGAACAGGATCCCGCCCGCATGGCCCCGCAGATCCGCATCGGCCTGGACCGTGCCATCGACATCGGTACCTGGCTGGATCTGTATTCACCCGACCTGCACTGGAATTGACCCCGCCGCGCCCCGGAGCGGCGGGATCCGTCGGCTCGCTACGAGGCGAGCGCCGCGCCGATGAACGCCCCGATGACCGCGCCGACCGCGCAACCGACGATCGCACCGACCAGGAAGAACCAGATGCCGATGATGATGCCGATGACGCATCCGATCACGGCGCCGAAGAAGACCCCGGCCGCCACGTCGAACCCGGCGTTGTGCATGAAGGGCAGATTCTGTGAACTGGTAGCCGCCGCCGTCGGACCGCCCACCGGAGTGAGGGTCAGCGACGTATCGCTGTTCAGGACCGGCGTGACCTGCAGCGCCGCACCGGTATCCGCGGTGAGCGTCAGCGGTATCGCGCCGATGACCGCGCCGTCGTCCGCGACGACCTGCACCGAATCCGGTGCGAGTGCGAAGTGGCCGGCGGTCAGGTTGATCAGAGCATTGGAGTGATCGGCCGCGAGGGTCGTGGTGTACCCGACCGAGCCGTCCACTCCGTTGACCGTGACATCGGCGAGCCCCGCCTCACCGTGTGCAGTGGCCATGGTTATTCCGGTGGCTGCGATGGCGAACACTGTCGTCGCCATCATTTTCTTGGTGAACATTTCCTTTTCCCATCCGTCCGGGGTTTTCCTTTGACGTTCCCCCGACGAACGGCACCGGATGTGAGATCAATAATGCGCCTGAACCCGGCCGGTGTCCATGGCCGTAGACACTGTTGAGGATGGTTTTTCCACGCTGCGCCGCTCGATCTCGCGCAGCAGCGCGTGCACGCGCGGATCCTTGGTGAGCCCGAAATCCAGCACCCGGTTGATCATGCCGCGCAGCAACGAATAGGGAATCCACGGGCCGGGCGAAATCGATTGTGACGCACGGTGTTCAATGGCGTCGGCGACGGCGCGCGCGGCCTGCTCGGCGGTGATGCGGGCGCTGAGCGGCCACGGCAGCAATGCCTCGATGCGGCGGCCCAGGTCATCGCGATCGAGGGTCGAGTGGGTCATCTCGGTATCCACGATCCCGAAATACGCGATCCCCGCGCTCGCCCCGTGCGGTGCCAACTCCACCCGCAGCGCGCGGCCCAGCTGCTCGACCGCCGCCTTGCTGATCATGTACGGCGCGCCGCCCATCCCCGGCGCGAAGGCCGCGCACGAGGACACCACCACGACATGACCGCGCGCGGTGACGATGTGGTCGAGCGCCGGGTGGATCGTATTGAACACCCCGGTCAGATTGATATCGAGCACCCGGTCGAAGTCCGCGGGCGCGATGGTTCGCAGGGTCGCGGGCTTGGGCACCACACCCGCGTTCGCGACCACGATGTCCAGGTGCCCGAAGTATCCGGCCACCTGATGCACGGCCTCGGCCATGGCGGCCCGGTCGGAGACATCGGCGATGACCGGCAACGCTCGCTCGCCCAGGGCCGCGGCCACCGAGGTGGCGGCCTGGGCATCGACATCGACGACGGCCACCGCGGCGCCCCGGTGGTACAGGATCCCGGCCAGCTCCCGGCCGATGCCCTGCCCGGCACCGGTGATCAGGGCGACCCGCCCCTCGGGCCGGAACGGACTCGGGCACGGCAGACAACGCGGTGTCGACATCAGCGGCTCATCTCGTAGGACTCGGCGTCGAATCGCCGGGTGCGCCAGCGGTATTCGAAGCTCCAGTTGGGGTACAGCCCGGCATTGCGGCCGTCGGCGGTGGTGTAGTAGCTCTGGCAGCCGCCGGTGAGCCAGACGCTGTCGGCGCTGCGGCGGTCCATCTCGTCGAGGAAGTCGTCCTGGACCTCGGGGCGCAGCTCGATCCGGCCGATCGCGTTGTCGCGCATGGTTTTCAGCGCATCCACGATGTAGGCGATCTGGGATTCGATCATGTAGATGGCGGACTGGTTCCCGGCCGCGCCGAAGGGGCCCAGCGTGCAGAAGAAGTTGGGGAATCCGGCGACGGTCGCGCCCAGATAGCTTTGCGGCTCACGGTGATACAGGTCGGCGATGGAGTGGCCGTGGCGACCGATGTAGCGGTGGTAGGCCGAGGGAATGGAGGTGAATCCGGTGCCGAAGATGAGGGTGTCGACGGGATGCTCGGTGCCGTCGCGCAGGACGATCGAATGCGGGCGGATCTCGGCGATGGATTCGGTGATGACCTCGACATTCGGGCGGTCCAGGGCGGGCAGGTAGGCGTCGGAGAAGATGGCACGCTTGCAGCCGATGACGTAATCGGGTGTGAGTGTCTTGCGCAGGGCGGGATTTCGCACCTGACGCAGCAGTTGGAGCCGACCGAGTGCCTCGTAGGGATGTCGGAAGCGCTTGTCCACCAGGGAGATCAAGCCGAATCCCTCGATGGCCGCGTACCACGCGCTGCGTATCGCCTTTTGCGCCAGAGGGATCCGTCGCAACAGTGCGCGCTCCAGCTCGAGAGTGTTCCGGTCCATCCGCGGCACGATCCAGGGCGCCGACCGCTGGAACAGCAGCAGTCGGTCGACCACCGGCTGGATCTCCGGCACGAACTGCACCGCCGACGCGCCGGTGCCGATCACCGCCACCCGCTCACCGGTCAGGTCGTGGTCGTGATCCCAGTGCAGGGAATGGAAAGCCGTGCCCTCGAACCGGTCCAGACCGGGCAGGTCCGGGTACTTGGCCTCGGCGAAGATGCCCGCCGCCGAGATCAGGACGTCGGCGCTGAGCCCGCCCACCGTGGTCTGGACCCGCCACACCGCCTCGTTCTCGTCCCACCGCGCGTCCAGGAGCTCCGCGCCGAATCGAATGTGCCGCAGCACGTCGTGGTCCCGAGCGACCCGCCGCAGGTACTCCAGAATCTCCGGCTGCCGCCCGTAGGTGCGCGACCAGTCCGGGTTCGGCGCGAACGAGTAGCTGTACAGCTGCGACGGCACATCGCAGGCGCAGCCGGGATAGGTATTGGCCCGCCAGGTCCCGCCGAGATCCGCCGCGCGTTCCAGGATCACCAGATCATCGAATCCGGCCTCGCGCAGCTTCACCGCCAGGCCGATGCCCCCGAACCCCGCGCCGACAATGGCGATCCGGACGTGTTCGGGCACAGTGGTTTCCGCTTCAATCGACATGAATCTTTCCGAGTTCAGAGATCGAGTACGAGCGCGTCACCCGCGGCGCGGGAAACGCAGAGCAGCATTCGGTCGGCCCGATCGGTCGCGGTGAGCAGCCGATCGCGATGATCCACCGCGCCGGCGCGCACCCCGACCTTGCAGGTGCCGCAGAAGCCTTGGCGGCAGGAGTAATTCACATCCGGTAGCACGCGTTGCACGGCGGACAGCGTGGTCTCCTCCGCGCCGACGCGTAGGGTGCGCCCGCTGCGTGCCAGCGTGATGTCGAATGCTCGCCCGTCCACCACGGGCGACGCCGAAAAACGTTCCGTATGCAGCGACCCCGTCGGATCCAGCTCGAACCGGCAGCGCTGCGCCGCCGCGAGCATCGCCGGTGGCCCGCACACGTACACGGCCGCGCCCGGCTCGGCGCGCGCGATGATCGCCGCCACCTCCGGTGCGCCGAACTCGTCGTCGGGCCGAATCTCGGCCCCGGGCAGCTCATCCAGAAACGGCATCGACTCCCGAGACCGTCCCGAGTACACCAGATGCCCGCGCGCCCCGGCCGCCTTCACCATCGGCAGTATCGGCGTAATCCCGATCCCACCCGCCAAAAACAGATATGACGGCGCATCCACCAACGTAAAAGCGTTGCGCGGCCCTCGAATCCGCAGCCGATCGCCGACCCACAACCCCTCGTGCACCTCCCGCGACCCGCCGTCCCCATCCGGAATCAACCGCACCGCAATCCGATACCGCAACCGATCCCGCGGATCCCCGCACAACGAGTACTGCCGCTGCCGCCCCGACGGCAGAAACACATCCACATGCGCCCCCGGCTGCCAGCTCGGCAACTCCCGCCCACCAACCGCCCGCAGTGTGATCGCGAGCACATCGGGCACCGGCCGCTCCAGCTTCTCGACCACCGTCGTGAGATCGAATCCACTGTGCCGCACCGGATTCTGTGGCGACAGTACCGGAGCTGCGACACCGGCGGTGAATACCCGCTTGTAGACGTCCATGACGCCGCCCAGCACCCGCAGGCCTAGTGGCGGGTGGCTCCCACTCGTCATCCCGGCGTGCGTTTGGCCGGGATCCACCCCACCATTGTGGATTCCGGCCAAACGCACGCCGGAATGACGGGGGTAATGACCGGGGTCGTGAGCGGACGGGGGCGTGGGACGGCCGCCCGCGGCTGCGCCCGTGCTCATTCGGCCGCCGCCCTGGCCGCCGGGGAGTGCGCCAGGTACCGCAGCGCCACATCCATCGGACCCAGTTGCGAGGGATGGAATCCCGGCCGCAGGTAGCGTGGGATCTCGGTGAAGAAGACGGTCCAGCTCGGGATCACGCCGCGCCGGGTGGCGTTCAGGAACTGCCAGCCCCAGAAGCGGCCCTTGTTCGGTGATGGATCCTTTCGGTACAGGTAGCCCGCCGAGAGGATGAACAGTGGTAGCAGGGTCGCGCTGGCCAGCAGTCCGGTGCGGGCTTTGCGTAGGTAGCCGCCGTCCAGGTACATGTACGCGTCGTAGACGACGCTGCGGTGTTCGACCTCCTCGGCGCCGTGCCAGCGGACCAGGTCGAGCATGGCCGGGTGCATGCCCTTGGCCTCCAGAATGTCGGCGTTGAGCAGCCATTCGCCGAGGACGGCCGTGTAGTGCTCCATGCCCGCGAAAAGGCCGAGTCGTTCCTTGAGCCATTGCTCCTTGGCTCGTCCGCTCAGGCCGTGATCGCCGAGTATGCGATCCACCAGCCAGGCAACGCTTTTCACGTACGAGTCGACGTCGAGCCCGAGCTCCTGGAGGTGCCGCCGTGCCGCCTCGTGGCTGGCCGCGTGCATGGACTCCTGCCCGACGAAGCCGGTGACTTCCTCACGCAGGCGTTCGTCCTCGATGTAGGGGAGGGCCTCGGAAAGCGCCTGGGCCATGGCCCGTTCGCCCTCGGGGAGCACCAAGTGCATGACGTCGACGATGTGGGTGGCCAGCACCTCGCCCGGAATGTAGTGCAGTGGAACGGATTCGAAGTCGAATCGCACATCGCGGGCGGCAATGGCGTGTGCCTCGTCGCTGTAGTGACGCTTCATTGCGCCAGCCTTGTCAGCCATGACCGAACCGTACAGCGCAACAAAATGTATGGCAATGTTGCAGCCACAAATTGTCCGAGATTGTTGCATCCGGCGGGTCTGCTGCTAGCGTTGGTCCGGTGACCACCGCCTCGAAAAAGCCGCTGACCCGCACGGATGCCGTCGGTGACGCCGAGACGCGCACCGATGACATCGAGACGCGCATTCTCGATGCGGCGCTGGTGCAGTTCCAGAAGGTCGGGGTCAAGAAGACGACCATCGAGGATGTGGCCAAGCAGGCCGGGGTCGACCGGGTGACGGTCTACCGGCGGCTGGGCTCGCGCGACGATCTCGTGCAGGCCGTCGTCAGCCGCGAGGTCGCGACCCTGCTTGCCGAGCTGGCGAGCATGCCCGAGCGGCACACCGATCTCGAGGGACTGGTCGCCGACGTCTTCGTGACGGTCATCACCCGCTGGCGTGCGCATCCGCTGGTGGAGCGGCTGCTCGCGGTCGAGCCCGAGCGAATCCTGGTGAAGCTCACCGTCGATGGCGCGGCCGTGTTCGCCATGTCCGTCGCCGCCACCGTCGAGATCCTCGGCCGCGCGGCGCGGGCCGGGGTATTCGAGGCTCCGGCCGATCTGGCGGCGCGCGCGGAAGTCGGCTGCCGCGTGGTGCATTCGCTGATCCTGGTACAGGGCGGTGCCGCCGATCTCGAAACACCGGATGAGCTGGGCGAATTCGCGCGCAAGTACCTGGTGCCGATCATCGCGGGATAGTGTTCCGGATCTCACCCGCAATACCCCTACGTAACCGTAGGTTTGCCGTGAGTATGCTGACCTTGCGATTCGATCCAACGAGGGAGCGACCGAGGTCATGACAGCCCTACCCGAAACCATGTGCGCGGCATTCCAGGCGACCGTGGCCCGAAACCCGGGGGCGATCGCGGTGCGCACCGCGGGAGACGGGGTCACCCTTACCTTCGGGGAGTGGAACGCGCGGGCCCGGGCGCTGGCCGGAGGCTTCGCGGCACTGGGCATCGGACGCGAGTCGAAGGTCGCGCTCATGATGACCAATCGCCCGGAGTTCTACCCCGTGGATACCGCGGTGGTGCACCTCGGCGGAGTGCCGTTCTCGATGTACAACACCTCCTCGCCCGAGCAGATCAACCATTTGCTGAGCGATTCCGGGGCCACCGTCGTGGTGTGCGAATCGCAGTTCCTGCCCGCCATCGAGAAGGGGCGCGAGGGCACCGCGGTGCGGTCCATCGTGTGCCTCGATGGTGGCGGCGATATGGACCTGGACGGACTCGCCGCGCTGGCCGATCCCGACTTCGACTTCGAATCCGCCTGGCGCGCGGTGGAACCCGACGATGTGCTGACCCTCATCTACACCTCCGGCACCACCGGATCCCCGAAGGGCGTGCAGATCACGCACGCCAATATGGTCGCCATGGTCGAGGCCAGCATCCACCTCGCCGACGCCACCCCCGACGAGCGGGTGCTGTCGTTCCTGCCCTCCGCGCACATCGCCGATCGCTGGTCGGCGCTGTATCTGGGTATGGGCGTGGGCAATACGATCACCACCGTCGCCGACCGCACCGGCTTCGCGCCCGGACTGGCGGACTGCCGCCCGACCCTGCTCGGCGCGGTGCCGCAGGTCTGGCAGAAGCTGCGCACCGGCATCGAGGAGAAGCTGGGCGAGGCCACCGGCGCCAAGGCCGCGCTCGCGAAATGGGCTGTCGGCGTGGGCCGCCGGTACTCGGATCTGCGACTCGACGGCGACCACATCGGCGCAGCGCTGCGGGCACAGCATGCCATCGCCGATCGGCTGGTGCTGTCCAAGGTACGCACCGCGCTGGGCCTCGACGACCTCAAGATCGCCATCTCCGGCGCGGCCCCCGTCTCACCCGAATTGCTGCGCTGGTTCAACGGTTTCGGCATCGAGGTCAGCGACGCCTGGGGCATGAGCGAGGTATCGGGGATGGGCTCCATCTGCCCGCCCGGGCGGATCAAGCTCGGCACCGTCGGAAAGCCCCTGGAGGGCTTGGAGGTTCGGATCGCCGACGACGGCGAGGTGCTGGTGCGCGGGCCGATTGTCATGAAGGGCTATCTCAACCGGCCCGAGCAGACCGCCGAGGTCATCGACGCCGACGGCTGGCTGCACACCGGCGATATCGGGGACCTCGACTTCGACGGCTACCTCCGGATCGTCGACCGCAAGAAGGAACTCATCATCAACGCGGGCGGCAAGAACATGTCACCGGCCACCATCGAGAACTGGGTCAAGGCATTCAGCCCGATGGTGGCGCAGGCGATCGCGGTGGGGGACAACCGCAAATACAATGTCGCCCTCATCGCGCTCGATCCCGACGCCGTCGCCGGATTCGCCGAAAAGCACGGGCTGGCAGCCGATCCCGTCGTACTGGCCGCCGATCCCGAGATGGAGATCCTGATCAGCGCGGCCGTCACCGCCGCCAATGCCAAGCTGTCGCGGGTCGAGCAGATCCGGAAATTCCGCATCGTGCCCGAGTTCTGGGCTCCCGGCAGCGAACTGCTCACGCCCACGATGAAGCCGCGCCGCAAGCCGATCCACGCGCGCTACGCGGACCTCATCGAAGAGCTGTACGCCTAGAGGACCGCCTGGGTCTGGGTCACCTTGGCGACGAGTTTGCCCGCGTCGTCGCGGATCTCGGTCTCCACCACGATGAAGCTGCGCCCCTTGTGCAGCGGCGTGGCCGTGGCGGTGGCGTGACCGGAGCGCAGGGCGCGCACGAAATTCGTCTTGGACTCCACCGTGGTCGTACCCTGCGCGCCCTCGGGCAGATTCAGGAAGGCGCACACGGCCGCCGTCGCATCGGCCAGCGACATGAGCACGCCGCCGTGCATGGATCCGCCCAGCGTGCACAGGTTCTCGCGCCACGCCAGGCGGCTGCGCACCAGCTCGGGACCGCAGTCGAGGGCCTCGACGCCGAGTCCCTCGGTGAACGGCATGGTCGCGAACATCTGGGTGGCCACGGGGTCGATGGCGATATCGGTCATGAGATCGACTGTGCCCGATGGCCGGGCGAGAGTCGATTACCTGGCAGGTAATGCACCGACTTCGCGGTGCGCGACCCGGAACCTGCCGTTCTGGCAGACTCGGCCGGTGCAGGTTGGTGTGCTGGGGCCGGTTCGGGTCCATGCGGAGGACGGAAGCCCGGTCGAGATACCGGGGTTCCGGGTGCGGATGCTGCTGGCGCGCTTGGCGCTGGAATCGGGGCGGGACGTGCCGGTCACGGCATTGATCGACGGGTTGTGGGGTGAGGAGCCGCCCGCGGATGCGGCGGGGGCGTTGCAGGCGCTGGTGTCCCGGCTGCGCAAGGCCGTGCGCGGGGTGGGCGCGGTGGAATTCGGGACCGGCGGGTACCGGCTGCCCGGGGTGAGCGTCGATGTCGACCGGTTCGAGGAGTTGGTGCGGCAGGGGCGCGCGGAGCTCGCGGCCGGGCGTGCCGAGGCGGCCACGCGGCTGCTCGGTGAGGCGCTCGCGCTGTGGCGGGGCCCCGCACTCGGGGATGTGCTGGACGCGCCGTTCGCGCAGGCCACCGCGACGCGGTTGGACGAGCTGCGGGCGTCGGCGGTCGAGGATCGCTGCGAGGCGGAGATTCACCTGGGCCGCTACGCCGAGGTGCTCGCCGATCTCGAGATCGCGGCCGCGGAGAATCCGCTGAGCGAGCGGCTGGCCGCGTTGCGCATGCGAGCGCTGGCGGCCGCGGGACGACAGTCGGATGCGCTGGGCGTATACGAGGAGATGCGGGCCCGGCTCGACGAGGAACTCGGGATCGACCCGTCGGCCACGTTGCGCGACACGCACCTGGCGCTGCTGCGCGGCGAACTCGAAATCCCCGCTCCGCGTAGGGAACCCGCCGCTCGCGCACTGCCGGTGCGCTTGACCGGCTTCATCGGCCGCGACGACGAGCTGAAGGAACTGACCGCGCTGCTGTCCGATGCGCGACTGGTCACCATTGTCGGCCCCGGCGGCGCCGGCAAGACGCGGCTGTCCTTGGAAGCCATGGACCGCTATGCCTCCGGCGCGGTGTTCTTCGTGCCGCTGGCCGAGCTGGGCGCCCCGGATCAACTCGCGGACGCAGTGACGGGCGCGCTCGACGGCGACACCGCCGAGCGCCCCGACAAGACCGCCCGGCTCATCGAACTGCTCGACGTCGGCCCCGCCGTCCTGGTGCTCGACAACTGCGAGCACGTCATCGCGGCCGCCGCCGAACTCGCCGAACGGCTGCTGGACCGGCTCCCGCAGCTGCGCGTGCTGGCCACCAGCCGCGAACCCCTGGCCATCACCGGCGAGGTGCTCTGCCATCTCGGCCCCTTCGAGCCGCCGGTCGAGACGACCGATCCGGCTGTGGCCCAAAGGTCTTCGGCCGTCGCGCTGTTCGCCGACCGCGCCGCGGCCATCCGCCCCGGCTTCGTGGTCGACGACACCACCGTCGGCCCGGTGGTGGAGATCTGCCGCCAACTCGACGGCCTCCCACTGGCTTTGGAACTGGCCGCCGCCAAACTGCGGTCGATGAGCGTCGATCAGGTTGCCCGCCGGCTCGGCGATCGGTTCCGGCTGCTGACCTCCGGCAGCCGAACAGCACTACCCCGCCAGCGGACCCTGCTCGCCCTGGTGGAGTGGAGCTGGGATCTGCTCGAAGAGCCCGAAAAGCTCTTGGCCCGAAGGTTTTCCGCGTTCCCGGGCGGCGCGACGGTCGAAGCCCTCGAGGCCGTCTGCTCCGACGCCGACCTCCCGGTCGACGACATCCTCTACCTCCTCGACACCCTCGTCGAGAAATCCCTCGTCACCGTCACCCCCGACGACCCGCCCCGCTACCGCATGCTCGAAACCATCCGCGCCTACGCCGCCGAGCAGCTGAGCCACTCCACCGACGACCTCACGCCACGCTTCACCGACTACTACCTCGCCCTCGCCGAACACCACGAACCGCAGCTCCGCGCCGTCGAACAACTCGACGCCATCGCCTTTTTCGATGCCGAACACGCCAATCTGACCGCTGCCCTGCGTGCCGCCCTCGGTGATCACGCCGGCGCCGGCGCTCTCGGTGGGCCGCACGGGACTTCCGGCCATGCGGCCGACGGCACCACCGACCGGGCGACCGGCGATGCGGCCCTCGCGGCGCGGCTGGTGCGAGCGATGTTCTGGTACTGGGGAATTCGAGGGATGAGCTCGCAGTTCGAGAACTCTCTGGCAGCGGTGCTGAGCTTCGCGGAGGAGCTGACGGGGCAGGCGCGCGCCGCATTTCGGGTGATCGCGTTGATGGCTGGTTCGCCACCGGCCGGGAGCACGCTGCCCGCGCTGATCGAGGACTGTGTGCAGGCCGGCGGGCTGGAATTCCACCAGGCCATGCCGACCTGGGTCGCGCTCATGGCGGGCCAGGCCGAGGACGAGACGCTGTCCGATCGGCAGCTCGCGCAGGCCATGGCCTGGCCGGACCCCTGGGTGCGGGCCAGCACGCACCTCGCCCGCGATGTGGCGCTCACCGGGCAGGGCCTGCTTCCCGCCGGGGCCGAGGAGCGGCAGGCGGCGCTGCGCGGCTTCGAAACCGTCGGTGATCGCTGGGGTTTGGGACTCGCCTTGCTCGCTATCGGCCGCGAACATTCGCTGCGGGGCGAGCACGAACAGGCGCTCGCCGCCTACGGGCGTGCCGTGGCCCTCGCCTCCGAACTCAATACGGAGGACGATATTTTCGCCGCCCGCACCGCCCTCGTCGAGGAGCGCATGCGCGGCGGTGACCTCGCCGAGGCGGCCCGGGATATCGAGGCCGCCAGGCGCCTTGCTGAGACCGAGGGTTTCTCGCGTCTCGCGGCCGTACTGCTCCTCTCGAGTGCCGAATTGCACCGCCGCTCCGGCGATATCGGCCAGGCCGACCGGGACCTGGACAACCTCGAGCACCGTGTCCGTCGCCTGCCGTATCCGGAGGCCATGGCTGCCGGTCATATTGCGATGTGCCGGTTCCGCAACCGGCTGGCCGAAGGCGATTCCGAGGCGGCCCGCGCCCTGCTTCCGCAGGTGATCGAGGGCGCATTCGTCTACGGTGACTCGGCGACGATCGCTCAGGCCGTGGCCCACACCGCCGAGTTGCTGGCGAAACTCCGGCTCCTGGAGGGTGATTCGATCGGCTCCGCCGCCGCGCTCGGCCTCAGTGAAGTCGTGCGCGGCCTGTTCGATCACGGCAACCCCGAACTGGCCGCTCTCACGACCGAACTCGCTACTCGACTCGGCGAGGAGGAGTTCCATCAGGCATATCGCCGGGGAAGCGAACTGTCCCGCTCCGAGGCACTGGAGCTGCTTGCGCAGGAGGCCGCCAACTGAAAAGGGGCCCACGTGCTTCGCGCACGTGGGCTCCCTTTCGAGCGACCCGCGGGTCAGGACGCCCGGGTGAAGAGGCGACCGGCGAGATCCAGGCCGGTGATCTCGCCCCGGTCGTTGCGGCTGAGGAAGCCGCGCTGGCCCTGGAAGGAGCCCTCGGTGATGATGTACTCGTCGTCGGGCAGCAGGCCGACCGGGAACGGCGGGTGGTCCTGGGGGATCTCGGATTCGGGTGCGGCGGCGCGGATTTCGGGCTTGACCTTGCATTCGAGGAAGAGATTGCCGTCCTCGACAAGGAATTCGGCGGTCATGGCGTCGATCTCGTAGCCGCCCAGCAGTTCCGCGACGCGGTCGGCGTCGAAGGGCAGCGGCTCCGGGTCCTTGTCGATGACACCCAGGTAGTGCTCGAGGGCCCAGCGCAGAATGGCCTGGTTGGCGGGGACGCCGTCGGGGCTGGCGTTGGAGACGATCGCGATGGCGAAATCGTGCTCCGGGACCAACTGGAATTCGGTGAACTGGCCGAACACCGAGCCGCCGTGGCCGACGGTGCGGACACCGTCCACCTCGCGCAGCATCCAGCACAGCCCGAAGGCGTCCGCGAGGGTGCTGGCGCGCAGGGTGATGGTGGGCTCCTGCATCCGGTGCAGCAGTTCGGCGGGCAGGACGGTCTCGCCGGATTCGGTGCGGCCGTCGCCGAGGTGGAATCGGCCCCAGCGCAACAGATCCGAGACGGTGGTGCCGAGCCCGCCGCCGGGATTGTTGGCGCGGGTGCCCTTCCAGGAGCGGGAGATCTCGAGGGTGCCGTCCTGCTGGCGCTCGTGCCCGGCGGAGAAGCGGCGGGTCATGATGTCGCCCTGGAAGTAGAAGCTCTCGCGCATCCCGACCGGCTCCAGTACGGTCTCGGCGACGACCTGCTCGAACGGCTGCCCGGTCACGTTCTCGATGACCCGGCCGAGCAGGTTGAATCCGGCCTGGCTGTAGGAGGCGCGCTCGCCGGGCTTGCCGATCAGCGGCAGCTCCGCCAGGGAGGCCACGAACGCGGCCAGACCGTCCTCGCCCTCACCGGTGTTGTTGATGAGGTTCCACTCCAGGCCCGCGGTGTGGTTGAGCACCTGCCGCACGGTGATGGCGGCGGCGTGGCCCTCGTCGAGCAGCTTCAGCTCCGGGACGTAGGTGCGGACCGGGGCGTCCAGGTCGACCTTGCCCTCGGCGACCAGCCGCATGAGCGCGGTGGCGGTGAAGGTCTTGCTGGTGGAGCCGATCGAGAAGATGGTGTGCTCGGTGACGGGAACCGGGTTCTCGGTGCTGGTCACGCCGTAGTTGGCGATGATCTCGCGGCCGTCGACCCAGATGCCGACGGAGATGCCGGGCATATCGAACTTGGCGGCGGTGGCTGCGACGAATTCGGTGAGCGCGATGTCGTTCATTGGCTTGCCTTTCAGCGGTGGTTGCTTCGTTGTCCATGACGATGCCCACCCGCGCTGACAGCCCGCCGACAGTGCGCCGACGGCCACCGGCAGCCCGCTGACAGCGGCGAATCCGGAGTCGATCGCGATTGCCGAGCGGCGGTCGTGAGTCAGAACACGCGGGTCGATTTCCGGTTCTGACCGGTGCTCGAGCGGCCCTCTCAGGACAAGTTCAGCTTCGGGCCAGCAATTGCTCAGTGCGGGAGGGCAACGTAGCGGGCTGACTAGTTCCGATCGGAAACAACCTGCATTGAGGAGATACCGCGTGCGTTCGAAGAGGATCTGGGGCAGCGCGGTCATAGCGTTGACGGCAACCGTTCTGCTACCGATCGCGGCGGGTACCGCCACCGCCGACCCGGGCACGTCGCCGAACTACGCGGGCACCTCCGCCGATGGCTCCAAGATCGCCTCCAGCAAGGCGACCGACGCGCGCACCCTCACCCTGCAGGTCTACTCGGCCGCCATGGACAAGAACATCGAGGTCGACGTGCAGCGCGCCGCCGACACCTCGCAGCCCACCCCGGTCCTGTACCTGCTCAACGGAGCGGGCGGCGGCACCGACTCCGCGACCTGGCAGAAGCAGACCGATGTGCTGAACTTCCTGTCCGACAAGAACGTCAATGTGGTGCAGCCGATCGGCGGCGGCTTCAGCTACTACACCGACTGGCGCGAAACCGATCCCACACTGGGCGTGAACAAGTGGAAGACCTTCCTCACCGAGGAGCTGCCGCCGCTCATCGACAAGGCGCTGAACACCAACGGGCGCAATGCGATTGCCGGTCTGTCCATGGCGGGCACCTCGGTACTGCAGTTGCCCATCGCCGCGCCGGGGCTGTATCAGTCGGTCGCCGCGTACAGCGGGTGCGCGCAGATCAGTGATCCGATCGGCTGGAACTTCGTCAATACCGTGGTCGCCGCGGGCGGCGGTGACAGCAAGAACATGTACGGCCCGCAGAACGATCCGATGTGGGCCGCCAACGATCCCTACGTGCACGCCGACCAGTTGCGCGGCCTGAACCTGTTCATCTCCAGCGGTTCCGGCCTGCCGGGCCAGTGGGACACCCTCGACGGTCCGCACACCCTGCCCGGTGTGGCCGGCTGGGCCAATCAGAACACCCTCGGCGCCGGACTCGAGGCCGCCACCAACTACTGCACCCACAACCTGAAGGCCAAGCTGGACGGCCTGGGTATCCCGGCCACCTATGACTTCACGCCCACCGGCACCCACTCGTGGGGGTACTGGCAGGACGCGCTGAAGCAGTCGTGGCCCGTCCTGGCTACCGGTCTGGGCCTGCCCGCCTAGTCCGGAGACGACGAGACCGGCGCGCCTCTTAGGGGAAGCGAGCCGGTTTCGTTGGTTTCGGAGTATTAGACAGCCAGCTCGAAGTTCGGGTAGCCGTTGTCGCGCTCCTCGTCGCAGTAGCGGCGGTAATTGCCGAAGCCGCCGATGTAGGGCATGAATACGCGCTTCTTGCCCTCGATGTTCGCGCCCATGTACCAGGAGTCGGCCTTCACGAACAGCGTGCCCTCGGCGACCTCCAACAGGTGGTCGGTCCATTTGACCGCGGCGTCCTCGCGCGCCGCTACGGTGCGAATTCCCTTGGCGCGGCAGTGTTCCACCAGTGCCAGCACCCAATCCAGCTGCTGCTCGGAGTGCAGCACCATATTCGCCATCACCGACGGCGTGCCGACGCTGTTGACGCTGAACATGTTCGGGAATCCCGGAATGCCGAAGCCCAGGTAGGTGACCGGCCCGTCGGCCCAGGCATCGCCGAGGCGGGCATCGTTCGCGCCGTGCAGGTCGATGCGCAGCAGGGTGCCGGTCATGGCGTCGAAACCCGTTGCGTAGACGAGGGTGTCGAGCTCGATGAACTTCTCGGCGGTGCGGATGCCGGTCGGGGTGACCTCCACGATGGCCTCGCGCCGTAGGTTCACCAGATCCACATTCGTCCGGTTGAACATCTCGTAGTACCCGGAGTCGGTGCAGATGCGCTTGGTGCCGATCGGGTGGTCGTAGGGGATGAGGTCGTCGGCCACCGATTGGTCCTGCACCTTCGCGCGAATCTTGGCCACCGCGAACTCGCGTACCAGCTCATTGGCGGCCAGATCGCTGTTCTGATCCGGGAACACCTTGTTGAACAGCACGCCGCCACCGTTCCAGCGGTCCTCCATCGCCGCTTCGCGCTGCTCGGCGGTGAGCTCCAGCGCCTTGACCTCGAGCGAGCGGTGCGGCGTGGCCGCCGGTGCGTAGTAGGAGTTCTCGCGCCGCTGCCGGTAGGTGGCGCGGATCTCGCCCTGCTCCTGCTCGGTCCACGGCCGGTTCGGCACGGGCACGCTGAAGTTCGCCGACCGCTGGAAGACGGTGAGCGCCCGCGCCTGTCGCGCGATGATCGGGGAGACCTGGATGCCGGAGGATCCGGTTCCGATGACACCGACCCGCTTGCCCTCGAAGGACGCGCCCTCCTCGGGCCACTGCGCGGTGAAAAGCTCCTCACCCGCGAAGGTTTCGATGCCGGGCAGATTCGGCTTGATCGGGGTCGACAGGCAGCCGGTCGCGAAAACCACGAACTGCGAACGGAATTCGTCACCGCGCTCGGTGTGCAGGGTCCACAGCGCGGCCGTCTCGTCGAAGCGGGCGGCGGTGACGCGCTGCCCGAATCGGTAGTGGCGCTTCAGGTCGAAGCGCTCGGCGACATGGTTGATGTAGGCCAGGATCTCCGGCTGCGCGGCGAATCGCTCGGTCCAGGTCCAGCTCTGCTGCAGGTCCTCGTCGAAGGAGTAGGAGTAGTCGACGCTCTCCACATCGCAGCGCGCACCGGGGTACTTGTTCCAGTACCAGGTGCCGCCGACGTCGTCGCCGGCCTCGAGGCCGAGCACGTTCAGTCCGGCCTTCGCCGCCCGATGGACGCCGTAGAGTCCGGCGAATCCGGCACCGATGATGATCACATCGAATGGGCTGCCCTGCTCGGGATGCATGCGCGTCCTCTCGGTATTCGTCTTGCGATATTTCGATTAGGCATATCGTCGAGGCGAATGCGGGCAGCGGGCGATAGCAGGTCCCACTGACCAGGAGCGTGCGTCCGGGAGATGGTTACTCGTGCGCGGGCTCGCCGGTCACGATGTGATCGGCGTGATTGAGGCCCTCGCGGACCAGCCGGGTCAGGTGGCCGTCGCGAATCCGGTAGATGATGCGGCGGCCGTCGCGGCGGGTCTCGACCAGGCCGGTGAAGCGGAGTTTGGCCAGGTGCTGGCTGACCGCGGTGCGCGAGGCGCCGCAGGCCTCGGTCAGGGCGGTGACATCGGCCTCGCCCTCGGCGAGGATCCAGAGAATGTGCAGGCGGGTCGGATCCGAGAGCATGCGGAAGGTGGCGGTGGCCGCCTCCAGCCGGGCCTGATCCGGGTCGACGGGGTGGGTGAGACTCGGCTCGACCGGGTGGGTGAGATTCGGCACCGCGGGTAGCGGTTTCGCCTTGGTCACCTTCGCCTCACCTTCCTGTCGCTGACACCGCCTCGATGCCCGCCGGAGCGGACGCGGGCCACGCGCGCGCCGCCGTCGTAGCCGCCAGTGTAGCCAGCGCGGCCAGGGTGATCGCCGTTGTCGGCATACCCGCCAGCGCGCCGAGTTTGCCGGCGATGGGGTAGGTGGCCAGGAAGCAGGCGTGCGAGAGGGAGAACTGCGCGGTGAAAACCGCTGTGCGGGTGGCTGGTTCGGACTGGGCGCGCAGCAGGCGGGCGGAAGGCGTGTTGATCAGGGAGGTGCCCGCGCCCAGCAGAACCCAGGTCAGCGCCAGGACGGCGGCGCCGACCGGACGGGGGAGCAGGGTCGGCAGGGCCGCGGCGAGCAGGCCGATGGGCAGCACCGCGCAGCCGGTCAGCATGAACCGGCGATCGGGGATGAAGCGCAGCAGGCGCGGAGTCGAGAGCGCCACCGCCATGGAGCCGAATCCGAAGCAGCCCAGCGCCAATGCGACCCCGGTGTTCGAGCCGCCCAGCTGATCCCGCACGTACACAACGGTATTCACGATCACCAGCGCGGTAGCCGCGGCGACCACCATGTTCATGGCCAGCAGGCCGCGCAGGACCGGGCGGTTCATCATGATGCGCGCGCCCTCGGTGATCCGCTCGAGCAGCGGGGCGGAGCGTTCGGGCGGGGCGAGGCGCGGTAGCCGGGTGGTCACCACCAGCAGGGCCGAGGCCACGAAACCGGCTGCGGTGCCGACGAACAGGGAGTGGTAGCTGATGACGGTCAGCAGCGCGGCCGCCAGCACCGGGCTCAGCAGCGACTCGAGGTCGTAGGCCAGGCGGGAGAGCGACAGGCCGTGCGTGTAATCGTCCTCGTCGACCAGGATCGACGGGATGAGCGACTGGAACGCGGGCGTGAAGGTCGCCGAGGCCGATTGCAGCAGCGCGATCAGCACGTAGATCTGCCAGGTGTGGGTGACGAACGGCAGCATCAGCGCGATTGCGGCGCGTATCGCATCCGCGGAGACCAGCACCAGACGGCGCGGCAGTCGCTGGGTGAACGCCGAGATCACCGGTGCCACAGCCACATACGCGATCATCTTGATGGCCAGTGCGGTGCCCAGCACCGCGCCCGCCTGGCCGCCGGCGATGTCGTAGGCGAGCAGGCCGAGGGCGACGGTGAGCAGTCCGGTGCCGACCAGGGCGACCACCTGGGCGGTGAACAGCTTGCGGAATTGCGGATGACGGAGCGCTGCGAGCACGCCACCACCATACGCCATCATGTGCGCAGTTGTGCACTTGATGTCCGGTATATCTCTCATCGTCCTGTTTCGTTGCGGGTTGCTGGGCGATTCGTCGCTATCCTCGCTTGCATGGGGAGGAAACTCGCGGTCGTGATCCTGGCCGCCGCAGCACTCGCGGCGGCCGGTTGCACGCAGCACCCCGCGACCAACCCCAGGTCCGGCAATCCGGCCAGCGTCGAGCGCGCCCCCGTGACCTCGCCCCCGCCGCCGCCCGTCTCCGACCTGCCGCCCTGCGGTGACATCGCCACCACCGCAACCCCTCCCGACTGCTATCTGCAGTCGCGCGACCCGGCCGGGCTGACTGTCGAGGTCCACCACACCGGCACCGGCCAGCAGTCCTCGGTCGTCCTGACGGTTCTGGACCCGACCGGTGAACAACTACAGACCATGACCGAGCAGTCCGTGGGCACCACGGAACCGCGCCTGCGCGATCTGGACAACGACGGCCGCGACGAGCTGATCATCCCGATCATGCTGGCCACCTCCAACACCCGCTATCTCATCTACCGCGCCACCGGCGACTCGACCCGCTTCACCCGCGCCGGGGAGCTGGCGGGCATCGGCCTCGACACCACCGCCGCCAACTACGTGGCCGTCACCGCCCGGGACAGCTACGAACTCTGGAAGATCGAGTTCTGGACGTTCACCGGCGACCAGCTGACCCCCTTGGTCACGGCCGAGGTCCACTTCCTCGACGACGGCACGGGACACATCGGCGGCAGTCAGTGCACGGTCACCGACAATGGCGGGCTGCCGCGGACCGGACTCACGCTCGTCCAGGCCACCACCCAGTTCTGCGCCGAACCGACGGTTCTGCGCGTCATGCGCTAGGGACCGGCGGCACCGGAATCCGGGGATTCTCCGGGGGATTCCGGATGGCCGGGGGTCGGCGGCTCGGCGACGATGGAATCAGATTGGAACGGCGGCTAGGAATAGCGGCGGTGGAGCCATTCGGAGTAGTCGAAAGACAGGGTCTCGCCAGCGTTGTCGAGACAGAGCGCGGCGTTGCGCACTCGGCGGATGGCTCGGCCGACGGGCGGGATGGGGAGCGGGAGCAGGGGCTGGCCGAGGGCGCGGCGGCGGAGATCGGCCAGGGCGGCCAGGGATTGGACGGCCGGGCCGCCGATGTCGCGGAGGCGGCCGGAGGGGCCCGATTCGACGGCGTCGGCCAGCCGGGTGGCCACGGCGGCGGTGTCGATCGGCTGGAAGAGCATGGAGCCGCGCGGGGAAATGCGGAACTTGGCTGCGGCGCCGAGGATTTCGTCGATGAGATCGTGGAATTGGGTGGCGCGCAGGAGGGTCCAGGGGATCGGGCCCTGGGTGACCAGTCGTTCCTGGGCGACCTTGGTGCGGTAGTAGGAGAAAGGGACCTGATCGCAGCCGACTATCGAAATCTCGACGTGGTGGCCCACTTTGGCGCGCTGCTCGGCGGCCAACAGGGTGCGGACGCCCTCGACCATGACCCGGGCGCTGCGCAGGCTGCGGTGATTCGCGGTATCGACGACCGTGTGGACGCCCTCCAAAGCGGCGTCGAGACCCGCGCCGGTGGCCAGATCGACCGGGTGGTGCTCGGTGCCGGGCACGGGTTCGGCGGGCGCGGATCGGCTCAGGACGCGCACCGTGTGGCCCCGGGAGACCAGATCGAGAACCACCGGGACGCCCAATGTTCCGGTTCCGCCGACCACCGCTACCTGCATGTCGATCTCCTGACTCGCCGCGCTTCCCTCGGACGCTAGAACCACACCGACTGCCGCTCAACATGATTCATCGCATGGCGTCGGATTCGCCACATTCCGGGATTCGTCGCGCGTCTCTGCGGTTGGATGCGTCCGTTTCACACAAGCGGGGTCAGATGTGGGTGCCCTTGGTGCGGTTGCAGCCGCGGCACAGGATCTGCAGGTTGGCGGGACTGGTCGCGCCGCCGCGGCTGATCGGGATGATGTGGTCGAATTCGAGGTAGTGGCTGTCACCGCATTCGACGCATTTACCGCCGTCGCGCTGCCAGACGACGGCCTTGACGTCCGGCGGGATGGTGCGGGTGTCGCGGCGGCCGGGGGTGAGGGCCAGGCGTTTGGCGATGCGGAGAGCGCCCTCCATGGCGGCGGCGACGAAGTCGGGGTCGGCGACCTCGAGCAGCGCGCCGCCCCTCGCGGAGGTGGCGGCGACCTCGACCAGGCCATCGGTCGAGATCACCGAAACCACTCGGGCCCAGGGCATTTCGGTGCCCGCGTCGGAGCCGGTGAAGCGGAGCTTGCGATTGCTGACAATGAGGCGGCCCTCGGTGCGCTTGGGGCCGCGGGCCAGGTGGCGGATGTGGGCGGCGGGGATATCGAGGTGCACGCGTTCGTCGGGGTCCAGGTGCAGGCCGGTGGTCTGGGCCAGGGGGAGTTCACCCGAGCGCAGGCGGGTGAGCATGCGGCCGCGGTGCACGCGGCGGCGCAGGTCCTCGATGAGCGGGCCGGTCAGGGACAGCTCGGCGACGGTGTCCTCGAAGTCCTCCAGGTCGGCCTGTTCGACCACGCCGTCGGCGAAAGTGAAGGCCACCAGGCGTTCCAGATGGTCGTGGGCCACCGGGCGCAGCAGATCGAGGGCCGGAGCACGGTCTATGCGCTGGAAGCGCAGGGCGGCCCAGTGGGTCTCCCAATCGTCGGCGGGGTCGAGGCCGCGCAGGGTGCGCTCGGCGCGGGGGAGCCAGGCACGCAGGTATTCGGCTGTCTCGGTGGCGCATTCGCGGCACAGCGGGGAGGAGCCGAACAGTCCGGCCGCCGCGCCCAGCAGGCGTCGGCGGGGTGCGCCGCAGCGCGGGCAGTGGCGCGAATCCTGCGGCGTGACCGGGCGAGTCGAGGCGGTCCAGGTGGCGCCGTCCCACCAGCGCAGGCGGGCCGGATCGCGCGGGTCCGGATGCCAGTCCGCGCGTTCGGCATTCGGCGGCGGCGGGGTGCGCCGCGGCTCCGGTGCGTGGGCGCGGGCCGGATCGATCCGCACCCCGAACTCGCGCACCAGCCCGGCGAGGCTGACGCCCCCGTCGCTCAATGCCCGGAACTCCCAGCCATCACTCGAAATCTCGTCCCCGCCCGGATCTTCGGTGCGCGAGAACTCGCCCAGCACCATGGCCGGAACCCGCTCTGGCGCCTCCACGTCATACCAAGCGACTGCCCGGTCATGATCGAAGACGGTCAGCCGCAACCCCGCGACCTCGGCGAAACTCCCCTCCACCGACCCGATGACCACGATCCCCGCCACCTCGGACCCGGTGCGCGGCAAGGACACCGACAGCCGCGCCGTCCCGGCCTCGGGCTCCCGATCCACCGTCACCGCCTGCGATACGTGCCGGGGCGCGTCGAACCACACGAAGTCCCGCTCCGACCGCACCCGCCCGTGGTCGCCCACCAGCACTGCCTGCGCCCGCACCCGGTGCGCCGACCGCCACGAAAGCACCACCGTCAGAAGCGATGTCGGAACCGCCGTATGCCCGCCTTTGGTCAGTTTCATCGTGCCCGAATGATGCCACGACCCACCGACAGGAGATCGCGACCATCCCTCCACCAGAATCCGGAAATTCTCCGGCACAGTAGACACATGACCACCCCCAAAGGCTCCGGCCGCCAAAACCCGTCCCCCCGCCCCAAACCCACCACCCCGCGCGTCCCCACCGCCGGCGACATCCTCGCCGCCGCCCAGGCCGCCGTCGAAGCCGCCCAGAACGCGGCCGGCCAAGCCCTCGACTCAGCCCAGGTCACCGCCACCACGGCCTTCGACACCGCGGTCCGCCTCCCACCCGCCTCCATCCAACTGGCCGCCCAACTCCCGGACCTGATCGAGAACCTCACCACCGCCGTCAACCGCCTCAACGCCACCATCGACCGCCTGGACCGCACCCTCGCCCTGGCCGAACCCGCCTTCGTCGCCTACGACAAGATGCTCACCCGCCTCGAATCCCTCACCGCCCTGGGTGAAGAGGTCTTCACCCGCCTGGACAAACTCCCCGGCATCTCCCTGCTCGGCCGCTTCACCAAAGCCCAACCCGCCGAATCCGAGCCGGTCGAGGACAAGCCCCGTCGCCCCGGCCGCAAGTAGAGGACTGCTAGCCGCGAGACGGCAGCGGGGTCCGCGGTTCGGCGGCCAGGCCCGGGAGGGCGCGCAGGGGTGCGGCTGCCTTCCAGAGCATTTCGCGGTATTCGTCGGCGGGGTCGGAGTCGAGGACTATTGCGCCGCCTGCGCCGACTCGCCAGTGGCCGTTGTGGCGGACTGCGGTGCGGATGACGATGTTCAGGTCGGCTGTGCCGTTGAGGCCCAGGAAGCCGATGGTGCCGGAGTAGATCCCGCGGGCTTCGGTTTCGAGGGTGTCGATGATCTCCAGGGTACGGAGTTTGGGGGCGCCGGTCATGGAGCCGCCGGGGAAACAGGCTCGGAGGCAGTCGATTACGGAGAGGCCGGGGCGGAGGGTGCCTCGGACGGTGGAGACCAGTTGGTGGAGGGTCGTGTAGGTCTCGACGGCCATCAGGTGGGGGACGTGGACGGAGCCGATTTCGCAGACGCGGCCGAGGTCGTTGCGGAGCAGGTCGACGATCATGAGGTTTTCGGCGCGGGTTTTGGGGTTGCGGGCCAATTCGGCTGCTAGGGCGGCGTCTTCGTCGGGGGTATGGCCGCGCGGGGCGGTGCCCTTGATGGGTTTGCTTTCCACCGTGCGGTGGCGGTCCACCTTGAGGAAGCGCTCGGGGGAGGAGCAGGCCACCTCCAGGTCGGCGAAGCGCAGGAAGGCGGCGTAGGGGGCCGGGTTGCTGCGGCGCAGGGTGCGGTAGACGGTCAGACCATCGGCGTCGCCCGGGGGATAGGCGCTGTCAGTGATGCAGATTTCGTAGGACTCGCCAGCGAGCAGCTGCACCTGGCAGGCGGCGACATCGGCGAGATAGCGGTCGCGGCCGCGGGTCAGGAAGGGGGCGACCGTCGCCTCGTCCATATGCAGTTCGAGCGGGGCCGGATTCTCCCAGGTCGGAAGGGTTTCCACGATTGCCCGGGTGGCGGCGAGCCAATCCTGGCTGGCGGCAGCGGATTCCGGCTCGGACAAGGCCAGCAGGTGGGTGCGTCCCGCCTCGTGATCGACCACGATCAGGCGGTCGGCGAAGATCCACTGCGCATCGGGTGCGGGGGCGTGGTGCACCGCTTGCGCGCCGCAGTCGACCTTCATCTCGTAGCCGAGATAGCCGACATAGCCGCCTGCGAAATCGAAAGGCACATCCGGGAAGTCGATCTCGCGGCGGCGTAGCTCGGCGGATAGATAGTCGAGGACCCCACCCGGCACGGTGCGGTGCCCGGTCGCGGATTCGATCTCGACATGGCCGAGGCCGACTCGGTAGCGCACCACCTCGGCCAGTGGGCCGGACGCGTCGCCGAGGAAGGAGAAGCGATCCAGGCCGGGCTCCACGTGCTCGCTGTCCAGCCAGAAGGCATGCGGGGAGGTCGAATACAGGGCATCGAACACGGCCTCGGTGTCGACCGCGCGCTCGATCACCGTCTGCTCGACCGAATAGCGGACTGAGTCCCCACCCGTCATCCCGGTGACTTCCCCCGTCATCCCGGCATGCTTTTGGCCGGGATCCACCGTCGCGTCGTGGATTCCGGCCAAAAGCACGCCGGAATGACGGGGTGGACGATGACGGGGTGGACGGTGCCATTCGGCGGTCAGGGATGCGAAATTCCGCAGCAGCAGTTCACCGTGCTCACTCGAAATCGACTCCGGATGGAACTGCACACCCCACTGCGGCCGACTCCGATGCCGTACCCCCATGATCACCCCGTCCGGCGCGGTCGCGGTGACCTCCAACTCCTCCGGCAGCGGCCGCCCCGCGCACAGCGAGTGATACCGCACCGCCGAGAAGTCCTGCGGCACACCGGCGAACAACTCCCGCCCGTCATGCGTGATCCGATCCGGATACCCGTGCCGGGCCCGCGGCGCGGCCACCACGCTCCCGCCCGCCGCGATCACGATCCCCTGATGCCCCAGGCACACACCCAGCAACGGCAACTCCGCCCGCGCGATCAATTCCGCTGAGATCCCGAAGTCGCGGGAAATATCGGGCCGCCCCGGCCCGGGTGAGATGACGATGTTGTCGAATCCGTCGAGCCCCAACTCCTCGAGCGTGGCCACCTCGTCATTACGCACGACCACGGGCTCGCTCCCGTTCACCTGGCTGATCAGCTGATACAGGTTGTAGGTGAACGAGTCGTAGTTGTCGATCAACAGGGTGCGCATTTGCTCGGCAACATTACGCCTGCGCCCCCGGAACACCGCGCCGCGACCTGGGTGAACGAGGCCCGCGCCACTACTGCGGGCGGACGCCTTCAGTTTCTCGTGCGGCCTACGGCACAATGGGCGGCATGTCTGTAGCGCAGCCGGTCGAAGTGGATCGTGACGTCGTCGATTTCGCCATTGTCGGCAAATGGATGGAAGAGCAGGGCTTGCCCGGCGGGGAGTTCGAGGAGGTGCGGCCGCTCGGCGGCGGCACCCAGAACATCATGCTGCGCTTCTCCCGGGGCGGTCGCGACTACGTGCTGCGGCGCGGGCCCAAGCATCTGCGCTCGGCCAGCAACACGGTCATCCAGCGCGAATCCCGCATCCTCGGCGCGCTCGGCGACACCGAGATCCGCGCGCCGAAGGTGATCGCCGCCTGCCCCGACGAGTCCGTGCTCGGCGCGTCCTTCTATCTGATGGAGCCCATCACCGGCTTCAACCCGCAGAACGAACTCCCCGAGCTGCACGCCTCCGACCCGGAAGTGCGCCGGCGGATGGGACTCTCGGCCGTAGAGGCCATCGCCCGTCTCGGCTCCCTCGACCACGAGGCGCTCGGCCTGGCCGACTACGGCAAGCCGGAGGGCTTCCTGGAACGCCAGGTGCCGCGCTGGCTCAAGGAACTCGACTCCTACGGCGTCAACGAGGGCTACCCCGGCCCGCAGATCCCGGGCGTGGAGAAGGTCGGCGAATGGCTCGACCGCAACCGCCCCACCACCGCGAAACCCGGCATCCTGCACGGCGACTGCCACCTGGCCAACATGATGTTCTCCTTCGACGGCCCCGAGGTGGTGGCCATGGTCGACTGGGAGATGTCGACCATCGGCGACCCGCTGCTGGATCTGGGCTGGCAGATCGCCACCCGCCCCGAGCCCGGCACCACCGGCGCGGCGCTGGTTGGCTCGCTCGGCGCGGTGGGCGGCCTGCCCACGATCGAGGAGATGGTCGCCCACTACGGGCAGTTCTCCGAGCGCGACCTGAGCCACGTCACCTGGTACAGCGTGCTGGCCTGTTTCAAGCTGGGCATCGTGCTGGAGGGCACGCACGCCCGCGCCTTCGCGGGCAAGGCCCCCAAGCAGGTCGGCGACTTCCTGCACGCCATCACCCTCGAACTGTTCGAGAAGGCGCACCGCTGGATGGAGTGACAGCAAACGTGTCGCCATCTTGGCGGCAGTTGGCAGAATATTTGTGGCAGATAAATTAATGCCACAGTAGGTTATCTGCCATGCCGATCGTTCCTGATGCCAAAGACTGGACCTGGGTGCTCGAACGCGCCTGCGCCGACTGCGGATTCGACCCCGCCGCCACCGCCTTCGAGGCCGTGCCGGGGTTGACCCGCGACAGCGCGGCCCGCTTGGCCGTCGCCCTGGAACGACCGGACGCGGCCCAGCGCCCCGACGACTCCACCTGGTCGACCCTGGAGTACGCCGCCCACGTCCGCGACGTGTGCCGGATCTTCGGTCACCGACTCGACATCGCCCGCACCGGGTCCGTCCGGCCGGGGCCGGTGATCGGCGGCTACGACACCACGGTCACGGTGGGGGACAACGGGATTCCCATGTTCGCCAACTGGGATCAGGACGTGACGGCCGTGGCCGAGAACTACGCCGCCGCTGAAACCGCCATCGTGGCCACCGAACTCGCTGCCGCCGCCGAAACCGTCGCCCGCGCCTTCGAATCCGTGCCCGTGGGCGAGCGCGACAAGGCGGCGCTGCGCAGCAACGGGTCCGCGTTCACCATCGACTCGATGGCTCGCTATTTCATCCACGACCTCGTGCACCACGTGCACGACGTCCGCGGATAATCCGGCGGGCGATCAGCTACAGCGAAGCAGGGCCTCACGCAGATTGCGGGAGCGGACGTCGTCGAGCACCGCCATGCCCAGGCGGTTCATCACATAGCCGAAGCCGAGACCCGTTGCCGGATCGGCGAATCCGAACGAGCCGCCGTAGCCGGTGGTGCCGTAGGCGCGCTTGTCGGAACCGAAACGGAAACTGCCGCGGGACTTGCGGAAGCCCAGGTGGTAGCGGCTGGGGGTGAGCAGCACCAGATCCTCGGCGGGTACATCGTCGGCGGTGTCCGCGGCGGCCAGGCGATCCAGCAGCTCTCGCTCGATGGGGAGCTCGCCGGTGCGCGCGGCGGCCGCGCCGTAGACGCGAGCCAGTGCGCGGGCGGTGCCGACGCCGCCGTGACCCGGGCTCTCCACCGCGAGGAATTCGCGCCGGGCCGCGCGGGCGGCCGCCCCCATGCGCGGGCTGTTGAGCGACCGATAGGACAGACCGCGCTTGCTGTAGAGCTGAATTCCGATGCGCACCGGCAGATCTCGCTCGTAACGCAGCACATCCAGGCCCTCGGTGGCCGACATGGCGGCAATGCGATCCATCGAAACGTCTTCGGGCAGACCGATATGGAAGTCCAGGCCCAGCGGTGCGGCGAACTCCTCGGCGAAGATGCGGCCCAGCGTGCGGTGCCGCGGATCGACGCGGCGGACCAGCTCGCGCTGATACAACCCGGCGGTGATGGGGTGGTAGCCGTGCCGAGTTCCGGGCCGCCACAACGGTTTCTGCTCGGCGAGCACGGTGGCCGTGCCGTCCAGATCGGCTACATCCTCGAGCCGCAGCACCCGATCCAGCGCGGGCACGCCCGCCTGATGGTCCAGCAGCTGCCGCACGGTGACCGACTCCTTGCCGTGCGCGGCGAACTCCGGCCAATGCAGGGCCACCGGGTCCTCGTAGTCGAGCAGCCCCTGCGACACCGTCCACGCCATCACGAACGCGGCCATGCCCTTGGTGGAGGAGAACACCGGGGCCATGGTGTCGCGCTCCCATGCCACCCGCCGCTTGCGATCGCGATGCCCCGCCCACAGATCCACCACCGGCCGGTCCCCGTCGAATACGGCCACGGCCGCACCGATTTCGCCGTGCCGGGTGAAGTTGCGGCGGAACGCGTCGGCGACCGGGCCGAAGCCCGCGTCCACCTCGCCGTGGATCGTGACCTGCTCACTCATGATGTGACCGATCGTAACCGGTACCGGCAACCGCGCCAGGCCGCGTGATCGCCCAGTGCACGGCTGCGACGCCAGTACATAACTGAGGGTTCTGCGAATAGCCGTGACACGACACCCTGATGGGTGGAATGCACCTCTGAGCAGGTAGCGTGGCCGTACATGCCCGGAATCCCACGGATTACCTCGACATTGCTGCGCGTCAAGCCCGTAGAACAGATCGAAGCCGACGGCGAGCACACCGCACTGCGCCGCAGCATGGGCCTGATTCCTCTGATCTCGCTGTCGGTCGGCGCGACCCTGGGCACCGGCATCTTCGTCGTGCTCGGCGAGGCCGCGCCGCTGGCCGGGCCCGCCGTGGTCGTCTCCTTCGTGATCGCCGCACTGGCCGCGCTGTTCTCGGCGCTGTCGTATGCCGAACTCGCCAGTGCCGTGCCGGTGTCCGGGTCGGCCTACTCCTATACCTATGCGACGCTGGGCGAGATCGTGGCCTGGGTGTGCGGCTGGTGCCTGCTGCTCGAGTACGGCGTCTCGGTCGCGGCGGTGGCCGTGGGGTGGGGTGCGTACCTCAACGAATTCCTGGGATCGACCGTCGGCTGGCGGATTCCGGATGTGCTGGCGCAGCCGCCCGGCGAGGGCGGGGTGTTCAATCTGCCCGCGTTCATCGTCGTGGTGCTCGCGACCGTGGTGCTACTGGGCGGGATTCGCGAGAGCTCGCGGGTCACCACGATCACCACCATGATCAAGATCGCGGTGCTGATCTTCTTCGTGTGCGTGGCGGTCACCGCGTTCACCTCCTCGAATCTGCACCCCTTCTCGCCCTACGGCGTCTCCGGCATCGGCGCTGCCGCGTCCATGGTGTTCTTCTCGTTCATCGGCTTCGACGCCGCCTCCACCGCGGGCGAGGAGGCCAAGAACCCGCAGCGAGATCTGCCGCGCGCCATCATCATTTCGCTCGGCATCGTGACGCTGATGTACGTGCTGGTGGCGCTCACCGCCGTCGGCGCGGTCGGCGTGGACGATGTGAGCAGCTCGGGGGCGTCACTGGCGACCGTGCTGGAACAGGTCACCGGGCGCGGGTGGCCCGCCACCATCCTCGCGGGCGGCGCGGTCATCGCCATCGCCTCGGTCGTGCTGACCGTGCTGTACGGGCAGACCCGCATCCTGGTCGCCATGTCGCGCGACGGGCTCATGCCCAAGGTGCTCTCCCGGGTCGGGCAGAAGCGGGTGCCGACGGTCAACACGCTGATCGTCGGCGGCGTGGTGGCCGTGCTCTCGGCGCTGATTCCGCTCGGAGAACTGGTGAACGCCACCAATATCGGCACGCTGGTCTCCTTCGCGCTGGTGAACATCGGCGTGCTGGTGCTGCGCCGCACCAAGCCCGATCTCCCGCGCTCGTTCCGCACGCTGGTGCCGCTGGTGCCGGTGTGCGGCGTGCTCATGTGCGTGTGGCTGCTCATCCACCTGCCGGGTGTGACCTGGCTGGCCTTCACGCTGTGGTCGGCGGTCGGACTGGTCGTGTACTTCGGCTACGGCCGCCGCCGCTCGGCGCTGAACCGGGCCGCCGCCGTCGAAGTGGCTGCGCCGGAAGTGCATTCGTAGCGCGGCGACCCCGGTACCGGGTGGTTTGCCCGGGCTCGTAGGCTCGATGGCGTGCGAGCGCTGGAACAACTCCGACAGTGGCCGGTCCGGAACGCGGCGGCGGGTGTCGTCGTGCGGGGCAAGGGCGTGGTGGACACCGAGGGCGACACCGCGAAGGTCTTCCCCCTCGCCTCGGTGACCAAACCGCTTGTGGCGTACGGGGTTCTGGTCGCGGTCGAGGAGGGCGCGATCGAGCTCGACCAGCCCGCCGGGCCACCCGGGTCCACCGTGCGGCACCTGCTGGCGCACACCTCCGGGCTCGCCTTCGACACCACCGACGTGCTGGCCGAGCCGGGCGCCAAGCGCATCTACTCCAGCGCCGGGTTCGAGGTGCTCGCGGATTTCGTTGCGGCACAGACCGGTATCCCGTTCGATCAGTACCTGCGCGAGGCCGTCTTCGAGCCGCTGGGCATGAGCTCCTCGGCGCTGGTCGGTCCGGCCGGGCATGCCGGCCGCTCCTCGGTCGCAGATCTATTGCGGTTCGCCGGAGAATTGCTGGAACCGGTGGTCGTGAGTGCCGAATTGGTTTCCGAAGCAAGCACAGTGCAATTCCCGGATCGCAATGGCGTGCTGCCCGGATACGGTTCGCAGCGACCCAACGACTGGGGGCTGGGATTCGAAATTCGCGACCACAAGATTCCGCACTGGACCGGTAGCGCGAACTCGCCGCGCACTTTCGGGCACTTCGGGCAGTCCGGGACATTCCTCTGGGTCGATCCGGACGTCGGCATGGCGTGTCTAGCGCTCGCGGACGAAAATTTCGGTGATTGGGCCCGCGTGGCCTGGCCACCCCTCAGCGATGCCGTGATCGCGGAGTTTGGGTAGACCCCGACACGGGCATTAAGTAACACACGCAACACCGGGCACTCCAGTAAACTCGGGCAACGCCGAGCTCGAGCAGGGGCCGTTGGGGAAGACGTCCCTCGTCGAGCCGGAGGTGTCAGTGGTGCACGCGTCTAGTCAGTTCGCGGAAGCGACGTCTGGGGTCGTCTATATCCATTCGTCGCCGGCGGCGCTGTGCCCGCACATCGAATGGGCCCTGACCTCCACGCTCAAGGCTCCCGCGAAACTCCGCTGGACGGCACAGCCCGCCGATCCGGGACAGCTGCGCGCCACCACCGATTGGTACGGCCCGGTCGGTACCGGAGGCAGATTAGCCAGAGCATTGCGGGATTGGCCCGTGCTCTATTTCGAGGTGACCGAGGATCCCAGCGAGGGCGTCGACGGCGAGCGTTTCTCCTTCGTCCCCGGCCTCGGCCTCTGGAACGGCGCGACCGGCGCCAGCGGCGACATCATGGTCGGCGAGAACCGCCTGCGCGCCATCGTCGCCCAGGCCCGCGCCCATGGCCGCAACTCCGCCGCCGAGATCGCCGCGGAAATCGACCGCGCCCTCGGCACCGCCTGGGACGACATCCTCGACCCCTACCGCTTGGGCGGCGACGGCGCCGAGGTCACCTGGCTGCGGCGCGACGTCGGCTGACCTGCTCGCCTTGGTTCGGTAGTAGCTCTGCCGCCACGCGGACCGACCGGTGTTGCCACACGCTGGGCTTGTCTCGTGAATTGCGCGTGCCTACCTTCGCGATCGCGGCGAACCGGGCAGAATGCCCAGGGGAGGGGCAGCCGACGAGGAGGGTTTTTCGTGCGGACCACAGCGATCGCGGGCGCGGCCCTGGCCCTGACAGCGGCCTTCGCCCTCACCGCCTGCAACGACTCCACCAAGGCCGCCGACGCCCCGGCCGCCGCCACCTCCGCCAAACCCGCCCCCACCTCCGCCGCCCCCTTCCCCGCGGCAGGCATGGAAGCCGTCCACTGCGGCACGGGCCCTTGGGGTTTGGCCGTAGTAGCCGCCACCGCCAAGGGCAACGACTTCTGCCCCACCGCCCTCTCGGTGGTCACCGCCTACGCCGACGAACGCGGCAAGAAATCCAACGGCGACATCGCGGTGGTGGTCGACACCGTCCGCTGGGTCTGCGGCGAACGCCAGGGCACCCCCAACCCCTACCAGGAATGCGCCAGCCAAAACGAATCCGCCGACAAGGTCCGCCTACTCAGCTGATGAGGCCCGGTGTCGCCCATCCCCGTAAATGGTGAGCACACCGATCACCATGAGCGCGACCAGGATCAGCGCCAATAGCCGGGTCGCGGTGGCACTGCCGTTCGCGCCGTAGGCCTCGCCGGTCGTTTCGTCGACGGGCTGGCCCAGCGAGTAGAAGAAGAAGCACAGCGCCACTCCGCCGAGCGCCCAGCCGATGGTGACCGCGCCCGCCAGGGTACGAGATCTCATGAACGACATCGCTATCGGCGCCACCGCGGTGGTTGCCGCCGCGATGGTCACCCACGTGTAGTCATCGCTCAGGAAGGCCCGTCCGTCGAACTGCGAGTGGGTGATTCCGATTGCCGCGCAGGCGAGTACGGCGAGGATCAGGGTGGCGATCGAGAGGCCGTCACGGGGAGTGCGAAGACCGATACCGCGCGTCCGGGCCAGCCAGAGCGCGAGGAACGCGACTATCCCCGCGGCGAGCAGGAAGTAGTGTCCGAACAGAGCGAAGGTGAAGCCCGTGGCGGTTTTGGTCGGGTCGCCACCGGCGTGACCGTTATCCAGCCGACCGCCGAGGACCTCGAGCACGACGGTCGCCCATACCCCGACCACCGACAGCCCGATGAGCACGCCTTGGCCGATCTCCTTCCGAATCCGCGGGATCAGGACCGTAGCACCGGCGAGCGCCGATACGATCGCCAGCGACATCACGTAGTAGCCGCTCTTGTATCCGAGCGGATCGACGGAACTGTCGTAGTAGATGTCCACCGCGGGCGGCTTGGACAAGCAGTAACCGAGCAACGCCGCGCCCGCGAGAGCGAGCACCCCGGACAAGATCCGCAATAGTGGTGCGCCCCTGGCCCACCGGCTCGAAGGCCGCTGGCCGGTCACCTCCCGGCCGGGGACAGATCGCGAATCCCCCTGAGCGGGAGGGGTATCGAGGGCTGCCATGCCGGCAGGTTCGACGCCACCGGTCTCTGGTCGGCGGATCGAGCCGGGGCGGTCCTCGGCCCGATCGTCTATCTGCTGGGGCCTGTCCGACTGCTGGGGCCTGTCCGAATGGATGCCCGGCTGCTGCTCACCGGTCGTCTGTTGCTCGTCCGGGGCATTGCGGCCTTCGCGATCCGGCATTGGTTCGCCGACGAGACGGCGGTCCTTGGGGATTCGGGGGCTGTCCATGGTCGAGGCGCCGCCGAGGGCTTCGCGGGCGGCGGATGCTACGGCCGGGGAGTCGTGGGTGGCTATGTGGTGGAGGGCTTTTCGGGCGGCGTCGGCGCGGCGGGCGTCGGCGGAGGAGAGCTGGGTGGCCAGGGCTTGGACGGCTCCGAGGCGGATTTCGGGGTGGGGGCTGTCCAGGGCGGCGCGAATTGATTCCGGCACTTCGGCGGTCGTGTCGGAGGGCTCGGGCCGATCGGCCGGGGGAGGCGGGTCGGGGGCCGCATGTTTGCTCGATGGCGGAGGAGGGGCAGCGGTTTTGCCGGGCGGTGTCAGGGTTGCCGGAGGGAGGGTTTCGATGAATTCGGGGCGGGGTTGGGCGGCGAGAGTTGGGGCGGTGCGCGGGTTTTCGAGTGGGGTGGGGGATGTCCTGGCTCGGGTCAGGACCTTGGTGGCGGCGTCGGCGAGGGCGGCGCAGGTGGGGTAGCGGTCTTCGGGGCTTTTTGCCATGGCTATGGCGATGACGTCGTTGAGGCCGGGTGGGAGGGTGGGTTGGGTGGCGGTCGGTCGGGGTGGGGGTGTGTGGAGGTGGGCGGCGATGATGGCGGCTTGGTCGGTGCGGGGGAAAGGTTGGGTGGCGGTGAGGAGTTCGTAGAAGGTGCAGCCGAGGGAGTAGATGTCGGCGCGGTGGTCGGCGGGGGTGCCGTGGAAGCGTTCGGGGGCGGCGTAGGCGAAGGTGGCGGCGGTGCCGGTCATGGTGAGGGTGTCGTCGAGGGCGCGGGCGATGCCGAAGTCGGTGAGGACGGCGCGGTCCCCGGCGTGGCCGTAGTTGTCTCGGCCGGTGTCGGTGTGGTCGAGGAGGATGTTGCCGGGCTTCACGTCGCGGTGCAGGATGCCGTGGCGGTGGGCGTGGTCGAGGGCTTGCGCCGCGTCGGTGAGGATGCGGACGGCCTCGTCGGGGGAGAGCGGGCCGCCGCGGTTGCCGATCAGTTGCGCGACGTCGCCACCGGGGACGTATTTCATGGAGATCCACGGAGTTTCGGCCTCCGAACCCGCGCGATCGTAGATGGCGACGATGTTCGGATGCTCGAGCCGGGCCGCCAGCGCCGCCTCTCGCTCGAACTTGGCGCGGCCGCGCGGATCGGTGGCGATCAGATCGCCCAGCACTTTCAGGGCAACCAGTCGGTTAAGCCGCGGATTGCGGGCCAGATACACGACGCCCATGCCGCCCTGGCCGAGCACCCGCTCGATCGTGAACCCCGCGAACTCCGCCCCCGGATCGAGCCGCATGCCGCCTCCGCCGATGCCCCAAATGCCAGCCAGGCCACCATACGCCCGGGCTGTGCCCGCCGACCCGCGAATTGAACCCCGGCCGCGCGCCGCGCGTAACGACTGGAGAGCAGCACGACACCGAGCGTCTGTCGATAGGCGGATACACCGAAGGAGCGGGATATGACCACTGCGGAAATCGATATCGAGGGGCTGCGCGCGACGGTCGACGGGGTGGTGATCACCCCCGAGGACGCGGAATACGAACAGGCGCGCAAGGTTTGGAACGGCTGTTTCGATCGCCGCCCCCGGATCATCGTCCGCCCGGCCAGCGCCGCCGGGGTGGCCGCCGCGGTGCTGGCCGCCCGCCGTTTCGGCCTGGACCTGACCGTGCGCGGCGGCGGCCACAACTACGCGGGCCACGCGGTCGCCAACGACGCCATGATGATCGACCTGCGCGCCCTCGACTCGGTCACGGTCGACCCGGACGCCAAGCTGGCCCGCTGCGGCGGCGGCGCGACCTGGGCCCAGGTCGATGCCGCGACCACCGCGCACGCCCTCGCCGTCACCGGCGGCTTCATCAGCAGCACCGGCATCGGCGGCCTGACGCTCGGCGGCGGCATGGGCTGGCTCACCATGCGCCACGGCCTCAGCTGCGACAATCTGGTCGCCGCCGAGGTGGTCACCGCCGACGGCCGCATCGTCACCGCCTCACCCGACGAGAACCCCGACCTGTATTGGGGATTGCGTGGCGGCGGCGGCAATTTCGGCATCGTCACCACCTTCACCTTCGCCCTGCACGAGCTCTCGCCGCTGGCCCAGCTCACCATGCTGTGGTGGACACCCGATACCGCCGCCGCGGGTCTCGCCGCGGGCCGCGCCCTCATCGAGAACCTGCCCGCCGGCTATTGCGCGGCGGTCTTCGCCGTCTGCGGCCCGCCGGAACCGTTCGTCCCCGAGCAGTATCAGGGCCGGCCGGGCTGCGCCGTGGCCATCGTCGGTTTCGATTCGCCCGCCGAACTCGAGTCGGTGGTGAAGCCGCTGCGCGACGCCGCTCCCGCGCCCGCCTGGGACCTGGTCACCCCGATCCCGTACACCGCGCTGCAGCAGATGTTCGACGCCGGCACCCCGCCCGGCCTGCCCGCCTACGAGAAGTCCCTCTACGTCGACGACCTGTCCAACGCGGTCCTGACCACCATCATCGACCGCTTCCCACTGCGCAGCTCCCCGCTGACCCTCGTCCCGATCTTCCCGCTGCGCGGCGCCTACAGCGAAATCCCGGACGGCGAAACGGCTTTCAGCGGTCCCCGTCATCCCTGCTGGGTCGTCAACATCAGCGCCATGACCCCGGACCCGGCCGATTTCGCCGCTGAACGTCAATGGGTCCGCGACCTCTGGGACGCTCTGCGCCCGTACGCCAACTCCTCGGCGACCTACGTCAACTTCCTCGCCGAGGAGGATCCGGCCCGGCTGCGAGAGTCCTACGGCGACAAGTACTCCCGCCTGACCGCCATCAAATCCACCTGGGATCCGGACAACATCTTCCACCACAACGCCAACATCCCCCCGGCCTGACGCTCACACCCGCGCCGGATCGGCCATCGAGTCCGGGTCGGCCATCGAGTCCGGGTCGGCCATCGGATCAGGGTCGGGCAGCGGTTCCACCGGCTTGCCGTCGAGTACGCGGGCGAGCCGCTCGGAGTCCAACTGCCCCTCCCACTTGGCGACGACCAGCGTGGCGACACAGTTGCCGAGCAGGTTCACCGTCACCCGCATGGAGTCCATGAGCCGGTCCGCGCCGAGCAGAATCGCCACGGCCGCAACGGGAATCGACCCGTGCCCGATGGCGCTGATCGTTGCCGACAACGCCAGGAAGGAGGAACCGGGCACCCCGGCCATGCCCTTGGAGGTCAGCATCAGGGTGAGCAGCGCGGTGATCTGCTCGCCCACGCTCAGATCGACGCCGAGCGCCTGGGACAGGAACAGCACACAGATCGCCAGATACAGCGTCGCGCCGTCGAGATTGAACGAATACCCGGTGGGCACAACCAATCCCGTGGTCGCGCGCGAGCAGCCCGCGTCCACCAGCTTGGTCATGATCCGCGGCAGCACCACTTCGGTCGAGGCGGTGCCCAGCGCCACGAACAACTCATTCTTGATGTAGCGCAGGAACTTCCATAGATTCGCGCCCACATACAGCCGCGTGATCGCCGCCAGCACCAGAATGAACAATACCGCCGCGCCATAACAGCAGGCGATCAGCTTCCCGTACGTGCCAAGGGTTTTCAGCCCGTACTGCCCGATGATGAACGCCATCGCCCCGAACGCGCCCAGCGGCGACAGCCGCATGATCCAGCCGATGACGATGAACAGGATCCGGCTGACATGGTCGATGGCCTCCAGCACCACCGGCGGCCCGTTCTCCCCGAACTTGGCCAGCGCCAGGCCGAACAGCACCGAGACGAACAGCACCTGCAGCAGCTTGTTCTCGGCGAACGCCGAAATGAACGAGGTGGGAATGATATTCATCAGAAAGTCGACGGTGTGCGGGAGCTCGCCGTTCTTCGTCGTCTTCGCGATCTGATCGGCCCCGGTCGCCAGCGTCTTCGCATCGATGCTGAATCCCGCGCCCGGCTTGACCAGATTCCCGACCGCCAGCCCGAACAGCAGCGCGAAGGTGGTCACCACCTCGAAGTAGATCAGCGCCTTGACCCCGATCCGCCCCACCGACTTCAGGTTGCCCACATGCGCGATCCCCAGCACCACCGTGCAGAACACGATGGGCGCGATCACCATCTTGATCAGCTTGATGAACCCGTCCCCCAACGGTTTCAGATCCGTCCCCAGCCACGGCCACAGCCGCCCCACCACAATGCCCGCCACCACGGCGACCAGCAACTGCACGAACATCGAGCGATACCACGCAGTCCGGGGCGCCCCCGCCACCCCGACCTCTGCTGCCGCTGCGGCCTCGAACGTCTCAGACATGGACCGCACGCTAGGCACGCACCGTATCCCCGGGGTGACCAGCCCGTATCCCCAGCATTTCGTAAGTTTTGTACACGGCGGCCATCGGAAAAGCGAAGCGGGCGGCCTCCGAGGAGGCCGCCCGCTATTGCGTTGCCGCGTAACGAGTTACAGCGGAATGTTCTTGTTGTGCTGCGGCCGGGCCGGAGCCGCGGCCAGCGCCGCCGCGATGGTGGAGCGGGTCTTGGCCGGATCGACGATCTGGTCGACGACACCGATGGCCATGGCGCGCTCGACGCCGCCGGCGATGCGCTCGTGCTCCTCGGTGAGGCGCTCGAGCAGGGCCTCGCGCTCCTCCTCGGGAGCGGCCGCGAGGGCCTTCTTGTGCAGGATGCCGACCGCGGCCTTGGCGCCCATGACGGCGACTTCCGAACCGGGCCAGGCGTAGACGGCCGTCGCGCCCAGGGCGCGGGCGTTCATGGCGATGTAGGCGCCGCCGTAGATCTTGCGGGTCACCAGGGTGACGCGCGGGACGCGGGCCTCGGCGAAGGCGTGCAGCAGTTTCGCGCCGCGGCGCACCACGCCCTCGAACTCCTGCGAGACGCCGGGCAGGTAGCCGGGCACGTCGGTGACGACGATCAGCGGGATGCCGAAGGCGTTGCACAGCCGCACGAAACGCGAGGCCTTCTCGGCGCTCTCGGAGTTGAGGCAGCCACCCAGGCGGATCGGGTTGTTGGCCAGCACGCCGACGGTGCGACCGCCGAGGCGGCCCAGGCCGACCACCATGGAGCGGGCGTAGCCGCCCTGCAGTTCCTCGAAAGTGCTTTCGCCGTCGACATTGTCGAGCAGCTCGTTGATGATCGGCTTGACGTCGTAGGCGCGCTTGGCCGACTCCGGCATCATGGCCTTGAGGTCGACGTCGCCGTGCGCGGCGGCGGCCAGGTCGAATTCGCCCTGCTCGGCGAACATCGAGACCAGGCGGCGCGCCCGGTGCATGGCGTCGGACTCGTCATCGGCGACGATGTGGCAGACGCCGGACTTCTTGCCGTGGGTGACCGGGCCACCCAGGGTCTCCATATCGACGCTCTCGCCGGTCACGGTCTTCACGATGTCGGGCCCGGTCACGAAGACCCGGCCTTCCGGAGCCATGATCACGATATCGGTCAGCGCGGGACCGTAGGCGGCGCCACCGGCGGCGAAGCCGAGCACCACGGAAATCTGGGGGACCTGGCCGGACGCGCGGACCATGGCCTCGAATACCAGGCCGACGGCGTGCAGGGCCTCGACGCCCTCGGCGAGCCGGGCGCCGCCCGAATGCCACAGGCCGACAACGGGAATCTTGGATTCGATGGCGGTATCGATCGCATCGACGATGTGCTTGCAGCCCTCGACGCCCATGGCGCCGCCCATCACGGTCGCATCGGAGCAGTACGCGACGGTGCGGACACCGTCGACCTCACCGATGGCGGCCAGCACGCCGGACTTGTCGCGGGGGTGCAGCGGGAGCACGGTTCCCGGATCGAAGAAACGTTGCAACCGGCCCAGCGGGTCACGGGGATCGGTCGTGGTGTCAGCGTGTGCGGGAGCCATGATGGTCATCGCGAACTCTCCTCGTATAAGGAAGCGCGGTCGCTGCTAGCGGCTGCGAATGTCGTTGCCCCGGTAGGGGATCCGAAAGCCGAAGAGCTGTTCGGATCCCCTACCGGGATCGCTTGTCTACTGACCGGTTCTAGAAGTGCGCGGTTCTTCTGGAAATTTGCGCGTCAGTACCGGCCGAAGGCGAGCGCGACATTGTGCCCACCGAAACCGAAGGAGTTGTTGATCGCGTACTGGATGTCCTGCTGGCGCGCCGCGCCGTGCACGACATCCAGATCGATCGCCGGATCCTGGTTCTCGAGGTTCAGCGTCGGGGGGACGATGCCGTCCCGGATGCTGAGCACCGTGAGAATCGACTCGAGGGCGCCGACGGCGCCGATCGAGTGGCCCAGGGCCGACTTGGGCGCGTACACCGAGGCATGCTGAACGCCTGCCTTGTGAATCGCGTTCGCTTCCGCGGTGTCACCGACGGGGGTGGCAGTCGCGTGAGCATTGATGTGGGTGATGTCGGAGGCCGACAGCCCGGCGGTCTGCATCGCGCGCTGCATGGCGCGAGCCGCACCGCTGCCCTCCGGATCGGGCGCCACCAGGTGGAACCCGTCGGAGGTGATACCCGCGCCCATGAGCCGGGCGTGGATGGTGGCGCCGCGCGCCTTGGCGCTCTCCTCGGTCTCGATGACCATGAGCGCGCCCGCCTCGCCGAAGACGAAGCCGTCGCGGTCCTTGTCGAAGGGGCGCGAGGCCGCCTTCGGGTTGTCGTTGCGGGTCGACATGGCCCGCATCATGGAGAACGCGGCGATCGGCACCGAGTCGATGAAGCCCTCGACACCGCCGGTGACCACCATGTCGGCGTCACCCATGACGATCATCCGCCACGCGTTGGCGATGGCCTCCGAACCCGACGAGCACGCCGAGACCGGAGTGATCACTCCTGCCCGGGCCTTGAGTTCGAGACCCACCACGGCGGACGGACCGTTCGGCATGACCATCTGAACAGCCAGCGGCGAAATCTTGCGATAGCCACCGTTCTTCAGCTTGTCGACCGAATCGATCAGCGCGTCGCCGCCGCCGAGACCGGTGCCGATGGCGACACCCAGCCGCAACGGATCGACCTCGGGCGAGCCGGCGTTCTTCCACACCTCACGACCGAGCGTGATGGCGAGGCGCTCGACATACGCCATGCGACGGATCTCGACGCGATCGAGCAGCGTGTCCGGCGACACCTTCAGGTGGCCGCCGATTCGAACCGGAAGGTCGTACTCCGCAATGAAGTCGTCCTCGAGAGTGTCGATGCCGCTCTCGCCATTGAGGAGGCCCTTCCACGTCGCATCGACGTCACCGGCGATCGACGTGGTCGCCGCCATGCTCGTCACGACGACATTGGGAAAGTTCCCGTTCAAGGTGGAAGGAGTGGTCACGGTGGGTCCTACTCGCCCTCGGCGCCGAACTTGGACTTCAGCTCGGCGGCCGCGTCAGCGTTCTCCGCCTCGAGCTTCTGGATGTACGCCACCGCGTCACCGACGGTCTTCAGGCTCGCCAGGTCCTCGTCCGGGATCTTGACGCCGTACTTGTCCTCGGTCTGAACGGCGATCTCGACCATCGACAGCGAGTCGATGTCCAGGTCGTCGACGAAGGACTTCTCGATGGTGACCTCGGACGGCTCGATGCCGGTCACCTCTTCGATGATCTTACCGAGCTCTTCGACGATCTGTTCCTGGGTCAGAGCGGCCACTGTGGTGGCTCCTTATCTTCTGTGAGGGGTGGGGATTTTCGTTGTTTGCGACCCGATTGCTCCATCGCCGTTGATGAGAGCGGGCCGCGAGCCAAGCTAGCTGGTTGCGGCCAGCTCGGCGAGCGCGGGGAGATCCGCCGGGGTCTTCAGCGCCAGATTCGGGATGCCCTTGAGCTCCCGCTTGGCGATGCCGACCAGGGTGCCCGCCGGCGGCAACTCTGCCACCGCGGAAACCCCTGCGGTACGGATCGTTTCGGTGCACAGGTCCCAGCGCACGGGGCGGGTGACCTGAGCAGCGAGCTTGTCGATCGCGTCCTGTCCGGAGCCGACCGGCTGCCCGTCGAAGTTCGACAGCAGGGTCCGGGTCGGCTCGTTGGGAGCGATCTTGGCGATGGCCTCCGCGACCGCGTCCTGGGCGGGTGCCATGAACGCGGTGTGGAAGGCGCCGGCGACCGGCAGAGCACGGACGCGAGCCTTTTCGGGCGGGTTCGCGGCAAGGGCTTCGAGCGCCTCGAGCTTACCCGCTGCCACGATCTGACCCACCGCGTTGCGGTTGGCCGGAACGAGGCCCAGTTCCTCGAGACGAGCGAGCACCACCGCTTCGTCACCACCGAGCACCGCGGACATTCCGGTCGGCTCGAGGGCGCAAGCTTTGGCCATTTCCGCTCCGCGGATGGCGGCCAGGGCCACCGCGTCATCGGCGGAGAGGACTCCGGCGACGGCAGCGGCGGCGAATTCGCCGACCGAGTGTCCGGCGACGATGGTATCCGCGGGAAGCGATTCCTGCGGGATTTCAGCAAAGGCAAGCAGAGCGGCCGCGACGACGAGCGGCTGGGTGACAGCCGTGTCCACGATCTCTTCCGCGGTCGCAGTCGTACCCAAACGCAGCAGGTCCAGCCCCGAGGCCTTCGACCACAGCGCGATGCGATCCGCGGCGCCGGGAAGTTCGAGCCAAGGGGTGAGCATGCCGGGTGTCTGAGAGCCCTGTCCAGGGGCGAGCAATGCGATCACGGGATTAAGAAAACACTGTGGCCGCGCTCTCACGAGATGTCGGCGCGAATGAAGCTTGCTTTGGTCTTTTGTGAGGAGTCCACAAAAGACCAAGTGGGTTGTCCGGATCGCCCCATCCGCGAATCTCGTTACACCCCCTCGTTGGGGTCTGTGACGGGAGTCACATCAGTGGCAGGAGTGGGTGATTCGTTACGAGTTCGAGTCAGCCTGCCTACTGTGGCGGCGATACGTAACACGTAGGCATCGCGCGGATTCATGGGATCCCGGCCCGTGATGTCGCCGATTCGCTTGAGCCGATAGCGCACCGTATTTGGATGAACGAACAGCTGGCGGGCACAGGTCTCGACGGCTCCACCGCAATCCAGGTACGCATCCAGCGTGTCCGAGAGATCGGCGCTGGCGGCGGCCAACGGTAGCACGAGGTGCTCGTTCAGGGCGTCTATCGCCGCGCGGTCACCCAGCAGGGCGCGTTCGGGCAGCAGTTCGGAGGCGTGCACCGGGCGCGGCGCGCCACGCCAGCCCACCACGGCCTCCATACCGGCCATGGCCTCGACCGAGCTGACGTGCGCGGCGGACAGCGTGCGCATGGTCGGGCCGATCACCACCGGGCCCTCGGAGAAGGCCTCGGCGAGCAGATCGGAGAGGAACTGGGACGGATACATCGGGTCCCCGAGATGTCCGCTGACTACCATGACGAGCCGCGAACCCTGCACCACCGCGAGCGCGTTCCGGTTGTGCCGGGCCGCGACACTATGTACGGAACTGACAACGGCCACCTGATCCTTGGGGGGAGTGCCCACAAGGACGGTCGCGGGGGCGGTGGCATCCCAATTGAGCGTGGCGGCGCGCGAGAGCATCTCGGGGCCGGTGTCGCCGCGCACCACGGCGTCGACGACCAGGGCCTCCAATCGGGTGTCCCACGCGCCACGCGATTCGGCGGCCGAGGCGTACACCGAGGCGGCGGCGAAACCGAGCTCGCGCCCGTAGCGCAGCACCGCCTCGGTGAGGGCCACCAGCTGACGGTCGTTGCGCGCCAAGGCCGGTAGCCACTGCTCGAAGAACTCCATGGCCACCCGGACCATGTCGACGGTCTGGCGCAGCGTGAGCCGCCGCGCCAGATCGTCCGGAATCACTTGGAAGGCATCGAGACTGAACCGGATGTCGGATTCCGGGTCCTGCAGCCATTCCAGGAAGTTCACCACCGCCGTCTGCACCAGCATCTGGACCCCGGCGCGCTGGGCGGCGTCCAGATTGGCGAAGAACGGCAACCGATCCTGCATCGAGGCCACGGCCTCGGTCGACAGGCGACCGGAGAACTGCTTGACCCGTTTCAGGAGGGTGTCCGGAAGCGGGTCGCGCGTCTGCCGATTCGGGGAGAGCGCGCCGGTCGGGAGATAGACCTCGTGGGAGGAGGTGCCCTCTTCGTTGATCCGGCGCGGCCTCGGCGGTTTACGTTCCACGGTACTTATGTTCGGTTATGCGTCGCCGCCTTCGGTACCGGGTGCGGCCTTCGGCGCGGCGTTCACATCGTCGATGGCGTAGCGGCGGGCCGCCTCGGCGACCGTCGCGGGTGCGATCTTGCCCTGGGTGGCGAGACCCTGCAGGGCCGCTACCACGATGGACGCGGCATCGACATTGAAGACGCGGCGCGCGGCCGGACGCGTATCGGAGAAACCGAAACCGTCCGTGCCCAGGGTGATGTACTCGCCCGGGACCCACTGGCGGATCTGGTCCGGTACCGCGCGCATCCAGTCGGAGGCGGCGACGAACGGGCCCTGGGCCTTCGACAGCACCTGGGTGATGTAGGGCTGGCCCGGATCCTGGTCGGGGTGGCGAAGTTTCGCGATCTCCTTGGCCAGGGCCTCCTTGCGGAGCTCACCCCACGAGGTCACCGAGTAGACGTCGGCCTGGACATTCCATTCGCTCGCCAGCATCTCCTGGGCGCGCAGGCCGTCGGGCATGGTGACGCCCGAGACCAGGATGTTCGCGCGCAGCTCGCCCGCGGCGCCGGGGTTGTAGAGATAGATGCCCTTGAGCAGACCCTGAATGTCCAGGTTCTCCGGCTCGGCCGGCTGTACATACGGCTCGTTGTAGAGGGTGATGTAGTAGAAGATGTCCTCGCCGCCGAATTCGTGGTGCACCGAATGCGATTCGGGATCGGTGCCCGGCAGCGCCTCCTGATAACCCTGTGCCACGCCGCCGCCGTACATGCGGCGCATGCCGTCGCGCACGATGTGGGCGATCTCGAAGGAGAAGGCCGGATCGTAGGGGACGCACGCCGGGTTGGTGGACGCCAGCAGCAGTGAGTGACCGTCGTTGTGCTGCAGGCCCTCACCGGTCAGCGTGGTTCGCCCGGCGGTAGCGCCGAGGACGAAGCCGCGGGCCATCTGGTCGGCCGCCGCCCACAGGCCGTCGCCCGTGCGCTGGAAACCGAACATCGAATAGAAGATGTAGAGCGGGATCATCGGCTCGCCGTGGGTGGCGTAGGAGGTGCCGACCGCGGTGAAGCTCGAGGTGGAACCGGCCTCGTTGATGCCCTCGTGCAGGATCTGGCCGACGCTCGACTCTTTGTAGGCAAGCATCAAATCCGCGTCGACCGAGGTGTACAACTGGCCGTTGCGGTTGTAGATCTTCAACGACGGGAACCACGAGTCCATACCGAAGGTGCGGGCCTCGTCGGGGATGATCGGGACGATGCGCTTGCCGATCTCCTTGTCGCGCAACAGCTCCTTCATCAGGCGCACGAACGCCATGGTGGTGGCCACGTGCTGCTTGCCCGAACCCTTGCGGACGCTGCGGTAGGCCTCGTCGCCGGGGAGTTGCAGCGGCTTTGCCATCGTGCGGCGCTCGGGCGCGAAACCGCCCAGCTGCTGACGGCGGTTCATCATGTACTGGATCTCGGGCGCGTCCGGGCCGGGGTGGTAGTACGGCGGCAGATACGGATTCGCCTCGAGCTCGGCGTCGGTGATCGGAATGCGTTGCAGATCGCGGAACGCCTTCAGATCGTCGAGGGTCATCTTCTTCATCTGGTGCGTGGCGTTGCGGGCCTCGAAGTGCTTGCCCAGGCCGTAGCCCTTGATGGTCTTGGCGAGGATGACCGTCGGCTGGCCCTTGTGCGCCATGGCCGCGGCGTAGGCGGCGTAGATCTTGCGGTAGTCGTGGCCGCCGCGCTTGAGGTTCCAGACCTGCGAATCGGACAGACCCTTGACGAGTTCCTTGGTGCGCGGGTCCCTTCCGAAGAAGTGCTCGCGGACGTACGCGCCGTCATTGGCCTTGTAGGTCTGGTAGTCGCCGTCGGGGGTGGTGTTCATCAGGTTCACCAGCGCGCCGTCGCGATCGGCCTGCAGCAGGGCGTCCCACTCGCGGCCCCACACCACCTTGATGACGTTCCAGCCGGCGCCGCGGAAGAACGACTCCAGCTCCTGGATGATCTTGCCGTTGCCGCGGACCGGGCCGTCGAGGCGCTGCAGGTTGCAGTTGATGACGAAGGTCAGGTTGTCCAGGCCCTCGTTGGCGGCCACCTGGATCAGGCCGCGCGATTCCGGCTCGTCCATCTCGCCGTCGCCGAGGAACGCCCAGACGTGCTGGTCCGAGGTGTCCTTGATGCCGCGGTCGTGCAGGTAGTGGTTGAAGCGGGCCTGGTAGATGGCATTCATCGGGCCCAGACCCATGGAGACCGTGGGGAATTCCCAGAAGTCGGGCATCAGGCGCGGGTGCGGGTAGGACGAGAGGCCGTGGCCCGGGCCGCCGTGGCTGTACTCCTGGCGGAAGCCGTCCAGCTGGTCGGTGCTGAGGCGGCCCTCCAGGAACGCGCGGGCGTAGATGCCCGGCGAGGCGTGGCCCTGGATGAAGATCTGGTCGCCGCCGCCGATGTGGTCCTTGCCGCGGAAGAAGTGGTTGAAGCCGACCTCGTAGAGCGCCGCGGAGGACGCGTAGGTCGAAATGTGGCCGCCCACACCGATTCCCGGGCGCTGGGCGCGGTGCACCATGATCGCGGCGTTCCAGCGGATGTAGGCGCGGAAGCGGCGCTCCACCTCTTCGTCGCCGGGGAACCAGGGCTCGTTCTCGGTGGGGATGGTGTTGACGTAGTCGGTGGAGGTCAGCGCGGGGATCGCGACGTGGCGTTCGCCGGCGCGCTCGAGTAGGCGCAGCATGAGATAGCGGGCGCGGCCGGGGCCTTCGCGGGTGAGCATCTCGTCGAAGGAGTCGAGCCATTCACTGGTTTCCTCCGGATCGATGTCCGGCAGGTATGACGCCACCCCCTCGCGAATCACTCGAACCCGGCCTCCCGCCGGGGATTTGCGTGCCGATCCATTAGCGGAATTCGACGAAGCCGGGTGCATCAAGTCGGTCAAGACGTTTGCTCCTCGTACACATGGGGTGGGACATCTGGTGTGGCGTCAATACCCCGGATATCCGCCGGTCGGCGGCATACCCGTAACGATTGGTCTGGGGCGCATCTCACATCCTTGCCGATGATGCGGCCCAGGTCATCATGTCAGCCGGAAATCCAGTACGGTTGCGCAGGGAACCGCCGGGCTGTGATCGGGGAGGAACCAAGTGAAGCTGCTGAACCCGCGGGGGTTCGGGTTGGTGTGCGCATCCGCGGCCGTGGCGGCGGGACTGGTTCTAGCCGGATGCTCGAACACCGTCGAGGGTACCCCGACGGTGAATCAGGCCGAGGTGACCTCGTACAAGGCGGCTGCGGCGACCTCGGCGGCGGCCGCCAGCTCGGCCAAGGCCGCGGCGGCGGTCGCGAAAGCCACTGCGGACAACTGTGATCCGTTCCGCAAATCGGCGGGGAACGCGGTCGACCGGTACAACGAGTTCGTGGACGCGCACGACGCCAGCGCGGCCGACCAGCTGACCAAGCGGGACGCGGCGGCCACCGCGCTCGAGGACGCGGCCAAGGGCGTCGAGACCCAGCTGACGGCCACCGGTGCGGCGCTGCCGGCCGATCTCGCGGGCAAGTTCACCGATTACGTGACCGCGGCGCGCGCGTTGGCCGCGGAGATTCGCAAGCTGTCCTCCGGGGCGTCGGTGGCGCCGCTGAACGACGCGAGCAAGAAGGTCAACGATGCTCTGACGGCGGTTCGCAACGCGTGTCCGGCCAAGTGAAACCGGCCTGTCCGTCGGTTCCCACCGGTCTCACATACGACATTTAGGGTGCGATTTCGGCCGATCGGCTTGCGCTGGGGGCTTTTACCATGTTCGCTTGCAACTACCTATTGTCTGGAGTTGAGGAGGACACCACCGTGGTCGCCGCGGCGGACGCGCAGAACTACGCTCAGAAGCTTGGCATTTCACACGACATGGTGGTTCAGGAACTGGGCTGGGACGAAGACACCGATGATGCGCTTCGAGCCTCCGTCGAAGAGGCCACCGGTTCCGAGTTGCTCGACGAAGACACCGATGAGGTCGTCGACGTCGTGCTGCTGTGGTGGCGGGACGGAGACGGCGATCTAGTCGACGAGCTGATGGATGTCATCACTCCTCTCGCCGACGACGGTGTGGTCTGGGTACTGACTCCCAAGACCGGACAGCCCGGCCACGTGGACCCCAGTGAGATCGCCGAATCGGCCACCCCCGCGGGCCTCACCTCGACCACCCCGGTCTCCCTGGGTTCCTGGACAGGCACCAAACTCACTCAGCCCAAGACGCCCTCCAAGCAGCGCTGAGGCCCTCCACTAGGGTTTCAGTCAGCCGAGACGACTTCGGTGGTTTCCCCGTGTCTCCACCGCGAGTCGCTCGGCATTGGGTCGGCTGTGCCCGGCCCGCTGCACCGGGAAAAGGCCGGCGCCGCCGAGATCCGGCGGGCGCCGCGCCAGAACGAGGATGGAGGGGACGCTATGCCGCTCGAGGTCGGTACGGTCGCACCGGACTTCACGCTGAAGGACCAGAACAACCAGGAAGTCACCCTGTCGAGCTTCCGCGGCGAGAAGAACGTCCTGCTCGTCTTCTACCCCCTCGCCTTCACCGGCATCTGCCAAGGCGAACTCTGCAAGGTCCGAGACGAACTCCCCAAGTTCCAGAACGACAACGCCGAAATCCTCGCCATCTCCGTAGGCCCGCCCCCCACCCACAAAATCTGGGCCGCCGAACAGGGCTACACCTTCCCCCTCCTCTCCGACTTCTGGCCCCACGGCGCAGTAGCCCAAACTTACGGCGTCTTCAACGAGAAATCCGGCTACCCCAACCGCGGCACCTTCGTCATCGACAAGGACGGCATCATCCGTTTCGCCGAGATGAACGGCCCCGGCGAGCCCCGTGACCAGCAAGCTTGGGAAAAAGCGTTGGCCACACTAGATTCATAACCCGTCGCGTTCGAACCCTCGGGGTCCGAACGCAACAACCGACCCCGGCACCAGCCGGCCGGTCCGGGCGTATAGCTCAGTGGTAGAGCTCTGGTTTTACACACCAGCGGTCGGGGGTTCGAAACCCTCTGCGCCCACTCATGGAGGCAGGTCATGCTTGCCGGTGCGGGAAATGGTGGGGCGGATTCGTGGTCGAGAATATGGACTCGGTCCGCAAAACCATTCGCCGCGGACAACCCTTCGATATGCCGATCGCCGCGTACACGCTTGCGCGGTCCTTCGATGAAGATCCGCAAGTACGGTGGTTCCATCCACAGCCGCGTTCGCGACGGAGGCGGCTCCGCATCTCGTTCGAGAGTTCCTATCAGGCTGCCTACCGCCTCAGCGACGGGGTCGATCTCGCCGTCGACGAGGCGCAGCGGATCGTGGGCAGCGCCCTGTGGCTCGCGACTCCCCACCTGCGGCCCCGCCTATCGCTGACGCTGGACGAGTGGCTCACAATGCGGCGGATCTACGGATCGCGCACCCGCCTGGCGACAACCGGAACCCGCCAGATCTGGATTCCCATGTCCAGGAACCACACTGGCACCTCCTCGCCATCGGAACCGCCCCGGAAGTCCGCGGCCACGGCTACGGCGAAGCCCTCCTCCTCTCCGGCCTCGCCCGCTGCCAATCCGACCGCCTACCCGCCCACTTGGAAACCTCGAACCCCGAAAACATCCCGTACTACGAGCGATTCGGCTTCGAGCTAACCGCCACAGTCGACCCGCCCGGCGGCTGGCCCCGCAACTGGCTCATGCGCTACAACCCGTAGGCATCCGCATCTTGACGGTGCACACACCGGATCATCGGCGATTTCGTCGGTGATGCCGGTTATCGTGGGCGCATGGCTACTCCCGTGCCGCTTCCGCATCCTCCGCAGATTCCCGCTGCGGATCCCGAGGCGCTACGGTTAGCTCTACCTGCCGCGTTGCGCGCGAGGAGTTCGACGCCGAGTGGGTACTGGCACTGGATCGTGCGAAGCAGCCACATTCCCTGCGGGAGATCCACGACCTGTTGAACCAAGGCAGCGCACCGCTGTGATGGAGATCCGAGCCCCTGGTTCGCACCAGCGGCTGCTGGAGAAGGCCGCGCGGATCGAAAGCGCAACTGGTCGTACCACAGCCGTCTCGATTGAGGACATGCCTGCGTTGATTCAGCAGCGTCTGCAAGCTGGCTGAGACTCGCCGCCGATCGAAACACCGCGCGGGTCAAACGGAATCCAATAGCGCGTCTGAAGGGGATCGAGAGGCTCTGACCTCGAGACCAGGCAGGAAGCGATCGTATTGAGGGGCTGTTGTCCACGCTTGAGCCCCTGTGCATGGGCGCATCGTGGTGGTGCAGCCGGAAATGTCGAGTCGGCGCACAGCCCGATCGATGACGTCGGCCGGACTACGGATATCGCCGGGCATGACGGCTGTTCTTCTAGCGACAACGGGTTATCCCACGTCAGCCGTCGACCGAACCCCGGAAGGCCCACGCATCTGCTTTTTCCTAATTAGCCGGTCGAGATCGGACTCCTGGCGGTCATCCGGTGAAAAGCTCACCCGCCCAGCATGATTGGCGGCGACTCTGGCTTAAGTGTGATAGAAATCGTATCGAGGCTTGACAGCTTTGCGGCGCGAGGGGGAGCGATCAGGAGTACCACCGCGTGGGCGTCAGTATCGGCTACCGATCAACGTTTCTGAACGCACCGGCCCTAGACAGTGAAACCCAAGACATCAGCTATTTGGAGCTTACGCGTGATTCAACAGACCATCATCAGTCAAGTGCGAATGAGTCGCGCTAGACTCTACGTCCTCATCGACGGTTTTGAGCATGACATGCGAAAAATTATCGACAAGGCGTTGCTGGTGGATAAGACAGAGGAAGACCTTCTAACTGCTGGCGAGCTTGAGGAGGCGGTCAAACGGAAAGAGCGAGATGAAAATGGCGACGATGTAAGTCTCGTGCACTACATGGATTTAAGGGCCACATACGACCTCCTTCTCCGGAATCGTGACGAATTGCCACACGCTCTTACTTCGGAGCTGACAAGGAATGCCCCGCATATCCAGCATCTGGTGCCTATCAGGCATCGAGTTATGCATGGACGACCGCTTAATGCCGATGATGCGGCTCAGGCGATTTCTATTCTGGATGAGTACAAGACGCGTCATTGGGCTAGCACCAAAGAGACCTTGGCACGTCTGCGAAAGGATCCGACCTGGGAGCCCTTCTTTGAGAAGCTCCCCGTGCCCGACGAGCGAACGTTGCATAACCTTCCAGAGGTCGACTACGATGAGACATCGTTCATCGGTCGGAAGGAAGAAGCGGATAAGCTGCTCTCTGACCTGAAGCGTCGGCGTGATGCTGTCATAACCGTGACTGGTGAAGGCGGAATCGGCAAGACCGCCTTGGCATTGGATGTAGCGTACAAGCTGCTCGACAGCGCAGATAACCCGTATGAAGCTATTCTGTGGGTATCTCTTAAGACGGAACGTCTCACTGCCAACGGTGTCGAGGAGATTAGAAATGCCATTCAGGGCATCCCGGAGTCAATTGTTGAGCTAGGTAAGACGATAGACGGTGAATTCTCTGGCAGGCTTGAGGAGCTAGCCTTCGCTCTGGATGGCATCAGTTCACTGATTATCATCGATAATCTAGAATCTGTTCGTGGTGACGAAGTAGTCGAAATGTATGATAAACTTCCGACGAACGTGAACTATCTTTTCACCAGTAGGGTGGGAATTGGTCAGATAGAACGCCGATTTGCCCTTCCGCCGCTTGGTGAACGGGAGTCCGTACTGCTCTTGAGGAAATTTGCTTCAGCTCGTGGCCAAAGGATTCTTCTCAGAATGTCTGAGAAGGAAATTAGAGATACCGTAGGGAAGCTTCGGTATAGCCCTCTTGCGATTCGATGGTACGTGCTCTCAGCAGAATCGGGGCGCGTTCCCTTGGATGTCATCTCGAACCAAAAGGAGTTGCTGGACTTCTGTGTTCGGAACGTTTATGAAGGCCTTGGGGATGAGTCTCATGTGGTATTGAATATTATCAGGGCTCTCGATCGAGCTATAGGATTTAATGAATTCTCCATCCTTACAAATTTCACTATTGACGTTCTGCGCAAGGCCACCCAGGAGCTGACGCGAGGATCGCTCGTGAGTATTGAAGCTGATCCTGAGGGTTCGACAGCGGGTCGGCTCGCGTTGACCGAGACTGCCCGTACTTTTCTGCCCATTCCTGACGGGCAGGGACTCTTTATTGCTGAAATTCTGCGGCGAGAGCATGAATTTAGAACAGCCGTACGGGCTGGCGTCGCGAGTCACGTTGACCGAATTGATACTAAGCGAGTTTTCGTTCAGGATGAAAAGGATCGCCCTGCCGCCTTTCTTCTAAGTAGAGCGCTGAAACTGGCAAAGTCTAGTCAATTCGATCGAGCGCATGAGGATATCAGGCGGGCTGAGGCGTTTTCGCCGGAATACTCTGAAGTGCATCGAGTTGCTGGCCATGTTTACTTGATGGAGGGCAGGATTGGAACGGCAGTCGAGAAGTTTCGTCACGCCTTGGACTACGTTCGCGACGATATTTCGACAGCAACAGCTTGCTTCGAGCTCGCCAATGTTTTGGCTCGTCAAATGCGAGATACTGAACTTGCTTTGCCGCAAGCGCGCCGAGCATATGATTTTCTTCCGAACGCTCAAACTGCGCTTCTGTTGGGACGGATTCTGACTTGGTCTGGCGATTTCGATGAAGGGCAGCGTTACGTGGAGGAAGCCTTGGAAGACGCTTCTGGTACCTTCAAAGCGATTGGATATACTGCACTCGTAGACAATTGGTCGCGCTGGTCTGATGCAGAGATAAAGGCAGCGAACTATCAGAGTGCCCTTGAGAAGTCGAGCGCCGGGATCCATATCGGCGTGAAGGTACTTCGAGAGTTTTCTCGTGATGAGAAGCTAGCAGCAGTGACGGCGGAATGTGCGATCCTTACCACTCGGGCGAGTAATAGTCTTGCTCGTAGGGGAAATCAAGATAATGAACTAGCTTTGAGGGTATTCACTGTGATCGGTAAATTTATCGATCGAAATATTTCTGTGCTTTCGTTTCACAAGAGAAGAATACTTCGTGATGCCATGTCCACAGCATGTGAGCTATCTAGTGCGGGAACTGAACTCTGGACAGCACAGACGCGGATAAGATCAACGCTTGAGCGGTCTCTCGGGGCGTCGTAGTCGGCGATTTGACCGCGCTGGACAGGCCCGGTCCCCCGGAGAGCGGTTCGGCCGCTGCGGACCGTCGGACCCCTCGCTCTCGGAATCGCTCGGGAGGTAATTAGGTGGCGGCTCTGGACGGGGGTCGTTATCGTGGTCGCCGCGACGCGGGGAATGCTCCTGGATCTATAGCTGGGGGCTGAGTTGAGTTCCCCGGCGTCGTCCAAACTTTTCAGCCCTCGGTGGGGGAGAGCTGGGCTTTGTCGAGGGCGGTCAGGCGGTGGGCTATGCCGGCTCGGCTGGTCAGGCCCAGTTTGCGGAGGATTCGGCTCAGGTGGTCTTCCACCGTGCGGGGGCTCAGGTAGAGGTGGGTGGCTATGTCCTTGTTGGACAGGCCCTTGGCTGCCAGTTCGGCTATCTGGTGTTCGCGATTGGTCAGAGTGGTTGGTGCGGTGGGGGGTTGGTGGCCTGCCAGGCGACGTTGGGTCGTGAGGGTTGAGCGGAGGAGTTCGGTGGCGCCGGCGGTGGTGAAGGCGGCGCGGGCGGTGGCTATTCGGGCGGTGGCCAGGGTGAAATCGCCTCGGTCGGCGGCGATTTGGGCGGCTAGCAGGATGGATTGGGCTCGGAACACGGGCATGTCGGCCTGGGCGTAGGCGTCGGCGGCCGAATTGGCCGCTTGGTCGGCGGTGGTGAGGTCGCCTCGGGCGCGGAGGTATCCGGCTCGGGCTCGGGCTGCGGCGGCCAGTTGGGAGGGGAAGGTTAGGCGTTCGGCTGCGTTTTCGGCCAGGGTCACGAGGTTTGCGGCGGTATTGAGGTCGCCCTGGTCGACGGCGATCAGGGCGGTGACGGAGAGTTCCGCCGCCTGCATCGGGTGGGGGCGGGGGGTCGGTTGGCGGAGGGGGACTTCGCCGTCGCTCAGGCGGGCGGAGATTTCCTGGAGGGCGGCCTCGACGACGGCACGCCACCACTGGACGGCGGGGAGAGGGAGGGCGTTGATGGTTTGCCACCATGCCATTACCTCGGCGCGGGGTGAAGTCTCCTCCAGGACACGGAGTTTGAGGGCTCCGGCCAGGGGGAGGATGCCTGGGTAGGCGTAGGTTTCGGCGGTTTCCGCGGCGTCTTCGGCGGCGGCCAAGGCCTCTTCGTAGCGGCCCAGTTTGGCCAGGGAGTAGGCGTGGACGGTGTGGAGTTCGGGGAGGATGAACGAGCGGCCCCGGGTCCGGGCTACGCGGATCGCTCGTTCGATGTGGGTCAGGCCGGTGCGTTGATCGTCAAGGAAGTAGGCCATCCAGCCGAGGGCGGCGATTGCATGGATGCCGTCGAGGAGTTCGGTGTCGGTGAGGCGGGTGAATTCTTGTTCCGCCGCGCGGTAATTCGCGATCGCGTCCTGGATTTCCATGGCGTTGAGCAGGCCCATGCTGAGCAGGGTGGTCGCTGCGGCGCGCAGGGCGGGGTCGCGGATGGCGGGGGATTCGAAGAGTTGGCGGACTCGGCGGCCGCCTTCGGTGTCGCGGTTGTCCTGGAGTTCGAGGATCGCCAATTCCAGGACTACCGGGCCGAATTCGTCGTCCGGGAGTTGATCGATGGTCTGGGACAGCAGGTTTCGGGCGCTGTCGACACGGCCGAGGATTCGTTCGCAGCGGGCGTAGAGCAAGGCTGCTTCGACCTGTTGGCGGACCGGGACACTCGACCCGTCGGGGAGCAGGGCCTCGAGGGTTTCGCGGGCGTGCTCGATCGATCCGCATAGCAGGAGGGCCCGGCCGAGGAGCAGCCGCGTGGGAATCAACTTGTGGGAGGCGGTATCCGGGGCGGACAGCAGTCCGGCGGTGATCCAGCGGACGCTGGCGCCGGGGTCGGTAGCGAGGGCATGTTCGGCGGCATCGAGGAGATCGATCGCGGCCGACTCGTCGCGGCCGAAGGCGTGTTCGAGGTGTCGGGCTCGGGTGAGAACCGGTGCGCCGGTTTGGCGGAGACGTTCGGCGGCCCGAGCGTGGGCGGCGGCTCGCCAGGCCTGGCCGGAGAGGCGGTAGGCGGCGGCGCGGATGAGGGGGTGGCGGAAATCCACGGCGCCGGAAGTGACGGTGAGCCAGCCGCGGCGGCTCAGGTCGTCGATCGCCGCGTCGAGGTCGGCGCGGGTGACTTCGGCGGTGGCACAGAGTAATTCCACGTCGGCGTCGGTTCCGCACACCGCGGCTGCCTGCGCGACGATGCGTTCGCGTTCGGGCAGGTGGGCCAGCTCGGCGCGGATGGTGCGATCCAACGCGGTGTGGTCGGCGGGGGCGGCGGCCGGATCGCCGTCCAGGAGGACCGCCTCGAAGTCAGCCGGGGCCAGGTCGGCCAGTAACTGCAGGTACAGCGGATTGCCGTGTGCCGCATCGATCAACCGGTCGCGTCGGCCCGCCGGAAGATCGGGTAGCAAAGACACAGCCTCGGTGGCGGACAGCGGCGGAACGACAACATGGCGGTAGCTCACCCCCGAGCCGTGCAGCGCGGGCCCGAGCACGTCGGGAAACTGCCCCTCGCGGTAGGCGAGCAGGATGCGGGCCGACGGCCGATTCCGGATGAGCAGCGCCAGCACCCGCAGCGACATGGTGTCGGCCCAGTGCACATCGTCGATGACCAGCAGGGTCGGCACTGAGCGGAGCTGAGTTGGCGCGGTGTCGAGCAGTCGCCGGATCATCCGCGCCAAGGTCCGCGGATCCCGATCACCGGGATCCGGATCCGCGCCGCCGAGCCCGTGCAGGACATCGGTAATGAGCGAACCAGGAACCGACCGGTCGAATTCGGCTCCCGCGACGGTCAGCGACCGCCACCCGTCCGATTCCATCGCACTCGCGAATTGCTCAGCGAGCCGCGATTTCCCGATGCCTGCGGGACCCTCGACCAGAAACACGCCGACGCCGCCCGGCGCATGGCATTCCGAATGCAGCGCGGCGAGTTCCTGGGCACGGCCGACGAATGGCGGGATCGGACACTCCCTTCCGGGCAAACGGTCAGGCCGTCAGACTAGAGGGCGCTGTCGGTGTGGCCGCCGCCGGTCTCGCGCCTGGCCGGAGCGAACGCGGATTCATGCCCAGCGGCAGGTAGTCCCGGGCCTCCGCTCGCCGCGATCAGGGCGGTCGCGGGTCGACGCACCCCGGTTGGTGGTGATCGGCATGCCGCTCCAGCGCGGTAGCTGAACCTGGTCGGCCATCGACAGCCGTGCGCGCCGGGCGCCGCGGCGGCTATCCCTGGTCGTGATCCCGTCCGGCCGCATCCGATCCCGTGGTTTCACGGATGCTCCGCGCGCTCCGGCCGGGTTGGGTTGTCCGGGTTCGATCGGTGGCTGACAAAGGAGACTTACATGCGTTCCATCTCTGCGAATTCGGTGCGGCTGGGGGCGGTCGCGCTGGCGATCGTGGCGGTGACGGGCTGTTCCGTGGTGCAGAAGGGGGCGGATGTGGTTAAGGACGCGGGGAAGTCGGATACCGGGCGGGCCAAGGTGGGGGACTGCATCAATGTGATCGAGGGGTCGATGTTCAATTCGAAGACCGAGCCGGTGGATTGTGCGTCGCCGAAGGCGGTGTACAAGGTGGCGAAGGTGTACGGCGCGAAGACCGAGTGCGCGGCCGATTACACCTCGTATGAGGAGACCATGAACGGGCAGTCGATGGCCTTTCTGTGCCTGGCGCCGAACTTCAAGCAGGGCGAGTGCTATCACGACGCCATGCTGACCGGCTACAAATACGCCGAATGCGGTACTGCCGACGCGAGTTTCATGGTGCTGTCGCGATTCGACGGCCAGTCCGACGAGAACCTGTGCGGTGGGGACACCGACAGTGTGATCACTCTGGCCGAGCCTCAGACGACGTTCTGCCTGAAGAAGCAGTAGTAGAGCTCAGTAGTCGAGGGCGTGTTCGGGTTGGCAGACGTCCAGGGGTGACGGCAGATAGCGGGCGATGGCGTCCAGGAGCGGGGCGATGTCGTCGCTGGTGGGCGGCGGGCTGCACAGTACGGGGACGATGTCGCCGATGCGGGTGAGGGAGCGGATTCGCTGGTGCGGCAGGTCGACCGGGTCGTGCAGCACCACGGGTGTCGCGCCGCGGGTGTCGGCGATGGTGCGCACGCAGCGCTCGAAGTCGGTGCCGGGCTGATCGAGTCCGATGATCAGGCAGAGGCGGGCGACCTGGTGGTCGTCGGCCACGCGCAGGGTTGTTTCCAGTCGAGGGGTGCGGGTGGCCGCGGCGTTCACGATCGCGATCACGCTGTCGGCCACCCGGATACAGCGTTCCAATGTCGCGATCGGGGCTCGGGAGGACAGCTCGGTGAGGCGGATCGTGTGGTCGGTCCCGTCTGCTGGCCAGTGGACAGTGGTCTGACCGCCGGACCGGTTGCTGCCGTAGCAGCGGAGCACGCGATCGACCACGCCGGTCGTCTCGGCCGGCTCACCGATCAGGGTGGTATTGCGGATCGACTGCGGGTCAATGGCTTTGGTGCCCATCGGATTGCGGTACTCCAGATCGCCTCGAGGAGGTGGTTGCATCCTCAACTCGGGTCAACCGTACTCGCGGCCGCGGATCCTGGGAGCGGAATTCGCCCCCAAAGTAGAACGTGTTCCTATACCGTCGGGGCTGTGCAGAAAGAACAACGCCCCGCTGTGGCCGACTGGTTCACCGCGGAGGACGGCGTCGCGCGGCTGAAGGGCAGCCGCTGCAAGGAATGCGGCACACCGTATTTCCCGAAGAACACGCTGGCCTGCCGCAATCCCCGCTGTGCCGGTCCCAAGGACGGCTCCGAGCTGGAGGAATACCTGTTTTCCACGCGTGGCCGGATCTGGTCGTACGCGGATGCCCGGTACAAGCCGCCCGCGCCCTACGTCTCGGCCGATCCGTTCGAGCCGTATGTCATTGCGGCCGTGGAGCTCGAGGTCGAGCAGCTGGTGATCCTCGGTCAGGTCGTGAAGGGCTTCACGGTCGACGATCTGGCCGTCGGCATGCCGGTGGAGCTGGCCGTCGGCACCCTCTACGAGGACGACGAGGCAGAGCACACGGTGTGGAAGTGGAGGCCGGTCAATGACTAACCGCGATATCGCCGTCCTCGGTGCGGGCATGCACCCGTGGGGCAAGTGGGGACGCAATTTCGTCGAATACGGCCTGGTCGCCGCCCGCGCCGCCCTGGCCGACGCCGGGGTGAGCCACCAGGATGTCGGCTACATCGCCGGCGCGGACACCATTCGAAACGGCTACCCGGGCTTCGTGTCCGGCGCCACCTTCGCCCAGGCGCTGGGCTGGTCGGGTGCGCGCATCTCGAGCAGCTACGCCGCGTGCGCTTCCGGCGCGCAGGCCATCGCGAACGCCCGCGCGCAGATCCTGGCCGGGCTGACCGATGTCGCCCTGGTGATCGGCGCGGACACCACGCCCAAGGGCTTCTTCCAGCCCGTCGGCGGCGAACGCCGCGACGACCCGGACTGGCTGCGCTTCCACCTGCTCGGCGCGACCAACCCCATCTATTTCGCGCTGTACGCCCGCCGCCGCATGGCCCTGCACGGCGCCACGCTCGACGATTTCGCCGCGGTCAAGGTGAAGAACGCCCGCCACGGCCTCAACAACCCGAATGCCCGCTACCGCAAGGAAGTCTCGGTCGAGGAGATCGCCGCCTCGGCCATCGTCTCGGATCCGCTGCGGCTGCTGGACATCTGCGCGACCAGCGACGGCGGCGCGGCACTGGTGTTGACGTCGATGGATTACGCACGCCGCCACGGCATCGCCGATCCGGTCCGCATCAGCGCGCTCTCCACGGTCACCCCGACCTTCCCGAAGACCGTGCTCGACCTGCCGGATTTCGCGACGGATTCCGCTGTGGCGGTGGAGCCCCCGGAGCACACCTTCCGTTCCGCCATCGCACACGCCGCGTACGAGGATGCGGGAATCGGACCCGAGGACCTATCCATGGCGGAGGTCTACGACCTGTCCACCGCCCTCGAACTCGACTGGTACGAGGACATCGGCCTCTGCGAGGTCGGCGGCGCGGAGCAGCTGTTGCGCAGTGGCGCAACGACATTGGGCGGCCGGATCCCGGTCAACCCCAGTGGCGGCCTGGCTTGCTTCGGCGAGGCGATCCCGGCGCAGGCCATCGCCCAGATCTGCGAGCTCACCTGGCAGCTGCGCGGTCAGGCCGACGGCCGCCAGGTGGAGAATGCCCGCGCGGGCATCGCGGTGAACCAGGGCCTGTTCGGCCACGGTTCGGCCACCATCGTCACCCGCTGAATCGCGACGGTCACCCGCTGAATCACGACAGCCGTGGGCGCGCGTGCGCCCACGGCTGTGCCGCCTCGATCTGCGCCGCGAGGCTGACGAGCGTCGGCTCGTCATGCGGACGGCCCACGAGCTGAACGCTGTAAGGCATTCCGGTGACATCGAATCCGGCGGGCACCGCGGCGGCCGGATTACCGCACACATTCCACACGATGGTGTACCCGGCGGCCCGCAAGCCGCGGGCCGACGCCTTGACGAAGCCGACATCATCGAGCTGGCCCAGCGGCCAAGCCGTGCTCGGCACCGTCGGGCACAGGACCACATCGACGGTGTCGAAGATGCCGAGAATCTTCGCCGACAGTCGTGCGGCGAGTGCTTCGGCCGCAGGCTCGATCACTCGATTGTTCGCCGGTCGGCCGAGTGCGGCCAGGGTCAGCGTCCGCCGATCCAGTCGTTCGCGGTGGTCGGCGCGCGCCGCCTCCTCCGCGACGCCCGCGGCCATCTGCGGACTGAAGGCCGCCGCGAGCTCGACGTAGTCCGGATCCTGTTCGATCACTTCGTGTCCGAGATCGGCGAGCAGATCGGCCATGCGGCGGACGGCGCTCGCGGTGGCCGCGTCCACGGACGTGGTGAATGCCGGCGGGGCCAGCGACAGCGCGATGCGTAGTCGGCCGGGTTCGCGAACGGCCGCCTCGGACAGGGTGATCGGCCACGGCTCGGCGGTGAACCGGTCCACACCCGGTGTCGTACCGGAGATGGCGTCGTAGATGAGGGCGCTGTCGCGCACCGATCGGGTCAGCGGGCCGAGCGTGCCCAGCGATTTCCACAGGTCGGAATTGGGCGCGGTGCTCACCCGCCCCCGTTGGGGTTTGAGCCCGAACAATCCGCACCAGGCCGAGGGCAGTCGGATGGAACCACCGCCGTCGCCACCGATTCCGGCGGGCACCATGCCCGAGGCCACCGCCGCCGCGGTGCCGCCCGACGATCCGGCCGTGGATTTCTCCGGATCCCAAGGATTACGCGTGTGCCCGTGGGTGATCGACTCGGTGAACGGGTAGATCCCGAACTCCGGCATGGCGGTCTTGCCGATAATGACCGCCCCGGCCTCCCGCAGCCGCGCGACCACCGCACTGTCGGCCTCGGCGACCCGATCGAAAGCGCCTGTCCCATAACCGGTCACCACGCCACGGACATGGTTCTCGTCCTTGATGGCGATCGGCACGCCGTGCAGCGGGCCCAGCTCCTCGCCCCGCGCCTGCCGCTCGTCGAGCGCCGCGGCCTCGGCCAGCGCCTCCTCGCGAAGCACCGCCACGAACGCACCCAGTCGCGGATCCAGCCGATCGATACGATCCAGGCAGTACGCGGTCAGCTCCCGCGCGGAAATCGCCCGCCCTGCAACCTTTTCCGCCATTCCGGCGACACCTTCGAAGGCCAGTTCAGGGCTCGACCCGCCGGTGGTCTCCGCCAGTTTCGAGGTGCTCATGCCCGATTCCGTCCTGCTCCGATCCCGCGCGCCGCGCCGGGCGCGGGATTCATGGGCAGTATCGCACTGACGTCTACGGGTGTGAACGTGCCGAGTTCACCCGGCGCTACCGAGTCAAGGCAGGACGTTCGGAATGAGTTGGGGCGCTTGCTCGCCCACCCAGGAGCCGATGAATGATCCGGCGTAGTAGCCGATGAACGTGCCCGCCACACCGCCGACGATCGCACCGGCAATCGTGCCGACGGGGCCCACGGCCGAGCCCAGGCCGCCCACGAGCACGGCTCCGGAAATGCCGCCGATGATCTGGCCCGCCGTCTGGCCGATATAGGTGCCGTTCTCCATCGGGCTCGCGATGGGTGCGGCCGCGGCGACCGGTGCCGCAGCCGGAATGGGCTGCGGAGCAACGGGTTCGATGAGTTCGACGACCGGGGCGGAGGTGGCCGCTTCCGGGGCGAAGGCGATCGGCGCTGCGGACCGGGCGGAAGCGATGGGCTGTGTGAGGGCGGCGGGCCGCTCGGTCACCTCGGCGGCGGTCGTGTCCACCGCGGGCGCGGCGATCGAGGCGGGCGCGGACTGGGCACTGGCCGTGCCGGTTCCAGCGATGCCGACCGCGGCGGGGACCACGACCGCCACCGGAATTCCACGCAGCAACCGGGAAGGCTTGCTCTCCGCGCGATGCCGTCCTGCCATGTCTGTCCGCCTCTCGAAGTTCCAGCGTGTCGTCACCACCCCATCGTCGGCGGTGCGTGCGCCACAACAGGTTTGTGACCGGCTTCGCAGCATGCCCGGACGGCTATGAGTAGCCGCCGGGCAACTTCTCGGCACCGTCCGACCTCGGCATTTCGGGAAACCAAACGGTCCAAAACCGCTATCTGACTCGCCTATATTTCATATGCTCTGGCGCGCGGGGTGGGCGAAACACCACCTTCCTCGCCGGATCGATTAGAGGACATCTTGATGAAAAGAACCATATTCGTGGGTATCGCGGCCTTCGCCGTGCTCGGCGCCGGTGGCGGAACGGCCGGGGCGCAGGGGATTCCCCTGCAGGACGTGGACATCTCTCCGGGCTCGGCCGCGGACCTCGGCAATGCCGTGGGCGCGGGCTCGGTGGACGCGGGCAGCGCGGCACTCATATTGGGCGGTGCGTTCGGCAGCGGCTACGCCGGCGGCGCGCTGGGCGAGATCCTCAGCAGCCTGTCCGCACACTAGGGCCGGGCCCGCTGAGATGCGCGCGCAGCCCCCTTCGCCGCGCGCGCATCTCACCAAGCCCGGCCCGAGTGCGGCGGGGTGGAGGCGGAACAGCGAAACCCGGGGATGCACATGCGAACAGAACTCATTCCCGCACAGGCGGTGTGAGTGGCATCCGGCGTCCGGTCGAAGACCGGTACCGGGAAAGATGGCCCACAGCCTAGCAGCGTGGTGTCGGCCGTGCGGGCCGGTTTCAAACCACGGGGCAGGTCGGTTTCAAATCACCGGGCGGGCCGGATTCACTTCAACGGATAGCGCGGATACTCCGGATCATCCAGCCCGGGATGCCCGGCGTCCGACGGCGGCACCGGGTCCGGCTCATCGGAGTACCCGGTGACATGGAACTGCGCGAGCAGCAACTGCGGCGAATCCGCGGGCGTCCGCATGAGCGATCCGGTGCAGTCCACGACCACCCAGCCACCGCCCTTGCGCCGCAAGCGAATTCCGGGCACGGTGACGACCTCCGTGCGCCCGGTGAAGATGCCCTCCGCCGCTTCGAAGATGCGCCTGACATCCTCGGGATGCGGTGTGTCGCGCTGATCGACCTGGCCCTTCCACTGCACATCGGTCATGGGATCGGTGATCCAGCGCAGCAGCCGCATCTTCGCGACATCGAGCATGGCCATGTGCACCGAGGTCATGCGCGGGATGGCGGCCAGCGCGGCGGCCTCCAGGCTCTCGGTGCGAATCCCTTCCGCCGCAGGGGTTTCGAACAGGATGCCGCGCCACAGGTGCGCGTTGGAGCCTGCCCCGGATGTCATCACCAGCCGGGCCGGGAGCCGCGCGCCGTAGGCGGCCATGGTGACCGCACCGTCCCAGTCCGCGTCCGGTCGTTGCGACAGCAGGGCTTCGAACAGCGAAAGCGCATCGTCAGGTTCGAGGAAGCGGAAGACCTCCGGGGCCGTGAGCCGGGTACGCGGCGTCCCGGCGGCCAGTGCGGGCGGGATATCGGCGATGCGGCGCTGGGCATCCCATTCGAATCCGAACGCGGACAATGGAGGAGTCGAAGGCGCGGACTCGATTGTGCCCAGCCACAGGTGAATTCCGTGCAGCGAACCATCCGGCCCGACCACCGGCAGCAGCCGCGCGTGGATTTCGCGGCCGGAACGCAGCGTCATCGACGTGGTGCGCGGTTCCGGCCGTCCGCGTAGCTCCTCGATCACCGTCCGCAGCCATCGCGCGGCATCGGCCCCGGGCGCCTTGCCCGCGCCGATGAGCTCGGTCACGGTGCGCTCGAACGATGTCCGCGCCCGCGGTTCACCACCCCGCGCGATGACGCTGACCCGGTCGGGCCCGAGCGTCTCGACCAGTGTCCACCCCTGTTTCGTCACCGGTGCCCCGCTCGCTGCCCTGAGGAAAGATGATCGTCGTGCACACTACCCGCGTCGCCACCCTCGCCGACCTGAACTCCTGTGCCACGGTGCTCGCGCAGGCTTTCGCCGACGATCCGCTCATGTCCACCATCTGGCCCGATCCGATCCGCCGAAAGGCCGCGCTGCCAGGCTATTTCGTGGCCTCGCTGCGGCACTTCCACCTGCCCGCCGGCGGTGTGCAGATCGCCACCGATCGCGATGATCGCATTTGCGCTGTCGCCGTGTGGGATCCGCCGGGCGCCTGGGATCAGCCGATCACCCGCACCCTGCGCGCGCTGCCCGACCTGCTGCCCGCGCTGCGCACGCGCATCGCGGCGGCCATCGCCGTCCGCCGGGCCCTCGACGAGCGGCATCCCCGCGAGCCGGAGCACTGGTATCTCGCCAATCTCGGCACCGCACCGACCCACCGCGGTCAGGGCTACGCGGCCGCGCTGCTCGCCGACCGCGCCGAGACCGCGCCCGACCGGGGTCAGTACCTGGTGTGCACGAAGCAGGAGAACGTCGCGTACTACGAGCGATTCGGCTTCGAAGTAACCGGGGAATTCCAGCTGCCGCTCGGAGCCCGCCCGACCATGTGGGCCATGTGGCGCGACCCGGCGGTCCGCTGAGCACCCATCCCGGACGCGACCTGGATCTCACATGCGGGTAGCCGGAGATTGTGATACCGAGCCGCTGGATAGCATCGTTCCACGTAGAGATCGAGGAAACCCCGAGGACGTGTGTTGACTACCGAACATCTTGACCGCTGGAACGCCCACGAGGCCGCGGCGGAGGCGATGATCCCGATCATCGGGAAGCTGTACCGGGACAAGGGGGTGACGATCCTGCTGCACAGCCGTTCGCTGGTGAACAAGTCGGTGATCAGCATCCTGCGGACCCACCGGTTCGCGCGGCAGATCGAGGGCGAGGAGCTCTCGATCGACGAGACCTTCCCGTTCCTCGAGGTGCTCAGCGCCCTGGACCTGGGCCCGAGCAAGATCGATCTGGGCCGCCTGGTCATGGCCTACCGCGCCGACCAGCGCGGACTGTCGGTGCCGGAGTTCACCGCCGACGTGCTGGCCGACATCATCGACGGCAACAAGGCCGAAGCGCAGGGGCCGCGCGATGTCGTGCTCTACGGCTTCGGCCGCATCGGCCGCCTGGTGGCCCGGCTGCTCATCGAGAAGGTCGGCTCGGGCAACGGCCTGAACCTGCGCGCGGTCGTGGTGCGCAAGGGCGGCGAGGAAGACCTGGTCAAGCGGGCCTCGCTGCTGCGGCGCGACTCGGTGCACGGGAAGTTCAACGGCACCATCAAGGTCGACGCCGAGAACTCCACGATCATCGCCAACGGCAACGTGATCAAGTTCATCTACAGCGACTCCCCGTCGGCGATCGACTACACCGAGTACGGCATCAACGACGCCATCCTGATCGACAACACCGGCAAGTGGCGCGACCGTGAGGGCCTCGAGAAGCACCTGCGTCCCGGCATCGCGAAGGTCGTGCTGACCGCGCCGGGCAAGGGCGATGTGCCGAACATCGTGCACGGCGTCAACCACCGCGAGCTGGATCTGACCCAGCAGATCTACTCCTGCGCCTCCTGCACCACCAATGCGATCGTGCCGCCGCTCAAGGCGATGGAGGATGAGTTCGGCATCGTGCGCGGGCATGTGGAGACGGTGCACTCGTTCACCAATGACCAGAACCTGCTGGACAACTACCACAAATCCGATCGCCGCGGCCGGTCCGCGCCGTTCAACCTGGTGCTCACCGAGACCGGCGCGCAGTCCGCGGTGAAGAAGGCCATGCCGGACTTCGCCGCCAAGATCACCGGCAGCTCGATTCGCGTTCCCACGCCGGATGTTTCGGTCGCGATCCTGAATCTGCAGCTGCGCCGCGAGACCACCAAGGAAGAGGTGCTCGAGTACCTGCGCGGCGTCTCGCTGTCGGGCCCGCTCAGTCGCAATCTGGATTTCACGGCCGCCACCGATGTGGTGTCCAGCGACTTCATCGGCTCGCGGGCGGCGTCGATCGTGGATGCCAATGCCACCATCGTCGATGGTGACACCGCGATCCTGTACCTGTGGTACGACAACGAGTTCGGTTACTCGTGCCAGGTGGTGCGGACCGTGCAGTACATCTCGGGCATCGAATACCCGACCTACCCGCAGCTGGGCGAGAACGCCCTCGTGGCGGTCGCGGGCTAGTCCCGAAGCGGCACAGGCGAATCGGGCCCGGGCAGAGCTTCTGCCCGGGCCCGTCGCGCTAGCCGAGGGGGTGCTAGCTGGGTGTCACCGGCTGCCAGCACACCACGCGGGCAGGTTGCGGGGTGACCGTCGCGCCCGCGGGCATCGCGCACTTGCTGGTGTCGGTGGTGCCGTCGAAGCGGCCGCCGATCTGGACCGTGACGCCGTTGTCGGTCTTCGCGGCGCAGTCGACCGGGGTGATCTGGTTGACGTCGGCCTGCATGCTGTAGCAGTCGCCCACCTGGACATTGGGGGCGAAGCAGAGCGAATGCTTGCCGTCGGTCAGCACGAAATAGGCGGCGTCCTTGAGCTTTCCGTCCGGGCAGGTGGCCCCGTTGGTGACCGAGGCGGCCAGTTCGTAGACGGCGGCGTGGTCGGCGCAGGAGGCGGGCGCGATCTTGCCGATCTGGGCCGCGCGATAGTCCTTGGCGGTGACGCAATTGCCGACGGCCAGCTCGGGATCGTGGTGGCCGGCCTCGGAGGTGGTGGTCCGGCTGATGCTGGCCAGTAGCCCGAGGGCCAGGATCAGCACGCCCGCGATGGCGACGATGGTGCCGGGTTTCGCCTGCGATCGCGATCGCAGGACCAGTCCCGCGACCAGCACTACCGCTCCGACCGCCGGCAGCACGATTTGCCCAATACTCACTGTCTGTCATTTCCTTCCGGTCCGAGGACGGACACGGGCAGGAAGTTACCCCGAGACGGGGAGTGACCGGACGGTTTTGAAATGAACTTGTTCCGGAATTTTCCGGACTGCCGAATTCTTGCCGGACTACTGATCGGCGAGCTTGCCCGCCGGGTAGCGCAGGTGATCGGTCTGGATGGTCTTGAGGCGGCACTTCGTCAGGTTCACCGCCGTCAGGATGGCGGCGACCACGAGCGCGGTCAGCAGGAACCGCTGATCGCGCGGATCGAGCACCGCGAGCACGATCAACCCGGTCATGAAGGTGACGATATTGATCGTCGCGAACGCCACCTGCTGATTCGGGTTCAGCGTCTTGGTGGTCTCGGACATTGCGACTCCTCGGATCACGTACTGCGTCACGGAATGACTGTCGAGTCCGACGCTAACAACGCGCAACGGCCGCGCTACAGGGACAAACGCCCTCGAAGCGCGGCCGTCGCGGCGGTGATTACCGGGTGCAGTTGTGAACGAACGGGAGCTTCTCCGACCAGCGCTGCGAGTTCGGGTCGTAGGCCTGGATGTAGGCGTCGTTGACCTTCTTGCAGGAGGAGCCGAAGCCGCTGGTGGGGTCCCACATATTGGTCTCGTAGCCGAAGGAGGCGCCGGGGTAGCCGTTGTGGGCGCCGGCGGTCACGGTGTAGGTCGCGAGGCGAGTTCCGTTGTTGCTGTTGACGATCAGGGTGATGGTGCCGTTGTTGAAGTGGTCGCCGTTGATCTTGTACTGGCTGCCCGAATCGGAGACGACCGTGCAGACGTCGCCGGTGCACTTGTTGCCGGAGACGTAGGTGGTGAGCCAGATGTTCAGCGACGCCTTGCGCGACGCCGCGGCGGCATTGTCGTCCTTGGCCTCCTGACGGACCGCGGTGGTCACGCACACCACGTCGCCGTCGTAGGCCTCCCGCCACACGAACCCGTTGACACAGGTGTTCGGCCCGTACGCGCCGCCCCCGGCCCGCCGCGATCCGGCGGCCGCATTGTCGGCGCGGGCCTGATCGCGCGTAGCCGGCTTCACGCAAACATGGTCGGCCGCATTGGCTTCCCGCCAGACATACCCTTCCTGACAGGTATCGGGCCCATAGTCGCCGCCGGCATTGGCGACCCCCATGCTCCCCAGAAATCCGAGACTTGCGGTACCGACGACGGCCGCTGCGAGCGCGGCGCGGGCGGCGGTACGGACGTGAGTGGCGATCATCGGTGTGCATTCCTTCGTGTGGTGCTGATCGTGTGCACCGAGAATGCGGGCCCCGACTAATGGCCAACCAACGGAAAACTCATTGTTTGTGGGGCTGTTCGCGGCCGGTGGCGAAGAGTAGGAGGGTGGCGATGGGGGCCTCGAGGGGGTGGCCGGTGCCTGCGGTCCAGGTCGTGTCGGTGGCTATGAGGCGGTGGGTGGTCAGGGTCTTCCGGATGCCGAAGGTGCCTGCGTGGCAGATGCGGTCCAGGGCCACTTGGGCTGCGGGGGTGGGGATTTCGCGGGGGAGGCCCAGAGGGATGGCGATGTCCTGGCCGTGGACGAGTAGGTCCATGAGGCGGTCGGCGGGGGTGGTGCCGGGTGGGGTGGTGCGGTGGTTGATGGTGGCGTGGAGTTGGGTCAGGAGGTCCGCGGTGGTCGATTGGCGTGCGTGGCGGATGGCGGTGTCGCGGATCATGGCGTGCAGGTTGCCGCGGGCTCGGATCAGGCCGATCAGGAGTGCGGAGAATGTGGGGTCGGCCGAGAGGATGATGTGGGCGACTACGTCGCGGATTCGCCAACTATCGCAGAGTGATTCGTGATTCCACTGGTCCTCGGACAAGGTTGTCAGCAAGGCGTGCAGGGTGGTGCGTTCGGTGGCGACGGCGTGCCAGATGCGGTCGGGGGTCATCGATTCGGTGGTGGTCATGAGGGTCTCCCGGGTCGGTGTCCCAGTACCGTAGAAATTCCAGCCGGGTGGAGGTTCCAGTGAATGTGACTCATGGCATACGCCCTCGCGGGTGGATCGGTATCGGCGAGCTGTCGCGCCGCACGGGTGTGCCGGTGCGGACGATCCGGTTCTATTGCGATGAAGGGGTTCTGGAGTCGGGGCGGAGTTCGGGCGGGCATCGGGCGTTCGATCCGGTGGCCGCGGTGGATCGGCTCGCGCTGGTGCGTCGGCTGCGCGGGCTGGGGTTGGGGCTCGGCGCGATCGCGGAGGTGCTGGGCGGTTCGCGCAGTGTGGCCGAGGCGGCGGCGGCCGAGCGGCGGGCGGTGGAGGCCGAGCTGGGTGAGCTGACGCGGCGGCGTGAGGTGCTGCGGGCGGTCACGGATCCGGGGCGCGCGCATCGGGAGGTGACGGCGTTCTGGTCGCGGATTCTGGAACCGTTGCCCGCGGAGCTGTTCGACGCGTTCCTCGAGATGAACGCGCCCGCACCGACCGATGAGCCGGATCCGCGGCGGCTGCTCGCCTATGGCGAACTGGTCGGGATGATCAGCGAGCCCGGCCTGTCCGCCGCCATGTCCCGGCTGCTGTGGCGATCGGATCCGGCCGGGGTCCGGCACCCGCGGGCGCTGCTCACCGGAGTCGCCGAGGCGTGCGAATCCGTCGGCGGGTTGCTCGTGGCGAACGAACCACCGCGCGCGGGAGCCGAACTCGACCGGTTCGTCGCGGCGCACGCCCGGGCGCGCGGTGTGCGCGATACGGCCGGTCTGCGCCGGCGACTGCTGTCCGGCGCGACCGATTCCGACGAGCGCGTCCAGCGCTACTGGAGCTTGACCGCCGAGATCACCGGCACCGTGACGACCGGTGCCGCCCACTATTGGTTGTACGAGGCGCTGACCCGATCCGCTTGAGCGTCACGGGTTTTCGTTGGCGGTGTCCGACAGCCAGTTGCGCAGCCAGGCGGTGGCGGTGGTGCCGTTGCCGTCGACGACGTAGCGCGGGTAGGACTGGTGCACGCCCGAGGCCAGGAACTGCTGGACCTGGCGCAGCCACTGCTCGCTCGACGGATCGTCGGCGGGTGCGGACAGGATCGCCGACCAGCCGGGCATCAGCGCCTCGGCGAGGATGGACTGGAAGGTCAGCAGGTAGCTCGGAATCTGCAGCGGATCCTCGGCGGTGAGCTGGGTGAGCAGACCCGCCGAGCGCCCGGCCAGATCGTCGGTCGGCACCGAGCAGTAGAGGTCGCCCGCGGCGCAGAAGGTGCGGACCTTCGGGCTGAGCCAGCCGAAGCCGCCCGCCCGCGCGCCGCCCGCGCCGGTACCGGGGACGTGGGGGCCCACGATGGCGTCGGCGGGGGAGCGGCGCGGATCGGACACCAGGCCCACCGCGGCCACCCGGTCGGGCGGGATGACGCCCAGGCCGGTGCCGATCTCGGAGGCGAGGTCGCCCGCCGCGTCGGCGCCCTGGCTGTAGCCGATGAGGGCGAAACGTGTTGCGGCGCAGCGGGCGGCGGTGCCGGCGATCATGGCGCGGGCCGCGTTCACCGCCTCGCGCTTGGAGCGGCCGTAGATCTCGCCGTCCCAGGGGAAGGCGGTGGCCGGGTAGCTGACGTAGTCGGTGCGGACGGTGCCGGGGAGTCCGCGGGTGACCTGGGCGAGCATGCCCGGCTTCGGGTCGTCCTTGGAGGTCTCCCAGGTGCCGGGCACCGCGATGACATTGAGTCCGGGGCAGTCGGCGGGTGCGGCCTGGGCGCGGGGTGCGCCGGTGGCCGTGAGGATTCCGGCGGCGGTGGCCAGGACCGCCGCGAGCGCGCCGCCCGCTACTTTGAAGGATCGCACTGTTCGAAAGGACAAGGTTCGCACCCCTTGTTCGGATCGTTCGGTCGACTTCTCCCCATAACGCGGGGTTGGTGCCCGTGCGCGTCCTCTGTGCGGTCATCGGTGCATAACGGTGGGTTTGCCTGAGCGGAGGGCGGCACGTCGAGGCGAACATACCAAAGGAACTGGTTGGTCAGGCGGCGACTTGGCAGAGAAACGCCGAGACCCGGACAAAGCGGATTCGCGAGGGGGCGAAGGAACTTCGGGTGCCGCGTTATCCCGTGAATTCCGGGACCGGCCGCACTTATATCGAATGGCTGTCGTCGTGCGCCGCTCATCGCGTTGTGCTGACCGTTCGCCGAATCGAATTCGCCAGCCGTTGTTGGACGGGTGACTTGGACCGTCATCTGTGGAAACATTGCGGCTCGGGAGTCGCCCCCCGCGGGAAATTCCGGACGATGCGTCCGCGAAGCGGCGGGGTGTCGGGAAGGGAGTCGGCTGCTGTGACGGGCCGAATGGACAACATCGGAAGCCGGTCGCGGATATCGCTTCCCACCTTCGGTGACGTGCTGCGGAGGCTACGCGAGGAACGCGGGGTCTCCCGGGAGCGGCTGGCCTTCGGGGCGGGGGTGAGCGCCAGCTATGTCGCACAGCTGGAACAGGGCGGTAAGGCGAAACCGACCCGGTCGGTGGTGGACGCGCTGGTGCGCTGCCTGGAACGCTGGAATCCGGTGTCGGCCACCGAACTCCGCTATCTCCGCGATCTGGCCGGGCTCGGGACCGGGGAATATCCGACGGTCGGGGAGTTGAAGAACTCGCTGAGCGAGGACGCCCTGCGCGCCCTGGACCTGCATTCCCCGAAGCTGGCCGCGCTGTACGACACCCGCGGAAATGTGCTGGCCGGGAACGAGGATTGGGCCGCCGCCTTTTCCGGACTGCGCGAGAACGGGAATCTCTTTCGCTGGATGTTCGCGGACCCGATCGCGCGAAAGGTATTGGCCGATTGGGAAACCGAGGTCCGGCAATCGATCGGCTGGCTGCGCGGCACCGTGGGCGCGGCGGACGATCTCAGCGGATATGCCGACATAATGCGCGAGCTCGCCGAATTTCCCGAGTTTCGCGCCTTCTGGAACGAGGGCGGCGTGGGATTCGCGCCGCCGGTCCGGACATTGCGGTTGCGGGATCGGAACACGGGTGCGCTGCGGCAGTTCCGGGTGCAGGTGGGGCTGCTGGGGGACACACCCCACGCGGGTCTCATCGTGGGCACCCTGGGCATACCGGTCTGAGCTGAGGCTGTACCCGTCCGGCTCAGGCTGCCGGGCGCAGGATCACGACCGGGATCTCGCGCTCGGCCCAGGCCTGATAGGTCTCGAAGTCGGCGTAGGCCTCGACCAGCAGCGGCCAGAGCCGGGCGCGCTGTGCGGGATCGGCGGTGACGGCGTGCACGGCGAACCGCCGCGGCCCGATCTGGATGTGGGTGTCCGGGTGCGCGACCAGATTGCGATACCACTGCGGATGCTTGGGCAGCCCGCCCTGCGAGGCGACCACCACGATGTCCGGGCCGTCGGTGATGTACAGCAGCGGCACGGTGTAGACGGTCGCGGTCTTGCGGCCGCGGTGCTCGAGCAGCAGCGTCGGCACCGGTTTGCGGAAACCCGCCCCGATGCGCCACTTGCCGCCGATCCGGCCGCCGGTGCGGCGGTAGAGCCAGACCTGTGCTTTCCCAACGTGTTTGAAGATCTTGGGCAGCACGGGGGAGTCGAGTTGGGCGGGCCGGGGCGGGATGGTCGTCATGGGTTTCCTTTCGCCCTCTCGACCATACAGTCACTGCCATGTGTATGGTCAAGCCTCGGCGGTAACCTTCGGCACGACTGATCGCGAGCGAAAGGACGGCGATCCGGTGCGCACGCATGGATGGTCCGGGGCGGCACCCGCCGACGACGCGGAGGCCGTGGAACGCATCGTGGCCGCCGCGCGGCGGGCCATCGACCGCTCGGGCGAGGAGTTCAGCATTGCCGAGGTGGCCCGCGATCTCGGCGTCACCCGGCAGACGGTGTACCGCTATTTCCCCAGTGCCGAAGCGCTTCTGACGGCCACCGCCATTGCGCAGACGGAACATTTCCTGGATGTGCTGGCCGAGCGGCTCGGGGATATTCGTGATCCGGCGACCGCGGTGGTGGAAGGCATCGCCTATACGCTCGAGCGCCTGCCGGAGGAGAAGTATCTCGGGTTGTTGTTGCGCCCGGGACGCGCCAGCGCATTGTCGGCGGGCGTAACTTCCGATACCGCACGGTCTTTCGGGCGGACGCTCCTGGAGCGCTACTCGGTGGATTGGGCGGCGGCCGGATTCTCCGACAATGATCTCGACGAACTCGTGGAACACATGTTGCGGATCGTGCAATCGTTCGTCATCGATCCGGGGCGACCGCCGCGGCGCGGCAACGAGATTCGCAGCTATCTCTCGAGATGGGTTGCGCCCGCGCTGGCTTCGAGGTGAATCTCGCATGCTGAAGCCCCGCGCGCCTTTTCGGGCGTACGAGGGATTGTAATTGTGCGACCAATGGTATGTTTTTTAATTCCTTTGGAGTTCACCGTGTTTCGACCGGGTAAACCCTACCATTGCCGTGGGGACGACAACGGAAGGATCACACCATGTCGTTGATACCCGGCGCCTCCGCTATCGGGCGCGGATTCAATATTCTGGGTACCTATGACGCGAAGTCGCTCACGTGGCAGATAGTCAATCTTGGTTCGGCGACCAAGACCTGGGAATTCAGGCCCACGGGGATCACCTACGAAGTGCCGGAGAACGCCCGGCCCATCGAGTGGACCCACACCACGGGAACGTCCTACGTATACAACACGGTTGAGCAGTTCCAATCGCATTTCTCGCAGAAGGCCGGTGTCAAGGCATCGTACGGGGGCTTCAGCGGCCAGTTCGATCTGGCGTACAAGAAGACCGTAAATACCGACCAGTCATACTATTACGGTGGCTTCGAAGCCGAGTACACCGCATGGGAACTCGCCGTCGAAAATGCCTCCGAGTCCTGGCTCACTCCGGAGTTCCGCGACGATCCCGATGTGAAGAATCTGCCCAGTACCTATACGCCGGAGAATCAAGAACAATTCTTCGCGGTGTTCCGAAAGTGGGGAACACATGTGGTCACCCACGTCGTGGTGGGCGGCAGCCTCGACTACTACGAGGCGGTGCAGACCAGCTACTCCAGCAACCAGCAGCAGATCAGCGCCAATATCGAACTCGAGTACAAGGCCGTGTTCACCTCGAGCAAGGCCGAATCCCATACGCAGTGGGAGACGCTCGGCAAGAACTGGTCCAACAGCCGCGTGGTGCGGGTGATGACGGCCGGCGGTGATCCGAAGTTCGCGATGGACCACCTGAATCCGTCCTACGGCGACAACCACAACGTGATGTTCAGCCAGTGGACCGATTCGATCATGTCCTACCCGGGCGTCATGCGGTTCATCCTGCGGCCGCTGAGCGTGCTGTTCTCCGGCAACCAGGCCAAGGCGGTGGGAAATGCGCTGGAGGCCTACGTCAATGGCGCGATCCTGGTCATGGCCGATACCGCGTACACGCCCGGCACGGCACCCGGGCCCGGGAACGTGTCGACCAATTTCGGCATCATCACCAATGGCAATGTGGCCATCTCGCATCCGGCGGTGGAGCCGCCGCCCCCGCATGTGGTCAAGCCGGGGGTGGCCGCGCCGGTGGGCGGATACCAGGTGGCGCTGTACGACGACAACTACGTGCCGTTCATGGTCCACACGTACTACCAGACCTACATCGGGCACACGCTGAAGCCGAATCCCGAGATCTACAAGGCGATGATGGCCGATATCGATGCCGTCACCCAGCGCGGGTACATCGCCGCGATCAGCGGGTTCGGGATCGACCTGCAGAACTATCCGTCGCCGGAATTCCAGCGATGGCTATTGAGCGTCGGCGCGAGCATGGAGCAGTGGAAGAAGTTCCGCGGGTATACCGATCCGGCCGGGTCGGCCTGCTACGTGGTGGTGGGCAAGCAGGGGATGGCGCCCGGGCATGCCATCGAAATGCTGCAGGCGGTGTACTCGCCGAGCGACTGGATGAAGGAGCCGTATCTGTTCAATATGAACCCCTCGGCGCTGGGGCTGACCTATGGGCGCACGGCGCAGAAGCGGGCCGGGACGCACGTCTACGGTTCGCTGCTGCCACCGGAAAAGGAGGAGCACCGGCACAAGCCGGAGAAGCGTCACTAGCCGGTAGGTAGTTCCGATCCCGTGCACCGGTCGCATTCGCGGCGGCCGGTGCATCGGCGTGCGTGCGGGATTGTGGAATCGGCTGTGCGGCGGATTCTTACACGCCTTTGTCATTCGTTTGAACAACGTTTGATTCTCGGTGCGCAGGATGCCTGTGAGCCGCTCGGAAGCGCCGGGCGGGAACGGGTGAGGGAGCGACGGGATGCGCGCCGGAATACGGTCATGGGCGAGTTTCGCGGCGGTCGCGGCCATTGCGGCCGGACTGGTCACGGGATGCGATGCGGGAGAGAAGAATTCGGGTGCGCCGTCATGGTGCCCGGCGGTGGAAGGCTACGCGGTGGATTGCGGCACCGTGGAACGGCCATTGGTGGACGGCAATCCCGGACTCGGTACCGTGAATGTGGGATACGCGCTGATCAGGCATACCGGCAATGGCGCGGCAAAGGGCGCGATCCTGCCCAATCCCGGTGGCCCCGGGGTGCCGATGATCGCGCATGCCGCCGAGGCGGCGAAGCTGTCGGCGGAAATGCTGAGCGATCACGATGTGCTGCTCATCGATCCGCGCGGTACCGGGGTGTCGGATGCGCTGGATTGCGGTGTGGGAGAAGACGAATTCCAGCTGGGCACCCGCGAGCAACAGCGGGAGGCCGTAGGCCGGTGCGCGGATCGATTGGGGGACAAGGCCGCCGGATACACCTCGGCCGCGACTGTCGATGACTTCGATGCGGTGCGTGCGCGATTGGGGATCGACAAGGTGATTCCGTATGGCATCTCCTACGGGACCTATCTGCTGCCCATCTACGCGCAGCGGCATCCCGAGCATGTGAGCGCCATGGTGCTGTCCGGTGCTTACCCGCACGACCACGATCCGTTGCAGCGACCCAATGCCGAGGCGGTTTCGCTTGCTCTGCAACGCATTTGCGAGCGTAGCGGGGTGTGTGACGGCAACCGTGCGGTCGAGGATCTGAAGACGGTGGCCGCACGCTTGCGGGAGCGGCCGATCACTGTTCAGGCCAAGGGGCCGGTCGTGCTGGACGAGGCCAAGCTGGCGAGCCTGGTGTTCGAGGCCGCCACCAGCAATGTGGGTGCCGATCCGGCCGCGATGACGCCGCTGGGCATGCTGCCCGCCGCATTGCATTCGGCCGTGCGGGGCGATGACAGCGGGCTGATCGAGTTCGTGAAGCTCACCACGATCGAACCGGGGTACGAGAACATCGGGCTCTACATCACGGTGGCCTGCAACGACTATCAGCCGTTGTGGTCGCGCGAGGCGGGCTTGTCCGAGCGCGAACAGCAGTATCGGGGCGCATTGACCGGGGCGGCCGGACAGTTCGGGGCGTTCAGCGCCGAGGGCTTCGCGGGCGGTCAGCGCGACGGCGGCGACGCCTGCCTGCGCTGGCCCGGCATTCCCGGCCATCAGCGGCCCGCCGAGGTGCGCACCGCCATGCCCGATGTCCCGGTGCTGGTGCTGTCGGGTGACCTGGACGCCATCACCCCCGATGCCAACGGCAAGCTGGCCGCCGCGAAGTTCGCCCGCTCGACCTTCATCTCGGTCCCGAACACCGGGCACGTGCCGGATCTCGAGCCGAGCGGATGCGTGGTCGGCCTGATCGCGGGCTTCGTGCGCACCGGCACCGTGCAGGGTGCGGAGTGCGTCGCGTCGGTGCCGCCGATCGCCGTGGCGCCGGTCACGAACTGACGGGTGGATTGCTGTGAATATGCCCGCCACCGATCAGACTGACCCTGTGACATCAGCGAAAGTGCTCGTGGTCGAGGACGATCCGAATGTGCGCAGCACCCTGGAACAGTTGCTGCGGTTCGAGGGATACCGGGTCAGCCTGGCCGGTGACGGGCGGGAGGCGCTCGACCTGCTCGAGACCGACCGCCCGGATATGGCGGTGGTGGATGTGGTGATGCCGCGCCTGGACGGGCTGTCGCTGTGCCGGACGCTGCGGCGGCGCGGCGACCGGTTGCCGATCCTGGTGCTCACCGCACGCGGGCAGGTCGGCGACCGGGTGGCCGGGCTCGACGCGGGGGCCGACGACTACCTGGCCAAGCCGTTCGACACCGAGGAACTGCTGGCCCGGCTGCGGGCATTGCTGCGGCGCAGCGCGCCCGACGAGCCGGCGGTGCTGACGGTCGCCGACCTGACGCTGAACCCGGCGACACGGGAGGTACGGCGCGGGGGTCGGGAGGTCGAACTCACCCGCACCGAGTTCGACGTGCTGGAACTGCTGCTGCGCAACGCACCGGTCGTGCTCACCAGAAGCCAGATCTACGAACACATTTGGGGATTCGACTTCGAGACCGAGTCGCGGTCACTGGATGTGTACATCGGGTATCTGCGGCGCAAGACCGAGGAGGGCGGCGGGTCGCGGCTGATCCAGACCGTCCGCAATGTCGGCTACACCGTGAAGGCGGTGTGATGCGTACCCGGCTGACGCTGGTGGTGTTCGGCGCGACGGTGGTGGCGATCGTGGTCGCGCTGGTGACGGCGTATCGGAGTGTGTCGCCGCTGGTCGCGGCCCAGGTCGATCGCGGGCTGGTCGACCGGGCCGATACGGTTCTCGCCTTGCTGGGCGAGGGCTCGCCGGGTGGGACGGCCTCGGCGGCGTCGAAGCTTCCGGTGCGGGTCGACATGACCGAACAGCTGCTGCTCCCGGACGGTACCGTGCTGCCGCTGACTCCGGGGCGAGATCCCTTGCCGGTCAACGACTCCGATCGGGCCGTCGCACGCGGCGAGACCGGTTCCGCCGAGACCGACGTCACGGTCGGCTCAGAGTCCTACGGTGTGCTGACCAAGGCTCGGCCGGGCGGCGGCGCGGTCATGGTCGGCCAGAACTACGCCGAGGTCGAGCGGGTCGATCGCGAATTCCTCTGGCGCACAGCCTCGATCACGGCTGTCGCGGTGCTGGTTGTCGCGCTGGCCGCCTGGCTGGCCATCGGCCGCATCCTGCGCCCGATGCGCCGCCTGGCCCATGCGACACAACGGATCACGACCACCCGAGACCTCTCCACCGTCCTCCCCGAGGCGGGCCGCGACGAGGTCGGCGACCTGACCCGCGACTTCAACGCCATGCTCGCGGCCCTGAGACTGTCCCGGGCACAACAGCATCGCCTCGTCCAGGACGCCGGACACGAACTGCGCACCCCACTCACCTCGGTCCGCGGCAGCGCCGAACTGCTCCACCGCGCGAAGGGCCGCCTCGAACCGGCCGATGAATCCCAGGTGCTCACCACGCTGGTCCAGGAGGCCAAGGCCCTCGACGCTCTGGTCGGTGAACTCGTCGAATTGGCCACCGATCAGCACACCGACGAGACACCCACGAACCTGGACCTTCCCGAACTAGCCGAGGACTGCGCCCAACGCTTCCGCCGCCGCACCGGCCGCACCATCACCATCTCCACCGAGAATCCCGCCCCGGTCCACGCCCGCCCGCGAGCCGTGTCCCGCTGCGTCGACAACCTCCTCGACAACGCCCTCAAGTTCAGCCCCACCGACACCGACGTCGAAATCCACATCCGCGGAACCGAATTGGCGGTGCTCGACCGCGGCCCCGGCATCGACCCCGCCGACCAGGGCGCGATCTTCGACCGCTTCTACCGCGCCGACCGCACCCGCTCCACCCCGGGATCGGGCCTGGGCCTGGCCATCGTCCACGACATCGTCACCGCGCACGCGGGATCGGTTTTCACGGCCGCTCGCCCCGGTGGTGGAGCAGAGGTCGGCTTGCGGTTACCCGTGGCCACCGACTCTCGGATTGACAAGAATATGTAGATCGGTCTACTTTTCTCGCATGGGACAGAAGGGCGCCGAGACGCGGGACCGGCTACTGGACGCGACGCAGGAATTGGTCGAGGCCGCAGGGTATTTCGGCACCGGGCTCAACCAGGTGATCGCGCACAGCGGCGCCCCGCGCGGCTCGCTGTACTTCCACTTCCCCGGCGGCAAGGACCAGCTGGTGGGGGAGTCCGTGCGCAGGGCCGGGGCGGCCATCGGCGATTCCCTTGGGGCGCTGGCCGATTCCGACGTGTCCACCGTCGAGTTCATCGAGCGGGTGCTGCGGCAACTGGGCGACCGGCTGGAGGAATCGGAGTGGCGGAAGGGCTGCCCGGTCGCCACTGTCGCCCTCGAGACGGCCGCTTCCCATGATTCGATTCAGCAGGCGTGCTCGGAGGTCTACTCCGGGTGGGAGGACACCGTGCGCGCCCGACTGGCCGGGCGGCCCGGGGCCGACGATCTCGCGACCACGATTCTCGCACTGATCGAGGGCGGGCTGCTGCTGGCCAGGGCGCATCGCAGCCGGGAACCGCTGAACCGGGTCGGCAGGCAGATCGCCGTCTGGTTGGGCTGAACCCTGGGTCGGCGCCATCGTGGCCCTTTCTTTTGACTTGAAAATATGTAGACCGATCTATTAGGAGTGAGTATGGACGCAATCGTCTTCGGGGCAACCGGATTCATCGGCCGATCACTGGTCGCCGAGTTGCTCGGCCGCGGGCAGACCGTGGCGGCGGCCGTGCGAACCGACACCCTCACCCCGTGGCTCACCGCCCGAGGGGTCGACCTCGCCGGACTGACCGTCGTCACCGCCGACATCACCCGACCGCTCACGGATCTGCCCGAGGCGCGCGATGTGTACAACACCGCCGCGCGGTACGCCTTCGGGCTCGGGGTGGAAGAAGCGCGGGCCACCAACGTGATCGGGGCGACCAATGTCCTGGAATGGGCCGCGACCCTGTCCGGGCTGCGGCGACTGGTGCACGTGAGCGGGTATCGGGTGAGCGCGCCGGAAGGCGAACCCGATTATCCGGGACTCGGGGCGTACGAGGCGTCGAAATTCGAGGGCGATCTCGCGGTGCGACGCCTCGCCCGCGAACGCGGTGTGCCGCTGACCATCGCCAATCCGAGCACCGTGATCGGGTCGGGCCAGTATCTGGGGCTGGCCGGTCTCGTCCGCGATCTGTGGGAGGGGCGGCTGCCCGCGGTGCCCGGAGGCGCCGATGTCTTCGTGCCCATCGTCACGATCGACTACTTCGTTCGATTCCTCGCAAGTGTGCCCGAATCACCTGCTGGCGAACACCATTGGGTGCTCGACGACAACACTCCGCGCCTTCCCGCATTGATCCGCACGGTCGCCGACCACATGGGGGTCCGGGCGCCGCGGCGCAGTGTTCCCGTCGGTCTGCTCCGTCGCCTGCCCAGCAGGCTCACGGGAGCCGATCCGGAGACGCTGTCGTTCCTGTCGACCGACACCTACCCGACCGCTTCCGCCCAATCCGTCGCCGCCGCTGCGGGATTGGAGATGCCCGCTGCGGACGAGGCGTTGCGGGAGTGGGCCGATCACCTGGTCGCCGAACGCTTCGGTGCGAGTTCAGCCTGGTTGCGCCCCTACGGTTTCCAGACCGTGGCGGGTAGCCGGACCTGGATTTCCGGGGATCGGGATACTCCTGATTACGTTCTGCTGCACGGGCTTCCGATGAACGCTGATTCGTGGGCTCCGCTCGCGAGCCGCCTGTCCGGTTCGGTCCTCGCGCCCGATCTGCCGGGGCTCGGCCGCTCGGCGGCCTCCGACCGGCCGGTGGAGATCTGGCTAGCCGATCTGATGAGTCAGGTCCGGACCCGGCCGGTGCTCGTCGCGCACTCGGCCGCATGCGGGCCCGCGCTGCGCTACGCGGTCGAACATCCGGATCGCCTCGGCGGGCTCGTACTGATCTCACCGCCGTTCCTGCAAGCCCCGGGCCCTAAGTCGACCAGGTCACCGCTGGCGGCGATCATGTTGCGCCGCATGACCACCGACCGGCTCGCCGCAACGCTGGGGCTGCCGCCCGGTCCCGAGATCGACAGCGCCGCAGCGGATCTGCGCCGTCCCGGAGCCGCTCGCCGCGTGGTGCGGGCGCTACGGGCGCTGCATTCCGACCGCGCGCGGTCCCGGGACCTGCTGGACCGGGTGAATGTCCCGGTCGAAATCATCGTGGGCTCGGCCGATCCGTTGATCGTGCCCGTTGATCATCCGGTCACCGAAGTGGCTGGAGCCGGGCACTATCCGCAGCTCACTCATCCGGCCGAGCTGGCCGGGCGCCTCGATCAGCCCTCGACGGTGCGGATGGTCCAGAAGTCGGAGGCGTTGACCGAGAGCAGGTAGGCGTAGGGCATGGTGCCGTAGCCGGCCTTGCCCCAGGAGTCGCCCCAGGAATTGCGGATTCGGAAGACCTGGCGGGTGTCGTCGTATCCGACCGCGAGGACGCAGTGGCCGCCCAGCACCTTTTCTTTGGCGTGGGGCAGGGGGATCGCGCCGGTTTTCTCGACCTCGGGGGTGAAGATGGATTCGTAGACGGTGAAGCCGAAGACGAACGGGTAGCCGTCGGCCAGGCAGCCGCGCATCTGCGAGAGTGTGTGTGCGACACGGGAATACGCGAGGGCTTGATGGTCGGACGCGTCCTTGTAGCAGGACGGCGGCGGTTCGACCGCGAATTTCGAGATGTCGTAGGGCCATTCGGTTTCCGGGCAGGCGCCGAGTTTGACGACGCTCTTGATGCCGTCGCGGATCATGGCTCCGGCGTCCTGGTCGACGGTGCCCTCCATGACACGCTCGTTGTAGTAGATGAACAGGCGGGACGGCACGGATTGGTCGACCACACCCTGTTTCATGGCGTCGAATTGGAGGGCGCCGGCGATGCCGTTGCCGGTGCAGGAGCCGAGCTTGCCCTGGTCGTAGACGGGGGCGAAGTGCGGGGTCAGGTCCACCGCCGGGGGCAGCTGGGCCATGACCGCGGCCGGCGCGGCGTAGAGGTGGTCGCGCTGGTCGGGCAGGTCCGGGATCCAGCCGAGTTGTTTGGTCTGCTTGGTGCTGATCGATTTCATGGGTACCAGTGCAGCGGGGGCGGGCGCGATCGGAAACGAGCGAAATACGAAAACGTTTTCACTCGAACTGATCGCCGGGGTGCCCCCGGAATTCAGGTAGCCCGCCACTCGTTACCCCCGCGCCCGTGTGCGCGATATTCGATATGCACGCGAAGGGGGAAGGGCCGTGGAACTGCGGCAGCTGCGTTATTTCGTGACGCTTGCGGAGGAGTTGCACTTCGGGCGCGCGGCGGCGCGCGAGCACATCGTGCAGTCGGCGCTGAGCCAGCAGATTCAGCGGCTGGAACGCGAATTGCGGGTGCCGCTGGTGGAGCGCAGCACGCATCATGTGCGGTTGACCGCGGCGGGGACACTGCTGCTGGCCGAGGCGCGGCTGATTCTCAGCCATGTCGATCGGGCCGCGGCGGCGGCGCGCACCATGACCGGGACGGACGCGGTGCTGCGGGTCGCGATGGGCGACGCCAGTTTCGACACCATGCCGGTGGTGCTGGCGGCGGTGCGTCAGCATCATCCGAATCTGCTCGAGGTACACGAGGTCGAGGCCGGGTGCCCGAGCAGTGCCGGTTGCTCGCGCAGGGGCGGCTCGATGTCGGGATCGGGCGGGCCGTGCAGTTGCCGGCGGGGGTGGCGTCGGAGGTGATCCGGTTGGATCGGCTGGGGGTGCTGGTCGCAGACGATCATGTGTGGGCGCATCGGCTCGCGGTGTCGCTGGCCGAGGTGGCGGGGGAGCCGCTGGTCTTCGCCGACGAGTCCCGGGCCCCGGAATACAACGAGTACATCCGGGAGCTGTGCCGCACAGGGGGATTCGCGGTGCGTGCCTATCCGGGGACCGTGCACAGCGTGCTGGGCGCGCGCCGCCTGGTCCGCGACGGACACGCGGTGGCATGTGTGCCGCGGTCCTGCGCGCCGTTGCCGGGGCTGCGCTGGATCCCTATTGCCGAGCCCGCCTACTACCCGTGGTCGCTGCTGTGGCGCGCGAACGGCGAGACCGAGGCGGTGCGATCGATCCGCTGCTGTGCGCGCATGCTGGCCGACCGGCTCGGCTGGACCTCCTGTCGCGAACCCGGCGAGGCGCCCGTCACCGGTCTGCGCGCCGGGTGAGTAAAGCCCGCTGTCCCGGGCGTTCAGCGGTGCTGTCCGGGGCCACTCTGCTGTGACCGAGGCCGACCGGGTAGAAAAGGTATGGCGTCGTGGACGCGTCCGGGATGCCGCCGCCGAGGAGATTTCGTGCGGTCACTACACCTGTCGAACGGAGAGGCTGTTTCATGGCGACCTCGGAAGCGCGCGCCCAGATCGGCGTGACCGGCCTGGCGGTCATGGGTAGCAATATCGCCCGCAACTTTGCACGGCACGGCTACACCGTCGCCCTGCACAACCGCAGCATCGGCAAGACCGACGCGCTGCTCGAGGCGCACGGCGGCGACGGCGATTTCGTGCGCACCGAGACCATCGAGGAATTCGTGGCCGCGCTGGAGAAGCCGCGCCGCGTGCTCATCATGGTCAAGGCCGGTGACGCCACCGACGCCGTGATCGAGGAACTCGCCGACGCCATGGAGCCCGGCGACATCATCATCGACGGCGGCAACGCGCTCTACACCGACACCATCCGCCGCGAGGCCGCCATGGCCGCGCGCGGCCTGAACTTCGTGGGTGCGGGCATCTCCGGCGGCGAAGAGGGCGCGCTGAACGGCCCCGCCATCATGCCCGGCGGCCCCAAGGAGTCCTACGAGTCCCTCGGCCCGATGCTGGAATCCATTGCGGCACAGGTCGACGGCACCCCCTGCTGCACCCACATCGGCCCCGACGGCTCCGGCCACTTCGTCAAGATGGTGCACAACGGCATCGAATACGCCGACATGCAGCTCATCGGCGAGGCCTACAACCTCTTCCGCGACGCCCTCGGCTTCGACGCCAAGCAGATCGCGGATGTGTTCACCCAGTGGAACTCCGGCGAGTTGGAGAGCTACCTGGTCGAGATCACCGCCGAGGTCCTGAACCAGGTCGACGCCAAGACCGGCAAGCCCCTGGTCGACGTCATCGTCGACGCCGCCGAGCAGAAGGGCACCGGCCGCTGGACCGTCAAATCCGCGCTGGACCTCGGCATCCCCGTGACCGGTATCGCCGAGGCCGTCTTCGCCCGCGCGCTGTCCGGCTCCCGCACCCAGCGGGCCGCCGCCAAGGGCCTCGCCTCGGGCGTCCTCGGCGAAAAGCCGACCGACGTAGCCGAATTCACCGAAGCCATCCGCCAGGCCCTGTACGCCTCCAAGATTGTCGCCTACGCCCAGGGCTTCGACCAGATCGCCGCCGGCTCGGCGGAGTACAACTGGAACCTCCACCCCGGCGACCTCGCCACCATCTGGCGCGGCGGCTGCATCATCCGCGCCCGCTTCCTCAACCGAATCAAGGAAGCCTACGAAGCCGACCCGTCGCTTCCGTCCCTGATCCTCGCCCCCTACTTCCGCGAGGCCATCGAGACGGCCATCGACAGCTGGCGCCGCGTGGTCGTTGTCGCCACCCAGCTCGGCATCCCGGTCCCGGCCTTCGCCTCCTCGCTGTCGTACTACGACGGCTTGCGTGCCGACCGCCTCCCGGCCGCCCTCACCCAGGGCCAGCGCGACTTCTTCGGTGCCCACACCTACGAGCGCATCGACGCCGAAGGCAAGTACCACACTCTCTGGAGCGGCGACCGCAGCGAAGTCCCCGCGTAACACGCAGCAGAACAAGGACTTTTACCAGAGGGCGGAGCTAGTGCCGAACCGGCACTAGCTCCGCCCTCTTCGGTATCACTCCGGTGGCCGCACGGGAGCGGCCTTGATCTGAGCCCTACTTATCGCGTTTGCCGGTGGTCTCGGTAGCGGGCCGCGGTGGAAGCTTCCTACCAAGGATCTTCTCGGCTTCACGGCGCCGCGCCTCGACCTGCTCTGGCGACAGTTTCACTTCAACCGCACGAAATGTCTCCTGCGTAAGCGCACTCATTGCTCGCCCTCCGCGACGATTGCCTGGATGCGCCACATGTTACGCGCCGCGTCCATGGCAACGCCAACAATGAAGTAGGTGCGCGCGTCGATGAGCAGGACCTCACGTTCGTCGCGAACCTCGGCGAGCTCGCCTAGACGTAGAGCTGGGGTGCCCTGGGGAACGAGCAGGTCGAGGATTACCGGGTCGACATGTCGCCTCGATCGCGGCGGTGTAGCCGATCCGCTCGCCGACAGAAACCCGCGATGCGTGAATTCCCTGAAGACCAGCGCGTGCGCTGATGCCGCATCGACTATGCCAAAGGTCTTCGACTCGGCTTCTCGGCTGACACGAACCCTCGTTGGCAGCGGGTACTTGGCAAGACCTGACCTGATCTGGTCGATTCGGTCTGCGAGTGCAGGTGTCATTGGGATCTGCCCCCATAGGGCTTTGTTGATCTGCTCGAACCCGTTGTACGCGTATGCCTGGATTGCAGCGCACTCAGCGGGCGTGAGCCGATCGGTTCCTTGTCCGGCAAGGGCTATCTCGGCAACGGGCACCTCGCCGAAGCCGTAGTCGTCATCCGCCACGGTCGGATTCTTTCGTATCGAATCAGTTGAAACTGCCGTTCTAGCATTGCTTTTGGCAAGACGACCCGTCGGTATCGTCGAAAGTCCACTGCATCGAAGCACCCGCGTAAATCACAGCAAGACAACCAGTCTCACCACGACGGCGTCCGCGCAGGCGCATTCATTGCTGAGACTGTGAACCGATGACCTCACTGGGCAGTTGAGCGAGGTATTCGGCCGCCGCGCGGGCGCGGGGGCACGGTGGGGCGCAGGTGGCGTGGATTTTCAGGATGCCTTCGGCGCGTCGGCGGCCCTCAACGTAGGCGTTCTCGCAGAAGTCGTCGATCCAGGTCATCGCGCTGCCCTCCGTTCGGCTCGCCTGTCGGGCCGAATTCGCCCGTCCGCCACCAGCGCCCAGTAGGCGGCGCGCTTGCGCTCGCAGGAATCCATCCGGCATTCGCGGTGCAGTCGCATGGCGTCGTGCGCCTGGGCCGTGGTGAGTGGTGCCTCGGGTGCGTCATGAGACCACGCGGACAACCACGAATTCGTCTGCGGCGTGTATTGATTCGACGGTCGTTCGGCGTTCAGGCGTCGGTGCAGCTCGCCGACGCTGATCGTGGCTCGGCCGCCGTAATGCGCTGCGGTGCAGTCGGTGCGGTTCGTCGCGAAGTGCCAGATGAGAACCATGGCGACGACGAGCGCAATCGCCCCGATTGTCGAAGCATTGTTGGTCATGGCAGAACGATGCGACACGAGTCGCAATCAATGCGGCACGCGCAGAGAATCTGCGGAATCGGCCTGAATCCCCAGCTCATGTCTCACCGGAGGCCTACCCTCTTCTCGAATTGAGAGGACCGTGGCGACCTGGTGAGAGGGCAGGCAAATGGCTGACGACGAGCCGGAGGATACGGGGACAACGTTGCCGCGTCGGCAGTTGGGACGATTGCTGCGTGAGGTCCGCACGGCCACAGGGATGAACCTGGAGCAAGCCGCGGCTCTGGTTCAGTGGAGCAGGCCGACGCTGAGTCGACTCGAGCGTGGTGAGACCGAGAAGGTCAGAGTCACCGATATTTTGGCGCTGTGTGAGGCCTACGGGGTGGGCGAGGAGACCACCGCCATCGCGCGAGGGCTGGCCGAGCAGGTTCCCGCGAAGTCGTGGTGGCACGCCTACGGTGACTTGATCCCGGCATGGGCAAACCTCTACGTCAGGTTGGAGTCCGGCGCAGCGGTTCTGACGATCTTTCAACCGTTGATCATGCACGGCCTGCTGCAGACGGCCGACTACACCCGGGCGATCGACAGGATCTACTTCCCGGATGAGACCGAGGACGAACTCAAACGCCGTGTGCGGGTTCGTGCTCAGCGACAACACATCCTCACCCGCTCACGCCAGCCCGCCAAGATGTCGGCGGTCCTGCACGAGAATGTGCTGAGAACCGTTGTGGGGGACAATCGACTGATGGCGGCGCAGTGTCGGCATGTAGCGGATATCGGCACCCGCGACAACATCGAGATTCGCGTCTTGCCTTGTCGTGCAGGGTTTCCGCTCGGCGCGGCGGTACCACCCTTCACGATCATGGATTTCGGACGTGACACCTTCGGCACACGGGTCCTGGAACCTTCCCAGGTCTACTGCGAGGGCTACGCAGGCAGTGCCTATCTCGAAAAGCGCACGGATGTAAGGACATTCCGGCAGGCTTTTCGAAAGCTCCAGGACGCAAGCCTCGATCCCGGTTCGAGTCGCGACCTGGTGCGTGAGATAGCAAGGAGATACGACAGTGAACGTTGACCTATCCCGAGTCAGGTGGTTTAAGTCGAGCCACAGCCAAGGAGGATCCGACTGCGTCGAGGTCGCCTTCCTCGCCGGCGGGCACGTGGGTGTCCGCGACTCGAAGAACCCCACCGGCCCGGTCCTGATCTTCGCGCCGGACGAGTGGGACGGCTTCGCCGCCCGCGTCGGAACCGAGGATCTCCGACATCCGTGAGGCGAAAAAACCTCCCACATCCCACGAGAATGCGTTTGGGCGCATATCTTC
>NZ_BAFX01000016.1 GCF_000308815.1 Nocardia concava NBRC 100430
AGCCGGATTCCTGTCCGTTGGATCCCGCGCACCCACTCGACCGCAACCGGTTCATGTGCACGGATGCCGGTGTGTGCCTGGGTATTACGAAGGGTCGACAGGTCGATACGCTGCCGGTCGACGGCGTGGCCTGGCTCAACCTCGATGACCTGGCCGACGACGGCGGGGGCGGGACCCCCGCTTCCGTCGCCCCGCTCAATACCGCCTATGTCGTCTACACCTCGGGTTCGACCGGACAACCGAAGGGCGTCGAGGTCACCCACGCCGGGCTGGCCGCGGTGGCCGCCGCGCAGCAGCGCGATTACGGGATCACCGCCGACGCACGGGTATTGGGCGTCGCCGCACGCACATTCGACGCGGCCATGCTCGAAATCCTGCTGGCGGTCCCGGCCGGCGCGACACTGGTCCTCGCCCCCGAGGACGCCTACGGCGGGCCCGCCCTGACCGACTTCCTGCGCGAGCAGCGCATCACCCACGCGTTCCTGACCCCGTCGGTGGTGGCCTCACTGGATCCGGCCGGGCTCGACGATCTGCGCGTCCTGACCGTCGGCGGTGAGGGCTATTCGACGCGATTGGTGGAGCGCTGGTCGCGCACCGATGCCGGGCGGGCCAGGCGGTTCTTCAATACCTACGGGCCGACCGAGACCACGATCATCACGATGATCAGTCGCGAACTGCGAGCAGGCGATTCGATCGATCTGGGCGTCGGCATTCCAGGCATCGGTGTGACGGTGCTGGATCGGTGGCTGCGGCCGGTGCCGGTGGGTGTGGTCGGCGAGCTGTACCTGTCGGGTGCCGGATTGGCGCGCGGGTACCGCGACCGGGCGGGGCTGACGGCCGCACGGTTCGTCGCTCACCCGTACGGGGAGCCGGGGGAGCGGCTGTACCGCACCGGTGACCTGGTGCGGTGGACGACCGGTGCGCTGGAGTTCGTGGGCCGCTCCGACTTCCAGGTGAAGGTGCGCGGGCAGCGGCTCGAGCTGAGCGAGGTCGAGGCCGCGCTGTGCGAGGTGGACGGCGTGAGCCAGGCCGTCGTGGTCGTGCATTCGGCAAGCGACTCAGCCGATTCCGCTGTCAGACTGGTCGGATACGTCGCCGGTGGCACGGTGGATCCGGATGCCGCCCGCGTCGCTGTCGCGCAGCGCTTGCCCGGATACATGGTCCCGGATGTCGTCATGGTTCTCGACGAGTTGCCGTTGACCGCCACCGGCAAGGTGGACCGGCGTGCCCTGCCGGAGCCGGTGTTCGCGCAGCAGGAGTTCCGTGCGCCCTCGAGTCCGGTCGAGGAGATCATCGCCGGGGTGTTCGCCGAGGTTCTCGGTGTCGAACGGGCCGGTGTCGACGACGACTTCTTCGCCCTGGGCGGAGATTCGATCGTCTCGATCCAGGTGGTGTCCAAGGCTCGTGCCCGCGGTGTGGTGTTCGGGCCGCGCGATGTGTTCGAGCAGCGGACCCCCGCACGGCTGGCGGAGTGCGCGCGGGCCGGTGAATCCGGCGGGACGCTGGCGGAGCTGCCCGGCGGTGGCGTCGGCGAGATGCCATTGCTGCCGGTGGCGCACTGGATGGTGGAGTGGGGCAAGGGTTTCGACCGCTTCGATCAGCACGTGGTGCTGCGCTTGCCCGAGGGCATGAACGAGGCGGGCCTCCTCGCGACCATCGGCGCCGTGGTGAACCGGCACGACATGCTGCGGTCGATTTTGCGGCGCAGTGATACCGGTCAATGGTCGATGCACGTGCTGCCAGAGGACGGCATCGATCCCGCGTGGCTGTTGCACCGGCGTCCGCTCGAGTCGAGCATCGCCGTCGACACCGATGCCGGTCGGGAAGAGGTGACCGGCATCGCTGCCGCGGAGCTGGATTCGGCGCTGGATCTGCTGGACCCGCGCGGTGGCGCGATGGTCCAGTTCGTCTGGCTCGAGGCTGCGAGTGACGCGCCCGGATGGCTGCTGGTGGTGGCCCATCACCTGGTGGTCGACGGGGTGTCGTGGCGGGTGCTGGTGCCGGATCTGATGTCGGCGCTGACGCAGGTCTCGGCGGGCCGGATTCCCGAGCTGGAACCTGTCGGCACTTCGATGCGCCGCTGGGCGCACGGTCTGGTCGCGGCGGCCGCGGAACCGAATCGGATTGCGGAGCTCGACTTTTGGCGATCCATGGTCGACGGCGCGGATCCGGCTCCGGGCGGGCGGGAACTGGACCCGGCGATCGATACCGCCGCGACCCTCGAACAGGTCGACTTGCACCTGCCCGAGACGGTGACGCGGGCGCTGCTGTCGCGGGTGCCGACGGTGTTCCACGGGAGTGTCAATGACGGGCTGCTGGCGGGATTGGCCGTGGCGGTGCGGAGGTGGCGGGCACGGCGCGGCGTCGACGAGGCGTCGGTGCTGATCCGGCTGGAAGGGCACGGCCGGGAGGAACAGGTCGTACCGGGCGCCGACCTGTCGCGGACGGTCGGCTGGTTCACCTCGATGTTCCCGGTGCGGTTGGATCTGAGCGGCATCGGTCCGGAGGATGTGGCGACCGGCGGGGAATCGATTGCGGCGGCGGTGCTTTCGGTCAAGGACACGCTGCGGTCGATTCCCGACAAGGGCATCGGCTACGGGCTGCTGCGGTATCTGAACCCGGAGACCGCGGCGGCACTGCCGGACGTGATGCCGGGGCGGATCGGGTTCAACTACCTGGGCCGGGTGTCGAGCGCCGATGTCGGCGTGGACGGTCCGCACGGTGGGCTGGGTGAACTGACCGCGCCGCCGGATCCGGAGATGCCGGTGACGGTGGCGATCGATATCAGCGCGATCGTGATCGAGGATCGGCTGCGGGCCGGAATCCGGTTCCCGCGCACGCTGCTCGGAACCGCGGAGGTCGAGGAGCTGGCGGAACTGTGGTCGCAGGCGTTGACCGCCATTGCCGAGCACAGTGAAATGCCCGGCGCGGGCGGGTATTCCCCGTCGGACTTCGCGCTGGTGGCCCTGAACCGCTCCGATGTAGTCGAGTTGGAACGCGTGTATCCGGCGCTGACCGATGTGTGGCCGGTGACTCCGTTGCAAGCCGGTCTGCTGTTCCACGCGCATCTGGCCGGGGCCGAGGCCGAGGCGGATGCCTATGTCGCGCAACTGGTTCTGCACTTGTCGGGCGATCTGGACGTGGCTCGCCTGCGGGCGGCGGCGACAGCTGTGGTCCAGCGGCACGATGGCCTGCGGACGGCGTTCGCCACGACCGGCAACGGCGACAGCGTGGCAGTACTCACTGACGACATCGAATTGCGCTGGCATGTAGTCGATCTGACTGCGCGCCCCGATCGCGCCGCAGCTCTCGACGAGCTAGCCGCTATGGAGAAGGCGACCCCCTTCGACCTCACCACGCCACCCCTGCTGCGCTGCACTGTCGGCCGCCTCGACGCAGACCGCTGGGCGCTGATCCTGACCAACCACCACGTCATCCTCGACGGCTGGTCGTACCCGCTACTGGTCACCGATCTGTTCACCGAGTACGCCGGAACGACTCCGACCCGCACGGCCGGCTCGTATCGGGATTACCTGGCGTGGCTCTCGACTCGCGACCGCGATGCGGCACTCACCGCCTGGTCCAAGGCGCTCGACGGCCTCGAGCCGACCCTGATTGCCGGGGATTCCGGTCTCGAACCCGGTGTCGCAATGGCCGAACAGACTCTCACCCTCGACGAATCCGACACCGCCGCACTGGTTTCCGCCGCGGCCGCCGCCGGGGTGACCGCGAACACCGTGCTGCAATCGGCCTGGGCCATGCTGCTGGCGCGGCAGACCGGCCACACCGATGTGGTCTTCGGCGCGACCGTCTCCGGCCGTCCCGGCGAACTGCCCGACGCCGACCGCACGATCGGGCTGTTCATCAATACGATTCCCACGCGCGTCCGGCTGCACCCCGCCGAGAGCGTGTCGGGGTTGTGGACGCGGCTGCACCGCGAGCAGGCGGCACTGCTCGAGCATCACCACGTCGGCCTGCGGGATATCCACGCGCGCACCGGCGCCGACAATCTCTTCGACACCCTGATGGTGCTGGAGTCCTACCCGGTCGACATGCAGGACATCGAACATGCGGTCGGCACCGGCGATCTCGCCATCACCCGGGTGGTCGCCGCCGATGCCACGCACTATCCGCTGTCCTGCACCGCCATGCTGCGCGAGACGCTGGGGATTCGGTTGCAGTATCGGGCCGAGCTATTCGACGCGGCAACCATCGCGAACCTCGGCGAGCGGCTGCGGGACATCTTGTCCACGATCGCCCATGAACCCGATACGCGGATCAGGGAAATCGGCCGGGACCTCGACCAGGCGGGACTGATCGGCTTCGAGGCGCTCACCGATCCGTCCAGCATGATGCTGGCCGACGTGCTGGCGGCCGCAGTGGCTGCCAACCCGGCCGGGGACGCGGTCATCGAAGGCGAGCGTCGGATTACCTACCGGGACCTGGACGAGCACTCGAATCGGCTGGCCCGCTTCCTGATCGGCCGCGGCGTCGGCCCCGAGACCGTGGTCGCGATCGGACTGCCTCGCTCCTCGGACTGGGTCGTGGCCGTGTGGGCGATCGCCAAGACCGGGGCGGCCTTCGTCTCGGTGGATCCGGCACATCCGGCCGAGCGGAATCGATTCGTCTGCGTGGACTCGGCAGCCCGTTACCTGCTGGCGAGCGCCGACCTCGAATTCGAAGTGCCAGGCGTGGAACGGATCTGCGTCGATGAGCTGGATCTGCGGGAGTTCAGTGCGGCAGCCGTGACAGACCGCGATACCCGGACGCGACTCGCGAATACGGCCTACGTCGTCTACACCTCGGGTTCGACAGGGCAGCCCAAGGGCGTCGAGGTCTCGCACGCCGGAGTCGCGGCGCTGGTGGCCGACCACGTCGCGCGCTGCGATGTCGATCGAGATTCCCGGGTGCTCTCGGTGGCGGCCCGCACCTTCGACGCCGCGATTCTCGAACTGCTGCTGGCTGTTTCGTGTGGTGCCGCGCTCGTGATCGCGCCGCCGGATGTCTACGGTGGGCAACCCCTGCGGGAACTCCTCCGCGACCACCGCGTCACCCACGCGTTCCTGACTCCGGCCGTGGCGCTGTCCCTCGACAGCGAGGGACTCGATGACCTGTGCGTGGTGCTGACCGGTGGCGATCGCTGTGGGCCGCAACTGGTCTCGCGCTGGGCGGGCACCGACACCGCGGGACTCCGAGGCGTTCACAATCTGTACGGCCCGGCCGAGGCGACCATCTGGGTGACCGGTGCGCGTCTGCTGCCGGAGCGTCCGATCGAGATCGGCGGTCCCATCGCGGGTATGGCCGTCGCGGTGCTGGATCCGTGGCTGCGCCCGGTGCCCGCAGGCGTGGTCGGCGAGCTGTATGTGGCCGGTCCCGGTGTGGCGCGGGGCTATCGGGGCCGGGCCGGATTGACCGCATCCCGGTTCGTCGCCAACCCGTTCGGGGGCGCGGGGGAGCGGCTGTACCGCACGGGTGACCTGGTGCGGGTGGCCGTCGACGAATCCGGCACGAGCACTGGGACATTGGAATTCGTCGGTCGCTCCGACTTCCAGGTCAAGGTGCGTGGGCAGCGACTCGAGCTTGGTGAGATCGAGGCCGCGCTGTGTGCCCTGGCGGGAGTCGAACAGGCCGTGGCGACCGTGCACACGCCGGAATCCGGAACGCACGGACGGCTGGTCGCCTACGTGACCACGGGTGGCGGTGAGGTCGATGCGGAACAGCTTCGGCACGCGGTCGGCGAGCGCCTGCCCGCCTTCATGGTTCCGGACGTGGTGATGGTGCTGGACGAACTGCCCCTCACCGCCACCGGCAAGATCGACCGTCGCAACCTGCCCGCACCGGTGTTCCCACATCATGAATTCCGTGCCCCGGCCACACCGGTCGAGCAGATCTTGGCATCGGTATTCGCCGATGTCCTCGGCCTCGATCAGGTCGGCGTCGACGACGACTTCTTCGCCCTCGGCGGGGATTCGATCGTCTCGATCCAGCTGGTCACCAAGGCGCGCGCCCAGGGCGTCGTCTTCGGACCGCGAGATGTGTTCGAACAACGAACACCTGCCCGCCTGGCACTTCACGCCCGGCTGACCGACGCTGAATCCCAGCCTGTCCTTGCCGAATTGCCCGGCGGTGGCGTCGGAGAGCAGCCGTTGCTGCCTGTAGCCCGATGGCTGTTGGAAAGCGGCAAGCTCTCCAACCGGTTCACCCAGCACATAGTCCTTCGCCTGCCCGCTGCTCAGCCGGTCGAATCAGCGGTAGCGGCTGTGCTGGCCGGGCATGATGCTTTGCGGGCACGGCTGACGTCCGACGACCGGTCGATAGTCGTCAGCCCGCCCGGCAGCGTCGAGATCGCGCGCGTACTCCATCGGAGGACTGTCCCGGCCGATGCCGACCTCCGCATCGTCCGCGAGATCGCGGCGACCGAACTCGATTCGGCCATGGGCCGGTTGGACCCTCGGACCGGTGTGATGATCCAGTTCGTCCTGCTCGAACCCGAGGACGGACAACCAGGCTGGCTGCTGGTCGTCGCCCATCACCTGGTCGTCGATGGCGTCTCGTGGCGGGTCCTGGTGCCGGATCTGATGTCGGCGCTCGAGCAGGTCCGTGCGGGCCGGACTCCCGCATTGGACCCGGTCGGAACCTCGATGCGGCGATGGGCACACGGCCTGGTGGAAGCCGCGGCGGATCCGGTTCGGCTGGGCGAGTTGGGCTTCTGGCGGTCGATGGCGGCGGGGGCGGACCCGCTCCTCGGCGGGCGTGAACTGGACCCGGCCGTCGATACCGCCGACACGCTCGACGACATCGGCGTCGAGCTGCCGGAAAACGTGACCCGGGAGCTGATCACCCAGGTCCCGGCCATGTTCCACGGTGCCGTGAACGACGGCCTGCTCGCCGGTCTCGCTGTCGCGGTGCGTATCTGGCGAGCCCGGCGCGGGATCGACGAGACCTCGGTGCTGATCCGCCTCGAGGGCCACGGCCGCGAGGAACAGGTGGTGCCCGGTGCGGATCTGTCGCGCACGGTCGGGTGGTTCACCTCGATGTTCCCAGTTCGGTTCGATCTCGCGGGTATCGACATCGATGCCCCGGCGGACGAAACCGTAGCGGCGGCGGTCTTCTCGGCGAAGGAGACGCTGCGATCGATTCCCGACAAGGGCATGGGCTACGGCATGCTCCGCTACCTCAACTCGGAAACCGCGACAGCGCTGCCGGACCGGATGCCCGGCCGGATCGGGTTCAACTATCTGGGCCGGGTCTCGGGTATGGGCGATGGTGCGGACGGAATCGACGGCGGGCTGGGCGAATTGACGGTGCCCGCCGATTCGACGATGCCGGTCACGGTGGCGGTCGACGTGAGCGCGCTCGTTGTGGACGATCGTCTGCGGGCGACTTTCCGGTACCCGCGCACCCTGCTCGACGCCGAGGACGTCGAGGAGCTGGCCGGTCTGTGGACCGACGCGGTGACCGCGATCGCCGAGCTGACCGAAACACCCCGCGCGGGTGGGCATTCCCCGTCCGACTTCGATCTGGTGGCCCTGACCCAGCCGGAGATCCGCGCGCTGGAACGCGCCTATCCGTCGCTGTCGGACGTCTGGCCGGTGACGCCCTTGCAAGCCGGACTGCTGTTCCACGCGAATCTGGCCGACAGCGCGGACGGCATCGATGTCTATGCGGCACAGGTTGTGCTGCGGCTGTCCGGAGAGCTGGATCTGGCGCGCCTGCGTGAGGCGGCAATGGCGCTGGTCGAGAGGAACGCGGGCTTGCGGACCGCGTTCACGACAACCGGCGACGGGGTCAGCGTCGCGGTGGTTTGCGACAACGTCGAATTGCCCTGGCGTGAGGTTGATCTGACCGATTCGCCCGACCCCGGGGTAGCGCTGGCCGAGCTCGCCGCCGCCGACAAGGCCACCCGATTCGACTTGTCGACCGCGCCTCTACTGCGCTTCACCATCGCCCGGCTGGCCGCCGATCAGTGGGCCTTGATCCTCACCGACCATCACGTCATCCTCGACGGCTGGTCATGGCCGCTGCTGGTCACGGACCTGTTCACCCGCTATGCCGACGATGCGGACGCGGCCGTGGCGGTCGGCTCGTACCGGGACTTCCTGGCGTGGTTGGCGACTCGCGACCGGGACGCCGCGCGCGCGGCCTGGTCCAACGCACTGGCCGACGCCGAACCAACCCTCATCGCCGACCCGGCCGCTACCGCCACGAGCCCGGTGGTGGATCGGTCGCTGGTGATCGACGCGCCCGGCACCCGGGGCCTGCTCGCCGCCGCGGCCGCGGCAGGCGTCACGCTGAACACCGTTCTGCAATCGGCCTGGGCGATGATCGTGGGGCAGTTGACGGGTCGCGCGGATGTCGTCTTCGGCACCACCGTCTCCGGGCGACCGGCCGAACTTCCGGCGGCTGATCGCACGATCGGGTTGTTCATCAATACGATTCCGACGCGGGTCCGGCTGGATCCGGCGGAGACCGTGACGGCGCTGTGGGCGCGGATCCAGGGCGAGCAGGCGGCGCTGTTGGATCATCAGCACCTGGGGTTGACCGAGATTCATGCACTCGGCGGGAACGACAGTCTCTTCGACACCACCATGGTGCTGGAGTCGTATCCGGTTGATGTGCAGAACATTCGGCAGATCACCGGGCAGGGCAGCCTGGAACTGACCGGTGTCGTGGGTGAGGATTCCACCCACTATCCGCTGTCGTGCACCGTGATTCAGCAGGAAACGTTGCGCATTCGGCTGCAGTACCAGCCAGATCTGGTCTCGGCGGGGATGGTCGCGGCGCTGGGCGAGCGGCTGCGGGTGGTGCTGGAAGCGCTGGCGGAGGACGCGAGTGTCAGCGTGCGCGAGGTCGCGATGCTGTCGGGAGCGGAACGCGCGGCCCTGCTGGAGGATTGGGGCCGCAATGATCCGGCGGAGATCCTCGATCCTGACGAGATGTCCTTCGTCGGGGCGACGCTCCCGGCCTTGCTGGCGTCGGCCGTCGCCGCGAACCCGGACGGGGACGCGGTCATCGAAGGCGACTGGCGGATCTCGTACCGCGAACTGGAGGAGCGCTCGAATCGCCTGGCGCGCTTCCTGATCGGACAAGGCGCGGGACCCGAGTCCGTCGTCGCGATCGGCCTGTCGCGATCCCTGGAGTGGGTGCTGGCGGTCTGGGCGATCACCAAGACCGGTGCGGCGTTCCTGACAGTGGATCCGGCGCATCCGGCCGAGCGGAATGCGTTCGTGTGTGCGGACTCCGCTGTGCGCGTGGGAATCACGACCACGCGGCAGGCCGGGGCATTGCCGACCGATGTGTCATGGCTGGTGCTCGACGATTCCGAACTGGCGGACGCGATCGGCGAATGCCGCCCCGACGCGCTGACCGACGCGGATCGGACCCGGCCGGTGCGCCTGGAGAACACCGCCTACGTCATCTACACCTCCGGTTCGACGGGACGCCCGAAGGGCGTCGAGGTCAGCCACGCCGGACTCGGCACGCTGGCCGCCGCGCATCACCGCCGGTACGAGGTCGAGGCCGAATCGCGGGTACTGGGCGTGGGCGCACGGACTTTCGACGTTGCGATGCTCGAATTCCTCCTGGCCGTCACGGCGGGCGCGGTCCTGGTGATCACCCCCGACGACGTGTACGGCGGGCGGGACCTCACCGAGCTCATGCGCGACCAGCGGATCACCCATGCCTGGATGACCCCGTCGGTCGCGGCCTCCCTCGATCCCTCAGACCTCGACGACCTGCGCGTCATGTGGGTCGGCGGCGAGCATTTCGCGCCGCAGCTGGTGGCCCGCTGGGCGCGCACCGATGCCGCCCGCGAGCGACGGTTCTTCAACTCCTACGGGCCGACCGAAGCCACGATCATCACCTCGGCCAGCCCGGAATTGCGTGCCGGGGAGCCGATTACGCTCGGCTCCGGTATCGCGGGGCTGGATCTGCTCGTGCTGGACGCGTGGTTGCGGCCGGTGCCGGTCGGGGTCGTGGGTGAGCTGTATGTGGCCGGTCCCGGTGTTGCGCGCGGGTACCGGGGGCGGGCGGGGCTGACCGCGG
>NZ_BAFX01000015.1 GCF_000308815.1 Nocardia concava NBRC 100430
GCGGTTCCGGCCCGAGCCCGACGGACAAGGCCGCGACCCGGAACCCGGACCGACACCGCAGCCGACGTCGGAACGTTGAGGCGGCCAGTGCGACTCAATAGAATTACCTACAGAAAAGGCGGTCCGAGGATGGCGCAGAACGATGGTGCACTGACAACGGCGCTCATGCGATTGGTGGACACCTTGGTCGTCGACTACGACCCGGTCGAGCTGACACAAGAGCTCGTGGACACGTGTGTCGATCTACTTCCCGCCGACGCCGCCGGACTGCTGCTGGCCGACTCCGACGGCACCCTGCAGGTGCTCGCCTCCACCTCCGAGCAACTCCGGCTGTTGGAGTTGCTGCAGATCCAATCCGAGGCCGGACCCTGCCTACAGGCCTATCGCACCGGCGAGCAGGTCCTGATCGGCGACCTGGCCGCAGTCGCCGCCGACTGGCCGTTGTTCTCCGAAAGCGCCGTGGCCAACGGCTTCCACGGGGTCTGCGCGCTACCGCTGCGACTGCGCGACGAACGCATCGGAGCACTCAATCTCTTCACCCGCTCCACCAACGTCCTCCGCGCCGAAGACCTGCGTGTCGGGCAGGCACTGGCCGACTTCGCCACCGTCGGCATCCTGCACGCCCGCATCCTCGCCGACACGCTGACCGTCAACGAACAGCTCAATACCGCCCTCAACAGCCGCGTCATCATCGAACAAGCCAAAGGCATGCTCGCCGAACGCGCCGACCTCGACATGGACACCGCGTTCCAGATCCTGCGTCGCCACGCCCGCAACCGCAACCGCCACCTGTCCGACCTCGCCCGCGCCGTCGTCGACCGCACCATCGCCCTCGATACCCTGCTCACCGACCCGAAGCGCTACCGGTAGACCTCCGGCGCGCGATCGGAATGCGCCACGCCGATCGGCAGCTGCCTTCGTGGCGGATTACTCGTCACGGCAACCGGATTCAGCCGAGGAAGACGAACTCGACCGCGGATGCGAGCACCGTGTCGGGGCAGAGTCGTCGACGGGTGGATCGGGGGGTGAGCGGATGTTCCGCGAGCAAGTGCCACCAGTCCAGACGATCGGCGAGTTCGTCGAAGTAGAGTTTGGCCACCACCAACACCGGCGCGCCCGGGCAGTAGTTCGTCGGCTCACCCGTCTCGGCAGCGGCCGCACACCCCAGATCGATGGTGAACGAGTGCGCACGCCCGTCGGAATCGATCTGCTGGACCTCGCCGCCCGCGACCCCCTCGCGAATCGCGGACCGGTAATCGTGTATTCCTTTGGCGGACAACGGCATACCTGCGACGAACAGACGTGCGGGCAGGCCCGGCGGGCACCGATACGTACCCGTCAACCGCATCAGATACGGGGTGATCAGGCTTGCCCGCGAGTCGACACGGACTCGCGCCGGGCGCACGACGACGATGCCGGAAAGGAGAAAACCTTCGCGCATCGGATCGCTCCGAATCAGTCGAGTTGTTGTGCGGCAGATACTTTCAGTTCACCACGAACCACCGGCCCGCGCACGCGACCCGCACCGCTCGAGCGGGTGCGCCGCCGATTCGATCAGGCGTATCGTTGCACTATCGGTGGCCTCTCGAATCCGGTCGCAACCAGACCGCCTCGTCACACGATTCTCGAGAAACCCGGCCGGTCTCGGCCGAGACAGGAGCGTCACCAATGACGCCGCAGCTCACTCGCGCCCGTCACCCGTCGCGCGCCGGCGTCGATCCTGGACTCCGCCACGGTGAACCCACGCCACGGGTCCTGTTGAAACCCCCGGCGTCCGCGGCCACCACGAACAACACCTCTACCGCCGTGGATCTCCTGCAGACCGGTATCCGCAGGCGTCGAGAGCGGAGGCGGCGAACCACCACGGCCCGCCGGTGGGCCGGGCACCCGACATCACCCAACTGACCTGGCCGGCAACGATGGATCGCTTCGACTTCGTGAAGCGAGATGTTTCCGCGACTCTCGACATCACGGTCCACGCCGACACGGTGCTCGAATTCCAGATCGCGGTCGCCCACCAGCCCGGAATCGACCTGACCGAGTCGATGGACTTCATTCTCGACGGCGGCGGTCTCCAGCCACGCGAAGTCCGCGGAGCGCATGGCACTCGTATTCACCAGGTGAGTTCCCCCGCGGGTAGCCTTCGAGTGTGCTATCGCGCCACGGCCCTGGGATCGGCGACGGCCGAGCCGGTCTCGGACTATGACCTCTCGATGTACCAGCGGCCCAGCCGGTTCGCCGAGTCCGACAAACTTCTCGGTTTCGCCGCAACCGAATTCGGCTGCGGGATAGGCGATCTCGGTATGCCCGCGCGGATCTCCACGTGGGTCGGCAGCAGGATCTGCTACCTCGCGGGCTCCAGCGACCCCATCGACGGGGCTGTGGAGACACTGCTGTCCGGTGCGGGGGTGTGCCGCGACTTCACCCACCTCGTCGTCGCGCTGGCGCGGGCCGTCGGAGTGCCCGCGCGGGTAGCGGCCGTCTACGCCCCGGGCTGCATGCCGATGGATTTCCATTCCGTCGCCGAGGCTTACGTGGATGGCGGGTGGCAGGCGTTCGACCCTACCTGCCTCGCCCCGCGCGCGGCCCTCCTGCGGATCGCCACCGGCCGCGACGCCTCCGATATCGCCTTCCTCGCCAACCACGGCGGCGACATCAGCATGAACAGCCTGTCCGTGCACGCCACCATCGACGGCCCACTGCCCATGGACGACCTCGGTCGATCCATCGCGATCCGCTGAGCGCGAGCCCCGTAACCGGCGGGGGTGTAGTGTCATTGGCACGGTGATCGCTCGCGCGCCGACCCGGCAGCGTCATCGCCGAGAATCAGACCGCACACGGTCAGACGGGAGCGCCCACCATGACGCTGCTCCAGCACGGTTCACCTGATCGCTCCGGCCCGGGCCAGGGCTGAGCGCTGTGACCATCCACTCCGGGCGCTTTGCCGCGACGCCCGCCGACGTGACCGATGACGACGTCGGCGTGAGCGCTTTCCTGGTACTCGGCGACGATCTGGTGCGCGCCCTGACCGACGCGCTGCAGCGGCTGGACCTGCTTCGCGGCATCCTCGATGACGCTGAATCGACACTGCCGCAACAATATTCGGCCAGAGAAGAGGTTCGCGAGCTGTTCGCGGCCGTCGAGTTCGACGTCAGATCCGCCAAGAACGTCATGCTCTCGATCACCGGCGAGTGGCCGATGTCGGCGGCGGGGCGCTCCGGCCCGCTGGTCATCCGCTCCACGCCCATCCCTTGACCGGCGCATCAATGGCACACGGATGCAAGATAATTCATGGTCAGCCCGTTCGATCAGGTCATGTTGTCGCGCCACCGCGACGGCGGCCGACCGAATCACGGAGAGCCGTCCGTCCACGCCGAAGCCTGCCGTGTCGGGCACAGGAGATCCAGTTCATGACACTTCCCTGGACGACCGTGTACGGACCGCGGCGCACCGGCCCACGCCCGCTCCGCCTCTCCCTGCGGGACCCGGCCGCCCCTACGGGGCCCGTCGATGGTGCCTGGTGGCCGAGGTCCAAGCAACCCGCCGCCGAACTGCACGAGTTGTTCGCGGCCGTCGCCGCCCGGCTCGGTTCCATGGTTCGCGTTGGATTCGATTGGCGAACAACTGATCCCGATCGTTTCACGCGCCGTGGCACCGCAGCCGTCGCCACGACGAGCAGGGCCGGCATCATGTACCTGTTCGGAAGCAACGGCGCACGCCTCGACGTGCTGGTCATCCCCGCGGACACCCACCCGGACGCGGCCGCGGCCCAAATGCGCTGGGCCTCCGGCAAACCGCAGCCCGGTCCGACAGCTCGGCCGCGGGCGCCGGAGAACACTGTGAAGTGACGAAATCCCGCCACCGGGCACCGGGGATCGGCGCATGATCAAGGTCTTCCCGGCCGATGTGCACGAGCTGGTACGCCGCGGGCTGTTCGGCCTGCTCGCCGCCGATCCCGAATGGACGGTGGTCGACGAGGCCGACACCGTCTCGCACGCGCTCGGGCGAACCGCGGCGCCTGATCCTGACCGCACACACCGCAGGGCTTCACCGCCGGTGGCGACCGCCCCGGCGGTCACGTCGACCGCCCGAATGTCGGCGATCCCGTTCCGCGAGTGCGGTGCGCAGGCCGTGACGGCCAGCAGGCGAATCGACCGCGGTCCGCGGGTGCGGGCCGAACTTGTCTTCCGACGATGTCTCGGGGGCATCGTCGGAGGTCGCGATCAGCAAATCGTCGGGGAGCGCGAGTTTGCCGATCGTGCGCAGGGTGAGCAGGTATTGCCGGGGCAGCGGGCCGGTGTTGTAGGGCAGATCGTATTTGTCGCAGAGGGCGCGGACGCGTTCGGCGATCTCCGGGTAGCGGTTGCTCGGCAGATCGGGGAACAGGTGGTGTTCGATCTGGTGGGACAGGTGGCCGCTGAGGAAGGCCAGCACCGGACCGGCGTCGAAGTTCGCGGTGCCGAGCATCTGCCGCAGATACCATTCCGGTTTGGACTCGTGCTCGATCGCGGCGGGCGTGAATTTCTCCGCGCCGTCGGGGAAATGGCCGCAGAAGATCACCACGTACGCCCACAGGTTGCGCAGCGCGTTGGCGGCCGCGTTCGCGGCGAGGGTGCGGCGCCAGCGGCGGCCGCTCAGGGCCGGGAGGAGTAGATAGTCCTTGCCGGTCTGGCGGGCGACCTTACGCAGCAATGCCCTGGTGTGCGTGGACTTCTCGGCGGCGGTCGCGGCACGCTCCTGTTCGGAGTACAGGCCGTGCAGCGCGATCCCCCACTCGAAAGTCACTGCCAGGAACAGGTTTTGCAGCGGTTGCAGCAGCAGTCGCGGCCGCCACGGCTGATCACGTGTCACCCGCATGACGCCGAAGCCGATATCGTCGTCGATGCCCAGCACATTGGTGAACACGTGATGGCGGTAGTTGTGCGAATAACGCCACTGCGACGACACCCCGGCCATATCCCATTCCCAAGTACTGGAATGGATTTCCGGATCGTTCATCCAGTCCCATTGGCCGTGGCAGACATTGTGGCCGATCTCCATGTTCTCGATGCTCTTCGCGCCCGCCAGCGCCACCGCGCCCAGTGCGACACCGAGTTTCGTTCTGCTGCAGGCGATGACGAGGCGTGAGGTCAGATCGAGGATGCGTTGGAAGGCGATCGTCCGGCGAATGTAGGCCGCGTCCCGGGCGCCGAGCCGCTGGTCGATGTCACGACGGATCGCGTCGAGTTCACATCCCAGCGCCTCGACGTCCTCCGCACTCAAATGCGCGTAGACCGCGATCTGCGTAATCGCCATTCTCCCAGCTTAGATGACGACTACGTTCGATGTCTACGGCGTAGACTTACGTTGTAGTGAAGTTCTCCCATCGAGAGGCAGATGACCGGAATGAACCGGATCCGAGCCGGGCCCGCCGGTACCCCGAACCGCGCCGCGAATCGGCCGCGCAGCGCGCCCTTGACCCGGGCTACGATGCTGACCGCAGCACTCGAGATTATCGATCGCGACAGCGTGGACCAGCTCTCGATGCGCCGCCTCGGCCGTGCGCTCGGCCGCGATCCGATGACCCTCTACCGGCACGCCGCGAACAAGGCGGCGCTGCTCGACGGGGTGGCCGAACTCGTGCTCGCGCAACTGACCGTCGATCCTGCCGACGCCGATTGGCGTCACCAATTACGCAGTGTCGCACGCGATTACCGCAGTCTCGCCGTCGCCCACCCGCACACGGTGCCGCTGCTGGTCACCCTGCCCCTGGCCACCCCGCTGGCACTGCGCCCGCTGGGGACCCTGCGGCCGCTGGAACGCATCCTCGACCTGCTCACCCGAGCGGATTTCAGCAGCCCAGACGCGTTGCACATCTATCGTGCGCTGTTCGGCTTCCTGCATGGTCACATCCTCACCGAACTCCAGGAACTCGTCGAACACCCCGAGGAGTCCGACGACGTCCTGCGCCTGGGCTTGTACCGTCTCCCGATCGGCGAGTTCCCGCTGCTGCGTGGCCTCGCCTCGGACCTGGCCGCCTACGACGGCGCGATCGAACTGGAGCGCGGCCTCGACATGCTGCTCGGCGGCCTCTCCCTCACCATTCCCGCGACCGCCACAAACCCCCGAAAGAAGCATCGATCATGACATCGCCACTGCACAGCACCACCGCGAACCAGATGTCCCCGCCACACCGGCTTCGACTCGAGCTGAACGCCGCCGCCACCGGACCCGTCGATGGATTCTGGTGGCCGCACGGCCGTGACCTCGCCGCGGAGCTTCCGGCACTGCTCGCGATGCTCGTACCAGTGCTGGGCTCGATCCAGCGGGTGGTCTACCACCTCGACGAATGGAGCTCCACACCGAGGAAACTCGATGTCGGCGGACGGCAGGTGCGGCTCGACGGCTACCGGCACATGCCCGCCCGCATCCTCGAGGTTCACGGCGTCGAGGTCGGCGCCCGGCTCACCCTCCGCCTCATCACTCCGATCGACGACACCGATATGGTTGCCGCGCAACAGCGTTGGGACTCCGAGGGCGGAGCGGTCAGTGCCCGGGAGCGGGCAGCGTCGCGGTGAGACCGGTCAGCAGGATATCGAGACCGCGTTCGAGTTCGGCCGCGCCGTCGTAGGCGGCCAGAATCGGCGCGAGCTCACGCACCAGCGGAAACTCGTCGAGCGGGAGCCGGTACAGCCCCAGGCGCAGCACCTCGTCGGTCTCCTCGGGGCGCTCCACGATCTCCTGCAACTCGTTGAGCACATGCCCGTAGAGGAATCCGAACAGGGCGCGGTAGACGTGCAACGCGTCCGCACCGGAAAACCCCGCGCGGGTGAGCAATTCGAGGATGGCCTCCAGCGGCCGCACCACCGCCGGCGGGCGCAGGCCCAGGGGCGTCGACAGCGGGCGGGTCACCAGCAGCGGCACCACCCGCGGGTGCGCCAGCGCCAACCGGCGGAAATCCCTTGCGACGGAACGCAACTGGCCGACCCAATCGCTGTCGGTGGCATCCACGGACAGCTGCGCGAACACGATCTCGGCGATACCGTCGAGGACCGCGGCCTTGTTCGCCACATGCCGGTAGATCACCATCGGATCGCGGCCGACGGCCTCGGCCAGCCGCCGCATCGACAACCCGTCCACGCCCTCGCGATCCACCAGCTCGAGCGCGGCGGCCAGCACAACCGCCCTGGTGACCGGGCCATTGCCGGTATCGGCCCGCCGATTCGCGGATCGCGCGTTCCTGCCACCCGTGCCACGTTCGACCATGCGGAGGATCCTCCGTTTCCCTTCGGACCATCCGAATCACGTCGATCGTAGACAGACGGCGTTGACAGTGCGGCGCGACTCGCGCTATTCGCCGCGGGTGCGCGCGCCGGCTCGGGGTCGGCGGCATTGCGCTCACCAGCGCGGCTATCTCCGGGGATGCGCCGCTCGCCGCATCTGGTCGTCGGCGAGTGGGGGAGGGGTGTCGAACGGGACGACGAGCAGGATCAGCAGTCCGCCGTCGGTTCCGATCAGCCGCATGACGGCCGGTGGCTGGTCGAGGCCGGGTCCGAACAACTCGACACCGTCGGCGTGATCGATGCGGCGTTGAGACAGGCTCTTGGCATTCCAATCGAATCCGATGCGGGCTATCGGCCCGGTGCGCGGCGTGATGGCGGTGATCAGATCGTGCAGTTCGGCGGTGAGGTTGGCGGTCCGCGGCCACCACGCGCCGTCGACATCACCGGCCCTGGACCGGCGCTCCCGCAGTAGCAGCCGTGGCGTGCGGGTCGGCGCCGGGAAGGGCTGGGTCCGATCGGAAGCCGGACCCATGTAGGGCATTCCTATAAGGAGGGCGAACACCTCAGGCCTCCGAGCCCGACAGGATCGCGCGGGCGGTGCCCTGATCGGTGGTCGAGCCGATGACGCGCAAGACGATCATGCCGCCGCCCCGGCCGAAGACGTAGAGGATGTTGCCCAGTTCGAACGAGTAGGCGTCGAGCTGTATCGTTCGCTCGCCGAGGACCAGCCGACCACGGGCCCGTGACCAGCTGGTGCGGTCGTAGACCACTCGTCGCGCCGGTCCCAGCCGACGTGCCAGCACCATCAGCAAATTCGGCAATTCCGCCGCGAGATCATCGGATCGGGGCCACCAGACGCCGTCGATATAGCCGACGTCCTCGCCCCGCGGCGCCAACCGCAAGCGGGGCTCGAGGCCGGGCGGACCCAGGCGTCCGACGGATTGGTCGTGCCACCACTTGCGGAGGACATCTTCGAAGATGATCATGAGCGACTGCCTGCTTTCGACATGTTGACGGCATGCGGTGCCGCGGCGGCGGTTTCGCGAGCCAGGAAGGCGCTGATTTCGCCGATCGCACTCATCAGCGGCGCCGGGAAGACCACGGTGGTGTTCTTGTCCACACCCAGCTCGATCAGGGTCTGCAGATTACGCAGCTGCAGTGCCAGCGGGTGCGCCATCATGGTGTCCGAGGCATCGCCGAGCGCCGCGGCTGCCAGCGATTCACCCTCGGCGGCAATGATTTTCGCTCGCTTCTCGCGCTCGGCCTCGGCTTGGCGGGCCATCGCGCGTTTCATACTGTCGGGCAACTGGATGTCCTTGAGCTCCACCAGCGTCACCTCGACTCCCCACTCGAGGGTGGTGGTGTCGAGGATCTTGCGGATATCGACGTTGATGGTGTCGGTATCGGCCAGCGCCTGATCGAGCGTGTGCTGCCCGACCACCTTGCGCAGGGTGGTCTGGGCGATCTGATCGATTGCCGCATAAACGTTCTCGATCGCGACGACCGACTTCTCGGCATCGACGACCCGGAAGTAGGCGACGGCGGAGATGTCTACGCTGACATTGTCTCGGGTGATGATGCCCTGCGACTGGATCGGCATGGTGACGATGCGCATCGACACTCGCCGCAGGTGATCGACGACCGGGATGATGAAATTCAACCCGGGCTCCCGGACCGCGATCACGCGTCCGAGCCGGAACAGCACACCCCTCTCGTACTGTGTCACCACCCGAATCGACAGCGCCAACAGAACCACGGCCACCACCGCGACGGCGATCGCGACACCGATTACATTCATGACTCCTCCTCACGAAAGTGAGAGTCACACGCCAGCGTAGGCCGTTTCCGCCGTTGGTGTCTACATCGTAGAATAACGTGGTTGACACACTCGGTCGTCTAGTCAGCGGATCTGCTCGGGAATCGTGTCGAGCGCCTGTAGCACCCGCACCGCCAGTTCGGTCGCGGCGCCGTCGTCGAGCTCGGAATGCTCCCGTACGACGTCTCGGACGCGGGCCACGCGCCGCTCGTATCGCGTTGTGATCGTCACTCTCATACTCCCTCGTAAGCCGCTCGCCCAAACCGGCATGTCACCGGTCAAGCCGTAGACTTCCATTGTAGCTCTACATTGTTGACACCGACGCCTCGCTGGGCGTGTACTGAACAGACAACGGTCCAAGGCAAGGCTTGGAGGATCGCCATGATCGTCATCGTCGGACTCGTCATCCTGGTCGCCTCCGTGCTCATCGGGCTGGCCGGTGTCCTGGCCAACGGCGGCAACGCCCACGCACTGACCGACAACTTCGCCGTCTTCGGATATCACGTCACCGGATCGACCGGGTTGCTGTTCCTGTACGGCATCGTCGTCGGCGCCGCAGGGTTGGCTGGGCTGGCCATCCTGCTGGGCGGCGCTCGCCGCACCGCCCGCCGGGGCGCGGCCACCCGGGCCGAGCTCGTAGCGTCGCGCCGCGAACTCGCGGCTTCCGGCTCGGGGGCACCGGACACACCCACCCGCTACACCCACACCGGCACCACCGATGCCACGGTCCCCGGAACTCCGACCGGGAATCCCAACCAGGAGCCTCGATGATCACTTTCCTCGCCTTCGCGGCGGGAATCCTCGTCGGCGCGATCGCCGTGATGGCGCTCAACCGCCGCGGACCCCACCTCCCGCCCGGTCTGCGCGGCCAGCGACCCGAAGACACCGCGATGAGCCGCGACATCGACGAGAACGCCGGCGGCTCGAGGCATATCCGCACCTACCCGAGCTGGCGCGACCGATTCGAACGACGATCCTGACCCGCCCCCACACGGTCACGATTTGTCACGAAACAGGTTGAACACCAAGGGAATACGGGAATATAATAGAGTCTTCCCACCCTTCCCGATTGAGCGCTTCGGGTCCGCCGGCACCCACGTGCCGAGGCGTTCCACACGCATCCGATCTGCCGATTCAGCTGTGCATCAACGCCGCGGCCGGCGATGTCGACATCGAAACCCGACACAGGGGAGCCGCCATGTCCACACTCACTGCACCCGAATCAGGCCCGGTGGTACTGAGTCCGCAGGAGGTCGAGGAGATCGGCCGCCGGCTCGACGCACTGCGCGCCCGGATCACCGCCGATCTGGGCCGGCACGACCGCGAGTACATCTATTCGATCATCAAGGCGCAGCGCGGTCTCGAGGTGGCCGGCCGCGGCCTGATGTATCTGGGCTTGCTGCCGCCGTTCTGGCTGGCGGGTGTGACCGCCCTGAGCCTGTCCAAGATTCTGGACAACATGGAGATCGGCCACAACGTCATGCACGGCCAGTGGGACTGGATGCACGAGCCGACCCTGAATTCGCAAGTGTTCGAATGGGATCTGGTCTGCCCGGCCGACCAGTGGAAGCACTCGCACAACTACATCCATCACACCTACACCAATATCCGCGGGCGCGACCGCGACCTGGGCTACGGCTTCCTGCGCATCGACGAAAGCCAGCGGTGGAATCCCTATTACCTGGGCAACCCGGTGTACGCGGCCGCTCTGATGCTGTTGGTGGAGTGGGGCGTGATGCTGCACGATCTCGAGGTTGAGAACATTGTGCGGGGCAAGCGCAACTGGTCCGACCTCCGGCGGCTGATCTCGGCCCAATGGCGCAAGGCCGGCCGGCAGGTGCTCAAGGACTACGTGACCTTCCCGCTGCTGACCGGTCCGCTGTTCGTGCCCACCCTGGCCGGCAATGCCACCGCCAATATCGTCCGCAACATCTGGGCCTACACGATCATCTTCTGCGGCCACTTCCCCGCCGGGGTACAGACGTTCACCGAGGAGCAGACCGCCGACGAGACCCCGGGCGAATGGTACGTGCGGCAAATGCTCGGATCCTCGAACATCACCGGCAGCAAGCTGTTCCACATCCTGTCGGGCAACCTCTCGCATCAGATCGAGCATCACCTGTTCCCCGATCTACCGGCCAACCGATACCAGGAGATCGCCCCCGAGGTGCGTGACCTGTGCGAGAACTACGGCCTGCCGTACAACACCGGTCCGCTGAGCGCGCAAATCGGATCGGTGTGGAAGAAGATCTTCCGACTGGCCCTGCCACCCATCACCACCGGCAACGCCTCTCGGCCCGCCGGTGTCATCATGACGCGATAGCGGCACCGCCGCACCCGACGGTCGCCGCCCCACCGAGTCCGGACGCACCCGGTCCGACTGCCGATTCAGCTGTGCGTCAACGCTCGTGGCCGACGATGTCGACAGAGTGCTCTGAGCTGGGGTGTTAGCCGACAGCAGCCCGCGCAGGATGCGAACCTGCGACACGCGACCGGGGGTTTCTCGGCTGCGTATATTGGCTCGCGAATAGGAACCACTGCCTGACCTGGGCGAACGGCGGTCCGAGGAGCGCCCTCGGCAGGATTCGAACCTGCGACACCCGCTTTAGGAGAGCGGTGCTCTATCCCCTGAGCTACGAGGGCTGAACAGGCGGATGACTTGGGGTCGGCCTGGTCGTCGGGGAGTCTACCTGGTGGGTGGGGGGAGGGCCGCATCCATTGATTTCGGGGTGGTCAGTGGGGGTGGTTGGCGAGGTAGCGGGCGCGTTCGGTGGGGGTGGGGTGGAGGACGCCGGGGGCGTCGAGGGTGGCGGGGAGGTTGTGTTGGGCGAGGCGGTGGGCTCGGTTGGGGGCCATGTAGGCGGCGCAGTAGAAGAGGGCGAGGATCAGGGCTAGGAGGGTCATGGCGGCCCGGATCCAGAGGGGGCCGGGGAAGGCCAGGAGGAACACGGCGAAGATGGGGAGGAAGGGGATCATGCCTCGGGTGAGATGTCTTGCGTAGGCGTGCTTTCCGGTCAGGTCGTGGCGGACCCAGTCACGAAGGTCGGCGGGGAGGGGGCGGCCGACGGTGTAGCCGAGCCACTCGGGGAAATTGGGGCGGCGGCGTTGGCTGATCATGAACTCAGTTTGCGGCCGGGACGGCGGCCCAGGTAGACACCTGTTTTCTATGTTGCCATAGCTTTGATCTATGCCTGCCCGGATCGCGGAGCCGCTTGCCGGGGTGGTGGACCGGCCCGGGTTGGTCCCTTTTTGACCATGACGCGTCCCTTTTGAACCTCGCCCACCACCCCGAGGGCGGAGACGATCTATCTCATGACAACGATCACCGACCCCGCCACTCTCCCAACCCTTTTCGAGGCAGCCCTCAACGCAGGCGACATCGAAGGCGTCCTTTCCCTCTTCACTCCCGACGCCACAATGCGCACCACCACCGGCGGGATCATCTCCGGCCGAGACGCCCTCCGAGAGGAAATCTCCGCCACCGTCGCCGCACAGGGCCGCCTCACCAACGTCCCCCGCCACATCCTCGACGCCGGCGACACCGCCCTGCTCCTCACCGACTGGACCATGGAGATCACCACCCCCGACGGCACCCGCATCGCCCCCACCGGCACCACCGCGAATGTGGCCCGCCGCACCGAAACCGGCGACTGGCGCTTCGCCGTCCTCAACCCCCTCGGCACCGCCTGACCCTCACCCCAGAAACTCTGTTGTGGGTCAGGCGGGCAAGGCGGCTCGGGCGGCGAAGGTGGAGGCGGCGAAGACCAAGGGGCCGGCCCATTTGTCGGGGCCGTCGCCTACTGCCAGGTGGGAGGCTGCGGCGCCGCCGTAGACGAAGAAGAGGCCGGCGTAGGCCCATTCCTTGGTGCGGGGGTGGCCGGGGGTGAGGATGGCGGCCAGGGCGGCTACCTTGGCGGCGCCGAGGATGGTGGCCAGGTAGTCGGGGTAGCCGAGTTTGTCGAAGACGTCTCGGACGTAGGGGATTCGGGCGAGGTCCCAGTAGGAGCCGACTGCGGTTTCGGCTACGACCGCGGTGGCGGGGAGCCATTTGGCCAGTTTCGCCAATTGCGTTCCACGCGAGCGGATTGTCGAGTTGACGGTCATTGTGGTTCTCCTGACATCGGTTGAAGAGAATTGGTCGGGGCGGGATTCAAGCCACTCGCGGGCGGGCCGCGCCCTGGGCGGCGCGGTGCAATGCGGCTGCGAGGCGGGCGTTTTCGGGGGCGTTGAAGGCGAAGGCGGCGCGGCGGCGGGTGTAGCCGTAGGTGAGGCCGGTGTGGGGGTCGGCGAAGCCGTCGGAGCCCGCGGAGCCGGTGTGGCCGAAGGCATGGACGCCGAGGAAGGGGTGGATCAGGCCTTTCGCTTCGAAACCGAGCGCGTAGGGCGCGTTGTCGCTGCGAACGAGATCTGTTCCACCGGAGTGGATCTCGGAGATCACGGCGATGGTGTCGAGGGAGAGCAGCGGCGGGCGGCCGTCGAGGCCGGAGATCGCCGCCGCGTACATCGCCGCCAGGCCGCGCGCACTCCCCACGCCGCCCGCCGAGGCTTGTCCGAGCCGCCGCAACCGCGGATCGTTGGGCAGCGCCATGACATCGGCGGGGGTGAACCCGCGGGCGTTCAGGTTGTAGGCGATGCCCGGGATGCTGTGCGCTGCCGGGGAATTCGCCGCGAAGGCGGCTTCGGCCGCCGGATCCGCCCGCCACGGCAGGATGGGGAGGTACCGATCGTCCAGCGCCTCGGGCAGGCCGAGGAACACGTCCAGGTCGTACGGCGCACGGATGCGCTCCTCGAACAGGTCCTGGATGGAACTGCCGGTGATCGCGCGCACCACCTGGCCGATGATGGCGTAGGTGACGAACCCGCCGTAGCCCTGCGCGGTGCCGGGCGCGAAGAACGGTCGCTGCCCCACCAGACGTTCCGCGATGACCTGGTCATCGGCCAGATCGGCAACCGTGAATCCGCCGTCCGCGCCGAGCACGCCGGAGCGATGCACCAGCACGTCCCGCACCGTGATGCGATCCTTGCCCGCCGCCGCGAACCGCGGCCAGTACTCGGCCACCGGCCGGTCTATATCGAGCACCTCGTCCTGGATCAGCAGCGCCACCACCAGTCCCGCCGCTCCCTTGGTCGAGGAGTGCAGCCCGGTCAGCGTCGTACCGGTGACCTCCGGCCCGGCCCACAGATCCACCATCTTCCGCCCACGCGAATACGCCGCGAGCTGCGCGCCGGACTGCCCGTCCTCCTCGTCCACCACGGCCGCGAAGACCGCACGTACCTCCTCGAATCCGTCGGCGACGGTGCCTTGTATCTCGTTCACAGTGCAGTCCTTTCGGATCGTGTTCTGCTGCACTGACGTACGACAGCGGGAAAAGGTGACCCGCGACCGGCGGATGTCACCTTTTCCGCGCGCGCTTCGTCATCGATGTAGGGCACATCGATGGAGGAGGATTCGCGTGAAGGCAGCTCAGCATCCGGTGAACGACAATCAGTACCTTGCGGATCGCTTCGAGGAACACCGCACCCACCTGCGTGCGGTCGCCTACCGGATGCTCGGTTCGGTCACCGATGCCGACGATGCGGTCCAGGAGGCATGGTTACGGTTGTCCCGCGCCGCCACCGGCGAGATCGGCAATCTCGGCGGCTGGCTGACCACGGTCGTCGGCCGCGTGTGCCTGGATGTGCTGCGCACACGCAAGATCCGGCCCGAGGAGCCGCTGGAGGTGGGGCACCTGCCCGATCCCATCGTCACGAGCACCGCCACCCCGGATCCGGAACAGGAAGCGCTGCTGGCGGATTCGGTCGGGCTGGGCCTGCTCATCGTGCTCGAGACGCTGAGCCCGGCCGAGCGGCTGTCCTTCGTGCTGCACGACATGTTCGCCATGCCCTACGAGCAGATCGCGCCCATCGTCGACCGCACCCCGCAGACCGCGAAAAAGCTTGCCAGCCAAGCCCGTCGACGCGTGCGGGGCGATGTGCCGACCCCCGAACCGGACCGGACGCGGCAGCGCCGGGTGGTGGACGCCTTCCTGGCCGCGGCCCGCGAGGGCGACTTCGAGGAGCTGCTGACCATCCTCGATCCGGACGTGGTGCTCCGGGCAGATTCCGGCATCCTGCAACTGGTGCGCGGGGCCACCGCCGTGGCGAGCCTGGCCGAGACGTTCCGGCGCATGGCCGCCCGGTGCGTCGGCTACCCGGCGGTCGTCAACGGCTGCGCGGGAATGGTCAATACCGCTGACGGCGAACCGTTCTCGATCATGAGCTTCACGGTGGTCGGCGACCACATCGCCGCCATCGAAATCTTCTCCGACCGCGAGCGGCTGTCCCGCCTCGACCTGACCGCAGTGCTCGGCTGACGGGACAACGCACGAACCGCGCCGCCCGGAAGCGGGCGACGCGGTTCGAGGACGTACTGATCAGGACAGGGTGATGACGGTCAGGGTGCCGTCGGCGTGCTGGGCGCGCAGCCGCTTCTTGTCGAACTTGCCGACACTGGTCTTCGGCACCTCCTCGATGAAGGTCCAGTGCTCGGGCAGCTGCCACTTGGCGAACTTGGGCGCCAGGAAGTCGCGCAGCTCTTCGGGTTTCGCCTCCGAGCCCGCCGCCAGCACGATCGCGACCAACGGCCGCTCGTCCCACTTCTCGTCCGGAATGCCGATGACGGCGGCCTCGGCCACGGCCGGATGGCCCATGACCGCGTTCTCCAGATCCACCGAGGAGATCCACTCGCCACCGGACTTGATGACGTCCTTGGAGCGGTCGACCAGCGTGAGATACCCGTTGGGGCTGATCTTGCCGACATCGCCGGTGCGCAGCCAGCCGTCGTGGAACTTGTCCGGATCGACCTCGCCCCCGGAGGGCGAGTAGTAGGAGCCGGTGATCCACGGCCCCTTGACCTCCAGCTCACCCAGGGATTCCCCGTCGTTCGGGACGACGGTGCCGTCGTCGCCGACCAGGCGGGCCTGCACACCGGCCGGGAAGCGGCCCTGGGTGTAGCGGTAGGCCCACGCCTCATCGCCCTCGGCGCCGGCGGGCGGATGCGCGACCGAGCCCAGCGGGGAGGTCTCGGTCATGCCCCAGGCGTGCAGCAGCTTCACGTGATGGCGTTCCTCGAAGGCGCGCATCATCGACGGCGGCACCGCCGCGCCACCCACGACACAGGTGCGCAGGTACGAGATGTCCTGCGGCTGGGCCTGCAACGCGGCCAGCACACCGCCCCAGATGGTCGGCACGGCCGCGGCGAAGGTCGGCTTCACGGCGTCCATCATCTCCAGCAACGGGGCGGGCTGCAGGAAGCGGTCGGGCATGAGCACATTCGCGCCCGACATGAGCGCGGCATACGGGATGCCCCAGGCGTTGGCGTGGAACAGCGGCACGATGGCAAGCACATTGTCCGCGGCGGTGAAGCCCATGCCGTTGGGGGAGATCACCTGCATGGCGTGCAGCCAGTTGGAGCGGTGGGAGTACACGACGCCCTTGGGGTCGCCGGTGGTGCCGGAGGTGTAGCACATGCCCGCGGCCGAACGCTCGTCGATGACCGGGAAGTCATAGGTGTCGGGCTGGGCGGCAAGCAGTTCCGCGTAGGAGTGCACGGTCACGCCCTCGGGCGCGGTCAGCGCGGCGGCGTCGCCGTTGGCGACGATGACGTGGCGCACCGTCTTCAGATTCGGCAGGTACTGGGCGAACATCGGCAGCAGCGTGCCGTCCACGATGACGACCTGGTCCTCGGCGTGGTTGGCCACGTACACCAGCTGCTCGGGGAACAGCCGGATGTTCAGCGCGTGCAGCACCGCGCCCATCGCGGGCACCGCGATGTAGGCGACCATGTGCTCGTTGTTGTTCCACATGAACGTGCCGACCCGGTCGCCGACGCCGATGCCCAGGTCACGCAGGGCATTGGCGAGGCGGGCGGCATCCTGGCCGATCTCGCGATAGGTCTGGGTGCGGACGCCGTCACCGGTCCAGGTGGAGACATGGCTGTCGCCCTGGAAGGTGGAGGCATAGCGCAGCAGCGTCGCAAGCGACAACTGCTCGTCCTGCATGGTGCTCAACATTTCCCAACCGCTCCTTGCATGTACCTACTGGGGAGTGAACTGAGTCACTTGCGGCGAGCCTAGCCGAATTCGGACATGTGCGGTCGGGGCCCCGGACCTGCGAGAAAACTATCGGGCTGCGGACAGCGAACCCCACCCTCGCCGTCCGCAGCCCGGGGCCGACCCGCCGCCGCCCAACACGGCGACGGTCCGGCATCGCGGTCCTGACCAGCGTTCGGCGTGCTACGACACCCCCTGCGGCGGCGCAGAATAGCCAATCACTAACCAGGACAAGCAAATTGGAGCAAAGACTTCCGTGAATATATTGAGTGTGACGCCGGGCTGTCCAGTCGAGCGCAGCGTCGCAGGTCAGACCGCACTCACTGACCCGGACAGCGGGCCGTGAGCGCGATAACCGGGCGCTTACTTGCCCGGAAGCGGTGGAAACTTGCGACGCGTGGCCGAAAATACCGATTCGCTGTCCGGCGATGTCTTCGGACCAGCGGGAACGCCACCTACCGTTGCTGATATGCAGCGAGAGCCGTCCATTCTGATCATCGGTGCCGGGTTCGCCGGACTGGGCATGGCGCTGGAATTGCGGCGCCACGGCCTGAACAACTTCACCATCCTGGAGAAGGCCGCCGACCTGGGCGGCGTCTGGCGCGAGAACACCTATCCGGGCGCGGCCTGCGATGTGCCGTCACCGCTGTACTCGTGGTCGTTCGAGCCGAAATCCGATTGGCCGCGCCGATTCTCGGAGCAGCGCGATATCCACGCGTACATGCGCGCGGTCGCCGAGAAGTACGACCTGCCCGCCCGGATCGAGTTCGGCACCGAGGTGGTGGACGCGGAATTCGATGAGCAGGGCGGCATCTGGAAGGTGCGGACCGCCGACGGCGTCACCCACGTGGCGGACGTGCTCATCCCCGCGGTCGGGCAGCTCTCCCGGCCGGCCATGCCCAATCTGCCCGGCATCGACACCTTCACCGGCGCGGCGTTCCACTCGGCCGAATGGGATCACTCGGTGGACCTCACCGGCAAGCGGGTGGCCTGCATCGGCACGGGAGCCAGTGCGATCCAATACATTCCGCGAATCCAGCCGCAGGTCGAGCACCTCACGCTGTTCCAGCGCTCGGCGGCCTGGGTGCTGCCCAAGTTCGACACCGAGTACACCGGGCTGCATCACACGCTGTTCAAGTACGTGCCGGGGACGCGGCTGGCCGAGCGGTTCGCCATCTGGTCCTTCTTCGAGGTGCTGGCCCTGGCGCTCACCGACATTCCGGCCATGAAGGAGCCCGTGATCGCCATCGCCGACCGGCATCGTGAGAAGCAGGTGCCCGATGATGCGTTGCGCGCCAAGCTGACTCCCGATTACGCGGCGGGCTGCAAGCGCGGACTGTTCTCCAACGAGTACTTCCCGGCGCTGGCGCAGGCCAATGTGAGCGTGGAGACGACGGCCATCGAGGCGGTGACGCCCAAGGGAATTCGCACCGCCGACGGGGTGGAGCATCCCGTCGACGTGATCGTCTACGGGACCGGTTTCAAGGGGACCGAATTTCTCGCACCCATGAATATCTATGGGCTGCAAGGGCGCAAGCTCGCCGACGAGTGGTCTCCGGAGGGCGCGCGAGCCTTCCTCGGCATGTCGGTGCCCGGCTTCCCCAACCTGTTCATGATGTACGGGCCGAACACCAATGTGGGTTCGGGTTCGATCATCTACATGCTGGAGTCCCAAGCCCGCTACATCCGCCAGGTGGTCGAGTACCTGGGCGCGCGGCCCGGACGTTTCCTGGCCGCGAAGGCGGATGCGGAGCAGAACTGGGACGACTGGCTGCAGCGGCGGCTGAAGGACACGCCCTGGAACTTCTGCTCGAGCTGGTACCGCAACGCGTCGGGGCGGATCACCAACAACTGGCCGGGCGCGACGGTGCTGTTCCGCTGGAAGACAAGCACCTTCGCGGCATCGGACTATGACGAGGGGCAGGCCGCGCGGCGCTAGCGGCAGCGAGGAGCGGCGTGCTGGAACCCGACCCGCGCGTGGGCGGGTCGGGTTCGCGGGCGGGTCAGGCGGCCGGGGTGATCAGGCCGTAGTGGCCGTCGTAGCGGTGGTAGAGGATGCTGCCGCGGCCGCTGTCGCGGTCACGGAAGAAGACGAATGGCCAGTGCGTCAGTTCGAGTCGTTCGATCGCGCCGGGCAGGTCCAGTTCGGGGGACGGCAGCGGGCTGAACGAGATCTCGGCCGCGCCGCGGGTGACGGCGTCGGGTAGCGGGGCGAGCTGGGCCAGCCGGAGGGCGCCGTGCGCCCGGCGGTACAGCACGCTGTCGATGCCGCTGCCCGCCTCGGTGAAAAGCTGGAACTCGTAGTCCTGCAGTTCCATATCGAAGGCCGCCTCGTCGCAGGTCTCCGCGGCGAGCGCGAAGGACTTGCGGCGCACCACCTCCCGCTCCTCGGCGGCGCGCGGAAAATACGGGAGCCTTTCCCTCGGGGTGGCGCCGTGCCGCCATTCCGGCGTCGCGTCCGTCGGCCGTCCGCCGCGCACCGCCTCCCAGTGCCGTGCCAGTCGTTCCAGGCGCGACTTGAGCCGCGCCTCCAGCAGGTCGGCCGCTTCGCGTTCCGACGCCGCCGCCACCTGCACCCGTACCGTCCGGCCCGATAGGCTCACATTCGCCTGGGCGATCACCGGTTTGGCGGTGATCCGATCACTGTGGCGGGTCAGGCGCACCCGCGCCGACACCAGGGGCCCGGGCAGATGTTCCAGGGCACGTCCGACCTTCTCCCGCAAATACTCTGTCGTGTCGGCCGAAACGTCATGACCGGTCGAAATCCGGAGCACCGATCGCGTTTCCGCAGTCTGCAGTGTCAAGGAGCCTCCTAGTCAGCGGTGTCATTGCCTGGTCTCCGACCCTCCCACTCGGCCGCGGAGTGCTTCAGAGTCGAAAGTCCGCACCGGCCCGGCCGTTCGTCGGTGACTTCGCGGCCGAGCGTCCCCGGCGGGGTCGGCGCCGAATCTTGTCGTGCCGAGAGGTTCCCGTCGGGGGCGGATTTCCGTACGGTGAGCTCGAGGGCGGATGCCCGCAATTGCAGGGGCGGACGAGGAGGTCCGGGGTGTTGGAATCGGGGTGCGCGTCATGACGCTCGGGTTGATCAGGTCGCTGGGGGAGCGGGCTTATCTGGAGGCGGAGTCGGCGCGGCTGGCGGTGGGGGCGGGGCTGGCCCGGGTGGAGTCGCCGGCGGTGTTGGTGTCGGCGGCTACGGCGATGCTGCGGTACGGGACGCTCGCGGCGGGGCTGCGGTTGTCGGCGGCGCGGTATGGCGGGCGGACTGCGGTTATCGATGAGCTGGGGGAGTTGACCTTCGCCGAGCTGGAGGACCGGTCCAATCGGCTGGCCAATGCCTGGCGGGAGCGGGGGTTGAAACCCCGTGAGGGGGTGGCGATTCTGGCCCGCAACCATCGGGGGCTCATCGACGCCATCTTCGCGGCGGCCAAGTGCGGCGCGAAGATCATTCTGTTGAACACCGATTTCGCGGGGCCGCAGATCCGTGATGTCGCTACCCGTGAGGGCACCGACCTGCTCGTCTACGACGACGAGTACGCCCACATGCTCGATGAGGTGCACCCGCGGCGCGGCAGTTACCGGGCCTGGACCGATGAGCCGCGCGAGGACAGCATCGAATTCCTCATCGCCACAGCATCTTCCGATGCCCCGCCCGCACCCGGCGCGGAGCCGCGGATCATCCTGCTCACCAGCGGCACCACCGGCACCCCCAAGGGCGCGCCGCGGGCCGAGCCGAAATCGCTGCTGTCCCTGGGCGGTCTGCTGTCCAAGGTCCCGTTCCGGGTGAACGAGGTGACCGAATGCTGCGCCCCCATGTTCCATACGCTCGGATTCGCCTGCGCCATGCTGACTCTCGGCTTCGGCTCCACCCTGGTGATCCGCCGCCGCTTCGACCCGCAGGCCGCCATCGACTCCATGGCCGAGCACAAGGCCACCACCGTGATCGTGGTGCCGGTCATGCTCAATCGCATGATGGACCTGGGCGGTCGCGCGCTGACCGGGCACGATCTGTCCGCGCTGCGCATCATCTTCGTGGCCGGTTCGCAGCTGGGCGCGCAGCTCTGCCGGGAGGTGACCGCCGCGTTCGGTCCGGTGGTCTACAACCTGTACGGGTCGACCGAGGTCGCCTATGCCACCATCGCCACCCCCGAGGATCTGGCCGAGGAGCCCGGCTGCGTGGGCCGGCCGGTGCTGGGCGCACGCGTGGAGATCCTCGACGAGCAGGGCCGCGCGGTGCCCAACGGCGCGACCGGGCGCATCTTCGTCGGCAATTCCATCCAGTTCCAGGGCTACACCGGCGGCGGCCACAAGGAGATCATCCGCGGCCTCATGTCCTCCGGCGACGTCGGCCACTTCGACCGGGCCGGAAGGCTTTTCATCGACGGCCGCGATGACGACATGATCGTCTCGGGCGGCGAGAACGTCTTCCCCGTAGAGGTCGAGGAGCTGCTCTACACGCATCCGGCGGTGCGCGAGGCCGCCGTCCTCGGCGTCCCCGACGAGCAGTTCGGTGCGCGGCTCAAGGCCTTCGTGGTCGTCCACGACGGGCATACCTTCACCGAGGAGCAGGTCAGGGACTTCGTGAAGTCGAACCTGGCCCGCTACAAGGTGCCGCGCGAGGTGGTGTTCCTGGGCGAACTGCCGCGCAACCCAACCGGCAAGGTGCTCAAGCGCAAGCTGCAGGAGATCTGAACGGCCGCAGCGGTATCCGGCTCGCTACTGGGTGAGCCGGGACAGCAGGGCCGCGAACTCGGCGCGCGACAGGAACCCGTCGCCGTCGAGATCGGCAGCTGTCAAAAGGGTTTCGGCCGATTCGTCTGTCAATCCCGGGCAGGTGCGCAGCAGCGACTCCAGCTCGTCGAGCTCGATGAGCTCGTTGTGATTGACGTCGAAGGTCTCGAAAGCCGCGTCGGCATCGGTGATCTCGGGATCGCGACCCAGCCGCGCGGCCTCGAACTCGGCGCGCGAGACCATCCAGTCGCCATCGGTGTCGGCGGCCGCCACCAGGCGCTCCACCGCCTCGGCGTCGATCTCCAGGCCCAGCGCGGTGATCCCGGCCAGGATGTCGTCGGCGGAGATGAGCCCGTCACCGTCCCGGTCCCACAGGTCGAAGGTGTCGGCGGGCTCTGAGCTGGCCACGGGTGCTCCTCGGTGGATGGAAACGCTGTGCTGCGAGGTGAATTCGACCGCACCGGGGAGCGCCGGTCAAGCGGGAATTATCGG
>NZ_BAFX01000014.1 GCF_000308815.1 Nocardia concava NBRC 100430
GAGCAGCCCGCCCCGGCGGTTCCGGCACCCGCGGCCCCGCAGGCCCCGGCCGCCGAGCCCGCCGCCGCCACCGCGGAACCGGCGCCCGCGCCCGCCCCGGCGCAGCCCGCCGCGAAGTCGAACGCGCAGAAGCCGAATCGCGCCAAGCGCGGCGGCAAGGCTCCGATGCCGTCCTGGGAGGACGTGCTCCTAGGGGTTCGCAGCTCCGGCCACTGAGCCGCTTCGATATCGGCCATTGGGCCCGGTTCGAATTTAGAGGATGCTAGAGGGTTGCTGCACCCTCTAGCAGTCCGGTCTCCGGCGCGCCGGGAAACGGGGTTGGCAACAGCGACATTTCGGCCGCCTCGAGGGTAGATTCATTCCTGGTGGCGGTCATTGCCGGGCCGATCCGCGTCGACGCCGACGTTCGGCCGCCGAGTATTGCTCAAAGATAGCCAGCTTGTGCGCAATGACTCGAGGGAGGTGACGTCGGTGCCGTCAACGGTCTCATCCCTGTGGTACGTCGACGCCCCCGATCCGGTGGCGGTGCTGCGCGAACATCCCGGACCCGATCCGGATGCCGCCTTCGCCCTGGCCAAACAACTCAATCCGGACCGCGATGTGGTCCCGGCCGCCTCGGGCACCATGAAGGTCTGGGCCGGGCCCGATCCCGAATCCGTCTATATCGGTTGCTATCCCGGGGTCACCGTCGTCTGCTCCACCCAGGCCGCCCTGCCCCGCCCCACCAAACTGCCGGAGCTGCTGGTGCGTCCGCTCGCCTCCGAGCACACCTTCCTGGTCTCCTACGACCTGTCGCTGGGCTGGGGCGCGTTCGCGGAATGGGAGCGCGGCGAATTCCGGCGCTCCTTCAGCGCCACCCGCGTCAATATTCTCGAGGACGAGGGCATGCCGCGGGTCTGGGAGCGCGAGTACTGGGCGGGCGAGCATCCCATCGAACTCGCGCCCGGCGAAATGCCGGACCCGCAATTACTGCCCTTCGATCCGCCTGATTTCGCCGATTTCGCGAATCTGGAGTGGCTCGGATTCCGTTATCGCGCCAAGGCTTCCGCGGACGATCTGACCGCCGACCAGATCGAGGTGTGCGGTTTCTCGCTGTTTCCGAAGGGTGAGGCGCCCAAGGCCGTGCCCGAACCCGAACCGCGGCTCGAGGAGAACGGTAAGCGCGGTCTGCTGCGTTGGCTGCGCGGCCGCGATCGAGTGTCTTGATTCGGACCGACCGAGCGTGGCCCATTTCGGCCCGGTTGGCTCAGAAGAGCATCCGGATGGCTCAGAAGAGCAGTAGCCCCAGCCAGCCCAGCAGGACGCCGATGCCCAGCCCCGCGATCACCCAGCGCGTCACCGGCGCGTACCGCCACCGCCAGGCGGTCGGCGCGGCCCCGCCCACCGCGATCAGATTCACGATCACCGCCAGCGTCCAATGGATCTGGGCCAGCGCCGCCCCGAAGGCGTAGACGCCCACCGTGGTCAGCGCCGCCACCAGCGCCGTCGCGGCGATACCGGCCGCCCAGGGGGTCGGCTCGGAATACCCGTATCCGTACGGTCCGTCGGGCGGATGACTCACTCGGCTCGCACTCTCTCGTAGAAGGCCATGGCGGCTGCGGTGGCCACATTAAGCGAATCGGTGCCCGGCGTCATGGGGATGCGGGCCCGGATGTCGCTGGCCCGCATGGTCTCCTCGGTGAGTCCGGGGCCCTCCGCGCCGAGCAGCAGGGCCACCTTCTCGCCGGTCATGGCGGTGGCGAGGGTGTCGGCCTTGGGGTTCGGAGTCAGGGCAATGATCTGAAAACCCTTGTCCCGCAGAACATCCAGTCCGTTCGGGAACGGTGGCAGCTGAGCGAACGGCACCCGCAGCACGTGCCCCATGGAGACGCGCACGGCCCGCCGGTACAGCGGATCCGAGCAGCGGTCGCCGAACAGCACCGCGTCCGCGCCCAATCCGGCTGCATTGCGGAAGATCGACCCGATGTTCTCGTGATCGTTCACGCCCTCCAGCACCGCCACCGTCCGCGCGTCCGCGAGCACCTCGTCCACCCCGAGTTCCCGCGGCCGATACGCACCGGCGAGCACGCCCCGGTTCAAATGGAATCCGACCACCTGCGCCATCACATCGGCGCTGGTCCGGTAATACGGAATATCGATCCCGGCCAGGTCCGCGGCCAGCTGCTCATATCGGTTCGCGACGCCGAACAATGCGAACGGCGTGAATCGAGAGGCCAGCATGCGCTGTACGACAACCACGCCTTCCGCGATCACCAAACCCTTGCCTCCCGGCAGGTCGGGCCGCCGATCGGCATTGTTCAGGTCACGGAAATCCGCGACTCTCGGATCTTCGGGGTCGTCGATATCGATTACTTCGGCCACCGTGCCATTTTCGCCTCCCCTGCGGGCGGGGTTATGCGCAGGGCATAGGGTGATCTTCGATCCGTTTCCCCTAATCGAAGAGGACAGCCGATGAGCAACAAGCCGGAAATCGAGTTCCAGGACGGCCCCGCCCCCGCCGAGCTCGTGATCAAGGACCTCGTCGTGGGTGACGGCGCGGAAGCCAAGCCCGGCGACACCGTCGATGTCCACTACGTGGGCGTCGAGTACGACACCGGCGACCAGTTCGACGCCTCGTGGGATCGCGGTGAGTCCATCACCTTCCCGCTGCGCGGCCTGATTCAGGGCTGGCAGGACGGCATTCCGGGCATGAAGGTCGGCGGCCGCCGCCAGCTGACCATTCCGGCGAAGCTGGCCTACGGCGAGGCCGGCGGCCACCCGCTCTCCGGCAAGACCCTGGTCTTCGTCATCGACCTGCTGGACGTCCTGAACTGACGCCGTTCGGTCGCTGAAAAACACTGCCCGCCCGCGCGATTCAGCGCGGGCGGGCAGTTTCGCAGACGGAGTGCCGTCAGGTCTTGTCGACCGTGACCACGATGCTGTTCATGATCTTGTCGGCGAAGGTCTGGCGCTTGGCGTCCCAGAGTGGCCACAACCAGCCGATATCGCAGGGCAGAGAGTCGACGATGTGGCAGATCTGCCGGACGATCGTCATGCCGAAGCCCAGCGGCTGGCCGTCGGCCTCGCGCACCACCTTGATGCCCACGACCTTCTTGCCCGGCGTCTGACCGGTCTTGCCTTGCATGTACAGCAGGTAGAGGCCGCCGAACAGGGCGATGGCCGCGCCGATCAGGATCAGCACGACCCCGCCCGCCGACAGTCCGCCCGAGCACGAGGTGCTGTAGGAGGTATCGGTGGAGTCGGTGACGCAGTCCATATCCTTCGAACCGACCGCTATGCCGATGCCGTAGAAGATGGCCGCGGGCACGCCGACGATCAGCGCGTCGATGAAGTACCCGCCGACCCGCAGGATCCAACTGGCATACGGCGGTTGGGGATACGCGGCGTAACCGGGCGGGTAGCCCCCGGGCTGACCGGGATATCCGCCCGCGGGCTGGCCGTAGCCGGGCGGCGGCTGCTGGCCGTATCCGGGTTGCTGCTGCCCATAGCCGGGTGGCTGTTGCCCGTAACCGGGTGGCTGCTGCCCGTATCCGGGCTGCTGTGAATAGGGATCATTGCCGTACGTCATCGGTTCCTCCCCAGAGGGATGCGGGGGCCTTGGGCCCCCGCATTGTCTCGCGAACTGAGCGGTTTTCTCGCGATTACGAACCCACGACGGCATTCATGATGGTTCCGGCGCTGGTGGCAGTCGCGCCGCCGAGCATGGCGTTGGCGACCATCTTCGGCGAGGCCGACCCGCCGCCCCACTTCTCCCAGGCGAAGCGCCCGCCGCCGTAGGTGATGGCCGCGATGCCCGACATCTGGGTGAACCAGGTGAAGTAGCGGAACATCTTCATCATCTTGTCGGCCATGGGCGGGGTCTCCGCGGTGGGATTGCCGATCTGGGCCAGAACCGTGCCGTACATGTCGTGCGCGGCCATCAACATGCTCACGATCGTTTCCTCTCCGATACCGGGGCGCTGGGTGAAGCCAGAGAACGGATAGAGCGGACGAGATTCCGAAACGGGTCGATTAGAGCAATTCGGGCACAGTGTAACCCGATGAACCGCCGATTGTTGCTGACTGTTTGCGAATGTTATTTGCGAACGATGTCAACGGGGTCGGTGAGGGCGGCCGAAATGGTCACTTGCTGTGGAACTCCCAGCTGCGGCAGCGAGCCGAGCGCCTGATTTGTCTGGTTGCCCAGGGTTTTGGTGACCGCCTGCAACTGGGTGACGCCACCCGTGAGCGCCTGCATGGCCGCGATCAGCTGGGTGCCGGCCTGATCGGCGATGGCCGGAATCTGCTGCGCCAGCGACGCACCCTGATTCAACTGCGTGCTGGCGTCGTTGAGCTTGGCGGCGGCATCGCGCAGCAGCTGACCGACCGGCGTGTCCGGAGTGACTTGCGTGCCGGTCAGATTGGCGAAGCCGCTGAGCTGGGAGTTGGCCTGATTGGCGACATTCTGCAGGCCCGTCAGCTGGGTGATGACATTCGCCAACTGCGGATCGTTCGCGAACGGCAGCGCCTGCAGAATCGGCACCACCAGGTTGAGCCCGTTGGACAGCGTCTCCGCCGACTGGGTCACCTGCCCCATGGTGACGCCGGTCGAATCCAGCGCCGTGGCAAGCTGATTCGCCTGCGTGGTGGCGGCCGACAGCGTCGAGTTCAGGGCGTCGATGCCCGAGGTCAGCTGTCCCGCACCGGCTTTCGCCTGATTCAGGAAGTCCATCATCTGATCCGCACCGCCGCCGAACTGCGCGGCCCCGTCGGCGGCCGCCTGCACGCCCGCGCTGAGCAGCTGCGAGGTCCCGGCGATCTGCGAGACCTGCAGGCGCGCGGTGTTCATGGTCGAGAACATGGTGTCCAGCCCGGCGGCGCTGATCTTCTTGGTCACCTCGTTGACCGCGTCATTGACCAGATTCGGGTCGGCGCGATTGTGGGTGGCCACGGTGACCTGCGCCTTCGTCGGCTTGGCGGTGGCCAGCGACTTGATGTCCGCGGTCAGGTCGGTGGGCAGGGTGATGACCGCGGCGTAATCCTTGGTGCTCGCCTCGTCGACCACGGTCCAGTCCCGGGTTCCGCTGTCCTGCAACTCCTTCGCGATGCGCGCGCCCAGCGGCCCGGTATCGCCGTTGATGAGCGCGACGGCCGAGGGCGCGGAGCGCAGTCGCAGGACGCTGATCGTGCCCGCGGTGACCGCGGCGGCGAGCAGCAGGACGATCAGGACCCAGCGGGTGCGTTTTCCGAACACCTAGAAGACCGTAGAGGCCTCGAATGGCGCTACCTCTGTTGTTTGTCTGAGAGTTCGGTAAAGACCGGTCGATCCGGAAGTTCCAGCACCAGCCGCACGCCGCCCAGCGCGCTGTCCTCGAAAAACGCCCGGCCGCCGTGTAATTGCGCCTGCTGCGCGACCAGCGCCAGACCCAGCCCGGAACCGCCCTTGGCGGCATTGCTCCCGCGCACGAACCGCTCGAACACCGCCGTCCGCTCCTGCGGGGGGAGACCGCGGCCGTTGTCGTCGATCGCGATCACGATGCGTCCGTCGGGCAGCCGGTGCGCGGACACCACCGCGAAGGTGGCCCCGCCGTGCTTGGCCGAATTCTTCAGCGCGTTGTCGACCGCCAGCCGCAGCCCGGTCGGCAGGCCGCGGGTGACGAGTTCGGCGTCGGTGTCGATGCGCACCTTCAACTGCGGGAAGTGCCGCATGGCGTCGTGGGCGGCGGCATCGCAGAGTTCGGCGACATCGGTGACCACGTGGTCGCGGGCATTGGTGAGGTCGCCCGCGGCGAGACGTTCGAGCGCGGCCAGGGTGGTCTCGACCCGATTCTGCCCGCGCTGCAGGTCGGTCAGGATCTCGCGGCGCTGCTCCTCGTCCAGGTCGAGTGTGCTCAGCACCTCGATGTCGGTGCGCATGGCGGTCAGGGGAGTGCGCAGTTCGTGGGCGGAGACGGCGGCGAAGTCGCGGGCGGTCTCGAGCGCGGCGGCGGTCTCGCCCTGCGCCCGGTCCACCCGTTCGAGCAGGGTATTGACCGCCTCGGCGAGCTTGTCCGCCTCCTTCACGCCCGAACCGGCCACGGACAGCGGGATTCTCGATTCGCCATTGGGGCCGCGGTCGTCCAGCGCCCGGGTCAGCTTCACGATGGGCCGCACCGCGCGCCCGCCGAGCAGCCAGCCCAGCCCTGCCGAGGCCGTCACCGCCAGCGCGGCGGCCAGGTACACCCAGCGCCGCTGCTCGTGAATGGTCTCCTCGGTCTGATTGGTCGGAATGCCCAGGGACACAACGCGTCCCGCCGGTTGCGCCTCGGTGGTGGTGAGCACTCGATAGGCATTGCCGTCCACGGTCACGGTGGCATTGCCGACCGGCAGCTCCGGCAGCCGCACCGGCGTGCTGGCCAGCGAGCCGTCGGCATTGCGCACGGTCAGCGCCATTTCCTTGTTGGGCGCGAGGATGTCGACCACATTGACCGCGAAGACCGGCTGGATGAGCACCAGCCGCGACACCATCGACAGCTGCTGATCGGCCTGGGCCATATTGCTGCGGCCGATGGCGTAGATGGTGATCCAGCTCAGGATCGCCACGATGATGGTCGCGCCCAGCGCCGCCGCCGCGGCGACGCGCACGCGCAGCGTGTAGGACCAGCGCCGGGGACGCAGGCCGGGATCGGTCAGGCTGGGGCGCTTGATCATTCGGGCTCGATCTATTTCGGCGCGCGTAAGACGAAGCCCACGCCGCGAATGGTGTGCAGCAGGCGCGGGGTGCCCTCGACCTCGAGCTTGCGGCGCAGATAGCCGACGAAGACGTCGACCACATTGGTGTCGGCGGCGAAGTCGTAGCCCCACACCAGTTCCAGCAGCCGTTCCCGGCTCAGCACCACGCCCGCGCTGCGGGCCAGGGTGGACAGCAGCTCGAATTCCCTTTTGGTGAGCTCGATTTCGGTGCCGTTCAACAGGGCGCGATACCCGGCGACGTCAACTTCCAAGGGCCCCACCGTGATAGCGCCCGGAATATTGGAGGCCGGGACATCGCTGCGCCGCCGCAGCAGCGCCTTGATCCGGGCCACGAGTTCGGCGAGTACGAACGGCTTCACCAGATAGTCGTCGGCCCCCGACTCCAGCCCCGCGATCCGATCGTCCACCGAACTGCGCGCCGACAGCACGCAGATCGGGACCTCGTTGCCCATGGCGCGCAGCGCGGTCACCACGCCCGCGCCGTCGAGCACGGGCATGTTCATATCGAGTACGACCGCATCGGGGGCGGATTCGTTGACACTGCGCAACGCCGCCGCGCCGTCCCGGGCGATCACCACCCGGAAACCGGACAGCCGGAGCCCGCGCTCGACCGATGCGAGAACATCCTCGTCGTCATCGACAACCAGGACAGTGGGTAGCTCACCGCGTTCGACCACGGACTCCATTTTGGCAGCCGCTGCCTCAGTAGTTGTGGCAGGAGTCGGCGACCTGCTGGATGGAGGCGGCGATTCCTCCGGCGCGCGGGTCGTTGGCGGCCTGGTTCGCCGCGTCCGGGTTGTCCTTCAGATACTGGTCGAGCTCGGCCTGTCGCTCGGCGGGGGAGAGGTCGAACTTGGCCTTCAGTTCGGCCTTGTAGCCGGGGTTGGAGTCCAGGAACGAGGCCAGGGCGGGGGCCTTGTCGTGCAGGGCGGCATCCACCTGGGCGAACGAGCAGGTCGAGTTCAGCAGCGGGGCAACCAGATCCGCCGGGGACGCGGAGGCGGTGGCGGGTGCGAAGGCGAGGGCCACGGCGGCGACCGCGCCCGCGCCGAAGAGCACGCCAGCGCGGCGGTTACGGATGAAGCTCATCATCAGCCTTTCCGGGTTTCAGGCTGCGGGCCGTACGGCCCGCGCCCGCCCGACGCTAAACCACCCGGTTGGGACGCCGATGTGCAGTTTCTGAAAAGACTCTGAGGTTGCGCTCAGCCCTGCGCGGTCGGATCGGTCGCAGAGGCGGGCAGGCCCGGATCGAGAGTCGCCGGATCGATGCGGGTGATCGGCATGGTGGCGGCCGTTGCCGCGTCGGCGGCGGCAATGCGCTCCTTGTCCTCCATGAGCGTGACCGCGTCGCGGATCTGCTTCTCCAGCGTCGGCAGCATGGCCGCGTCGTCGATGGTGGGCGGCACCTCGTAGGCGTCGCCCGCGGCGATCTGACGCATGGTGCGGCGCAGGATCTTTCCGGAGCGGGTCTTGGGCAGCGCGGTCACCGCGACCACGTCGTAGAGGGTGGCGATGGCCCCGACCCGCTCGCGCACCCGCTCGATGATCTCCGCGCGCAGTCGTTCCGGCTCGACGTCGACCCCGGCCTTGAGCACCACGTAGCCGATGGGCCGCTGGCCCTTCAGCTCGTCGGGGATGCCGACCACCGCGGTCTCGGCGACCAGCGGATGCCCGGCGATGGCCGCCTCGATGCCGCCCGCGGACAGCCGGTGACCCGCCATATTGATGACGTCGTCGCTGCGGCCCAGGACGAACAGGTAGCCGTCCTCGTCGAAGAAGCCGGAGTCGCCGGTCAGATAGTGGCCGGGATAGGCGGACAGATAGGAACGCTCGTACCGCTCGTCGTCACGCCACAGCGTGGTCAGCGTGCCGGGCGGCAGCGGCAGCCCGATCACGATGTTTCCTTCTGTATTAGGGGCGACGGCATTGCCTTCGGAGTCCAGCACCCGCAACCGGTAGCCGGGCACCGGCACCGAGGCCGAACCGGGCTTGATCGGAAGCTGCTGCAGCCCGAGCGGATTGGCGCAGATGGGCCAGCCGGTCTCGGTCTGCCACCAGTGATCCACGACCGGGCAGTCCGGCCGTCCGGCCAGCAGGGTCTCGACCGCCCATTCGTAGGTGGCCGGGTCCAGCCGCTCGCCCGCGCAGAACAGGGCCCGCAGCGTGGACAGGTCGTGCCGGTGCGCGGCCGCCGCCTCCGGATCGGCGCGGCGGATGGCCCGCAGCGCGGTCGGCGCGGTGAACATCACGTCCACCTTGTACTCGTCCACCAATCGCCAGAAGGTCCCGGCGTCCGGGGTCCCGATCGGCTTGCCCTCGTAGAGGATGGTGGTCGCCCCGACCAGCAGCGGCGCGTAGACGATGTAGGAGTGCCCGACCACCCAGCCGATATCGGAGGTGGTGAGCATGGTCTGCCCGGGGCCGACCTCGTAGATATTGCGCATGGACCAGGCCAGCGAGACCGCGTGCCCGCCGTTGTCGCGCACCACGCCCTTGGGTTTCCCGGTGGTTCCCGAGGTGTAGAGGATGTAGAGCGGATCGGTCGCGGCCAGCGAGACCGGGTCGGCCGGTTCGGCGTCGACCGTCACCTCGTCCCAGTCCACCCAGCGGGCGGCGACGGTCTCCGAGGAGGCGGGCAGGTGCTCGGTGGCCTCCTGCACGGCCGGAAAACGAATGGTGGGGAAGCCTTCTCGCTGCTTGACCAGCACCGTTCGGGGTGCGGTGGTCGCGGCCAGATCGAGGGCGGCCAGCACGATCGGCGGGTATTCGATGCGGCGGCCCGGCTCCAGCCCGCCGGAGGCCGTGATAATCAGCACAGGTTCGGCATCGTCGATGCGGGCCGCGAGTTCATGGGCGGCGAACCCGCCGAAGACCACCGAGTGCACAGCGCCGATGCGGGCGCAGGCGAGCATGGCCACAACCGCTTCCGGAATCATCGGCATATAAATGACGACCCGATCACCGGTCTTGACGCCCAATCGCAGCATGGATCCGGCAAATCGGGCGACTTCGTCCAGCAACTCCCGATATGTGTAGATCCGCCTGGACCCGGTCATAGCGGAGTCATATATTAGGGCGGGCTGAGCGCCGCGACCCCCCTCCTGACCGTTGGTCGAGCCGTCCGGAGTTGTGATCTCGCGCACATGCCGATCCAGCGCATTGTAGGAGGTGTTGAGGCGAGCGTCGGGAAACCATCGCGCCGTCGGGCGGGCCGCGGTATCGAGAATCTGGGTGGGAGGCACATCCCAGCTGATGGCTTCGGCCGCGTCGCGCCAGAACTCCGAGGGATCGACCAGGCTCAGCTGATACGCCGGTCGGTACTCCTGCTTCGCGTTCAACCCGGTGACTCCCTAGCTCCGCCATGTGTCGTTGAGATGCGCTGAGATGCCCGCCTCGATAGATCGACCTGATTGTGGCAGACTTCACGCGACGTCCGGGCGGACGCCGCGACCTTTGATTTTGCCTGCAAACGGCAGGTCAGGGACCGGTGGTTGCCAAGAGGTCACACAAGAAGTTATTGATCCGTTAGAATCGCATGTCACATATTTCGGCCGTCATGGACGCAATTTCTCGGCCAGCCGCCGTTCTCGGTCAGCTCCGTCTGTCGAGCCAAGCGTGCGATCGCGGAGGCTCGCTGATGGCGCGTGGCTGGGGCCAGTTTGGAAAGTGAGTGGGAGATGCGTGACGCCGCTAGGTCCGGCAGCAATAAGCGCTGGGCGCTGAGCAACTGGGACCTGCGATGGAAGGTTACGGCGGTCCTCGCCGTGCCGCTGTTGGTCGCGGTTGTGCTGGGAGCGTCCAGGATCTCGGCCGAGTTCGCCGATTCATCCCGGCTCTCGACGGCGACCGACCATGTCGGGGTGATCCCGGCGATCACCGGTCTCAGTGCTGATGCGGCGCAGGTCGCCGGCGGTCAGATGGTCATGCTGGGCCCGACCCAGTCGCTGACCTCGGACCCCGAACTCGCGCAGCTGGATACGGCGATCTCCTTCGCCGAGAAGGCCGCCTCGCGGCTGAGCGATATTCCCAGCGCCCGGCAGGCGCTGGACGAGATGATCGTGGGCGCCAAGGCCATCCGGTCGCAGGGCCTGGCCCCGTCCAAGTCGATTCCCGACACCGTGGCCCAGGTCGAGCGGATCCGTGGCAACAGCGTCAAGACCGTGGAGAACATCGTGTCCACGGTCGCGGACAAGAGCGTGGACACCTCCAAGCTGCGCCTGGTCGACTCGCTGAACTCGCGCTGGATGCTGTTCAACGAGGTCGCCGGCATGGCCGAGGCGCTACGCAACAACCCCAAGGATGGCCTCAAGGACATCCAGATCGGCGTCAACACCGAGCGGCAGATGCTGGCCGTGCTGGCGCACCGCTTCCCGGACGGCGACGCGACGATCGCCGACCTACAACGCGGCGCCGACACCCGTGTGGGGCTGGTCAACGGCCCGCAGGCGCAGGCCGGTCAGCTGCCGGTGGCGGAGCTGAAGGATTCGCTGGTCGCGAGCATCAACAGCTATCAGACCATCGCCACCAACGCGACCAAGGACATCGTGTCCCGAGTCGACGAGCTGGCCTCGAGCGCCCGCTCCGGCGCCATCCGGTACTCGATCATCGTTATCGCCACCATCCTCGGCGCCATGGCGCTGGCCGTGCTGATCGCGCGCGCGATGATCGTCCCGCTGCGCCGTCTGCGCCTGGCCGCCCTGCGCGTCGCCGAATACGACCTCGGCCAGGAAGTCTCCTCGCTGCGTGACGGCGCCGACCCCGAAGACGTTCCGCTGGAACCGATGCCGGTGCACACCGACGAGGAGATCGGCCAGCTGGCCCGCGCCGTCGACGACATCCACGGTCAGGCGCTGCGCCTGGCCGCCGACCAGGCCGCCATGCGTACCCAGGTCAACGACATGTTCGAGACCCTGGCCCGGCGCTCCAAGTCCCTTGTCGACCACCAGCTCTCGCTCATCGAGGCCATGGAGTACGACGAGAAGGACCCGCGCCTGCTCGAGAACCTCTTCCGCCTCGACCACCTCGCCGCCCGTATGCGGCGAAACGGCGACAACCTGCTGATTCTGGCCGGTACCAAACAGCGCCGGACCAAGTCCGCGCCGGTCGAGATCGCCGACGTGCTGCGCGCCGCCATCTCCGAGGTGGAGGACTACGAACGCGTCAAACTGGGTGCGACCCCGCGTGGTTCGCTCGTCGAGCCCGCCGCCTCCGACCTCGCGCACCTGTTCGCCGAGCTCCTGGACAACGCGCTGCGCGCCTCTCCGCCGGAGACCGACGTCAAGTTCACCTTCGCCCAGGCCCACGATCAGGGTCTGCTGATCGAGGTCGCCGACCGCGGTATCGGTATGCCCCCGGCCGAAATGGCCGAGATCAACCGGCGACTGGAGGCCGTGGCCGAGGTCGGCCCGGACACCGCGCGCCACATGGGTCTGTTCGTGGTCGGCCGCCTGGCCGAGCGCCACGGCCTGACCGTGCGCCTGCGCCCCACCTTCGACACCGCCCGGGATCCGGGCGTCACCGTCACCGTGCACGTGCCCAAGCCGCTGATCGTGTCGGCGGGCGGGGCCATCTCGGTGCCGCCGCAGCCGCAGGACGCGCCGCAGCGCCCGCAGCCGGCTCCGGCCGGTGCGCCGCAGGGCGCGGGCAACCAGGCCGGTGCGCCGTCCTCCATGCAGATGCGCGCGGTCACCCGTACGGCGACCGGCAATGTCATGGTCACGGTGGATCCCGGTGGCAGCGGGCCGATTCCGGCGGGCACGGCGGCCGGTGCCGCCGCCCCGACCCCGGCCGCGGCCAGCGCGTCCACCGGTCTGCCCACCCGGCAGCCGGGCGCCCAGGTGCCCGGCGGTCTGCCGGTGCGCCAGCCGGGCGTGAACGGCCCGACCGTCAAGCACACCGTGTCCGCGCCGGGTGGCGCGAGACCCGGCGGACTACCCCAGCGGGATCCGGGCGCGCACGGTCCGGCCGCGCCCTCGGCCCAGCCGGGTGCGAATCTGCCGCAGCGTGGCCAGGGCGAGGCCCCGGCACAGCCGCGGGGCGGTCTCGCCGCCAATATGCTCAAGCGCCAAGGCGCCCCGGGCGGCATGCCGCCGCGACCGGGCGCACCGGGGGAGCCGGGGGCCGCGCCGCGCGGCCCGGGCCAGGGGGGTGTGCCGCAGCCGGGTCAGTCCGGTGCGATGCCGCAGCGCAATCCTTCCGTCGGTCTGCCGCCGCGTGATGGCGGAACGCCGCCGCGTGATGGCGGTCTGCCGCAGCGTGATTCCGCTTCGGGTGGCCTGCCTCAGCGTGACGGTGGTCTGCCGACGCGTCAGCCGGGTGCCAATGGCGCGCCGGGCCGGGAGCCGGGTCTGGGTCAGCCGCAGCGGGGTGCCGCTTCGGGTGGTCTGCCGACTCGTGAGGCGGGTAGCAATGGCGCGCCGTCGCGTGACCAGGGCGCACCCGCTGCGCCGCAGCAAGCGCGGGGAGGCGGAGCGGATTCGGGTCCGACCCGTCGTGAGCCTGCCGCCGGTGGTCTTCCGCAGCGTGATTCCGCCGCGGGTGGCCTGCCCCAGCGTGACGGCGGTCTGCCGACTCGTCAGCCGGGCGCCAATGGCGCTCCCGCGCAGCGTGGCCCGGGTGCGCCCGGTATCCCGCAGCGTGGCGCCGCCGCCCAGCAGGATTCGGAGCGACCGGGTCTGCCGCAGCGCGATGCCATTCCACCGCGTGACGGTGGTCTCCCGCAGCGGGGTGCCGCTTCGGGTGGCCTGCCCCAGCGTGACAGTGGTCTGCCCCAGCGTGACGGTGGTCTGCCGCAGCGTGATTCGTCCGGTGGTCTGCCGCAGCGTGGCGCCACGGGTGCGGATCCCTTGTCCGGCGGCCTGACTCAGCAAGCGCGGGGAGGCGGAGCGGATCCGCTGGCCGGTGGTCTGCCCCAGCGGGGTGCCGCCTCGGGCGGTCTGCCCCAGCGTGACGCGGGCGGTGTTCCGCCGCAGCGGGAATCGCTCGGTGGCCAAGCGCTGGGAGGTGGAGCGACGCAGCGTGGCGCCTCGAAGCCGGATCCGCTCTCGGATCCGCTGAGCGGCCCGCTCCCGCAATCGCGGGGCGGCGCGGCCGATTCGGTGCTGCCGCAGCGCGGTGCTAACGGTCTGCCCCAGCGCGATCCGGGTGCGGTGCTGCCGCAGCGTCCGGCCCCGATCCCGGGTGTCGGCCTGCCGCAGAACGGCTCGGACGGTGTCAAGGAGCCAGGACGCCACAGCTTCAAGTCGAACCCGACCAAGGCGGCGTCGTTCTTCCAGACGCGGCTGCAGCCGGCGGACGCCCCGGGCGACTCCGTCATGGGCGGCACGCCGATTTTCGCCGAGATGATGTCGGCGTGGCTGTCGGATCCGAATGCCGACCGGTCCCAAGTGGCCGCTTCCTTCGAATCACCGGGCGACGAGGGCTGGGTGGCCGCGAGGCGCGCCATCGAGTCCACGCCGGACAAGCGCACCGCCGCCGGTCTGCCCCAACGCGATCCGGGTAACCGACTTGTGCCCGGCGGTGTCAACGGAAACGCTGACAAGGCCGCCCACCGAGACCCAGAATCCATCAGGTCAAGCTTGAGTCGTCATCAGCAAGGCGTCCGGGATGGCCGCGCCATGAGAGCAATGAACCTAACCGGAGATAAAGGAGACCGATGAACCCCGATCTAGGTGGTACGAAGCGTCAGCTGGATTGGCTGGTTTCGAATTTCGCCAATGAGGTTCCCGGCGTTGCGCACGCGGTCCTGGTATCCGCTGACGGCCTGCTGATGGCCGCGAGTGCGCAGCTGCCCGTGGACCGTGCCGAACAGCTGTCCGCGGTGACCGCGGGGCTCGCGAGCCTCTCGGTGGGTGTGTCGAACTTGTTCGAGGGCGGCACCGTGTTGCAGTCGGTGGTCGAGATGGAACACGGCTACCTGCTGCTCATGGCGGTCGGCGACGGCTCTTACCTGGCGGTGCTGACGAATACGTCCTGCGACATCGGCCAGGTGGGCTACGAAATGGCGTTGTTGGTCGAGCGAGTGGGCCAGACGGTTCAGGCCACACCTCGCGTCACGATGGGTTCCTGATGGCGGGATGGACATAGACAACGAACGCGTTGGGAGCGCCGAACCGAGCCTGGTTCGCCCGTATTCACTGACGGCCGGTCGCACCCGGCCGAAGGTGGAGCTCGCCTTGGAGGCGCTCGTCGCATCGCATCCGGTCGCCCTCGAGCGGCAGTTCGAACTCACCAATATCGAGACGTCAATCGTGGAGTTGTGCAGAGAATCGCCGTCGGTTGCCGAGGTGGCCGCGCGTCTGGGCATCCCGCTCGGTGTCGCGCGGGTGCTGGTCGCCGACCTCATCGATGCCGGCCATGTGCGGGTATCGGCGACTTTGAAAGACGATTCCAGCGACGATGAACGTCGCGAGCTGATCGAAAGGGTTCTCAGTGGACTCCGGCGTATTTGATTCGACGACACAGGTCGACACGCGCACCAGCAAGCCCACGTCGGCCAAGATCGTCGTGGCCGGTGGTTTCGGTGTCGGCAAGACCACCCTGGTCGGTGCCGTGTCGGAGATCGTTCCGCTGCGCACCGAAGCTTTGGTGACCAATGCGAGTGTCGGCGTGGACTCCCTGACCGGGGTCCCGTCGAAGGCCACCACCACGGTGGCCATGGACTTCGGCCGCATCAGCCTGGCCGACGACCTGGTGCTGTACCTGTTCGGCACGCCCGGCCAGTACCGCTTCTGGTTCATGTGGGACGACCTGATCAAGGGCGCCATCGGCGCGGTGGTGCTGGTCGACACCCGCCGGTTGGAGGACAGTTTCGCCGCCGTCGACTACTTCGAGGCGCGCAACCTACCCTTCCTGGTGGCCATCAACGAATTCGATGATGCGCCACGGTATCCCGTCGAGGACATCCGCCAGGCCCTGGCGGTGCCCGCGGACGTGCCGATCCTCTCGATCGACGCCCGGCGCCGGGAACCGGTGAAGCAGGCCCTGGTCGCTGTGACCGAGTACGCGCTGCGCAAGGTCGTACAGGGTTACTGATCACCCTCGTCATCCCGGCGTGTTTTTGGCCGGGATCTCCGCCGTCGGGTGGATTCCGGCCAAAAGCCTGCCGGAATGACGGGACGTGGTCCATTACGCTCGCGCTGTGAAGATCTCGGCGCGGGAGTTGCTCGGGGAATTGCTGGATCCCGGTTCCTTTGTGAGCTGGGATCGTCCGCCCGTAAAGGTGGCGGCATCGCCCGAGTACCGACACGAGTTGCTGGCTGCCGCGGCAACGGCGGGCACCGATGAAGCGGTGCTCACCGGGGAGGGGTTGCTGCGCGGACGGCGGGTCGCCGTGATCGCGTGCGAATTCGCGTTTCTGGCAGGGTCGATCGGCGTCGCCGCGGCCGAGCGCATCGTGACGGCGGTGGAGCGCGCGACCGAGCTGGGTCTGCCGCTGCTCGCCTCGCCGACCTCCGGCGGTACCCGAATGCAGGAGGGCACAGTCGCTTTCGTGCAGATGGTGAAGGTCGCCGGGGCCATTGCCACGCACAAGGCGGCGGGGCACCCGTATCTGGTGTATCTGCGCGATCCGACCATGGGCGGGGTGTTCGCCTCGTGGGGATCGTTGGGGCACATGACTTTCGCCGAACCGGGCGCACTGGTCGGTTTCCTCGGGCCGCGGGTGTACAAGGCGCTCTACGGAAAACGGTTTCCCGACGGCGTGCAGACCGCCGAAAACCTTTACCGCAACGGCGTTATCGACGGTGTGGTGCCGGTGTCGGTGTACCGCCGGATCGTGCACCGCACGCTCACGGTGCTGTGTGACGGCCCCCTGCCCTTGCCCGAAAGGGAAAGCGACCCAACGCCACCCGCGTCCGGGCGCGGCTCGTTCCTGGCGGGTCCGCAGGAGCGCGGCGGACCGGCGGTGCGCGACACCGCCGAGGTGCACGCCTGGCAGACGGTGTTGATCTCCCGGCGCGGCGACCGCCCCGGCATTCGGGAACTGCTGCGCCATGTCACCGACCGGGTTCCCTTGTCCGGCACCGGACAAGGCGAGCTGGATCGCACGGTCGCGCACGCGCTGGCGCGCTTCCGCGGCCAGCCGTGCGTGGTCTTCGGTCACGATCGGGCCGGTCAGTCGCCCGAGCACACCATGGGTCCGGCGGCCCTGCGGGAGGCGCGCCGCAGCATGCATCTGGCCGCGGAGCTGCAGGTTCCGCTGGTACTGGTGATCGACACCGCGGGCGCGGCGCTCTCGCGCGAGGCGGAGGAACGCGGGCTGGCCCCCGAGATCGCGCGCTGCATAGCCGATCTGGTCACGCTGGACACGCCGACCATCTCGGTGCTGCTCGGGCAGGGCAGCGGCGGCGGCGCGCTGGCCCTGCTGCCCGCCGACCGGGTGCTGGCGGCCGCCAACGGCTGGCTGGCCCCGCTGCCGCCGGAGGGCGCCAGCGCGATCGTGTACCGCGATACCGGGCACGCGCCGAGAATGGCCGCCGCCCAGCGCATTCGCGCGGTGGATCTGGAGGCCGACGGCATCGTGGACCGCATCGTGCACGAGTATCCGGACGCCGCCGAGGAGCCGGTGGATTTCGCGCTGCGCATGGTGGAGGCGATCGCCGAGGAGCTGGCGGCGCTGACGGCGCGGTCCCGGCCGGAGTTGCTGGCCGCCCGCCATCGGCGCTATCGCCGCTTGGGGTTGGTCTCGGCGGTGCAGCCGGAATCGGACAAGTCGCGAAGCTGAGTATTAGCTGCTGCCGGATTGTCGCGGCGGGTGACTTGCGGACCAATCGGTCGGTTGACGGCACGGACCTGCGCTTCTAACTTCGGAATGGTGACTTATCGGTGCGAGACCAGCGACATTCCAGCGATCGTTCTCAGTGACGGCCAGGTCATGCCCAAACTGGGGTTCGGGGTGTACAAAGTCGTCGGCGACGAGGCGGTCGGCACCATTTCCACGGCCCTGGAGCTCGGCTACCGGAGCATCGACACCGCCTCGTTCTACGGCAACGAGGCGGAAGTGGGCCGGGCCATCCGGGAATCGGGTCTGCCGCGCGATGAGGTCTTCGTCACCACCAAGCTGTGGAACGCCGACCACGGGTACGACGCGGCCATGCGCGCCTTCGACGCCAGCCTGGAGCGACTGGGCCTGGACACCATCGATCTGTACCTGATCCACTGGCCGCTGCCGTCGGCCGACCTGTACGTCGACACCTTCCGGGCGCTGCAGGCGCTGAAACGGCAGGGCCGGGTGGTCTCGATCGGGGTCTCGAACTTCACCCAGCGGCATCTGGAGCGGGTGATCGGGGAGACCGGAGAAGTCCCGGCCATCAATCAGGTTGAGCTGCACCCGTATTACGCGCAGTCGGAGCTGCGGGCCTTCCATGCCGCGCACGGCATCGTGACCGAGGCGTGGAGCCCGCTGGGGCGCGGGGCCGAGTTCAACGATTCGGTCATCATCGCGCTGGCCGACAAGCTGGGCCGGACGCCCGCCCAGATCATCCTGCGCTGGCACATGCAGCTCGGGAACGTGGCCATCCCGAAGTCCATGACGCCCGCGCGCATGGCGGAGAATCTGGCGGTCTTCGATTTCGAGCTGACCGGGCGCGAGATGACGCAGATCGCGGGCATCGACAAGGGCGCCCGGCAGGGCGCGGATCCCGATGTCATGGATATGGGCGCGCCCGTCTGAACCCGGTCCGGTCTCAGCCCTCGTAGTGGGTGGGAATGCCCAGGAACGAGGTCAATTCGACGGCGGCGGCACGGCCCGCGCGGTTGGCGCCGATGGTGCTCGCGGACGGGCCGTAGCCGATCAGGTGAATGCGCGGATCGGCCTCGACCTGTGTGGCCAGCCGCCCACCCATCTTGATGCCGCCGCCCGGGCCGCGCAGGCGCAGCGGGGCGAGATGGTCGAGGGCGCTGCGGAATCCGGTGGCCCACAGGATGACGTCGGCGCGCTGGAAAGTGCCGTCGGCCCAGCGGATTCCCTCGGGTTCGATGCGCTCGAACATCGTCTTGCGGTCCAGCACCCCGCGCTCGCGCATGGCGGTGACCCGCGCGTCCTCGCGCAGGCCGGTCACCGAAACCACCGAACCGGGCGGAAGTCCGCGCCGCACACGGTCTTCCACCATCGCCACGGCCGCGCGCCCCTGCTCGGGCGCGAAAACCCCGTCGCGGAAGACGGGTTCGCGCCGGGTCACCCAGGTGGTGGTGGTCACCTGCGAAATCTCGTCCAGCAGTTGGATGGCCGTGATGCCGCCGCCCACGACGACCACGTGCTTGCCCGCGAATTCCGTTGCGGTGCGGTAGTCGTGGGCGTGCAGCTGCCGTCCCGCGAAGGACTCCGCACCCCGGTAATAAGGAATGAACGGCTTGTCCCAGGTGCCGGTGGCATTGACCAGTCCGCGCACCTTGAGGGTCTCGGTGGGCTTCAACTCCGCGTGCAGCAGTCCGTCGACGGCCTGGTTCGGGCAGGTGGCGGCGGTGGCGCGATCGCAGACCACGGTCACCGACACCGGCCGGTGCACCCGCAGGTCGAAGCGCTTCTCGTACAGCTCGAAGTAGTGCGGTACGGCCGTGGCGGCCTGCACGTTCTCCGAACCCTCGGGCAGCGTCTCCTCGAACGACATTCCGGGCAGGTCGTGGACCCGGTTGACGGTGCCCAAAGTCAGTGAGGGCCAGCGGAATTGCCATGCGCCGCCCGCCGCGGGGGAGTGGTCGACAATGAGGAAGTCGTGTTCGGGACGCAATCCGAGGCGCTGCAGGTGGTAGCCGACGGACAATCCGGCCTGCCCGGCGCCGATTACGAGGATGTCGACATCGGGTGTTGCGATCACGGACCCGACGGTACGCCCACTTAGAGTGGACCCCGGATCATGGGTTATGAAGCGCAGGTGAGGTGCACATGGGGAAGGGACACATGCTGGGAATCAGCCGCGATGGTGAGGTCGTCACCATCGAACTGCAGCGTCCGGAGCGCCGGAACGCCCTGAACAGCGAGATCATCGGCCAGTTGCGCGCCGCGCTCGAGGAGGCCGCCCAGTCGGCCCGGGTGATCGTGCTGACCGGTCAGGGCCCGCTGTTCAGCGCGGGCGCGGATCTGGACGGGGTCTATTCCGACAGCTTCCTCGACGGACTGCTCGGTATGTTGCGCACCATCGAGACGATCCCGGTCCCGGTGATCGCCGCGATCAACGGCGGCGCGCTCGGCGCGGGCGTCCAGCTAGCCCTGGCCTCGGACCTACGCGTGATGACCGACGACGCGTTCATCGCCATCCCCGCCGCGAAACTCGGTATCTCCGTTGACCGTTGGACCGTGCGGCGACTGTCGAACCTGATCGGCCCCGGACCGGCCCGCACCATTCTGCTGGGCGCGGAACGGGTCTCGGCCGCCGACGCCTATAACTTCGGCTTCGCCAACAAGATCGGCACCCTGGCCGACGCGCAGGCCTGGGCCAAGCAGATCGCCGAACTCGCGCCGCTGTCGCTGCGGCACATGAAGCTGGTCTTCAACGACGACGACACCCGCGGCCCCGATACCGCCGAGCAGACCGCGGCCCTGGACGCGGCGTGGCAGAGCGACGACGCGCAGGAGGCGCGCGCGGCGCGCCAGCAGAAACGGCCCGCGAAGTTCGAGGGCCGATGAACGGGCGGCGCGTGACCGTGAATTCGCGGAAACTGGTAGGTATGGCTGCGGGTGCATTCGGTATTTCCTGGTTGGTCCGGGCGGCGTGGGGCATTCCCTCCGCCATGGGCGCGTCCATTTCCGCCATCGCGCCGACCGCGCACGGGTCGGCGTCCTATCGCAACAAGCAGTTCCACAACACCGAGCCGAGCTCACAGCTCACCGGATCGCCGGTCGAGCTCATGTATCAGCTGGTCACCCAGCGCAACAACGGCCGCCCGCCGGGCGAGATCCCGCTGGTGACGCCCGAGTTGCCCAAGCAGGCCGCCGATCTCGCGGTCACCTGGTACGGGCACGCCACCTGCCTGGTGGAGGTGGACGGCTACCGGGTGCTGGCCGATCCGGTGTGGAGCGAACGGGTCTCGCCGTCGCCGCTGGTCGGCCCGGCCCGGCTGCATCCGGTGCCGTCGCCGCTGTCGGCGCTGCCGCCGCTGGACGCGGTGCTCATCTCGCACGACCACTACGACCACCTCGATCGCGACACCGTGATGGGCCTGGTGGACAGCCAGGACTGCGTGTTCATCGTGCCGATCGGCATCGGCGCGCATCTGCGGCACTGGGACGTGCCCGAGGCGCGCATCGTCGAATTGGATTGGGCCGCTTCGGTTTCGCTCTCGGAGCTGGAGCGCGACCGCGGTGACGGCACCGATCTGGTGATCACCTGCGCGGAGGCGCGGCACTTCTCGGGCCGCGGCCTGGTGCGCAACACCACGCTGTGGGCGTCCTGGTCCATCGCCGGTCCGACCCGGCGGGTCTACTTCGGCGGCGATACCGGCTACACCAAGGCGTTCGCGGAGGCGGGCGCGCGGCTGGGCCCGTTCGATCTGACGCTGCTGCCCATCGGGGCCTACGACCGGCACTGGCCGGACGTGCACATGAATCCAGAGGAGGCGGTGCGCGCCCACGCCGATCTGTGTGTCGGCGATCCGGGCTACGGGCTGCTGGTGCCGATCCACTGGGCCACCTTCAATCTGGCCTTCCACGGCTGGTCGGAGCCGGTACGCCGGCTGGTCGAGGCGGCCGGTGCGGCGGGGACACGCATCGCCGTGCCGAAGCCCGGAGAGCGGATCGACCCCATTGGCCTGCCACCACGGGAGACGTGGTGGGAAGATGTTCGCCAATAACTGGACCGAGATTGAAGGAGCACGGCTGTGGGTCTCATGGACACGCTCAAAGGCTTGGTCGGCAAGGGCAAAGAAGTGGCGGCCCAGAACGCCGAGAAGATCGAACAAGCCGTCGACAAGGCCGGAGAGGTAGTCAAGGGCAAGACCGGCGGGAAATTCGACTCCCAGATCGACAAGGGCGCGGAGGCGGTCAAGAACGCCATTCCGACCGACGGACCGGGCGAGGCCGCGGCCCCGGCGGAGGCGCCCGCCGAACCCGCACCCGCCGAGGCGGCGGCCGAACCCGCCCCGGAGCCGGAGGCGGCCCCGGCACCCGCTCCCGAGGGCGACAAGCCCGCGGAGTAGTCGTAGTACCGGTCGTTCGACGGGCCGTTCGGGTCACCGCTGCTGACCTGAACGGCCCGTTGGTTTTTCGGTTCATAGTCACAGTGTGGGTATTACCGGTTGCGGTGATTTGTCGGTGGCGGCACCTAGACTGCTGTTATGGGGTCCCGCAGGGATTTCGGGGGTATCGAGGTTGGGCTGACCAACCTCGACAAGGTGCTGTACCCGGCCGTCGGGACCACCAAAGGCGAGGTCATCGACTATTTCACGGCCATTGCCCCGGCCCTGCTGCCGCATATCGCGCAGCGGCCGGTGACGCGCAAGCGGTGGCCGAACGGGGTCGAGGAGCAGTCCTTCTTCGAGAAGAATCTGGCCGAGCACGCGCCGAAGTGGTTGGAGCGGAGAACCGTTCAACATTCCGACCGGCCGGTGGTCTATCCACTCATCGACAATGTGGCCGGAATGGCGTGGCTGGGGCAGCAGGCGGCGCTGGAACTGCATGTGCCGCAATGGCGTTTCGACGGGGCCGAGGTCGGGGACATCACCCGGCTGGTCTTCGATCTGGATCCCGGGCCGGGCGCCGGGCTGGCGCAGTGCGCGGAGGTGGCGCTGATCCTGCGCGATGTGGTGCGTGACGTGGGACTGGAGGCGTATCCGGTCACCAGCGGCTCCAAGGGAATTCACATCTACGTGCCATTGGATCGCCGGCTCGGGCCGAACGGTGCGTCGGCGGTGGCCAAGCAGGTGGCCACGAATCTGCAGCAGCTGCGGCCGGAACTGGTGACGGCCAACATGTCCAAGGCGGCGCGGGATCGAAAGGTGTTCCTGGACTGGAGCCAGAACAATCCGGCCAAGACCACCATCGCGCCGTACTCGCTGCGCGGGCGCGCCGAGCCGTGGGTGGCCGCACCGCGGGCGTGGGAGGAGATCGAGAAGCCGAAGCGGTTGCGGCACTTGCGGTTCGAGGAGGTGCTGCGGCGGTGGGAGGAGCAGGGGGATCTGCTCGAGGGGCTGGACGAGCCGCTGCCCGAGGCGGACGAGGCCGAGTCCGCCGATGCGGATGAGGAAGAATCCGAAGAGGTTCCGGACCGGCTCGACAAATACCGTTCGATGCGCGATGCCGGGCGCACGCCGGAGCCGGTGCCGTCGAGCCCGCCCGTCGCCGGGTCGGGGGACCGGTTCGTGGTGCAGGAGCATCACGCGCGGCGGCTGCACTGGGATGTGCGGCTGGAGCGGGACGGTGTGCTGGTGTCCTGGGCGGTGCCCAAGGGGCCGCCGACCGATACCGGCGAGAACCGGCTGGCCGTGCACACCGAGGATCACCCGATGGAGTACCTCACCTTCCACGGGACCATCCCCAAGGGTGAGTACGGCGGCGGGGAGATGACCATCTGGGATACCGGCACCTACGAGACCGAGAAGTGGCGCGACGACGAGGTCATCGTCTGGCTGCGCGGGGAGCGGCTCGACGGGCGGTACGCGCTGATCCAAACCAATGGCAATCAGTGGCTCATGCACTTGATGAAGGATCAGACGCCGCCCGGGGCGGAAGGCAATGGGGCGCCCGCTGTTTCGAAGCCGCGCACACCCGTGCCCATGCCGCACGGGCTGTCGCCCATGCTGGCCACGCCCGGTGATGTCACCACCCTCGATGCCGAGCACTGGGCGTTCGAGACCAAGTGGGACGGATTCCGGCTGATCGCCGAGATCGAGGACGGCGCGGTGACTTTGCACAGCCGCGCCGGGCATGTGGTCACCGGGAAATATCCGGGTCTGGCCGTGCTGGGTTCCGAACTATCCGGGCACAGTGCGGTTCTCGACGGGGAGGCGGTGGTCTTCGACGATCACGGCGGAGCCAATCTCGGTCTGCTGCGCGAGGATTCGAAGCGGGCGGTGTTCCTCGCCTTCGACGTGTTGTACCTGGACGGCACCTCGCTGGTCCGCAAGCGCTACGACGATCGGCGGCGGGTGCTGGAAGCCCTTGCCGGGAAGGCACGTTCGCTGATCGTGCCGCAACAGCTGAAGGGATCGGGCGCGGAAGCGTTGCGCTACAGCCAGGATCACGGCATGGAAGGTGTGGTCGCCAAGCGGCGCGATTCCATCTACCTACCCGGGCGGCGCGGCCAGTCCTGGATCAAGACCCGGAACTGGCGGACGCTGTCGGTGGTGGTCGGCGGCTATCGGCGTTCGGAGGTGCGGCAATTCGCCTCGCTGCTGGTCGGGGTGCCGCACGAGGGGGAGCTGTACTACCTCGGCCGGGTCGGCACCGGCTTCACCGAACAGGAGATGAGCGACCTCTTCGATCGCCTGCGCCGCCTGGAACGCAAGACCCAGCCCTTCGACAACGAACTCACCGCCGACGAGCGCAAGGACGCGGTCTGGGTGACGCCCAAGCTCACCGGCACGGTCCGCTTCATGAACTGGACCGAGACCGGACGCCTCTGGCATCCGGCCTGGATTCCCAGCTCCGACTGACCTATTCGGCCGTCTTCTCCAGCAGGGGCACGATGGTGTCGATGTCGGTGACCAGGGCGTGCCCCTGGAATTCGAATTCCTCCCAGGCGCGCTGCTTGCCGGGCTCGTCCTTGCCGCCGACCGCGTCGCTCACCACGACCGGCAGGAAGCCCAGATCGGTGGAGTGGGTGACGGTCGGCGCGATTCCGATCTCGAGCGCCACGCCGACGATGGCGTACGCCCCGATGCCGAGGTCGCGCAGCGTGGAGGCCAGCGGGGTGCCCTCGAAGGCGGACATCGAGGTCTTGTCGAACACCACCTCGCCGTCCTGCGGCCGCAGTTGCGGAACCAGCTCGAAGCCCGGGGTGTCGCGCTGCAGGATCGGAACCACCTGCTCCACGGAATCCGCGCCCTGCCAGTTCATCGCCATGCGCAGCGCGAACGTGCCCATGAGCCGCTTGGGAAGGAAGAAGTGGCGCAGGAAGATCACCGGATAGCCGCCGCGCCGGGCCGCGTCGACCACCTTCGCGACCCGCTCGGTGATCTGCGGCCCGTCATCCAGCTGACCCAGCACCCCGACCTGCATGTCGTACACGATCAGCGCCATCTTCTCCGGCGCGCACACATCCTCGAGCGTCTCCGGAATCGCCAGCCCGTTCCCGTGCCGCATATACCCTCCGCAATTTCCCTGTGCCCCACCTTCTTTCGAACCACCCTACCCTCGGGCACGGATCAGGCGGCACGGGATTTGGCGGGGCCCGGATCGGTGACCAGGCCGAACTCGATGAGTGCGGCGGCGGTGTCGAGCAGCGAGTTCGCGACGGGCCGCAGCTGCCAGCCCAGTTCCTGCTCCGCCTTCGCGGCGGTCAGGCGCTCCTCGCGGCCGAGGTAGCGGACGGCGGTGCGGGCGTCGGCATTGAAGCGGGCGCTGAGCCGGACCAGCCAGTCGGGCAGGACGCGGGTCGAGACCTTGTAGCGGCGGGCGAGGATCTGGGCCATCTCGGGGAAGGAGATCTCGTCCCCGGCGCAGATGTAGCGATTGCCCGCGGCCTCGGGGGTTTCCATGGCGAGGCGGTGGGCGACGGCCAGATCGCGGACGTCGACCGTCGCGAAGTTGAGGCGCGGGACGCCGGGCATGTCACCGGAGAGCAGGGCGCGGATGCCGTCCACGGAGGTGCCGGCCTCGGCGCGCAGGATCGGGCCGATGATCATGCCCGGATTGATCACGGCCACTTCGAGTTCCGGGTGCCGCGCCGCGAAATCCCAGGCCGCGCGCTCGGCGAGGGTCTTGGACTTCTCGTACGGCTCGCACAGAGCCGGGTCGGACCAGTCGGCCTCGGTGAGCAGGCGGCCGCGATTGCCGACCTGGACCGCGGCGACGGACGAGGTGATCACGACCCGCTCGACCCCGCTCGCGGCGGCCGCCCGCAGGACGCGCAGGGTGCCGTCGACGGCCGGGCGGACCAGTTCGTCCTCGTGCTCGGGCGTATCGGACGGGAACGGGGACGCGGTGTGCACCACGTAGCGGCAATCGCGGACCGCGTCCGCCCAGCCCGCGTCCGAGCTCAGGTCGGCTTCGACCAGCTCGACGCCGGGCAGGACGTCCGCCACCGCGGCGGCCCGCCGCACCGACCGCACGGTGCCGCGCACCCGGTAGCCGCGTTCGAGCAATTCCTGGATGACATGCCCCGCGACGAATCCGGAGGCGCCGGTGACGAGAACGAGATCGGACATGGGCCGTACCCCAATCTGAGCAGTGTTTAGAATCTAAACAATGTATAGATTGCGAGGTCGTGGGTCGTCAACCCTTTACGCTCATCCCATGCCGCCCAAGGACCGCTATCACCACGGAGACCTCCGCGAGGAACTACTGCGCGCCTCCCTGCAGCTGATCGAGTCCGAGGGCCTGGCCGCCGTCAGCCTCCGCAAGGTCGCCCGCGAGGCGGGCGTCAGCCCCGGCGCCCCCTACCACCACTTCGCCGACCGCGCCGCCCTGATGTCGGCCCTCGCCGCCCGCGGCTTCGAAATCCTCGGCGCCGCAATGACTTCCGCCCGCGAATCCGCCCCCACCCCCCGCGCCGCCCTGATCGCCATGGCCACCGGCTACGTAGACTTCGCCCGCGACCACCCCGCCTACTTCCGAATCATGTTCCGCCCCGAGCTCTCCCAGCCCGAAAAACACCCCGCCACCGAAGCCGCGGGCGACGCCGCCTTCGCCGTCCTCGAATCCACCGTCACCGAGGCCGTGACCTCCGGCTTCCTCCCCGCCACCGACGCCGAAACCCTCGCCCTGGCCTGGTGGTCCCTCGCCCACGGCATGGCCTCCCTGACCGTCGACGGCAAATTCGCCCTCCGAGCCACCCAATCCGGCACCACCCCCGAAGCCCTCACCGCCCGGATAACCCAAATCTTCGCCGACCTCATCGACACTCGGGGCGCGTCCGGCTGACCCGCGCACGGCCGGGCAGGGTTGTGATCATCGTGCTCCGACTCTGTGGAGATGTTGAGAGGTGGCGGTGGGTAAGGGGTCGGACACGGCAGACTGGAAGGCGTGACCGATTCGTACCGGATTCGCGGTGGCCTGGCTGCGGGACTTGGCGGGCCCAGCGCCGGGAGTTCCGAGGTAGCGCTGCCCAAGGGGGCGTTGCGGCCCATCGAGCTGGCGACGGGGGCCGTGCTGGGCGGGGCGACCGTGGGGCTGGTGACCGTGGGGTCGCTGGTGCCGTTCGCCGCGGCGTTGCAGTTGGTGGCGGCGGTGCCGATGGGGTTGCTGGCGCACAGGTATCGGTTCCGGACGCAGCTGGCGACCGCCATCGCGGCGACGCTGGTGACGTTCGTGGCGGCGGGCCTGCTGGCGGCGGAGAACCTGGTCGGGGTGGCGATCATCGGCGGAATCGTCGGGACGGTGAAGCGGCGGCGGGGTGGATTGCCCGCGGTGGTGGTGTTGTCGGCACTGGCCGGGACCATCATGGCGGCGTTGACGGTCGGGTTGCTGCTGGTGTTCGCGCGGTCGCGGCACCTGCTGTTCGACGCTATCCGCAACAGTGCGAAAGGCCTGGAAAACATTGCGGCGCGGCAGTCTTCGCTGGAACCGCTGGGGCGGGCGGTTGCCGATTTCACCGATACGGTGCTGCACTGGTGGTGGGCGTTCGTGGGCGGCGGCATCATCGCGGCGATGGTGGTCAGCGGCATCGTGTCGTGGTTCGTGCTCGGGTCGGTACTGGACCGCCTGACCTGGCTGCCGGGCCGCAATGACCTGCTCGACGCGCCCGAGGACGACCGTCCCGTATCGCCACTGCCGGTCACCTTGCGGGACGTGGCTTTCCGCTATCAGGGTGCGCGCGCCGACGCGCTGTCCGGCATCGATCTGACCGTCGACATCGGCGAATTCGTCGCGATCGTCGGCCACAACGGATCCGGAAAGTCCACGCTCACCAGGATTCTCGCGGGCCGCCCGCCCACCGGCGGCACCGTCACCCGCCCGGGCGCGGCGGGACTCGGTGTGCGCGGCGGCACCGCCATGGTGCTGCAGCGCCCGGAGAGTCAGACCCTCGGCGTGCTCGTGGCCGATGACGTGGTGTGGGGTCTGCCCACCGACTACGCGGCCGAGGTCGATATCGAGGGCCTGTTGGCCGAGGTCGGGCTGGCCGGAATGGGCGGACGCGAGACCGCGACCCTGTCCGGCGGCCAGCAGCAGCGACTGGCCGTGGCCGCCGCCCTGGCCCGGCAGCCCACGCTGCTCATCGCCGACGAGGCGACCTCGATGATCGATCCGGAAGGCCGCCGCGAACTGGTAGCGCTGCTCGCTGCCCTGCCCCGACGCCATCCGATGGCGGTTGTACTGGTCACCCACCACGAGGCCGACGCGGCCGCCGCCGACCGCGTGGTCCATCTGGCTGGCGGTCGTGCCGTCGAGCATCTGCCCGCCTGGCCACGCCCGATGAGCGATCCGCGGCAGCGCCCCATGGGCGAGACCATCCTTGAATTGCGCGGCGTCGGACACACTTACAACCGAGGCACCCCGTGGGAGGCGCCCGCCCTGCACGACATCGACCTCGACGTGCGCCGCGGCGAGGCCCTGCTCATCGTGGGTGGCAACGGCTCCGGCAAGTCGACGCTGGCCTGGATCATGGCGGGGCTCACCCAACCCTCCACGGGCAGTTGCGATCTGCACGAATTCACCCGGACCCGTCCGGTGCACAAGCGAATCGGGGCCGTACAGCTGGCTTTTCAGCATTCCCGGCTGCAGTTGCAGCGGCAGACCGTCGGTGAGGAGATCGAGGATTGGGGCGGCCGCGGCACCTACGCGGTCGCCAAGGCCCTCGACGCCGTCGGCCTGGATCGGGCGCTGGCCTCGCGTTCCATCGAGGAACTCAGCGGCGGTCAGGCCAAACGCGTGGTGCTGGCGGCGATCGTCGCGAGCCATCCGCAGGTGGTGGTGCTGGACGAGCCGTTGGCCGGACTGGATCCGGAGGGCCGCGCCGGTGTCGTGGATCTGCTTGCCCGACTACGGAATTCGGGCCTGACCCTGATCGTCATCTCGCACGACGTGGCCGATATGGAAGCCGTCTGCGACCGCACCGTCCATCTGCGCGACGGGCGTCTGGTCGAAAACGATTCCGCCGCAGCCGCGTTCGAGTCCCACGATGTCAGCGGAGGCGTCCGATGAGCAGTGTCGTTCTCCGCGAGGTCCCGGTCGACAGCCCGGTGCATCGACTCTGGGCCGGTACCAAGATGATCGGCGTCTTCGTCGTCAGCGTGCTGCTCATGTTCATTCCGTCCTGGGCGCTGCTCGGGGTGGCGTTCGTCTTCCTGGCGGCGGTGTTCGTGCTGGCGAAGCTGCCGCTGGGCACCCTGCCGCGCTTCCCGTGGCTGGTGTGGGTCGGCATCGCGATCGGCGCGGCCATCAACGTGCCGGTCGGTACGTCGGCGCTGCTGCAATACGCGCGGGTCGTGCTCTTCGGATTCCTGTTGCTCGGCGCATCGTTCCTGGTCGCCTGGACCACGCCGATGGGCGAGATCGCGCCCGCGCTGGCCAAACTCGGCGCGCCATTGAAGAAGATCGGCTGGACCCGCGGCGGTGTCCGGCACACCGTCCCGGTCGACGAGTGGGCCGTGGTGGTGGCGCTGACCCTGCGCGGCCTGCCGCTGCTGCTCGAGGAAATGCGGGTGCTGCGTGCCGCGCGCAAACTGCGGCCCAAGGATTCGCTGCTGCACCGGGCCTCGGACAATCCGCTGGTCGACATTCTGACCGCGAGCATGGCGGTGTCGAGCCGGCGCGCGGGCGAACTCGGCGAGGCCATCACGACGCGCGGCGGCACCGGCGAATTGACCGCCCGCCCTGGCAAACCCGGACGCGGTGATGCGGTTGCGCTATTGGTGATGGCTTTGGTGTGCGGGGTCGGCATCGCGGTCGAACTGGTCTTTTAACGACACTCGAGCCGAAAATTATTCGGGGTGTCGGTGTCGCGCGTTACCGTAAGGCGCTGTAGAACGCGTTGCTGAACGCAACACGGCTCGCGGATTCGACAAGGGGGAATTCTCAGTACTGAGCCGCGTGTTGCCACGAACACCTGATGAAGATTGGACAACCCATGTTGCTGCGTAAGATCACCGCGGTCGCCGCGCCGGTCGTCACCGCTGTCGCCATCGCCGGAGCCGGTGTGGCGCACGCGGATTCGGCGGTGCCGGATATCGGCTACCAGACCCAGCTGGTCGGCAATTCCGTCGTCACCACCCTCACCAACGGCAGCTTCGAGCTGGCCGGCGGATCGGTGAACGTCAAGGACGCCGCGGGCGACGTCGTGCTCAGCCTGCCGCTGGCCTTCGAACAGGACGGCCTGAGCTACCCGCTGCCCGGCAATGTCAGCGCGGACGGCGGCACCCTGAGCCTGACCGCGGTCAAGGATGTCGCCGCGGCCACGCCGGTGCTGCACCCGGTGGCCTCGCTGTCCGAGAACCAGCTGGCCATGCAGAACTTCACCAGCCAGTTCGGCATCGCCACGGCCATCGGCAGTTTCGTCGGCCTGGCCATCGGCGCCGCGGTCGGCGCCATCGGATTCCTCGGCGGCGCCTTCGGTCTGGCGACGGTTCCGGTCGCGGCGGGCATCGGCGCGATCATCGGCACCCTGGTGGTCGGCGGTCCGGCTCTGCTCATCGCCGGTGTCGACCTGATCAGCACCCTGACGGCCACGCCGGGCACCACCAAGTGGGCCAACCCCAACTGATCCCGAGACGTCGGGTGCGCCGTGCTGGGTTCAGCGCACGGTGCACCCGGCAACCACGGGCGCGCCCGCGAAGCGGTCCGACAGAAAGTTCATGGCCCCCAATGCTTCTCCGAGGGCCGCGGGGTTGTGGCCGGGAATCGTGGAGTGCACGGCGGTGAGGGTGGCGCCGAGCGCGCAGTAGCGGTCGACGAGGGCGCTGAAGCCCGCCGACGGGATCACGTCGTCGGCATTGCTGTGGTACAGGTACAGCGGCACGTCCGGGGCCCAACCGCCCAGCTCCTGGTGGTTGGTGGCGGTCCGGAACGGCTGGCTGTCGAGAATGCCCGGGTCGGTGGCGAAGTCGTCCACGTGCCGGAAGAACTGGTGCACCACCAGGTCGCCGCCGCAGGAGGTGGCCTCCTGGGCCATGACCGCGTGCCCGGTGTCATTGAGCGCATCGGCGAGGCCGGACCCGGAATCATTGCGCGCCAAGGCGATCAGGATGAGCACCGCGAGCCCGGCCTGATAGGTGCCGTCGACGCCGCGCGCGATGGCGGGGATATCGGTGGGCACGCCGCCGGAGGTCACCCCCGCGAACCAGAGTTCGGGTGCGTAGCTCTCCCGTATCTGCATGGCCCACAGGGTCGCGAACGCGCCGCCCGAGTAACCCCACGCACCGAGCGGGCTGTTGTCGGTGATGCCCAGGGGTGCAAAGGATTTGGCGGCGCGGACGCCGTCCAGTACGGCCCGTCCGGAGTTCACGCCGTCGAAGAACCGGGATTGCGGGCCCTCGTAGTCGGACACCACCACGGCCCAGCCTCGGCGTAGCGCCTCGGCCAGGAAGGGGATGTCGAGCAGAGTGGTGGCGATCGAGAAGTCGCGGCCGCCGCGCAGCGCGAACGAGGGCGCGCATCGGGTTCCGAGGCTGTCCTCGGCGATCTGATACGACAGCAGCGGTCGGTCGCCCGGGCCGGTCCAGGGAGTCAGGGGTTCCATCACGGTCGCCATGTCGGCGACGGCTTCGCCTGCGGAGTCGGTGGTCCGGTACTGCACCTGCCAGCCCGCCACCGGGAGCGGGAGTCCGAACACCGCGATGGGTCGCGAGTTGAGGATTGCCCCATTTGCGAACTCCCCCAAGGAGATCGGTGTCGCATAGAACGGATCGTCATCCGGATAGGGGATGTCGGCGCGGGTGCCGGGGATCGCTATCGCCGCCGCCAAAACCGCGACGGCCCCGATGAGTCCGATCCGCCACCATCGTCGAAATCCGTGTGAATGCCCCGACATTCGCCGCGCGCGTGCCCCGATATATGCGTCATCCCGCCGCATAACGCCCTCCAGCGTCAATCACCCGACGCTCCAGACCACGGACTCGCACTTCGCGCCGATAAGAACGCCGGCGCATCGGAGAACCAAAAGTACTGCCGGGTCGTTCCGCGGTCAACGACGTTCCGCGCGTCGCGACCCGGCGTTTCGCGGTTTCTAGTACAAAACAATATATCCAGCTGAAAGGCCAGTAATTGGCAACTGGATCTATCTATTGCATGCCAGTCACTGCCATGCTCGGGCAATGCTGTTGCGCCGCCTCATCGCTCTGTATGCCGGACTCTGGTTGTACGGCTTCTCCATGGCCGTCATGATTCGCGCCGCCCTCGGCCTCGACCCGTGGGATGCGTTCCATCAGGGCGTGGCCGATCAGCTGCCGTTGAGTTTCGGCACGATCGTGGCGATCACCGGTGCCGTGGTGCTGCTGGCCTGGATTCCCTTGCGGCAGTGGCCCGGTCTGGGCACGGTCAGCAATGTGGTGGTCATCGGCGTCTCGGTGGATGCAGGGCTCTGGCTGCTGCCGGAGCTGCACGCGCTGCCGGTGCGGATCGGGGCGATGGGCGCGGCCGTGGTGCTGAACGCGGTGGCGACGGTGCTCTACATCGGCGCGGGCATGGGGCCGGGGCCGCGCGATGGCCTGATGACTGGCCTGGTTCGGCGAACCGGCAAACCGGTCTGGGTCATTCGCACCGGGATCGAGGCGACGGTGCTGTCGATCGGCTGGATCCTCGGCGGCAGCGTGGGTGTGGGCACGGTGCTGTACGCGTTCGGCATCGGGCCGCTGATCCAGCTCATGATCCCGTACGTCGATCGCTACCTGCCCGGCTTTCGCGAGGACGAGCCCGCCGCGGTGAGCGAGCCCGCGGCCGAGTCGATGGCGGCCTGAATCGACCCGGGGTTGACAGGCTAACGGCATTAGCCTTAACGTAGTGGCTAACAACGTTAGCCGCTGCTAGAAGCCCCGGAGGGTCCGATGACCGCCATCGCCGCCAACCTGCCGACCGCCACCGATCACCGTCTCCCCGCCACCCTCCGCAAGGCCGCGTGGATCACCTGGGCACTGTTCCTCGCGGCCTTCGCCATCCTCGAGGGCGTCAACCACGGCACCGGCTCCTGGCTGGCCCTGGTCGCCGGCCTCATCGCCCCCGACCTCACCTTCTTCGCGGCGATCGGCGCGAAAGACCCTGTGCAGCAGGGCCAACTGCCCCGCCAGGCGGTCCCCTTCTACAACACCGCCCACCGCACCTGGATCCCCCTGGCCCTCGCCATCGCGTACTCCTTTGGTGCCCTGGAACTCCCGGCCCTCTTCACCTTCCTGCTGGCCTGGATGCTGCACATCGCCATCGACCGCATCGCCGGCTACGGCCTGCGTACCCCGGACGGCTTCCTCCGTGCCTGACCCCACCGAAACGCTCACCGAGCGGCAGCGGCAGATCGCCGCCGCCGCTCGCGCGCTGTTGGACGACCAGGGCCCCGAAGCCCTCACCATGCGAAATGTGGCCGAGGCCTTGGGAATCAAGGCACCGTCCCTCTACAAACACGTCCCGGACAAGACCGCCCTCGAAACCCTGGTGGTAGCAGACGCTTTCGCGGAGATGGCCGAAGCCTTGGAAACAGCTTCCGCACAAGGCCTTACCGCCATCGCAAAGGCCTACCGCGACTACGCCCTCGCACACCCCCACATCTACCGCCTCATGAACTACCGCCCCCTCCGCCGAGACCTCCTTCCCCCGGGATTGGAAGAGCGCACGGCCCAACCCCTTCTCGCAGCGGTAGGCGGCGACCCTGCCCAGGCTCGAGCCCTCTGGGCCTTCGCCCACGGCATGGTCAGCCTGGAGATCGACGGCCGATTTCCACCCGACGCCGACCTCTCCGCCGCCTGGCAAGCCGGCCTCGAATCCTTCGCCGAGTAGACATCCATCCCCGGAATCGGATGCAGTCCCTCGTGCAAAACCGCTGAAGCGCAACGCATTAGGTGGCGCAGGGTGGTAGGACGGACGCATGTCGAGAGTCGCGCCGGTCGAGGCACCGTATTCAGAAGCATTGCAAGAGCGGTTCGGGCAGGTGTTACCGCCGAATGTGGAGCCGCCGGTGTTGTATCGGATTGTGGCCCGAAATGAGTCGTTGTTCTTGAATCTGGTGGACAACGGGACGCTGGGCGCCACTGGACTGTTCGATCGTGGGACGCTGGGTCAGCGCTTGCGAGAGTTGCTGATACTGCGAACTTGTCATGCGGCGACGAACGACTACGAGTGGAATCTCCATGTGGGGATCGGACTGTCGGCACTCATGGGTCTGAGCGTCGAGGAGATCGCGGATACGCGTGAAGAAAAGCCCGCCGTCGAAACCTGGTCACCGGCCGAGCTTCTCGCGATGGAGCTGGCTGACGCACTGGTCCGGCGGATCGCAGTGGAGGAGACACTGTTCGAGCGGCTCCGAGAGCACTTCGACGAGCCGACCCTGATCGAGATGACCCAGCTGATCGGCTGGTACACCACCGTGGCTATGCAGGTGGCACTCACGCGCCCCACCCTCGATCGATATCGCCTCTAGGCTGGGTTGATGCGTTCCAGAGCGGAGGAACTCGACAAGGCTCCGTCCAGCGGTTTCGACCCGGTGGGTACGGTCGAGCTGCAATTGAGCCTCATCGGTGCCAGCGACATCCACGCCTCGATCGACGAGATCGCCCACGCCGCAGCGACCCTCGGCGCCGACCACTTCTACGTCACCAACTCGCTGGGCCGATCCATCACCGCAGTGGCCTACCGCCGCCGCCCAGCCCCTCGCCGCTGGTTCCGTCACCGCGTGAGCAACAAGATCAAGGAGCTCTCAGCGCGGTAATCCGCACAAAAATTCGCACTGAGAGCTCCCTGATCTTGAAGCTGGGCCGCTATCGAATCGGCCAGCCGGGCTTTCCGTCGACCCAGACTTCGGGGGCGGCGAGTTCGTGGCGTTCGATTCGCTGCCACAGGCCGGCGGGGCTGACTCGGTGGAGTCGGCACATGGTGGTGGTGTCGGCGTAGAGGATGGTCGGCTCGGGCCAGTGGAAGGGGACGGGACCGCAACCGGCGGATACGTCGGGTCGCCATCGTTGGATCATCGGGAGCGGCCAACCCGGCCAGCGGCCGATAGATATGACGGGCGCGGGAACCCAGATCGGACCATGCAGCCGCCAGCTGAAGGCGTTCGTATGGCTGATCCACCTCGCGGGCGAATTGCTGCAACCCGAGATAGCACCGGACTCCGACGTCGTAGCGGATTCGGGGGACGGGCGCCGCTTCCGATACCCCGGTCATCGAGTCCTCATCTCGTATGGCGCATCCGGTGGAATGATCCAGCGCGCGAAGGTTTGGTGTGGCTCGATGGTGATCAGGTCGGCTACCTCGATCAGTGCATAGGGCAGCGCGCCGTCGAAATGGGGGAGGCCGCCCCGAAGATTTCTCCTGCTCTGCTGGATCTTGTGCAGCGGGCATCTGCGGTCTGAGGCGGCTCGTCGACACGCGGTCCGGGTGGTGTGGCTATTTCCTGGTGATCGCTGACGATGGGGATATGAGCGAGGATGAGGAGTGGTTGGCGGCGCATACGGGGCCGGAGGAGCGGGCTGCTTGGGTGCGGCAGGACAGGCTTATGTATGGGGGGTTGATTGCTATTGGGACGGTTATTGTTCAGGCGTTTTTGACCGCGTCGTCGATGGGGGTGGCGGCGATGATCGCGGTTATCGCCTGGGCGGTGGCGTTGCCGCATTTGGGGGTGATGGTGCTGGTGGAGGATTGGCCGGTGCCGGCGGGCTATCCGCGGTTGGGGATTTTGACGTCGGTGGCGAAATCATTGGGGTTGGGTGGGGCTTGTGTGGGGGTGGTGGCGGCGTTCTGGCATGTGTCATGGATTGCGGGAGTGGTGATTCTGGCGAGCGGGACGGGGGCGTTTTCGGCGCTGACCAGTTATCAATCCCGGGTGATGCTGCATTTCAACCCCGAGACCGGTGAGTTCGAGGGTGGGAAGGCGGAGTCGGGGGGTTAGCCGATCCGGGTGAAGGTGTAGTCGGGGAGGTGGAGTTTGCGGGTGCGGCGGCGGTAGCTGCGGGTGGTGCCGGGCCAGTTGTTGGTGATGCGGCCGGAGGGGGTGCGGTACCAGCTGGTGCAGAAGTTCCAGGGGGTTCGGGCGAGTCGGGATTGGAGGGAGTCGTTGAAGGCTTGTTCGGCGTCGGGGCGGACTTCGAGGTAGGTGCCGGGGCGTTCGGCGAGGAGTTGGGTGGCGTGGCGGATGTAGCGGGCCTGGGATTCGAGCATGTAGATGATGGAGCCGACGCCCAGGTTGGTGTTGGGGCCGTAGAGCATGAACATATTGGGGAATTCGGGGACCGTGATGCCGAGGTAGGCGTGGGCGCCGCCGTCCCAGACGTCGGCGAGGTTGCGGCCGCCGCGGCCGCGAATCTTCATGGGCCACAGGAATTCCGTGCCCTTGAATCCGGTGCCGTAGATGATGACGTCCGCGGGATGCAGCACGCCGTCGGCGGTGCGGACGCCCTCGGGGACGATCTCGGCGATGGCGGTGGTCTCGACCTCGACATTGGGTTCGCACAGAGCCGGATAGAAGTCGTTGGAGAACAGCCCGCGCTTGCAGCCGATGGGGTAGTCGGGGGTGAGTTTGGCGCGCAGCACCGGATCGGTGACCTGCTCCTCGAGATGGTTCTCGGCGATCCGCGAGACCATGCGCACGATGCCCGGAAATTCCACCAGCCCAAGCGCCACGAATTCGGCGATGAGCCACCACGAGAACCGTTCCGCCACCGGCATTCCCGGAATCTCGATGAGAATCCGCTGATGCACCGGCTTGTAATCGGTGTCGAATTTGGGCAGCACCCACGGCGCGGTGCGCTGGAAGACGGTCAGCGCGGCCACCTTCGGCTGGATCTCGGGCACGTACTGGATGGCGCTGGCCCCGGTGCCGATGCAGGCCACCCGTTTTCCGTCCAGCTTCACATCGTGATCCCACAGCGCGGAATGGAACGATTCCCCGGCGAAGCGCTCGATGCCGGGAATCGCCGGCAGGGCCGGTCGCGACAGCTGCCCGACCGCCGACACCAGAATGTCGGCGGTGCGCGCCACACCGTCGGCGGTCAGCACCGTCCATTGACCGGTCGACTCGTCGAATTCCGCCTCGGTCACCTCCGCCCCGAACACGATGGCGTCGAACAGGTCGTGCCGCCGCGCGACCTCGCGCATGTACTCCCAGATGTCCTCGCGCAGCGAATATCGCTGCCGCCATTTCGGTTTGGGCTCGTGCGCGAAGGAGTACAGCGGTGACGGCACATCGCAGGCTGCCCCGGGATAGGTGTTCTCCCGCCACACTCCGCCCAGGTCGGCGGCCTTCTCGAGGATGGTGAACTCGTGGAAGCCATTGCGCTGCAATTCGATCGCCATGGCGAGCCCGCCGAATCCCGCACCGATGATGATGACCGACGGCATTGTGGTGCTCCTCACATTGGACGTCCCTTCTCACTGTAGGAGCGGGCGTCCGATTTAGTGGGCGACCTGATCGAGAATTTCGGCCATAATCGGATGATGAGCACGGTGCAGGAGCCGGGAATCAGGGATTGGGACTTCCCACGCGGCGTGGCGAGCGTCGCGCTCATGGTGCGATTCGCGCGCGAGCAGGGGGTGCCGACGGCGCGCATGCTGCAGGGCAGCGGTCTCACCGAGAAGCAGCTGGCGGACCCGGACGCGCAGATCGACGCGCACACCGAGCTGGCGGTGATCCGGAATCTGGTGCGGGAGTTGAATACGCGGCCCAGCCTGGGCCTCGAGGTGGGGCGGCGATACCGGATCTCCACCTTCGGCATCTTCGGATTCGCCTGCGTCAGCAGCCCCACCCTGGGCGAGGCCATCTCCTTCGCGCTGCGCTATCTGGAACTGAGCTTCACCTTCTGCATCCCGGCGGCCCGCTTTCAGCCGGGTGAGTTCGTGGCCCGCATCCACGACGAGCGGGTGCCCGCCGATGTCCGCCGCTTCCTGGTGGAACGCGATGTGACGGCCATGCACCAGGTGCTGGCGGACCTGCTCGGCCACCCGGTCGACCTGCTGCGCGCCGACTTCGACTTCCCGGCCCCGCAGAATCTCGACCTTTACACCGAAATCTACGGCCTCCGACCGCATTTCGATCAACCGCACACCACCTTCACCCTGGACCCGGCGATGCTGGACCAGCCGCTGCCCCAGGCCAACGAGCACACCTGGGCCATGTGCCTGGCGCAATGCCGGGACCTGGTCTCGCGCCGCCGCGCCCGCACCGGCATCGCGGCCGAGGTGCGCGGCCGCCTGGTCCCGCGCGGCGGGCTGGACGGTTTCGCGGTGCCGCCCGGAATCGATTCCGTGGCAAGGGATCTCAATATGAGCACCCGCACGCTGCGGCGCCACCTGGACGCCGCGGGCACCAGCTACCGGCAGCTGCTGGACGAGGTGCGCCGCGCGCTCGCGGAGGAAATGCTCACCGCCACACCGCTATCGGTCAGCGATGTGGCGATCCGATTGGGCTACGCCGAGGCGTCCACATTCATCCACGCCTTCAAGCGCTGGACCGGCACAACCCCGTCGGTCTACCGGCGGGGTGTGGTCACTCCGTCGGTTCGCTGAGCCAGCCGCCCATCCCGACGGGCCGGAACATGGACAGCAGCCCGGTGTCGGTGATCGAGTGGAACACCAGCGACGGGTCCGGCGCGAAGTCGATCGGCACGTGTCCCGGTGCGGCCGTTTCCCATTCGCATCCGATGGTGGAGGACACGCTGGGCGCGACGATCAGCGGCTTGCCCGCGAACTGCGTCATGAGCCCGGCGTGCACGTGCCCGGTGAGGACGGCGGCGATGCGCGCGTCGTCCGCCACGATCTCGGCCAGCCGTTCGGGATTGGTGAGGCGGATCGGATCCACCACCGTGGACTGCACCGGCATCGGCGGATGGTGCATGGCGATGAGCACGGTGTCGTCGGCGGCGGTCTGCGCGAGCGCGTCCTCGAGGAACGCGTAGGTCTGGTCTTCCAAGCGGCCTTCGGGCTTGCCGGGAATGCTGGAGTCCAGCAGCACCACGGTCACGCCGTCGCCGCGGTGCACATTGTTGATGGGCTCGTAGCCCGGGTCCCGGCCGAACAGCACCTGCCGCATATTGCCGCGATCGTCGTGATTGCCGGGCAGCACCAGCACGGGAACGTCGGCGACCAGCGCCGCGCGCGCCTGCTGATACTCCTCGACCTCGCCCTCGTCGGCGATATCGCCGGTGACGAGGATCAGATCCGGTCGCTGCGGCAGCTCGGCGAGAAACGCCATGACCCTTTCGACGCGTTCGACATTGCGTGCGCCCATATTGAAATGGGTGTCACTGAGCTGAGCCAGCAGAACCATCGGCGTTCGCTTTCTGTCATGGGCCGCGTCGTCGCGCCCGGCCGTGCCGCCGCACCGCGGTCACCTGAAACAGGCTAATTGACCTGCCCCGATGTGAGCCGGTGAGACCCGCCACCCAATATAGCCAACCAATATCAATGGGAGCCGCGCGTGACGCCGGTCATGAGTTCGCTTGCGCTGCTCAGCAGTTGCCGCGGGGCGTCGGTGATCGGCTCCGCGCCGGGTTGCCAGAAATCCGCTCCCGGCTCCGCCTCGAGTTCCAGTAGACCATTCGGACGCCAGGGTGCGTCCAGGGTCAAACGCCACGAATGCAGATGGGTGCGCGCGAACGCGCCGGACTTGTCGAAGAGCGGATCGCCGACGATGGGGTGGCCGATCCAGGCCAGGTGCACGCGAATCTGATGCCGCCGCCCGGTGATCGGGCGCAGCGCCAGCACGGTATGCGCGTCGGTGCGGGCGACGGTGGCGAATTCGGTGACCGACGGATAGTTCTTGCCCGCGAGCACATCCTGCTCGTCGACCAGCCAGGTGTCGCCGTCGCGCCGAATGCTCTCGCGGGGCGCGGCGATCCGAACCCGGTTCTTGCGGCCCACGCTCAGCGGCAGGTCGACGACGCCGCGGTCGGGCAGGCCGGTGGAGGCGGTGACGGCCAGATACGCCTTCTGCGCGGTGCGCTTGTTGAACTGACGGGTCAGCACGCCGTGCGCGGGCAACTCCTTGGCCAGCAGGACCAGGCCGGAGGTGACCTTGTCGATGCGATGCACCGGGTAGAGCGTCTCGCCCTGTGCCGCCGCCATTTCCACGATGTCGGTGTCGTGGCGTTCGCCCGTCACCGATATCCCCGCGGGCTTGTTCAACGCCAGAACCGCCTCATCCTCGAGGATCAGGCAGTCTTCGCGCAGTTCGGCCCACGATGTCTCCACGCGAAACAGCGTAGTTAAGCGTCAGGCGGTGGCCTTCTCCAGTTCGGCCAGACCGTTCTCCAGATGGCCGATCATGCGATCCAGATCCGGCACCGTGCGGCGGCAGCCCACGAGTCCGAAGTCGAGATTGTCGCCATTGGTGGTCACCGTGATGTTCACGGCCTGCGATTCGAACGGAATCGAGAGCGGGTAATTGGCGTCCAGCCGCGCACCCTGCATGTAGACCGGTTTCCGCGGCCCCGGCACATTCGAGATCACCAGATTGAACGGCATGCGCGGCAACGCCTCGAAGCCCGGCAGCAGCGACACCCCGAGCGGCGTCATCAGCGCCGCCGACAATGCCATGGCCTCCAGCTTCGGCAATTGCGTGAACACCTTCTTGGCCTCGCGCATGGAATCGCTGATGAGCGCCAGCCGCTGCGCCGGATCGGCGATGTGCGTGCCGAGATTCGCCAGGCAGGCCGCGACCATATTGCCCTCGGAGACATCGGCTTCCGCGGCGCTGCGCACATTGACCGGCACCATGGCGATCAGCGGCTCGTCCGGCAGTGCGTCGTGTTCGAGCAGGTAGGCGCGCAGGGCCGCGGCGCTCATGGCCAGCACCACGTCATTGACGGTGGCCCCGGTGGTCGCGCGCACGGCATTGATCCGCTCCAGCGGCCAGGATTGCACCGCGATGCGCCGGGCCCCGCCGATGGAGGTGTTGAACAGGGTGCGCGGCGCGGTCATCGGCAGCGTGAGCCGGCCGTCGATGACGCCCCGCAACGGTGCGGCGATCGAGCCGGTGGCGCGCAGCATGCGCGGCACCGCCCGGCGCAGCTGCGCCCAAGGGCTTTCGGTTTCGACGGTGTCGTCGCGCGGCACCGGCGGGGTGACCCACGGGACGTTCATCCGGGTGTCGAACGGGTCGTCGGTGAGGGTGCGCTGCAGCAACCGCATGGCCGAGACGCCGTCGATGAGGGCGTGGTGCATCTTCATGTAGACCGCGAAGCGGCCGTCGGCCAGGCCCTCGATGAGCCGGCCCTCCCACAGCGGGCGGTGCCGGTCGAGCAGGATGCCGTGCAGGCGCTCGGTGAGGTCGAGCAGATCGTCCATGCCGGGTGCGGGCAGCGCGGATCGCCGCAGGTGGTAGCCCAGATCCACGGTCTCGGCATGCGACCAGGCGAGGCTGGAGAAGCCGCCGAGCAGGCGTGAGGGCTTGCGGCGGAAACGGGTGCGCACGTCGGTCTGGGCGGCCATGGCCTCGAAGAGCTCGTGGGTGTATTCGGGACCCGCGTCGGCGGGTGGCTCGAACAGCTGCAGACCGCCCACGTGCATGGGGTGTTCACGAGATTCGATCGCGAGAAAGATCGCGTCGAGCGGATTGAGAAGATCCATGGGAGTCGCCTGAGAACGTGAGGGCGGAACTGCCGGGAAAACGGGCAGGACAACCCGGAGCGGAAGCACGGTGCGGCGACGCTGCCCCCCGCTTGCGTTAACGGTGAATCAGGTTACCACTCTATATGATTCAGCTCACTCTCGCCGAGTGAGCAAACCTTCAGCAGCCTTGACGGTCGTGAAGCTCATGGCGACGGTGGTGCGGCGTCCGTTCACGAACGGGTGCACCCGGTGCAGGGTGGTGTCGGCGCGCAGCAGGTACAGATCGCCCGGATGCAGTTCCCAGGAGTGAATCGGATTGCGCGTCAAGGTCCGGTACACATCGGAGTGATCCCAGTCGCGGCGGGTGTGGGCCACCGTCTGCACGAAGCCGCCGTCCGCCAGCGGCGGGCATTCGACCAGCAGGATCAGGGCGAAAGCGTAGTCGTCCCAATGCCATTGGCCCGGTGCGTCGTCGTGGTGCAGGCGGCTGACGGTGTAACGGTGCTCGTCCGGGCGGGCCAGCACCGGCTCCGCGGCGATGACGGAAAGATTGCGCCGCAAGGGTTCACAGTCGTAGAGCGCCGGAATGCAGGACGCGTGCGCCGCCACCTGCTGCTCGGTCAGGTCCACCCGCTGGCGGGCGCCGCCCTCGCCCTCGGGCAGCAGTTCGCCCCACTGCCGGTGATGGTCGAGCAGGCCCAGCGCCTCGGCTGCCAGCATGCGTTTGACCCGGTGTGGGAGCAAGAAGCCCAATCGCGCGATTCCGGTCTCCGCCAAGCGGTTCCGCGCGTGCGTCAGCGCCGCGGGATCGACCTTCGTCAGGTGCTTGTGTGCCACGTCGACCGTGCTGTGAACCCGCACCCCGCCCGTCCCTTCACCCCGGCCGGCCCGGCGTGCGGCCCGACTGCCGAAAGGACCGTGCCGCGGCCGCGGTCGGCCCGTCTCCGATTGTAATGCGTTGCCCGGCAACGATTATGGAATCGGGTTGCCGGTTGATCACGATCTGAAACGCGGGCGGTCAACCGGACTCGCCGAGCCGACGCGATATTGCCCCGCCGCCTCCGGTCCGGGAGTAACTTGATATTCGCTATGGCGGATTACGGACATGAGCTGAGGTTCGGGATCTTCGTTCCGCCCGAGGCGGCGCGCGGGCGTCCGCTGCTGCGCCTGGTCCGCCAGGCCGACGAATCCGGGCTGGAAGTGCTGGCCGTCCAGGATCATCCGTATCAGCCCGCCTTCCTGGACACCTGGACGCTGCTGTCCTACCTGGCCGGCGTCACCCGCAAGCTGACCCTCATGCCCGCCGTGGCGAACCTGCCGCTGCGCCCGCCCTCGGTGCTGGCCCGCAGCGCCGCCAGCCTCGACCTGCTCAGCGGCGGCCGCGTGGAACTCGGGCTGGGCGCGGGCGCGTTCTGGGACGCCATCGAGGCCATGGGCGGCACCCGCCGCACTCCCGGTCAGGCACTGACCGCCCTGCGCGAGGCGATCGGCGTGCTACGCGCCCTGTGGGGCGAGGGTGAACGCACCAACCTCCCCGGCGACTACTACCCCCTGCGTGGCGCGAAACCCGGTCCGCCACCGGCACATTCGATCGGCATCTGGCTCGGCGTCTACGGCCCCCGCGCACTACGCATGACCGGCGAACTCGCCGACGGCTGGCTCGGCAGCTTCAGCTACGCCCCGCCCGCCAACCTGCCTGCCTTGATGACCGCCATCGACACCGGCGCCCGCGCCGCCGGCCGCGTCCCCGCCCTCATCCGCCGCGCCTACGTCATCGACCCCACCATGACCCCCGCCCAACTCACCGAGGTCGCCCTCACCCACGGCATCAGCGAATTCCTGCTCCCCGTCGACCCCGAAGGCGAAGCCGCCACACACCATTTCGCCACCGAGACGGTCCCCGCCGTTCGCGCGGCGGTGGCTGCCTCACGCGCCGGGCACTGATCAGTGCGCTCGGAAGAAGCGGTTGTGCATGATCTGGCGGATCGGGGAGAGGATGCCGTCGAAGTTGACCCGGTCCGCCCGGACCGTGTGCAGGCTGGCATCGCCGCGCTTGGGATCCTCGCAGATGACCCGCAGGTTCTTGGCGTCGCTGCGCACCGAGCCGAGCGTCAGCGTGACCGTCCCGTCGGCGCCGACGGTGCCCCACGGCCCGCTCACATCGGCGGCCGCGATCTGACACTTGTTGCCCGGCTTCTCGCCGGTGACCCGCGCGGTCACCGTGGCGCGATCGTGAATGACGGCTTTGGGTTCGTCGGTGGCGGTGGCCGCCCCCGCGGCGAGCAGGGTGCCCAGGGTGGCGACCACGGCTGCGGTGGCGAGGCGGGTGCGCGTGGATCGAGACATGATTCAGATATTGAATCGCGGCCTATGAGGATTTCGTGACAGCGCCAATGAATCGTGCGTGAACGACGGCGCAACACTCGGTCCGCCGGCGTGTGAGATGGCGGATGCCGATGCAGGCTCGAAGATTGCCCTGCAGTATCTTCCATTTCGATCCCGATTCACCCTAACCGGAGTGTTTTCGGCGAAGATCGATTTGCTGTAGGTACGCTGTGCGCCGTTCTATGTGCCCCGATTGGTAGAGCTGGACGGAACCCCTCCCGAGGAGGACGTGGTGACAGCAGTTGCTCCAAAGCCCGAACAGAACGTCGAGTGGGCCCGCCCGTTCCCGGCGCGCGGCGGCCTGAAGGGCTCGTTCATCTACAAGGCGATCACCACGACCGACCCCAAGATGCTCGGGATGATGTACCTGACCACGGCCATCACCTATTTCCTGATCGGTGGCATCATGGCGCTGCTCATGCGCGCCGAGCTGGCCCGCCCGGGTATGCAGTTCCTCTCGCCCGAGCAGTTCAACCAACTGTTCACCATGCACGGCACGATCATGCTGCTGTTCTACGCCACGGCGATCGTGTTCGGCTTCGCGAACGTGATCCTGCCGATCCAGATCGGCGCGCCCGACGTGGCCTTCCCGCGTCTGAACTCTTTCAGCTACTGGCTGTACTTCTTCGGCGCGCTCATGGCCACCGCCGGCTTCATCACCCCCGGCGGCGCGGCCGACTTCGGCTGGACCGCGTACACACCCCTGTCGGACATCGTGCACTCGCCGGGCGTGGGCGGGGACCTGTGGATCCTGGGTCTGGCCGTCTCCGGTCTGGGCACCATCCTCGGTGGCGTCAACATGATCACCACGGTGGTCTGCCTGCGCTGCCCGGGCATGACGCTGTTCCGCATGCCGGTCTTCGTCTGGACCATCTTCGTGACGAGTTTCCTCATCCTGGTGGCCTTCCCGATCCTGACCGCCGCGCTCTTCGCACTGGCCTACGACCGGCACCTGGGCGGCCACATCTACGACCCCGCCAATGGCGGCAGCATCCTGTATCAGCACCTGTTCTGGTACTTCGGGCATCCCGAGGTGTACATCATCGCGCTGCCGTTCTTCGGCATCATCTCCGAAGTCATCCCGGTGTTCTCCCGCAAGCCGATCTTCGGTTACACCACCCTGGTGTACGCGACCTTCGCGATCGCGGCGCTGTCCATCGCGGTGTGGGCGCACCACATGTACGCCACGGGAGCCGTTCTGCTGCCGTACTTCTCGTTCATGACCTTCCTCATCGCGGTTCCGACCGGTGTGAAGTTCTTCAACTGGATCGGCACCATGTGGAAGGGGCAGTTGACCTTCGAGACGCCGATGCTCTGGGCGATCGGCTTCATCGTGACGTTCCTATTCGGTGGTCTGTCCGGCGTCATCCTGGCGAGCCCGCCGCTGGACTTCCACGTCTCCGACACCTACTTCGTGATCGCGCACTTCCACTACGTGCTCTTCGGCACCATCGCCTTCGCCACCTTCGCGGGCATCTACTTCTGGTTCCCGAAGATGACCGGCCGCATGCTCGACGAGCGGCTGGGCAAGTGGCACTTCTGGACCACGTTCATCGGCTTCCACACCACGTTCCTGGTACAGCACTGGCTGGGCGCGATGGGCATGCCGCGTCGCTATGCCGACTACCTGGACTCCGACGGATTCACCACGCTGAACACCGTTTCCACCATCGGGTCGTTCATCCTGGGCGCGTCGATGCTGCCGTTCGTGTGGAACGTCTTCAAGTCCTTCCGCTACGGCGAGGTCGTGACCGTGGACGATCCGTGGGGCTACGGCAACTCGCTGGAGTGGGCCACCTCGTGCCCGCCGCCGCGGCACAACTTCTACGAGCTGCCGCGGATTCGTTCGGAGCGTCCGGCGTTCGAGCTGCACTACCCGCACATGGTCGAGCGCATGCGCGCCGAGGCGCATGTGGGGTGGGGTTCGAAGCATCACGCGGTCGAGGAGCGCGAGAAGGTCTCCAACTAGCAGGTCCCCGCACGTCGAGCGCGGCGGTCGTCTTCGGACGGCCGTCGCGCTTTTTTAGGTTTGACATACGAATCCCCACTGGCCTAAATTTAGGTCGAACCTAATAAAGCTCGACGGCACCGTCGGGTTCGATCGAAAGGCCTTACCGATGCGCAAGATTCAGTTCTCCGGTCGCCGTCCCGCCGTCGTCACCGCCGCCGAGCCGGTGCCCGGCCCGGGTCAGCTGCTGGTGCGCACGGAGCTGGCGGGTGTGCACCTCGGCCTGGTGCGAATGCTGGGGCGCGACAACGGCCCCGACGGCGGTGAGATCGTGGGCACGGTAGTCGCGGCCGGGCCGGAGCTCGCCGAGTGGGTCGGCAGGCGGGTCGGGGGAGTGGTCTTCGAGGGCGCGTACGCCGAATTCGCCCTGGCCATGCCGCAATTGATGACCGAGATCCCGGCCGGGGTCGAGGCGGCCGACGCGCTGGCCCTGGTGCGCGGCGGCGTCATCGCACTCGGTCTGCTGAAGACCGCGCGCTTCGCGCCGGGCGAATCGGTACTCGTCACCGGTGCGGCCAGCGGTGTCGGCCACCTCGCGGTGCAGCTGGCCGAGGCGCTGGGCGCGTCGCGGGTGATCGCGGCGGTCAGCAGCGCCGACAAGGCGGAGTTCCTCCGTGCGTGCGGCGCGGACGAGGTCCTTACCTACGACCAGGTCTGGACCGAGAAGGTGGATATCGTCCTCGACGGCGTCGGCGCCGACATGGTGCAGCGCGGCGTGGAAACCCTTGCCCCGCACGGCCGTCTGATCGCCTTCAGCGCCTTCGGCGGCAGCCTCGACGCCAACACTCTGCTCGGCGAGCTCAAGACGGTCACCGGCTTCTCCATGGGTTTGCTCAGCCGCACCCGTACCGACCTGCTCGACGCCTGGCGCGCGGAATTGTGGAAGCTGCTGGCCGACGGCCGGATTCGCCCGCGCCACACCCTGCTGCCGCTGGCGGAGATGGATGCCGCGCTCGAACTCATCGAGACCCGGCGCAATCTGGGGCGCGTCGTGGTCCACACGTCGTGACGCCGTCGGTTTTGATCGCATGTCCACATAACGCCTGATCATCGTCCGCTGCGGCACGATTGGAATAGCAGTGGATTGCTGCCCCGGTGCTGTACTGTCCGCAGTCGGAGCGCGAAACCGCCGCGCTCGCGCGCAATCCGCAGGTCTCGACTCCGGGAGGGACAATGCTCGCCGATTCTCCGGATGTTTGCGATACCGCCTCGGCAGGCACCGGCCACACCGCCGAGTCCGCCCGTTCCGGCGACTCCGTCTTCGAATGGCAACGGCAGCTACGGAAATGGAACGACACCAGCACCGCCGTCGCCCTGACGCTACCCCAGCTGCTCACCCGCGCCGCGTCCTATGATCCGGACGCCGCGGCCGTGGTGTGCGGGGGGAGCACCCTCACCTATCGCGAGTTGACCGAGCATTCGAACGGTCTGGCGCGCAGGTTGATCGGCGCGGGCGTCGGCCCGGAGGACGTGGTGGCCGTGGCGCTGCCGCGCTCGCCGGAGTGGGTGGTGGCGGTGTGCGCGGTCGCGCAGGCCGGGGCCGCCTTCCTGGCCGTCGACCCGGACGCCCCGCCCGCCCGGATAGCGCCGATCCTGCTGGATTCCGGTGCGGTCGCCGGGATTACGAGCGACTATCGCCGCGATCAGCTGCCCGCCCTGGCCGCCGGGGAGTGGCTGCCGGTGCCCGTCGTCGGACCCATCGAGCGGTTCGGGGGCGACGGTGACGACCCGCAGGTGCTCGACGCGCGCGCCCGAGAGCTGGTGGCGGAGGGCGCGCAGGCGCCGCTGCGCCGGACCAGCGGTGAGAGCGCGCCCGGTGCGGCGGGGGTGTGGTCGGCTCCGCTCGCGGCATCGATCACCGATGCGGAACGGGTGCGGCCGCTGCGGCTGACGCATCCGGCCTACGTGGTCTACCCGCACGAGTCGAGCGGCATCGTGCGGGGCGCCACCGTCACCCACGCCGGGCTCGCGAATCTCGTGGTCACCCAGGCCCAGCGTTGCGACTCCGACCCGGACGCCCGGGTGCTGGCCGCCGCCGCGCCGGGGCGTGACACCGCGGTGTGGGAACTGTTGCTGGCCTTGGCCTCCGGCGCGACGCTGGTGGTGGCCCCGGCCGGACCGTACGCGGGCGCGGACCTCTACGAGCTGATGGCCGAGGCCGGCGTCACCCACGCCGTGCTCACCCCGCACATCCTGGCCACCCTGCCGGGCGCGGAGCCGCTGCCGCAGCTGCGGCTGCTGGCCACCGCGGGCGCGGCCTGCCCGGCCAAGCTGACCGGGATCTGGTCGCACGGGCGGTCGTTCGTGAGCGGTTACGGCTGGGCCGAGGCGGGCATGTGCGCCACCATGAGCCGCCCGCACGAGCCGGTCGCCCCGCATGCGGCGGTGTCGATCGGCGGCCCGGTGGTCGGCACCCGCTGCTATGTCCTGGACGAGAAGCTGAACGAGATGCCGCCCGGAGTCGTCGGCGAGATCTATGTCGCCGGACAGGGATTGGCGCGCGGCTACCACCGCCGGTCCGGGGTCTCCGGCTCCCGATTCGTGGCCGATCCGTTCGGAGCCCCGGGCGAGCGCATGTACCGCACCGGCGAGCTGGGCTGCTGGCGCGGTGACGGCGAACTCGACCATCACGGGCGGCTCGGGGCACTGCCCATCGGGCAGCTCGTCGGTTACGGCAGTGCCACCGTCCTGAACACGGTGGCGGCGCAGTCCTGACGGAAGTCGATGTCGCCCGGCGGTTTCGGCAGGGCATCGAGGTGTGAGTCCGGGAGCCAGGAGTAGTCGGCCAGCCGCAGCGTGAGCGGTCCGGCCGGGGCCACCAGCTCCACCTCGATGCCCTCGGCCGGGATGGCGTAGAAGTGGAATCCGTCGGCGGGCGCCGGCGTGATCTCGCGACCGGCGACGCGCAGCGAGCGGAAGGCGCTGTCCCACTTCAGGTCGATGCGGGTCGCGGCGCGCGGTGAGGTCAGCCGCAGCCGCACCGTGCGGGCTCCGGCGTCGGTGGTGTCGGCGAGGACCTCGGCGACCGGGGCCGGAAGCTGTTGCACCGGTGCCGGTCCGCTCGACACCATCTTTTCCCACAGTCCGTCGTAGCGGGGTCCGGGCGCGGTATGGGTGACGAAGGCGCGAGTCCAGTCGTCGGGCGCGAGCGTCGAGATCCACCGGGCCTCACCGTGATCCGCGTCCAGCGCGTAGCCGAGCTGGGTGCGGCGCGGATGTTGATCGTCCACCCGGTCGACGGCCAGCCCGGCCGCGGTCAGGGCGGCGACGATCAGCACGGCGGTGAGCGGCACCGGCCAGCCGCGCCGCTTCGGCCACGACGGGACCAGCACCAGCAGGAGCAGTCCACCGAACAGCACCGTCACCGGCGCGACCAGGAACGGTGCGGTGCCGAGCCCGGCTTGAATGCCGGACCAGACGGTGAGACCGGTGAAAATGGCTGTGGGAAGCAGGAATACGGTGAGCAGCGGCAGCCGCCACCGGTCGGGAACCAGGAAGGTGAGGGCGACGCCGAGCGCGGCCGCCGACGCGGGCACGACGATCATCTGGGCCGCGGCGGGCGCGAACGCGGTGAACACCGCGCCGATCAGCGCCGTCCCGGTCAGCAGGCCGACGGGAGCGGCGGTGGGTCCGAAAACCTTGTGCGCGAAGGCATACCAGGCCAGCAGGACCGTGATCGACAGCGCCAGCACCGCGAGGTGGTAGAACTCGGGCCGGAAGGGATCGACCGGGGCGCTCGCGAACCGCGGCTGGATCTCGCGCAGCAACAGCAACAGGCCGACGACGGCGGCGCAGGCGAGCGGGACGGTCAGCACCGAGGTAATCGCCGCCAGGGCAACGCGTTTGATCGACGCCTCACCGGTGCGGCGCACCTGCCGGATCGTCCACGCCACCGCGAGCACCATCATCACGGCCAGTGCGATGATCACCCAGACCGGCACGACCACCAGCAGCCCGAAGGGCAGTGGGAAGAACGCGGGATTCGACGAGTCGCCGATATCGCGGAGGTCCTTGCCGCCGAATTCCCTTGTCTGAGCGAGGGTGTTGTCGCCCAGCTGCTGCAGCGTCGCCAGATTCACGTGCGCCGGATCGTCCAGCCGCGAGTGGTAGTAGGCGCTCTTGCCCACGAAGGCCCAGTCGAGGACCCGCAGCCCGCCGGGTTTGAACGAGGTGAAATCGGTATTGCTCGAGGTGGCGTCGCCCGCCACGGACGTGGTCGCCGAATCACTGTTCGGATGCGGAACCGACTTCGCGACCGCCTCGATGAGCGCGCCCTCGGGCCGGGTCAGCCGCCACAGCAGCGCCGGGCCGCCCGCCCCGCGGGCATCGTGATTGATGACGACACCGTGCTCCCGGTCGTAACCGCCCTCCGCGACAAAGGCTTCCGCGCCGAGCAGGCCGGGTTCCTCACCGTCGGTGAACAATACGACCAGGTCGTTGCGCAGCACGTTGGTGCGGCTCTCGCGCACCGCCCGGACGGCCTCCAGAATGGCGGCGACACCCGCGCCGTCATCGTTCGCGCCGGGGCCGAGGGGACGGAATCGTAATGGGCGACAAGGTAAACGGTGCCGGTGGAATCGCTGCCCGGGATCCGGCCGACGATGTTGTGGACCAGTCCGATATTGGGATCGTCCTGGCGCAGGCTGCCGGGGAAGCGCCCGATACCGGTGCGAACCTCGGTCTGCGCTCCCAGCTTCCGCAACTTCTCCACGAGCACGTCACGGACCCTCGCGTGTTCGGCGGTCCCGACCGGATGGGCCTGCCGGGCGATCTCGTCGATGGTGCGCAATGCCCGTGGGGCGCTGAACACATCGACCGGCCCGTCCGCGGCCCGATACCCGTGCGGCTGCTGCGCCCACGCGGTGGCCACCACCACCGCGAGGAGCAGAGCGAATGCCAGAAATCCCTGAACTCCTCGACCCACCCGCATGATCTCGATAGTAGGCAGGAGAGTCCGAGAGCCGGTCTTTCTCAGGCCTGCTGGGTCGGCAGGACGATGACCTGACGCAGGTTGACGTGCGCCGGGCGGCTGGTGGTGTAGGCGATCAGGTCGGCGATGTCGTCGGCGCGCAGCGACTCCATGAACTGGAACATCCCGTCCAGTTGGCCGCTGAGTTCGGCATTGTCGATGTGGTTGCCCAGTTCGGTATCGGTGAGGCCGGGCTCGATATTGGTGACGCGCACCTTGCGCGCCCCCAACTCCGTGCGCAGCCCCGCCGACAGCTGGGTGATGGCGGCCTGGGTGGCCCCGTACACCGCGTAGCTGGGGAAGGCCACGTGCGCGCCGATGGAGGAGATGTTCACCAGGTCGGCGGACCGGCCCGCGTCCCCGGCGGCCAGCAGGTCGGGCAGGAAGGCCCGGATCATGCGCAGCCGCCCGGCCACATTGGTCTCCAGCATGCGGGTCCACTCGTCCTCGCGGCCGTCGGCGATCGGGTTGGGCAGCATCACGCCCGCCGAGTTCACCACCAGATCGACCGGTCCGAAGGCCGCGCGCACCGCCTCGGCCGCCGCGGTGACGCTGGCCGAATCGGTGACGTCCACCGCCACCGCCAGCGCGGTCCCGCCCTCGGCCTCGATCTTGGCGGCCAGGGTCTCCAGCCGGTCCGCGCGCCGTGCCAGCAGCGCCACCCGGGCCCCGTTGCGGGCCAGCAGCAGTGCGGTGGCCTCGCCCATGCCGCTGGCGGCTCCGGCGATGACGGCGGTGCGGCCGGACAGGTTCTCGTAGCTCATTTTCCGTGCTCCTTCGCGTTCTGCGTTGTGCACTCATCCTGCGAGCGCGCAACCAGGCCAGCGAGGGTTCAACCTTTCCTGGGTCTGCCGGTACCAGGATGAGTTCGTACGCTGGATCCCATGCAGAACGACCTGGGCGATTTCCTGCGCTCCCGCCGCTCCCGCATTCAGCCCGCCGACGCGGGCCTGCGCGAATACGGCCGCCGCCGGGTGGCCGGGCTGCGCCGCGAGGAGGTGGCGCAGCTGGCCGGGGTCAGCGTCGACTACTACATCCGGCTGGAACAGGGTCGCGGCAAACATGTTTCGGACGCCGTGCTCGATTCGGTGGCCCGCGCGCTGCGCCTCAGCGAATCCGAGCGCCTGCACCTGTACGCGCTGGCGCGCCCGGGCGGCACGGTCGACGCCCGGCCCACCACGGCCTCCGGCGTCTACCAGGACACCGTCGCACCGGGTGTCCGGCTGGTACTCGACGCCCTCGCGGCACCCGCGTTCGTGCTGGGGCGGCGCATGGATGTGCTGGCCTGGAATACCCTGGGGGACTTGGTATCCGGATTCTCGCGCGTCCCGGACGAAGAGCGTAATCAGGCCCGCTACCTGTTCCTCGATCCCGCCGCGCCGGTCTACTACCCCGACTGGGAGCGGGTCGCCGCCGAGACCGTCGCGTTCCTGCGCCGGGATGCGGGCCTGCATCCCGACGATCCGCGTTTGGCCACACTGGTCGAGGAGCTGTCGGACCGCAGCCCGGACTTCGCGCGCCTGTGGGCAGCGCATCCGATCAAGGAGAAGACTCGCGGCGCCAAGCTGATCCAGCATCCCGAGGTGGGGCCGCTGGAGCTCGGCTACGAAACCTTCGCGCTGCCGGGCGATCCCGATCAGCTACTGGTCGTCTACACCGCGGCGCCGGGCACCCCGGCCGCGGCGGCGCTGGCCCGGCTGGCCGAACGGCACCCCGTCACGGCCTGACGGCGATTGGTCCGTGGCAGCGGATCAGTTGGTGGAGATGGTCTTCCGATGCACCGGCCCGTGCGGCTCGGCGCAGTGCGGCTCGTGATCGTGGTCGATATCGTCCGGGCACTCGTCGTGATCGGTGAAGTCGACCTGCAGCACGGCGTGATCGATGTGATGCTTCTCGGCCAGCATGTGGGCAACCGCCGCGCGCACCGACTGACTGTCCGCCCCCGGTGCGACCAGGATGTGCGCCGACAGTGAGGGGACGCCGGAGGTGATCTCCCAGATGTGCAGGTCGTGCACCTCGACCACGGAATCCACCGCGGCCATCTCGCGGCCGATCTCGACCGGGTCCAGATAGCTCGGCGCGGCCTCGAGGAAGATGCGGCCCGACGCGCGGACCAGCCCGACACCGGCCTTGACCATGAGCACCACCACGATCAGGGTGGCGATGCCGTCGGCGCGGGTGAAGCCGGTGAGCATGATGATCAGACCGGCGACGGCCGTGGCGATGAACGCGAACAGGTCGTTGAGGATGTGCTGGTAGGCGCCCTCGACATTGAGGCTGGTCCGGTTGGCGCGGCTGATCATCCAGCTGGCCAGCACGTTCACCACGATGCCGACCAGGGCGGTGACCAGCACCAGGCCGCCGGTGACGTCGGGCGGATCGATGAGCCGGCGGATGGCCTCGTAGGTCAGCCAGGCCGCCAGGCCGAGCAGGGTCAGGCCGTTGGCCTGGGCGGATAGGATCTCGGCGCGCTTCCAGCCGTAGGTCATGCGGCCCGCGGCGGGCTTGGCGGCCAGGCGGATCGCCCACAGTGCCAGCACGATCGAGGCCGCGTCGGTGAGCATGTGCGCGGCGTCGGAGAGCAGGGCCAGCGATTGCGCGAGCAGGCCGACCACGACCTCGCCGAGCAGGAACGCGACGATCACCGCGAGCGCGCCGGCCAGCCAGCGCTTGTCGCTGTCGGCGGTCGCGCCGTGGGAATGCCCGTCGTGCCCGTGCCCTTTGACGTCACTGCCATGGCCGTGTGAATGCCCGTGCTCGCTCATAACCCTCCTTCGGTGGTGCCCCGAGATACCATATGCACGAATCGCTATGTATGCAATATTTGCTATGAGTAATCGCGGAACGTCATGAGGAACCCGGCCGCTGCGATCAGGAAGAGCGCGATGAATCCGAGCGCCCGCAGCCATATCCAGGGCCAGTCCCGGACCCACAGCCCGGTGAGCATGGCCCCGCCCAGCATCAGCACTCCGTAGAACGGCGTTCGCTGCGGATGGCGACCCATATCTCCTGCATACGCCTGTTCGCGTGATCGGTCATGCGCGGCACGCCCGCGAAAGCGCGAGGAGTGGCCGAGCCCGCCCCGTCGCCGCACGTCCGCGCCTAGAATCGGGGCGTGGACGCAATCCTGACAACCATCGGTGTGGTCGTGGCGGTCGGCGTGGCGGGGGCGGCCTACGCGGCCTTCCTGGTGCTACGCGGGCGCAAATGAGCTGACAGGCAACGGTTTTCGGTCGACCGCTCAGTTCGCGACCACGGGCCACGGGTAGAAGGCCAGGTGGATCAGCAGCACCACGAGTCCGGCGAGCAGGATGGCGGCGACCGGGTGGGCGCGGCGCTCCAGATACCCGACGGTGCGAAACAGCGTGGGGAACGGGACATCTCGGCTGAAGAACATGGCCAGGATGCTGGGGACGATGACCCACATCAGGGCGATGAGGCCGTACAGCACGTACGCACCCAGGTAGGAGTTCCCGTGCATGCCGCGGTCGGCGGCGGCGAACAGGACGCCGAACACGTAGGTGCCGACGGCCGTCAGCAGGTAGCCCGCGCCCAGCAGGGTGATCGGCGAATCCGATTTGGTGACACGGCCGTTCGCGGTGAGGGTGCGCCCGCCGACCTCCTGTACCACCGGTTCGGGCGGCGTGGCCAGTTGCGGGACGGCGTAATACGCCAGCAGCACGATCACCGCGACCACGACCAGCCGGACCCAGGCGTGCTGGGTCTCGAGATGCCCGATCGTGTTCGAAATGGTCGGCCAGCTCGCCAGCGAGAACACCGATGCCAGTTCGGACACGGCGATTGCCAGACCCGCGAGGCCCCACATGCAATAGCCCCAGAATTCCACCGAGCGTCCGGCCGTTGTCGGGCCGACGGCGGTGCCGACTTGCTCACTCATGATGCCGGTTTATCACTGAATATGCGGCCTACCTGCGGAGATGTGTAGTCGATATGTAGTTGGGACGACCTTGACACCTCGCGGTACCGGATGGTCGGTCCGGGGCCGGAGGTGTCGGTCGCGCGATATTCGCGGGGATGGTCAGGCGGCGCGAGTGTGGCGATCGAAGAACTCGGCGATCGCCTTGGTGAAACCCGGCCCGTCCTCGAGCGGCAGGGCGTGTCCGGCGTCGAATTCGAGGCATTCGGCGGCGGGAATGGCATGGGCGACCTCGCGTTGCTCGGCGATCGGCACGATCTGATCCTGGGCGCTGGCGAGCACCAGTGTGGCAGAGCCGATGCGCGGCAGCAGGTCTCGGATATCGGCCGAGCGATCGGCGGCGATCTGAGCGGCATGTGCCGGCCTGATCAGACCGGCGAACGCGGCGACGGTCTGCTCGAATTCGTCCGCGCCCCACAGCGCGAGGGTCTCCGGCTTCAATACCGTCAACGGCAGCAGCCGGGCCAGCGCGTCCGGATCGGTGCGCAGCAGGTGCTGCCACAGATCGAACTGCGCGGCGGCGCGGGTCCCGGTGGCCGCCCAGGGGGCGTGCAGGACAAGCGCGTTCACACGATCCGGATGCCGGGCCGCCAGCGCGGCCGCGGCCACCGCGCCCAGGGAGTGCCCGGCCAGGTGGAAGGTGGTCAGACCGGCATGGTCGGCGGCGGCCAGGACCTGGTCGGCGAGATCCTCGACGCTGACCTCGTCGGGTCCGGTGGTGGCGCCCGATCCCGCGAGATTGGGGGCGACGACGGTGAAGCGGTCGCTCAGCAGCGCAATCGATTCGGCCCAGTTGGCCTCGGCGTGCGCGAAGGTGCCGTGCACCAGGACTACGCCCGGACCGGTTCCGGCGACGAGATATTCGACGGAGCTGGCACCGTGGGAGAGGGTTGCGGGTGCGAAGGGCATGGGATTTCCTTTCTCGAAGAATCGGTGGCGAGGCCGCGCAAGGAGACGCCCAGGCCGAGGAGGGTGAACAGGGCGCCGGCGAGATTCAATGTGGCGTAGCCGAATCCGGCGCTGAGCAGCCCGCCGCCCAGCAACGGTCCGAGGGTGTTGGCCAGATTGAAGGCCGCGACATTGGTGGCCGACGCGAGGGTCGGGGCGGCCCCGGCCTTGGCCATGATCTGCGTCTGAAGCGGTGCGAGCGTGCCGAAAGCGGCGGCGCCGAACAGGAATACGGTGACGCAGGCGGCCGTCTTGTCGTGAATGGTGAGGGTGAAGGCGGCCAGCACCAGGGCCAGCAGCGCCAGGGAGCCCGGGGCGGCGGCGCGCGGGTAGCGGTCGGTGAATCGGCCGCTGAGCAGGTTGCCGACGAAGGTGCCCAGACCGAACAACATGGTGATCCAGATGACCGAGCCGCTCGCGAAACTGCCTACCCGCGTGGCCATTTCGGCGATGTAGGTGTAGGAGGTCATGACGCCGCCGAATCCGAGCACGGTGGTCAGCAGGGCGAGCGCCACCGGTCGCTGCCGCAGCGTGGTCATCTCGGTGCGCAGATCCCCCGCGGCGCTGCGGTCGGCGCGGGGCACCAGGGTGGCCACTCCGGCCAGGCCGATCGCCGCGCACACGGTGACCGCCCAGAAGGTGGCGCGCCAGCCGAGGTGCTGGCCGACCAGCGTGCCCATCGGCACGCCGAGCACAGTGGCCAGGGTCGCGCCGCTGATCACCAGGGATACCGCCCGCCCCCGTCTGGACTCCGCCACCATCTCCGCGGCGGCCACGGTGCCGACACCCATGAACGCGCCGTGGGCCAGCGCGGCGGCGAGGCGTCCGGCCATCAGCACCGCATAACCGGGCGCCAGCGCGGAGACCACGCTGCCCGCCAGGAACAGGCCCATGAGCCCGGTCAGCAGGCGGCGACGTTCCACCCCGCCGGTGAGCGCGGTGAGCAGGGGCGCGCCGATCACCACGCCGAGCGCGTAGCCGGAGACCAGCAGTCCCGCGGCCGGAATCGACACGTTCAGGTCGGTCGCGATATCGGGCAGCAATCCGGCGACCACGAATTCGGTCAGTCCGATGGCGAAGGCGCACACGGCCAGCGCGAAAACGGCGATAGGCATGGAAAGTCCTTGGGGGAGGGCATGATACGGACGGGCGCGGCGCTGCGGGACGGCCCGTCGCGGGCGAGGTCGCACCGGATCCGGGAACCCGGCGGGTCGACCGCGGCGGACCGACGGGCACCGGCTACTTGCCGTCGGCGGTGAGGCGGCCGGCGGTGCCCCAGCTGTCGGCGGGGGTCTCGTGGATCCAGACCTGAACGGCCTCGGCGGGGATCTGGTAGGCGTCGACGAAGGCGTCGGTGATGCGGCGGACGAGGTCGCGCTTCAGCTCGACGGTGCGGGGGCCCTGCTGGACGGTGACGATGGGCATGACTGTTCTCCTTCGCGAGATGCTTTGGGATACAGGCCATTTCGGAGTTTGTCGCTCCGAGTTCCGATTCTTTCGGCGGCCTGAGAACAGTTCACCGGAATTCCGCGCGCCGACCAATGAGCAGGTCGCTAGCGCAGCGATAAGCGATCCTTATCGTGAATCCGCCAGCAGCGCGCCCAGCAGGCGCAGGCTCGGCGAGGCGGCGTCCGCGCGGACCGCCAGCGCGATGGGCAGGCTCAGGCCCGCGCCCGCGAACGGCCGGAACGCCACCCGCGAGTTGTGCACCTGGCGGGCATTCGACTCGTACACCACTGTCCACATGGGCGAACCCGCGCCGATGGCGGCGAGCGTGTCCTGGAGGGTGGTCGAGGTCGGCGCGGGCACCGGCTCGAATCCCGCACGCGCGCAGGCGTTCAGCACCAGATCCACCAGCGCCGGATGGTTGCGCCGCTCGGTCAATCGCAGCGGCACGTCGGCGAGATCGGTCAGGCGTACCGAATCCTGTTTTGCCAGAGGGTGTTTGGCGGGAAGAGCCACCACCAGCGGATCCTCCCAGGCGGGCAGGAAATCCAGTTCGGGGCTCTCGTCCGGCTCGGGGGAACGCACGAAGGCCGCGTCCAGGCGGCCGTCCGCCACCTGGGTCAACCGGTCTCGCACGGGCAGCGCCATCAGCTCCACCTGCACCTGCGGGGCCTTGTCGGCGAAGGCGTCGAGCACGGCGTCGAGCCGCTCGCCGAGTCCGGTCACCGTGCCGAGCCGGAAGACCTCGGCCCGCCCCTCGGTCAGGTCCGCGACCGAGGCCCGGGCCTGATCCGCGGCGGCGAGCACGGCTCGCGCCGCGGGCAGGAAGCGCAGTCCGGCCTCGGTGAGCCGGACCCGGCGCGGTGAACGGTCCAGCAGCTGCACCCGCAGATCCCGTTCCAGGCGCTGGACCTGCTGGCTCACCGCGGGCTGCGCGATGTGCAGACGTTCGGCCGCCCGGCCGAAGTGCAGTTCCTCGGCGACGGTCACGAAATACCGCAACTGGCGCAATTCCACCGAGCCATCAAAACATCAGCGCCCGAGCCGTCGAAATTCAGTGCCCGAGCGATCGAACATCAGCGCCGTGTGCGGCGTGCGGCGACCAGCAGCCCGGCGGGGATCAGGCCCAGGACGAAGCCGGAGGGGAAGAGCAGTGCGAAATTCGCGGCGGACCAGATGCCGAGCGAAATGCCCACGGAGCGCGGAATTTCGCGGTCCTCGCGGCCGGACTTGATGATCAGCGCGCCGAGCGCGATGAGCGGGACGACGAAACTGCCGGGGAGCGCCCAGAAGTCGGCCAGGGATTGCGCGTCGGACGGGCGGTCGCCGCCGCGCGACAGGCTGCCGGAGAACCAGTCGGACCAACTCGGCTTGGTGACGGGCAGGAAGTAGGCGGTGTGCAGGACGCCGATCGCGATGATCGAGCGCCCGGCCCAGATCGTGCGGGCGCGGGCCGGATCGCGCTGGATGGGGGAGATGCTGTCGACCGTGGTCATGGTCTGCTCCTCTGAGGGAATATCGATACTCGAGTTTCGAAACTGGAGTATCGATATAGTGGCACCGTGAGCACGCCACGACAAGGTCCCGGCCGCCCCCGGGAGGATCGCATCGATCACAGTGCGCTGGCCGCCACCCGGAACCTGCTCGCGCGCGGCGGATACGCCGCGCTGACCGTGGACGCCGTGGCCGCGGCGGCGGGCGTCAGCAAGGCCGCGATCTATCGCCGCTTCGGGTCCAAGGCCGAAATGGCGTTCCGGGCGGCGATTCACGACACCGCGCTGCCCACGCCCATCGATACCGGTTCATTGCGCAGCGATCTGCTCGAGCTGGCGCACAAGATCAGGGAGTCGATGGGCAATCCGCTGGCCCGCGAGGCCGGGCCCGCGCTGATCGCCGAACTGGCCAAGGACGCCGCACTGGCCGAGAGCTTCCGGGAATCGGCGCTGGGCGTGGAAATCGACTACATACGTGACATTCTCGAAAAAGCCGTCACCCGAGGGGAATTGACCGAGCTGCCCGACCCAGCCGAAGTGCATCTGCTGATGGCGGGGCCGGTGTTCTACTCGCTCTTCGGGTTTCAGAAGGAGGTCGGCGCGGACTCGAGCGAGCGGCTCGCGGAGGTCGTCGCCGCGGGGCTGCTGGCGGGACGGTAGCCCTCAGGCGAGATAGCGTCTGTACCAGTCGATTACGCGCCGCCACGCCTCCGCGGCAGCGGTGGGCTGATAGCGCTGTCCGGTGTCGTTGAAGAAGGCGTGATCGGCATTCTCGGCGACATAGCTCTCGTGCGGCACGCCCGCCTTGTCCAGCGCCGCCTCGGCCGCCGCGCGCGAGGCATCCACGCGCGCGTCCAGCGCGCCGTAGACGGCCAGCACCGCCGCCTTGGATTCGGTGATCGCGCCGCCGTCGGGGAAGGGGCCGTAGAACGGTGTGGCAGCGGCCAATTCGGGTGTGCCCGAGGTCAGCAGCAGCCAGGTCAGGCCGCCGCCGAAGCAGAAACCGGTGGCGCCCAGCTTCTTTCCCGGCACCCGCTTGCCCAGTTCGGTCAAACCCGCGCGCAGATCGGCGACGAAGCGGTCCTGCGGGATCTTGCTCAATGCGGCGGTGGCCGCGGCCACGTCGGTGAAGGTGGCGGTGCCGCCCTCCTCGGAGAGCAGGTCCACGGCCAGCGCCGAGTAGCCGACGCCCGCGAAACGTCCGGTGACGGAACGGATGTGGTCGGTGAGCCCCTTGTTCTCGTGGATCACCAGCACCCCGCCCCTGGGTTGCGGGGCCGCCGCCCAGGCCGCTTGCAGCGTGCGGCCCTCGGGGCCGGGCAGGGTGATCGGGGTGGTGGGCAGGGCCGTGGCCTCGCCCGGCGGGGCGGCGGCCGAGGCCGATCCGGACGTGGTGGCCGTGGTGGGTGAGGACTGCTTGCCGGATTCCGCGCAGGCGGCCAGCAAGGCCACGGCCGCGGGCGTTCCCATGCCGAGCAGGCCCAGTCGCCGCAGGGCCTCGCGGCGGCTGAGCAGACCCTCTACGTGATCGGTGGCGATTTCCTCTGCGATATAGCGCTGCAGCGGCGTCATTCCCACAGCCTAGAGCGGGTGTCGCGCGCCCGGGCGCGAATATCCGGGGCGATGATTGCCGTCAAGCCCGTCGAACCGGGGGCTCTTGCTTCGACTAACGATTTCGGTGATTCGAACGAATGTTTCTGTGGGGGAATTGAACTGCTGGTGGCGCCACCGACCCATGCTCGACGACCGAAAGCGAAGTGATCATGAAAAGGCTCCTCACCGCGGCCGCCGCCCTCCTGATGGTCGGAGCATTGGCGGCCTGCGACCCGGAGACGACCGGCACACCGGGCACCAGCCCGGGCGGCCAGCCCGCACAGGTCAGCACGACCGCCGCGCCGGGCAATCCCACCCAGGACAATCCCGCACCCGGCACCGCGCCCGCCAAGGCGACGACGCTGCCGAATCGCGATGACGTGAATGTGGACGCCCGCGACTTCGAGTCGCAGGGCCACTACTACTTCCAGTCGCCGAGCAAGAACATCAAATGCGGTATCTACGTGGACGACATCCACACCGTGGGCTGCCAGCTGAAGAACGCCACCGTCATTCCGGCGGGCCTGTCCTGTGCGAACAATCCGGCCCACGAGGTGGCCGCGCAGGTCAGCGGCGGTGCCGCGCAATTCATCTGCCTGAACCAGGGTGTCTATGTCGGTCCGCCCACCGACGGCTCGACCGCGCCGGGCTTCCACGAGGGCGGCGGCAAGGTCCTCGAATACGGCCAAACCATCGGCGTTCGCGGCGTCATCTGCGAATCCATGACCTCGGGCATCCGCTGCTCGGTCGGCGGCCACGGCTTCTTCATCGCGGCCGACAACCAGTCCCTGTTCTGATTGCCTACGATGGCGGCGTGACCATCGATCCCTTGTCGGTGAATCGCCGAAACTGGGATGCCCGTGCGGGCATTCACGCCGCCAGCAGTTTCTATCGGGACCATGAATCGGGCTTCTGGTTCGCCCCGTTCGAATGGGAAGCGCTCGGCGAGGTGCGCGACCGCGATGTGCTGCACCTGCAGTGCCATCTGGGTACGGAGACAATCGAATTCGCGCGGCGCGGGGCCCGCGCGGTCGGGCTGGACTTCTCGGCGGAATCGGTGCGGCACGCGCGCGAATTGGCCGGGGAAACGGTCGAATACGTGTGCGCCGATGTCTACGATGCGCGAGAGGCATTGCCCGGCAGGGAATTCGACATTGTCTACACCGGCAAGGGCGCACTCTGCTACCTGCCCGATCTGGACCGCTGGGCGCGGGTGATCGCCGATCTCCTGCGCCCCGGCGGACTGCTCTATCTGGCCGAATTCCATCCCCTGCTGCATGCCCTGGGCCCGACCCCGCCGCCCGGTGTCGACCCGGAACAGCTTGTCCTGCACGACGATTACCTCGAGGGCCGGGGCGCGCAACGCCGCGACAGCGTGCACACCTACACCGACGGCCCCGACCTCACCTCCGACACCACCGCCTACGAATGGCGGCACGGTCTCGGTGAGGTCGTCAACGCGCTGCTGGGCGCGGGGCTGCGGATCACCGGCCTCACCGAGACCGATACGCTCCCGTGGCCGCGCTGGCCGCACATGGTCCAGACGGAGGACGGCTGGTGGCGGCTGCCGGCGTCAGCTCCGATCGTCCCGGTCCTCTACGGGCTCTCCGCGATCAAGCCGTAAATCCCCGCTGAACTGGGGATATCCCGCATCAGGGGGCATGTCAGGTCGGTGTCAGGTCCATATCAGGCGGCCTGATCAAAGTAGTCCCCATGAACAGCACAGCAATCGCGGCAACCGGGCTGCGGAAGGCCTACGGGGACAAGACGGTCCTCGACGGCATCGACCTGAATATCGGTACGGGAACCATCTTCTCGCTGCTCGGTCCGAACGGGGCGGGCAAGACGACGACGGTGAACGTGCTCACCACACTCTTGACCGCCGACGGCGGCTCGGCGCAGGTCGCCGGGTTCGATATCGCCACCCAGACCAAGGCGGTGCGCGCCTCGATCGGCGTCACCGGCCAGTTCGCCGCGGTCGACGATCTGCTCACCGGCGAGGAGAACCTCCAGCTGATGGCGGATCTGCACCGGCTGAAGGGCAACGAGCGCAAGCAGATCGTCGGTAATCTGCTGGACCGCTTCGAGCTCACGGCCTCGGCCGGCAAGCAGGCCTCGACCTACTCCGGCGGCATGCGCCGCAAGCTGGATCTGGCGATGACGCTGGTCACCAAGCCGCGGATCGTCTTCCTCGACGAGCCGACCACCGGCCTGGATCCGCGCAGCCGCCGCACCATGTGGGAGATCGTGCGCGAACTGGTCAACGACGGCGTGACCATCTTCCTCACCACCCAGTACCTCGAGGAAGCCGATCAGCTGGCCGACCACATCGCCGTGCTCGACGGCGGCCGCATCGTGGCCGAGGGCACCGCCGATGAGCTCAAGCGCCAGGTGCCGGGCAGCTATGTCCAGCTCCGCTTCACCGATCTCGGCCAGCTGGCGGCCGCGGCGCGGGTGCTGCCCACCGCGACTCCCGACAACGACTCCCTCTCGCTGCAGGTCCCCGGCAACGGCGGCACGAAAACCCTTCGCGCCCTGCTGGATCGGCTCGCAGACAACTCCCTCGAGGCCGAAGAGGTCTCCATCCACACCCCTGATCTCGATGACGTTTTCCTTGCCCTGACCGGGCACGCCACCACGGAGGCCGAAGCACAATGAGCACCGCGACCGCGACCACCGTCGCCCCGTCCAGCCTGTCGGCCTCGATCGGCGATTCGTCGATCATGTTGCGCCGCAACTTCAAACACATCCTCCGCAATCCCGTCACGGTCTTCAATGCCGCGCTCATGCCGGTGATGATGCTGCTGATCTTCGTCTACGTGTTCGGCAGCGCCTTCAATGTCGGCGGGCACTACATCGACTACGCGACCCCGGGCATGCTCCTGCTGGCCATCAACTACGGACTCTCCGGCACCGCGGTCTCGGTGAGCTCGGATATGGCCAAGGGCGTGATCAACCGGTTCAAGGTCATGGACGTCTCCCGCGGCGCCGTGCTGACCGGCCATGTCGCGGCCACCATCATCACCAATGTGATCGCCATCGTCGCGGTCCTCGGGGTGGCCTTCGCCCTGGGCTTCCGCTCTCCGGCGAGCGCGGGTGAGTGGCTGGGTGCGATCGGCGTCCTGCTGGCGACCTCGTTCGCGGCCTCCTGGCTCGTCGTCGCGCTGGGTATGGCGGCCAAGACCCCGGAGTCCGCGGGCATGTCGGTGGTGCCGCTGATCATGCTGCCCTTCCTGAGCAGCGCGATCGTGCCGGCCGACAAGATGGGTCAGGGTGTGCGGCAGTTCGCGCAGTACCAGCCCTTCACGCCGATCATCGAATCCCTGCGCGGGTTTCTCACCGGACACCCGTCGGGCGGCTACACCGCGGCCGCCCTGGCCTGGGCCGCCGGGTTCGCCATCGTCGGATACCTGTGGTCGCGTGCCACGTTCAACAAGCGAGCGTGAGCTCGGCCAGCTCGGCCCAGTTCGCCTCCGAACCCTCCCGCAACGCCTCGGTGAAGTTCGCTTCGCCGAGGCGTTGTCGTGTTTCCCGCTCGATGCGGTCCGCGTCGGGGACCGAACGATCGGGCAGGCCGCGCACCGCGATGCTGGCGGCGAACAGCCGGGCGGCCTGCTCGTCCCGGCCCCTGCGCAGCGCGAGATCAGCAATGCCGAGGACGACCTGGGCGATCAACTGGGCGTGACCGGATTCGACGGCCGCCTTGAAGGCGGAGGCGTGGTGTTCACGGGCCCGGTCGAGATCCTCGGCCAGGTATCCGCGCAGGTTATGGATCACCGCCGTGACGAACGGCTGCTCCTCGCCGTCATCGAACAGCGCGGTGGCACGGTCGATTTGGTGGTACGCCTGCTCGGCGTCACCGCTCAGGCGGGCCAGCTCGGCCTTCGCCAGGGCGACCTCGCCCTGTGCGTTCGGCCACCCGCCGCGATCCGCCGCCCGTTGCGCCTGGGCGATGGCGGTGGCGCTCGCTTCCGAATCGCCCAGCAGCCAGTACAACTGGGCCTGCCGCGAGCGGATGCGCACGATGTCCTCGAGCGTGCCGACCTCGGCGACCACGCCGACGGCCTGCTCCAAAAGTTCACAGGCGGCGACGAATTCGCCGCGCATGGCGAGGCGGTCCGCCACTTCGGTCAGCGCGAAGGCGGTACCCCAGCGCTCACCGATGGCCCGGAATTCCGCGAGTGCCGCCTCCAGGTACTCGTCCACCTCCGGTCCGTCCTGGCCGAGGACGACCCGCATCTTGCCCATCTGCAACCGGGCCAGGGCACGCACCCACGGATCCTCGTCGGAGAGTTGCGGTTCGAACGCGGTCAGCATTGCCTCCGGTCCCTGGAACAGGCGCTCCAGGGCGGCGATGAGCGCCACCGTGGGGTGGTGGCCGCCGTCGGCGGGGCTGAGTTCGTAGGCCTTGTGGATCCATTCCTGCATCAGGCGTTGGTCGTTCGGCCCGGAGGACAGGAAGTGCGAGACCAGCCCGTAGACGGTGACCCGGGTCTCGACCTCCACCTCGGCGGGCAGTTCGGCTGCCGCGGTGACGAATTCGAGGCCCTCGGCCTTGTGCCCGGCCAGCCACCAGTACCAGCCGCCGGCCGCCGCGAGCCGCATGGCCTCGGGGCCCTCGCCCGCCGCGAGCGCGCCGCGCATGGCCGCGGCGAGGTTGTCGTGCTCGCGATCCAGGACGGCCAGCCATTCCACCTGGTCGGCCCGGCGCAGGCGGGGTTCGGCCTTGGCGGCGAGGTCGGTGAAGTACGAAAGGTGTGCTCGCCGTATCCGATCCGCTTCCCCGGCCTCCTCGAGACGCTCGCGGGCATACTGCTTGATGGTGTCGAGCATGCGATAGCGCGGGCCGCCGTTCTCGGTGACCAGCAGCAGCGATTTGTCGGTCAGCGCGGTGAGCAGCTCCAGCACTTCCCACTGCTCCACCGTGGCATCGGCGCAGACCTGTTCGGCCGCTTCGAGACTCGCGCCGCCGGAGAAGACCGCGAGGCGGCGCAGCACCATGCGCTCGGGCTCCGAGAGCAGCTCCCAGCTCCAGTCGACCACCGCGCGCAGGGTCCGATGCTGCGGGATCGCGGTGCGGCTGCCGCTGGTCAGCAGGCGGAAGCGGTCGTCGAGGCGGGTGGCGAGCTGGTCCAGGGACATGGTGCGCAGGCGGGCCGCCGCCAATTCGATGGCCAGCGGGATACCGTCGAGCGCACGGCAGATCCGGGCCATGGTCGCCAGGGCGGCCGCGTCGGTGGGCAGGTCCTTGCGAACCGCGCCCGCCCGGTCCAGCAGCAACTGGACGGCGGGAGAGGATTCGATATCGGCGGGGTCCGCGCCCTCGGCGGGCAGGCTCAGCGGTTCCACCTGCCACAGCGCCTCGCCCGTAATGCCCAGCGGCTCACGGCTGGTCGCGAGGATCCGGAGTTTGCGGCATTCCCCGAGCAGGCGGTGCGCGAAGGCCGCCGCGGAGTCGATGACGTGCTCGCAGTTGTCGAGGATCAGCAGGGTCTCGCGCTCGCGCAGGGCGGCGATGAGCCGGTCCATCGGTTCCGCCTGGGTACCGCCGCCGAGCAGCGCATCGCGCAAACCCAGTGCGGCGAGCACGGTTTGGGCCAGATCGCCGGACGCGTCGGCGGAGGCGAATTCCACCAGCCAGGCGCCGTCGGGCAGATCGTCGAGCAGGGTGTGCGCGGTCTCCAGGGCGAGCCGGGTCTTGCCGGAACCGCCCGGGCCGGTGAGCGTGGTGAGCCGGTGGGCGGCGATGAGTTCGCGGACCACCGCGATATCGGCGTATTTGCCGACGTACGTGGTCAATTCGGCGCGCAGGTTGGTCTTGCGCTCGGTGTCCTTGGCGCCGATCTCGCCGCGCAGCAGGGCGACGTGCAGGGCGGAGAGTTCGGGGGAGGGGTCGGCGCCCAGTTCGTCGGCGAGCGTCTCGCGGATCCGCTCGTAGGCGGTGAGCGCGTCATTGCCGCGGCCCGCGTCGGCGAGCGCGCGCATGAGCGAGCCGGCCAGTCGCTCCCGCATCGGGTGCTGGGTGGTCGCCTCGGTGAGCTCGGCGATCAGTTCGGGACCGCGACCGAGCCGGATCTCCGCCTCGTAGAGGTCTTCCATGGCGGCAAGGCGCAGGCCGTCGAATCGAACTTGTACCGCGGTGAGGTCGTCGCTGTCGGGCGCCCCGATGTCCTGCATGAGGGCGCCGCGCCACAGGTCGACGGCCTCGCGCAGCAGCCGCGCCTGATGCGCGTCGTCACCGCCGCGGGCCTGCTCGACGAGCCGTTCGAAGCGCACGGCATCCACGGCGTCGGGATTCACCACCAGCCGGTAGCCGCCCGCCTGCACCTCGATCGAGCCCTCGGGCAGCAGCCGCCGCAGCCGGGAGACCAAGGCCTGCAGGGCGTTCGCCGCGTCCGAGGGCGGCTGCTCACCCCAAATCCAGTCGACCAGCTTCGTTTTCGAGACGGCGCGGCCGGGCTCGAGCGCGAGGGCGATCAGCAGCCCGCGCAGTCGGGCACCGGGCACTTCGATGGGCCGATCGTCCTCTGCTCGGATGTCGAGCGGTCCAAGCATCCTGATACGCACCCGGCCCATTGTGCCGTGCACGTCTCCGGGTCGCTGGACCGCCGCCGACGGCCCGGTCAGTGCGCCTCCTCCGTCCGGGTGTGCGCCTGCTCGGTCCAGGTGACCGGCAGGGCGTGCACGCCGTAGATATTCATATCGGTCCGCAGCCGCACCTCGTCGGCCGGAATCGCCAGGCGCAGGGTCGGGAAGCGGCGCAGCAGACCGGCGAAACCGGCGCGCATCTCGATGCGGGCCAGCTGCTGGCCCAGGCATTGGTGGATGCCGTGGCCGAAGGCGACCAGACCGCGTGCGCGGCGGTGGATGTCGAGGGCGTCGGCATCGGCGAACTGCTTCGGATCGCGATTGGCGGCCAGCAGCGAGACGACTACCGTCGAACCCTTTTCGATTGTCTCGCCGCCGATTTCGATGTCCTCGGTCGCGTAGCGATAGAAGATGTCGGCGACCGACAGGAAGCGCATGAGCTCCTCGACGGCATCGGGCACCAGCTCCGGGTCGGCGTGCAGGGCGGCCACCTGGTCCGGATGCTCCAGCAGCGCGAAAGTGCCCAGCGCCAACATGTTCGCGGTGGTCTCGTGACCGGCGAGCAGCAGCAGGAAGGCGATGCCGACCAGCTCCTCGATGCTCAGATCCTCGTCGCGGGCCAGGTCGGAGAGGATGTCCTCGCTGGGCTCGGCGCGCTTGCTCATCACCAGCTGGGCCAGGTAGCCGGTCATGGCGCCGTAGGCGGCGCCCTTCTCCTCCAGCGTCTGCTCCTTGACCAGGAACTTGGCGGAGTTCACCTGGAAGGTGTCGCGGTCGGCGTAGGGGACGCCGAGCAGTTCACAGATCACCAGCGACGGCACCGGCAACGCGAACTCCTTGACCAGGTCCACCGGCTCGGGCAGCTGCGCCATGGCGTCCAGCTGTTGCTCGGTGATCTCGACGATGTGGTCCTGGAGCTGCTTCATGCGCTTGACGGTGAACGCGCCGGTGAGCTTGCGCCGCAGGCGAGTATGGTCCGGCGGGTCCATGGCGACGAACAGGCCCGGGATCTGCGGGGAGGGCTCGGTCTGGATCGGCATGCCGGGCGTCTCGTAGGGCACGTGCACGACGCCGAGGTCCTGGCGGGAGCTGAACCTGGTGTCCGCCATGACCTTTCGGACCGCGTCGTAGCCGGTCACCAGCCAGCCGTGATGGCCGTCGGGGAAGATCAGCGGGCTGACCGGGCGCGCGTCGCGCAACTCGGTGATCTCGCGGGGCGGGGCGAAGGGTCCGGCATTGCGTTCCATGGGCAGGCCGTGGGGGACCGGGACGGTGTGGGTCATCGTATTTCCTTGTCGTGAAAAGTATTTCGCTTGTCTGCTGACTAGTGGGCGATGGTGAGTGCGCCGGAGGGGCACTGCTGCACGGCTTCCCGCGCGGCGGCCTCCTGCTCGGCGGTGGGGACGAGGGTCAGCGGCACCACGCGGCCGTCCTCGTCGTCCTGGTCGAATACGTCGGGAGCGGTCAGCGCGCACATGCCGGCGCCGATGCAGCGCTCCCGGTCCACCCGGAGTTCCATGATGAATTCCTGCTCTGCGGGCGCGGTTCAGACGGCGGTGGTGTGCCGGATGATGATGTTGCCCAGGCAGTTCTGCGCGTTCACGAGCACGACGTCACCGGCATCCGCCGCGACGGGGTACAAGTCGTTGTGCACCGAACCCTGCTGCACATCGGTCACCACACGCGCCGCGCTGCCCGGCCGGATCCCGACCTCGAGCTCGCCGATGGAGGTCTGCAGTCGCATCACGCCACGCGTCGCCTCGCCGATGCGGATATCGCCCTTCGACGTCTTGGCCGTCACCGACCCGAGCGGCCGTTCCACCACAATGTCGCCCAGCGCCAACTCCAGCGCGCACTCCCCGAGCTCCCCCGCACCGGTGATGCGCCCGACCCCCGCGGCAGCCTTGAACTTCGACCCCGTCGGCGCGTACACCGTCACCTCGATCGACGCGTTCCCGCCGAACGGCGTATACGTCCGCCAATTCTTCGGCATCTTCACGCTCAGCGTCCCGCCGACCATCTCGACCCGCGTCTGCGCCGCAGCCTTCACATCGGCCTTCTTGGCCGCATCACCCGGCCGCACCTCCACCACCGTGTCCCCACGGTCGGAGGCGACAACGCTGACATTGCCGCACAGCACGTCAACATCGATGGCGATCGGTCCCGGGGTAGCGAAAGTATTCATGGCGAAGGCTCCTTCATCGGCTGCGATAGGCGGTATGCGAACGACTATCGCGCCCCCCGCTGATACCGACCTGACGCCGACCTGACACGCCCCGCACCCGCCGTCAGCTCCCACTCGAGCCCAGTTCAGAAAGCTATTTCGCGTCAGCGACCTTCGCGACCGCGGCAAGGAAGATCTTGTCGAAGGCGGCCTTGTCGAGCTGCTTCGACTCCATCGAGAGGGCGGTGACCGACACGGTCATGCCCCGCACGACGGCCAAGCCGTCGAGTTTGATGCCGGCGCCCGTGTACGCCGCCGAACTACCACTGGAGCTGAATTCGACGGCTTGATCGGCGCGCAAACCGCTGGGCAGCCCCACCTCGGTGAACTTCAGGTGGGTATCCCCGTCGCCGTCGTGAATGGTCAGCTCCGCGCATTGCCCGAGCCGCCGCGCCTTGATCTTCGCGATATCCAGGGCGGTGTCGATCACCGTCTCCCCATAGATCAGAGCGAGGTTGTCGTCGGTGGCCATTGCCGGGCAACGAGCCTAACGACCGTCAGGCATGCCCGCCGCCGATTTCGCCCCTCAGGGCCTGGTTCGTGGGCGGCTTCCGGCCCCCGACATCACCTGCCGCCCCGAACACTGATGTCGGCCCCGGGGTCGGGGCCGACGCACGACTCACCGGGTCAGCGGTGGGGGGTGTTGGCCCAGGAAGATCCCGCGTTGGCCACCTGCAGGGCGCGCTGGAAGAAGATCATGATCAGTTCCATTTGACTCGCATTCCTAACTCTCGATGTGGATGGCGGGATCCTCGTCCGATGTCCACACCGGTCCCTCCCCGACCCGCGCGAAACCGCGAGACAGGCTGCGGTTGACGTGGTCACCGAATCCCCCGAGGAGACAATAGATCAGCGAATGCCGGTTTGAACACCGGTATTGGATTGTCGGGAATGTGATCCGCATTCCCGGTAGGTGATCTGGAGCTGACGCTTGTAGACCTTGCCGCTGTCGTCGCGGGGCAGTGAGTCGACGATGCGGATATGGGTGGGGACCTTGTAGTCGGCCAGTTGCGCAGCCAGCGCCTCGCGCACGGCTTCCGCGGTGAGGATCGCGCCGTGAAGGGCGGGGGGAATCGGGCCACAAGGAGGGAGTGACTCAGTTCCCCACCTTCTCGGCCGATTCGATCTCCGCGTGAGTTGCGGCGTTTCACAATGGCTGGCGTGGCGGTGCAGCTCGAAATCGGTGACCGGTCCAGGAAGCGGGTGCTCATGGTGCTCGCGGCCAGTCTGGTCATCCTGACCGCCTACTGGGTGCTCTGGTTCAGCGCTCGCGCGGTGGTCGCCAGCAACGAGCGGCCCGCGTACATCGAGTTCGAGAACGCTTTCCCGCTGGCTGACGCCTGGTTGGCGGTGTGCGTGATCGCGGCTGCCGTCGCATTGATCAAACGTCATGCCACTGCACTGCTTTGGCTCATCGCGGGTGGCGGATCGGCTGTCTATCTGTTCTGCCTCGATGCGCTGTACGACCTCGAGAACGGGATCTGGTGGCATTCGGGCGCAGGCGGATTGATCGAGCTCGGCATCAACGTGATCACCCTCGCGGTAGGCGTGGGCCTGCTCCGCTGGGCCTGGCGTCGTCGCGCGCTCCTTATCGATTGAGGAGCGCGGCGAACCGTTCGACGGCTAGATGGTCCACGTGATGGGGTAATTGGTGTACGTCGCGGTTTCTGCCGTGAATGTCACGCCGACGGCCCTGAAATCGTCGCGCGCCCTGACTCGCATCTCTTTCAGGTTGTCCATCTGGGCCGCGTGCTCTTCGGAGTCCCACACGCTCACCTGGGTGAGCGAGCCCTCGGGGGAGACGCCCGCAAACCAGTGGAGAAGGCCCGGCAGCTGCTGGATCGCCGGGATCAGGTATTCCGAGGTTTCCTTGTCCGCGACGACGACCGCCTCGTACAGGCTGGGATCGAAGGTGACACGGCCGACACGGACGAAGGCGGTTGTTGGCAGGGACTCGGTCATCGCGTGCGGTTCCTCTCGGCACTGCTGGAAGGTATTGCCTCCCAGACGATCCCATCGGTCCGCTTCTGGGATCAATGTCGATCTCCCCGGTGGCCGATAAATCTGGCTTATCGGTCCGGCTTCAGCCGGCGGAACGCGTGTCGGTCTCGGTGCGGAGCTGGCGGACGTACACGTCCTGGGTGGCGCGGGCGACTACATTGCCGTCGGCGTCGTGGATGGTGGTGGAGTGGGTGGTGATCGATTTGGCGCCATCGCGGGTGGCCTGGCGAATCTGCTCGGCCTGTGTGGCGTCGAGTTCCATAGTCGCGGTGACGATCCCGCGCCCGGGTGCGATGAATTCGATGCCGGATCTGACGCTCCAGACGCGGTAGCCGTCACCGAGCTGCCCGCGCGCCATGATTCCGAAGAAGGGATCGGTCATCGCGTACAGCGTGCCGCCGAAGGCCGCGCCGTTGATATTGCGGTTCCAGGGGCGGACACGGTGCGATACCCGAACCGAGGTCCAGTCCTCGGCGACATGCTCGACCCGCACGCCCGCGAAGAACAGCGGCGGATACGCGCTCATCAGATACCGAAACGCCCGCGTCGAAGGCAGCCGCACCGAATCCCCCAAATCCGCTCATCCTCACGCCCGTTCACCTGGGCAGCTACACATTATGCCCGCGCGTCGGCGGCTGCTTACTGTGCGTTCCGTCGGCGAACCAGCTCGGCGATCCAGATCGGCGCGAACGGGGGAGGTGTGGTTCGGCGCGCTCAGCCTTCTCGGGCGCTGGCTACGAGGGTCGGATAGTCCCGCAGTTCCAGGTTCTTCGAGCCTTCGGCCATCTTCTCCATCCAGCCTATGCCCTTGGAACCGAGGAACCAGTTGCGGAACCTCAACCCGCGGGCGGTCTTCGGGCACAGGAAGCTGCCCGCGTTGGCGCTGTCGGACAGCTTGCTGTACTGGCGCATGACCTCGTCGTATCGGGGGAAGGCGGCGGTGTGATCGCCCGCGGCCCGGGCGAGTTCACCGGCCAGCACATATGCGCCGACGACGGCGGCGCCGGTTCCGAAGCCGGCCAGGGTGTTCGCGTACCCGGCGTCGCCGACCAGTGCGACGCGACCGCGGGTGAAGCTCTTCATCTTGCGCACCTTGGCGATGGCGTCGAGGTAGAGGTCGTCGAAGTTGTCGATCTCGGCGAGCATGTCCGGTACACGCCAGCCCATACCCGCGAAAGTCTCCTTCACGATCTGCCGCTGCACGGCGACATCGTCACGGGGATAGTCGATCTCGGGGGAGGCGAACAGGTACATCTGCTGCGCCTTCGCACCACCCGAGACCGCGTATCGACCCGGATCGTTGTGGCCGTAGGAGGTGATCCGATCCCGGTTCCCGGCCGGGGTATCGGTCCAGGGGCTGGCTCCGACGACGCAGTAGTAGTGGCCCTGATGCTGCACGAAATCCTTCTCGGGCCCGAACACCAGCCGCCGCACCCGCGAGTGGATACCGTCGGCGCCGAACACCAGGTCGAACCGCCGCGGTGCGGCGCGCTCGAACTCGACCCAGACGTCGCTGTCGGTCTCGGTGATCGCGCCGATGGAATCACCGAAGATGTATTCGCAGTCCTGCCAAGTCGTTTCGTACATGATGCGGGACAGGTCGCCGCGCAGAATCTCGACATCGCCGCCGGTGAAATCGCCGGACATGAATGCCACCTGCTTGCCGTCGGCGTCGACGAACACGGTGTCGGTCTTGCCGGTCTGGTGGGCGTAGACGTCCTCGAGGATCCCCATCTGCTCCAGCACCCGATGGTGGGTCTCGCCGGTGAAATCCACCGCCTGCCCGCCCGGCCGCAGCGTCGGGGCCTTCTCGACCACGGTGACCTGGAATCCGTACCGGTTCAACCAATAGGCCAGCGCGGGTCCGGCGATGCTCGCGCCGCAGATGAGAACGGTCTTGTTACGCAAAACGACTCCTGGGGTCATGATTGGAGTCCCAGTCTGCTCACCGATCACCGACGGAAAAACGCCGGCTTTCGCATCACACTGTTAAGTCACGGCCGCATAGTCGGCGGAAGATCTTGATAGCCTGCGCGGGTGGAGCTGCGGGACATCGAGATCTTTTTGACCCTGGCTCAGGAGCTGCACTTCGGGCGTACCGCCGAGCGATTGCGTCTGACTCCGGCGCGGATCAGCCAATCGATCAAGAAGCAGGAGCGGCGCATCGGCACACCGTTGTTCGAACGCACCACCCGCAGTGTGCGTTTGACCGCCGCCGGTCGACGGCTCTACCACGAGCTCGACGCCGGATACCGGCAGATCATGGACGGTATCGAATCCGCCGCCAACCATGCTCGAACGCCCAGCGGGACACTGACGATCGGCACGGCGGGCCCGCAAACCTGGATGGTCACCGAGGCTATCGACAACTTCCAGGCGCAGTATCCGGCGGTCAAAGTGATTCAGCGCGATATCAATCCGTTCACCCCGTTCGAACTGCTGCGATCGGGCGACGTCGATGTGGCGCATCTCTGGCTTCCCCTCCGCCAACCCGACATCACCATCGGGCCGATCACCCACTCCTCCGGCATCATCCTCATGCTCGCCGACACCCACCCCTACGCCGATCGCGAATCCGTCGGCCTGGAGGACTACGGCGATCTGCTGTTCATCAACCCGATGCCCGGGGTGCCGTCGGCGATGGACGCGACCATGGAGGAAGCGTTCCTGCCCTGCCGCACCCCCGCCGGCCGCAAGGTCCGGCGCGGTCCGGAGGCATTCACCTGGGAGGACGAACTCAAAGCGGCGGTGACCGAGCAGGCGGTGATCACCGCCCCGGCCGAGTACGCCCAGTTCTACTCCTGGCCCGGTCTCACCTCGATCCCGGTGCGCGACGCGACACCGGTCCGCTGGGCCTTCGTCTGGCGCACCGACAGACAGTCGCCGCTCATCAACGCCTTCGCGGAAGCCGTTCGAGTCCGCTGACGGGACAGGTGATTTCGCGCGCGACGTCGTAGTTCTTCACTTCGCCGATGATTCCGACGGTGTGGGGCAGGCCGGTCGGCCCGAGGTGCACCTGTTATCTGGGAACTCGGTGACCCAGTGGAATCGGCTTTGCCGCAGCGTGAAACGGTCTGCCTCCTGGGCGGTCAGTTCCAGCCTGACCGGATGTCCATCCAATTCGCCGTTGAGCAGCAATCTATTCGGCGAGGGGCGCTCGACGGTGAAGGCCGCCCACGGTGCGGCGGACTCGGGGTCACTCCAGGAGCGGAGCGTGAGCTGTTGTGTGTCAGCGCTGATTTCCGCCCGTACGGGTCGGAACCGATCATCCATCGTCTGGATATCCGCGGTTGTCTGCCTATCGAATACCACTCGACGCCAGCGCATTTCGTCCCCTGATAACGCAGGTACCGATTCTCCGTCCCGAATGAATGCACCGACTTCCCAAATCCCGTACAGCTCGGATTCGGGCTCGCGCTGCTGCCAGGACACAACGCCGTTGACAGTGCCCGCCGCGATCAGCCACACCAACAGCGCAACCTGAAGACGCGCGACGATCCGTCGTTCATGGGAAGTCCGGAAAGGTTGCGGCGCGGTCGACGGTCCGACGGCATTGCCCAGCAGCACCGCCGCAATCCGCCGCGCTTCGGGCGCCACCAACACCAGCGCCATGACCAGCACATGGAACGACAGAATCTTCACCGGCACGTCGTAGGTCATGTTCAGGATCCACACCTGCGCCGCGCAGACCACAGTCAGCAGCGCCCCCTCCACCGCTGTACGCGGCACCAGAAGCAGTACGCCGCAGAGTATCTCCGCGATCCCGAGCAGAATCTCGTAAACCGGTGATACCCCGACCTGACTCCACAGCACCCCCATCGGAGTGAGATCGCCGTACGGCTCCAACAACCGGGCCAGTGACGGCGACGGCATCTGCAACGGAAAGGCTTTAGCGAAGCCGTAACTCAGCATCGTCCCCGCGACACCCACCCGCAGGAACACCATCAACCAGCCTGCCGCCCTGCGATATTCGACGCGCCCGCGATCCAGAGCGCTCCACACCCCCGTCGCAATCACCGCCGCCACCAGAATGCAGAACAACAGCACCCAGTCATAAGCGGTATCCCCGCTACCCGAATCCCGACGCACCGCCGCAGCACCGAAAACAGTGCGCCCCACCCACTCCACCACCGGCTGCGGCCAGTCCCCACCCACCGGCCGCCACCACACCCCCACCCCCGGAAACTCCAAAATGACCTGAGACAACATCGCGAACAGCCCGAAATACACCACCCCGAACCGAACCAACACCCTGGTAACCGGCCCCCATCGCCCCAACTCCCCGATGCCAGGCTCAATGGTAAGAACGCCCATCCCCAGTCCCGTTCCTCGCACGGCCAACTCGTGTCATATCCAGCGAACCGAACACGACAGCACCGACACTAGGAACCCGGACTAGCCCATCACTTGCGAGATCCTTAACGATCACGCCGGCCGAGAAACCCTTCATCAGTTGCGGAGTTGGCTGAAGAATGCGCGTAGGTCGTCGATGAACAGGTCCGGGACCTCGAGGGCTGGGAAGTGGCCGCCCGCGGGATGGTCGCGGAAGAAGGCGACGTTGTCGCCGGGGTGGAGGATCTTGCGTACGAGTGGGTTGCTGTAGAACAGTGAAGAGCCTTGTGGCACAGGAGAAGAGCCACCCCAGCCGGTCTGGGTGTGTGACATTTCCCAGTAGAAATCGGCTGCGCCGGGGCCGGTTCGGGTGAACCAGTACAGGCTCGCGCCGATCAGTATGTTGTCGCGGGTGATGGGTGTGGCGGGGTTGGCCCATTCCTGGAATTTCTCGGCGATCCAGGCCAATTGCAGGATCGGGGAATCGGCCAAGCCCGCCGAGAGGGCGTTGGGCTGGGTGTTCTGCAGCACTCGATAGCCTTTGCGCTGCGACCAATCATGTTGTGCCGCTTCCAATTCCTTGCGTTCGTCGAGGGTGAGGCCGTCGGGGACGGGGAAGTCGTCACCGGCCATCCCGACCTGGAGGCGATCGCTCACGGTGAGCGCGCCGATCACCCGATCAGGCAGCAGCGCCGCCAGCTGACCGCCGACCCCGGCACCGATATCGCCGCCAGCGACGCCGAAGCGCTCGTACCCCAGCCGGGTCATCAACTCCCCGAACGCCAGCGCTGTCCGCCCCAGATTCCAGCCCCGCGCGGACAGCGGGGTGGAGAACGCGAACCCGGGCAGCGACGGGATGACGATATGGAAGGCGTCGGCCGGGTCTCCGCCATGCGCGCGGGGATCGGCCAGCGGTCCGGCCGCCCGCAGAAATTCCGCGAACGAGGCGGGGAAGCTGTGGTTCAGCAGCAGCGGGGTCGCACCCGGCTCGGGTGAGCGCATGTGCACGAAATGAATGGTTTGCCCGTCGATTTCTGTGACGAACTGTGGATAGGTGTTGAGCTCGGCTTCGTGTGCGCGCCAGTCGAAGCCGTGAGCCCACTCGTCGGCCAACTCCCGCAGATAGTCGGGTGCGATGCCGTGGTCCTGCTCGGAGCCGGTGCCCGGCACCGGGTACGGGTACCGAGTGTGATCCAGCCGCTCACGCAGATCATCGAGATCTACCTGCGGAATCTGGATCCGAAAGGGAATGATCTCAGCGTTCATAGCGATCAACCTACGGACCATCCAGGCCAGAATCGGTCCTAGATCAATCGACCCCGTTCTGTGTCGTGCACCACTGAGGAGACATGGGTCACGACGGCGGTCGATCGCGAAATACTCGCAGCCTCTCGCTCGATAGTTGCTGAGAGTTGTCTATAACAGTTCATCCGAAGAACGAAAGTTGGGAATCGATATGCGCAAACTACTCGCCACCGCCGCCATCGCCGGCACCCTGACCGCCGGAGCGGTCATGACCGGCGTCGGAACCGCCGCGGCCACCCCGCCCCCGCCCTCGCCCCAGTGCGCGATCGTCTCCTACCCCCTGGTCTTCCTGATCGAAGCCACCGGCGGCGCATCCAGCCCGCTTCTCCCCCTGGCCAATTCCATCCAGGCCGCAGTCTGCGCCTGAGCCTGCCGCGACGGCGATACCTGATACCCACTCTGGTCGCCGCAGATTCGATTGCGGCTGTAGGGAATTGCCGCTCCGCTACCGGGAGGAGCCTGCGGCAGACCTCCGCCGATGTCGGCGCCAACGCTCGATGTGCCCTCGGCGGGGCACTATATGGATGGGAACAGGACCGACCAGCATCTTCTTACTGGTCGACTGGTCATCGAGGCCGATTTCGACCTGAGCACCCTCAAAGCACCAGGAGGCCAGCGGGGCTGAGACCAGCCGGTGACGACGGTTGGTCCGACCAGTTCGGACGTGCTGTTGCTGCCGTGACGCCTGCCATTGGTAGAACGCTCCGACGCCACAGTTGGCGCAACCCTCCGAAGTTGCCCGCCCGATCCGGCTCGATACTAGCCAGACCGGTCGGAAATTCGCTTGCCTCAATGTTTTTCGGATCACGGCATAACCATGCGAGTACACTTGGCGCGACGGCGGACGATCGCGTGTCATTCGATATCGAAGCGCACGACCATCGTTCGAGTGCCGCTCCAGACCCCGGCGGATCGACCAGCGATCCGGACAGGGGCAGCATGAATTTCAATAATCACAACATCGGCCCTGACCACGGTCCGCAGCCGCGAACCCCACCTCCTGCCGGCGTTCAGCAATGGTCTGTCAAGGCGGTCACGCGAGGCCCGGAACACTTCGAGCGCAGATTGCCGGACGTCGTCATCGCGGCCGACGTGAACCTGGCCGCGGAGGCCCTGTGCGACCGGCTCGCCGCACCCGAGTCCCCGGCCGAACGCCGCTATCTGATCGCCGCGGTCACCCCCGAGTTCGACGCTGCCGCCACCCGGGACCGCCTGGAGTGGTCGAATCTGCTGACATGGTGCGCAGACGGATGGGTCATGAGCCAATGGCTGCCGGATACATGGCGGCGATCGTGTTCGCCGCCATCGCTTCCCGATCAGGGCCCCTCCGCGGTGACGACGCCCGGGCAGGCCGCGTGCCCCCGCTCGGTCGGCCAGGGGACTAGTCTGATGGTTCAGACCGCTTTACCGACATCTCGCGGTCGGGCCGTGGCGACAGCCGACCACGCCGGACGGGAGCGAGCGATGACCACCGAGCCAGGGCGCGACCCCGGCGGGATGTCGTGAACGCCGCACGCTCGGCGTCGGCGCGCTTCCTGTCCGCTCTGCACGATCTGACCGGCAACGGCCACGACATGCCGCTGCGAGGCGGCCGGTTGTGCGAGATCTGCGTGCAGGTGCTCCCGATCTCCGGGGCTACTATCGCCGCGGCGATGCCCGACGGTGGATGGGATGTCCTCGGCTCGGTCGGCCCCGCCGCCGGATGGCTCGCCGACGCCGAAATCGCCACCGGCGAGGGCCCGGGACCCGACTGCCACCGCGCCGGCGCTCCGGTGCGCGTCACGAATCCGGCGGCCGCGCTCGCGCAGGGCCGCTGGCCTCTGCTCGCCCAATGGGATCGGGTGCCCAGCCTCGGCGCGGTGTGCTCGATCCCGTTGCGGCTGGGCGCGATTCGCGTCGGCTTCCTGGACCTGCTCGATGCCGGGCAGGTCCTGCGCGACCCCGCGACATTCGCCGATGCGCTGAAGATCGCCGACGTCATCACCACCGCGCTGCTCTCGACGCTCGCTCCGCCCGCCCCACAGGTCGACGACGCGGCGCTGGGACCCTGGTGGGAGCTGACGGTTTCGACCCGCGAGATCCATCAGGCCACCGGCATGGTCGCGGTGCAACTGGACGCGAGCGCGGCGGTCGCCTACGCGCGGTTGATCGGGCACGCCTTCACCACCGGCCGTCGACTCGACGAGATCGCGGGCGAGGTGGTGGCGCGGCGCTT
>NZ_BAFX01000013.1 GCF_000308815.1 Nocardia concava NBRC 100430
CGCCCTGGAGATCGGTCTCGGTCGTACCCAGGTGCTTTCGCGCGAGGGCCGCGAGGACGCGGCGGATCGCTGGTTCACCGAATACGGTCCGGACACGGATATGGCCCGCGCGGCACCGTCGACCTGTGGCCTGTGCGGCTTCTACGTTCCGCTCGCGGGCGCGCTGCGTTCCGCCTTCGGCGTGTGCGCCAATGCGATGGGCGCGGACGGGCATGTCGTGCACGTGGCCTACGGCTGTGGCGCGCATTCGGATGTGGTGCTGCCCTCCGGCAATGGATCGCCGCTCTACGAGGCTTACGACGATGCGGCGGTGGAAATGATCCCCGTCGCCGAGCTGCGCCCGGAACCGGTTGCCGCCGAAGCGGACGACGCTGCCGAGGCGGAAGCCGTTGTCGCCGATCCCGAGTCGCCGGTGGCCGAGGTCGAAGCGCCTGCTGCCGAGGTCGAGTCGGTCGACGCATCGGGCGAGTCGGTGGAGACGGCCCCGGCCGCTGCGCCCGAGACCGCCGTGGAGGAGGGGGTGGCCGCGCTGTTCGACGTGCCGGACCCCGACGCGGTGTACGACGACGCCTGGGCGGTCAATGCCGTTCGCGTCGAGTCAGATGCCGTTCGCGCCGAGCCCGATTCGGGGGCCGCGGAGTCGCGCTGATCAGCCGCGGCGAATAATTCCGCCACGCCGGTTCGGGTGGTGTGGCAGACCTGTTTCCCGGCAGAGTTCGGCGTGCCATGAAACCGTTGTGCGGGAAGGGGTATTTGGGCGTGATCGCGACCGATTTGGGGGATCCGTTCGGGACCGAGCAGCTGCGGGCCGGTGTGGTGGCCGCGTGGCGCGGATCGCCCACCCGCCTGCGGGAGGACGCCGCCACCGAGGCGGACCTGGTGCGATCCGGATACCGGGATCGGCTGCTGACCGAACTGGCACAGAACGCGGCGGACGCGGCCGTGAAGGCGGGCGTCCCGGGCCGGGTCGCGGTGTGGCTGGACGGGCGGACCCTGCATGTCGCCAACAGTGGCGCGGCACTGGACGTTTCGGGCGTGCACGCGCTGACCGCGCTGCGGGCCTCGGGCAAGACCGAGGGCGCGGCCGTCGGCAAGTTCGGTGTGGGTTTCACCGCCGTGCTGACGGTGTCGGACGAGATCGAGCTGCGATCGACCAGCGGGTCGGTGCGGTTCTCGCGCGCCGAGACCTGGGCGCTGCTGGGCGCGCAGGGCATCGAGATCCCGGAGACGCCGGGCGGTTTCGTGCCGCCCGCGCTGCGGCTGGCCTGGTCCACCGAGGAGCGGCCCGCCGGCGGCTTCGACAGTGAGATCGTGCTGCGGCTGCGCGAGGACGTGGACACCGTCGCCCTGCTGGCGGAGATGCGGGCCGAGGCGGCCGAGCTGCTGCTGGAACTGCCCGCGCTGCAGAGCATTCGGATCGGCGGCGACGAGATCGTCAGCGCCGAGCGCGAACTCGAATACGGTCTGACCGAACTGCGTGTCACGGGCCCGAATTCCGAGGAGCGGGTGTGGTGGCAGTACCGCACCGGGCCCGCGCGCTGGCTGCTGCCGGTGCGTGACGGCCGCCCGGTCGCCGCCCATCCGGACGTGCTGCGCGCGCCCACCCGTTCCGATGAGGAGCTGTCGATTCCGGCGCTGCTCATCGCCGATATCCCGATGCAGCCGGACCGTCGCCGCCTGCTCCCCGGCGCGCACCTCACCGAGCTGGCCCGTGGCTACGCCGATTTCGCGCGCGCCCTGCCGCCCCGCGACCGCCTGGTCGTGGTGCCGACCCCCGGTTTCGCCCGCAGCGAGGCCGACGGCCTGCTCCGCGAGGCGCTGATCGACGAGCTCCGCGAGCACGAATGGCTCCCGGTGCTGGAGCCGAGCCCGGAGGTCGTGCTCGAATCCGCGCCCGCCCCGGTGGATTTCGATGCCGAGTTCGGTGTCGTGATCCCGGACTCCGGCGAGGCGGCGGCCGCTGCCGCACCGGAGCAGGCCGATCCGGCCACGCCGCCCGCGCCGGTGCGGAGCACGACTTCGCCGACCCCAAGGCGCGCACCGCGCGACCGGCCGAGCCGGAGACGCTGCCGCTGTGGGAGCTGCCGGTCGAGGACGAATCGCCTTTCGATGCGGTCGAACCCCACGACGCCATCGGCCCGCACGATGTGGTCGCGACCTACGACGGGGACGGGATCGACGGTGTCACCGAACCATCCACAGCCGAGCTGGGGATGGTTGTGGATGAATCGAGCGAGGGCGTTGCGGCGCAAGCGGATCCGCGCGGTCCGGTGGCCGCGCCACGGCGGGCGAGCGTATTCACCGGCGCCACCGCGGAATTGGCCGGTCTGCTGGCGGATATGGCCGGGCCGCTGGTGATCCCGGAACTTTCGCAGCGCATGTACGCGGACGCGCTGGCGGTGCTGGACGTGCATCGCATCGGCCTGGCGCGCATCGCGGAGCTGTCGGGCAGCCTGGAACGTGAACCGCAGTGGTGGTATTCGCTCTACGACGCCCTGGATTCGTTCGCCGTGGACCCCCTGTTGGTGGAGGAGCTGGGTGCGCTGGCGGTCCCGCTGACCGACGGCCGGCTGGTGACCGGCCCGCGCACGGTGGTGCTGGACGACCGGCTGGAGTCGGCGATCCCGGTGCACTGGGCGCGGCTGGTGCATCCGGAGGCGGCGCACGAGCTGCTGGGGCGGCTGGGCGCGCGGCCCGCCACGCCGGAGGATCTGCTGAACGATCCGGGCCTGCAGGCGATTCTGGAGGACGATCCCAGCGATCCGGACACCGTGGACGCGGTGCTGAGCCTGGCCGCGCACTCCCTCGCCGCGCCCGGCACGCTGCCGACGTGGCTGGGTCTGCTCGAATTGCCCGATGTCGAGGGTGAATCCACACCTGCCGACGAGCTGCTGCTGCCCGACGCCCCGCTGAGCCGGGTGCTGGTGGAGGATTCGCCGTTCACCACGGTCGGCGCGGATGTCCTGGACCGGCACGGCCCGGAAGCGTTGCGCGCCATCGGTGTCGGCTGGGGCTTCACGCTGGTGGCCGAGTCGGATCCGACCGGCCCGGACCATCACCTCGACGATGAGGAAACCTGGTGGGAGGGCCTCGCCGACGATCCGGCCGAGCTGATCGCGGTGCGCGACCTGGATCTGGTGGACGATGCCGAATGGCCGGAAGCACTGCGGCTGTTGCTGTCCGACCCCGCCACCCGCCCCCTGCTCGCCGACCGTGACGGCTACACCGCCTGGTGGTTGCGCCACCACGCCCACATCGACGGTATCGCGCTGGGCGTCATGCGCCACCCCGACGACACCCTGTTCGCCGGGCTGCTGCCGCAGCTGCCCGGCTTCGATGCCGACGATCTCCGCGTGCTGCGCGGCGTGCTCGCCGATCCCGAGGTGCTGACCACTGCCCTGGCCGAGGAACTGCTCGACGCCCTCGCCGATCCGGCCAGAAGGCCCGGCCCCGAGTCGATTTCGCAGACCTATCGGCTGCTGGCCGAAGGGCTGGAATCCGGCCGCCTGGACACCGAGGAGCTGGTGCTGCCGGGGCAGGTGCGGGCACTGTCGGGCGAGGTGATCGACGCCGCCGACGCCCTGGTGCTGGACCGCTCCTGGTTCGGCCCGGCGCTGCCGGTGGATCGCCTGGTGGTCGGCGACATGGCCACCGCGAAATCCCTTGCCACCCTGCTGGATCTACCGCTGGTTTCCGAGGCGGTGACCGCCGAGGTGGTGAGCGCCGGCCGCGAAACCTCCTGGGCGGCGGAACCGCTCGGCGTGCTGCTGCGCATGCAGTTCGATTTCGCCACGCCCCCGGGCGAACTCGTGGTCCACGACGAATTGCGGGTGCGGCTCTCGGGCGCGTACGAGGCGACCGTCGCGGTGGCCTGGTGGCACGAGGATGGTGTCACCCACGTACAGGCGCAGCCCCAGAACTTCTCACGCCGTTGAGATTCGGGCCCGAAACCTCGAGATTCGGGCCATGAATCAGGTCCGGCGCGGACACTCCAGGTGTCCGCGCCGGATGAGGATGGGGGCCCGGGTCAGGCCGAGTGGGCTGCCACGGTGGTGGCGAGGATGTCCAATTGCTCACGGACGGCGGCACTGTCGTTGTCGACCAGCCAGCGCAGCACGATGCCGTCGATGGTGTTGAGGATGAACCGCGACAGGGTGCCGACGGGAACGGTCCACTGGGTGCCGGTGGCCTCGCGCGCGTGCTCGCAGACATCGGCGACGGTGGAGTCGTTGAAGGTGTACTGCTCGCGGGCGATGGCGAGTTTGGCCGGGGTCGATTCCCCTTCGCGTAGTGCGTAGGTGGTCGTTTCGTAGGTCAGGAGTTGCCGTTCCGGCGTGGCTTCGATGTTGAGCCACATGAGTTCCAGACCCGCGCGCACCAATTGTTGAAGCGCTGCTTTTCCGGTTCCGACGTCCTGCCATACGGTTTCGTTGGCGTCGACGGAATCACGCAATTCCATCGAGAGCGCCTTGACCAGCTCGGTCATCAGCTGATCTTTGTTTTCGAAACAGTAATGCACCACACCGAGGGAAACACCGGCTGCCTGGGCAACATCGCGCGTGGTAACTCCTGCCACGCCCTTTTTTTCGGCAAGGCCGATGGCTGCCTCGATAAGGTGGGCCCGTCGTTCTTCGACGCTCAATCGGGAGGACACTCCAGGGAGTTAAGCGTCCGCGACGCGCGCAGTCAATTCGCACGCTCCACAAGTTCGTTTTTCAACCGTGGTCTGGACCAGCGGTCTGTGCGGCATTCCCGACATTCGTTACGTCGAGGCGGAGTTTGTAAAGCCTTCGGGCGTGAGTTCCTCAGTCCAGACCGAGCTGCGCGCCTTTGTCGCCGCGCCGCGCGCCCCGGCGCTGAATCGCGAAGATGGTGTAGCCGAGCAGTCCGACCGCGAGGCCCATCAGACATACCGGGCGCGCGGTGGCCCAGGCGTCGTTCGCCCAGACCGCGATCGTCGCGATCAGGAAACCGAGGCTGCCCACGGCCAGTACGGGCCGCGGATCGGTGAAGCGCGGGGGAATCTCCGGTACCGGCGGTGTCGTCACGTCAACCAGACTAGTGGGCCGCACGCGAACAGCCGACTCGTGCGCGAACGGTCCCGTATCGTTTGCCTCTGTGACAACGCCTTCCGACATTCGAGCGCTCGCCGGTGACCTCTCGCTGGCCGTGGTGCGCTTGACTCGGCATCTGCGAGGCCGGCGGGCCGATGCCCAGATTTCGCTGACCCAGCTGTCCGCGCTCGCCACCCTGAATCGCGAAGGCGCGATGACCCCGGGCGCGCTGGCCGCCAAGGAGCGGGTGCAGCCGCCGTCCATGACGCGGGTCATCGCCTCGCTGTCGGAATTGGATCTGGTGGAACGCAATCCGCACCCGACCGACGGGCGGCAGATCATCGTGTCGCTGTCCGCCGCCGGGCGGGCGCTCATCCTGGATGAGAACCAGGCCCGCGAGGCCTGGATGACCGATCAGCTGGCGGGCCTGTCCCCGGAGCAGGTGAAGGTGCTCACCGAGGCCGTCAGCATCATGAAGCAGATCGTGGACGAGTCCGAATAATCCCTAGTACCCGAAACGTCGGTCGCTGCTGACGATCTCGCGCCCCAGCGGGAACAGGGACACCGGGATCAGCTTGAGATTGGCCCAGGCGAACGGGATTCCGATGATGGTGATCGCGAGCGCGATGCTCGTCATCAGGTGACCCAGGGCCAGCCACCACCCGGCGACGATGATCCAGATGATGTTCCCCAGCATCGATCCCACACCCGCGCTCGGCTTCTCCACGGCCTCCCGCCCGAACGGCCACAGCACGAAGTTCGCGATCCGGAACGACGCGATCCCCCACGGAATCGTGACGATCAGGATGCAGCAGATCAATCCGGCGATCACGTACCCGACGGCCATCCAGAATCCGACCAGCACGAGCCACAGGACGTTGAGTATCAACTGGATGGGTTTCACATCAACCAGCATGCCAGGCCCCTGGACCGCCGACCACCAGGGAAAACCCTGATTTCGGGGGTCGGCGTTCAGGGGCGGGGATAGATCGTCAGAAGAACCAGCCGAGTTCCGCGTCCCGATCCGAGGTGAAAGCCTCGTCGAAGGCGCGGAGTTGCGCCGTGTCCTTGGCCTGGATTCGGTTGGCGGCGGCGAAGGTGCGGGCGCGGTAGGCGCCGAAGTAGAGGCTGGAGAGGACGTCGATGCCCAGTTCCAGGTCGGGGGTGCGGTCGGTGGGTTCGCATTCGGCGATGCCGTCGCGGACACGCAGGGCGAAGGCGCCGCCCGCGTCGCGGAACGGATCGTCCACGGCCAGTACGAGATCCAGGTCGCGCTGGTAGGTGCGGGCGGTGAGGGCGGCGGGGACGTCCATGATCCGGGCCCACAGGGCGTCGTGGCGGGCGGTGACGCGGATCAGGCGTGGATCGGTCACCAGGTGGGGGAGCGGATCGTTGTCGCTGGTGCTGGCCACCACGGTCTTCACCAGGTCCAGACCGAGCAGGACCCGCCACAGCGCGATGTGCGCCTCGGGGGTGACCGCGCGCAGTTCGCGGACGGTGGCGGTGTTCCCGTCGTCGCTCCAGGCGCGGCGCAGGATGGCGTAGCCGTCCGGATGGGTCAGGAAGAACTGCGGCGCACCGTCCTCGGTCTGCACCGAATCGGCGAAAACCCGCTGCTGCCAGCGGGCTTCGGGCCGGACCTGCGCGCCGGGGACCAGTCGCCGCCAGCGGTCGTAGATCTCGGGCAGCACGGTCTCGGCCTCGTCCAGCGAAACGACCTGGACGCCGCCGGGATCCGGTGTGGTGGGCCGGAATTCGGCGGTGCGGCCGCGCACGGTGAAGTCGACCTCGACAACGGTCGGGCCGTAGCCGAAGCGCCCGTAGATGGTGCCCTCGCTGGCGGTGAAGATGGTGAGCGGCACGCCCTCGGCCTCGGTGCGCCGATGCTGCTCGGTGTAGAGCGCGCGCAGAATGCCGCGCCGCCGATGGGTGGGCGCGACCACGACACTGGTGACGCCGCAGGCCCGCACGGTGCCGCCGCCGGGAACGGTCACCGTCATGGTGTGGTCGTTGGTATGCCCGACAATGCGGTCGCCGTCCACCGCGACCAGGGCCCGCTCGGTCGGAAAGACCTGCGGTCCGTACTCGATATCGGCCGGGCCGACCCGCATTCCGAAGCAGATCTCCGACAGCCGCCGGATCTGATCCCGCTCCTCGGTGCGCGCCGAACGCACGACAATGCCATTCGTCGATGCCATGAATCGAACATCCCACGAATTTCGGTCCGTTGCATCCGAATTTCTCCGGGTGTCACCTGCCGCCCCCGCCGCGGCAGGTAGCACCCGGAGTTCGGATTCCCCCTGGTTCCCCCGGGCGCGGTTTACGGGCGCGGGGCCGTGAGCGCCCCGATGATGTTGATGATGTTGCCGATGGCGGCGGTGGCGTTGGCGGCGATCGAGGAGCCGGCGTCGAGCAGGTACAGCATGTCTTTTCCCTCATCAATCCGAATGTGCTTGCCGCACAGACTTTTTCGGTGGTAGTGAGATCGTCTCCGTCTCACGGGAACAAGATTGCCGCCCCGCCCCAGCAAGATCCTTAACAAGTCCTTGTGAACGAAAACCGCCAGTTTCGCGATGCGCGTTCAGATTCCGCGGTCGACCATGTCGAGCAGTCGCTCGGTGAGCTCGTCGAGCTGCTCGCCCTCGAGGAAGCGGAACGGGCCGTCGACCGCCAGGTAGGCGAGGCCGTGGACGGCGGGCCAGGCCAGGAATTCCGCGCCCGCGCGGCGGTCGGCCGGGAGGAGTCCGGTCTCGACCAGGCCGTCGAGGGCGTCGGAGAGCAGTTCGACGGCCGAGCGGCCGGTCGGGCCGGAGGCTTCGGGGGCGGCGACGGCCTGGATGTCGTGCTGGGTCGCGAAAGCGGTTCGGAACAGGCCGGGTTCGGCGCGGGCGAAGCGCAGGTACCCGGTGCCGACCGCCCGGAAACGGGCGCGGGCCAGCGCGGCCGGATCGCCGATTTCCGGTAGCGCCTGCTGGTCCGCGACGATGGACCCCGCCAGCCGGGCCAGGGCGACCCGGGCTACGGCCTGCACCAGGGCGTCGCGATCGGCGAAGTGGGTGTAGGCGGCATTGGGTGCGACGCCCGCCCGGCGGGCCGCCTCGCGGAGCACGATCGCCTGCGGCCCACTCTCCCTTGCCATTTCGATTCCGGCCTCGACCAGGGCTTCCTTCAATGCGCCGTGCCGGTAGGTGGCTCGCCGGCCGGGTTTGTCCCGCGTCTCGCTCACGGTTCCCTCCTTATGGCCTGCATCACATAATCTGGACAGCGTCCAGAAACCTGCGCCATTCTGAACGCCGTACAGATCTTCTGAACACCGTACAGATTAATGGAGAGGAACCCGCCATGAAACTCACCGTCACCATGTTCGTGTCCATGGACGGCGTGCTGCAGGCGCCGGGCGGACCGGAGGAGGACCCGACCGGCGGTTTCGACCTCGGCGGCTGGCTCATCCCCTTCGCCGATCAGGACATGGGGGCGACCGTAGTGGGCTGGGTCGCCGACGCCGACGCATTCCTGTTGGGGCGCAAGAGCTATGACCTGCTGTCCGCGCATTGGCCGCGGGTCACCGACCCCGCAGATCCGATGGCCACGGCGCTGAACACCCTGCCCAAGTACGTGCCCTCCACCACCGCGCGCGAATTGACCTGGCACAACTCGCATCTGCTCACCGGCGACCTGATCGAGGAGGTCCGCGCGCTGAAGGCGAAGCCGGGCCGCACCCTGCAGGTCCACGGCAGCGGCGCGCTGGCCCGCGAACTGCTGGCGGCCGGACTGGTCGACGAACTGCGCCTGCTCACCTTTCCCGTGGTGCTCGGCAAGGGTCGCCGCCTCTTCGAGGACGGAACCGCCGCTGCCGCATGGCGACTCGACTCGGCGACCTCCACGGCCGCGGGCGCGATCGCCCAGGTCTACACCTACATCGGCGCGCCCATGGTCGGCACCGTGCTCGTCGACGAGGACGGCAGCGAGGCCGTCGAACTCGTCGGACAGTGACCCGCAACGGCGAAACCCCGCCGCCACCAAGGGTGACGACGGGGTTTCGCCGAAAAGCGTTCGGGCACAGGGCCCGTCGAGGTCAGCGACCGTTGATCTCGATGTAGTCGCGCTCGCCGTAGCCGGTGTAGATCTGGCGCGGGCGGCCGATCTTCAAAGGCTCGCGGTGCATTTCGCGCCAGTGGGCGATCCAGCCCGGCAGGCGGCCCATGGCGAAGAGCACGGTGAACATGCGGGTCGGGAAGCCCATGGCCCGGTAGATGACGCCGGTGTAGAAGTCGACGTTCGGGTACAGCCGGCGCTCGATGAAGTAGTCGTCGGTGAGGGCGGCCTCTTCGAGCGACTTGGCGATGTCGAGCAGCTGGTCGTCGCCGCCGATCTTGGCCAGGATGTTGTCCGCGACCTGCTTGACCAGGGTCGCGCGCGGGTCGTAGTTGCGGTAGACGCGGTGCCCGAAGCCCATGAGCTTCACGCCGTCTTCCTTGTTCTTGACCTTGCGGACGAACTCCTTGACGTCGCCGCCGGAGGCCTTGATCTCGTCCAGCATCTCCAGCACGGCCTGGTTGGCGCCGCCGTGCAGCGGGCCCCACAGCGCGTTGATGCCGCCGGAGACGGAGGTGAACAGGTTGGCGTCGGACGAACCCACCAGGCGCACGGTCGAAGTCGAGCAGTTCTGCTCGTGATCGGCGTGCAGGATGAGCAGCATGTCCAGCGCCGCGGCGATCTCCGGGTCGACCTCGTAGGGCTCGGCCGGGAAGCCGAAGGTCATCCGCAGGAAGTTCTCCACCAGCGACAGCGAGTTGTCCGGGTACAGGAACGGCTGGCCGACCGACTTCTTGTACGCGTAGGCCGCGATGGTGGGCAGCTTGGCGAGTAGTCGGATGGTGGACAGTTCGACCTGCTCGGGATCGCGCGGATCCAGCGAGTCCTGGTAGTAGGCCGAGAGCGCGTTGACCGCGGAGGACAGCACCGGCATCGGGTGCGCGTTGCGCGGGAAGCCGTCGAAGAACCGCTTCAGGTCCTCGTGCAGCAGGGTGTGGCGGCGGATGCGATCGGTGAAATCGTCGAGCTGGGCCTGGGTCGGCAGCTCACCGTAGATGAGCAGGTAGCTGACCTCGATGAAGGTCGACTTGCCGGCCAGCTGCTCGATCGGAATCCCGCGGTAGCGCAGGATGCCCGCCTCACCGTCGATGTAGGTGATGGCCGACTTGGTCGAGGCGGTGTTCATGAAACCGGGGTCGTAGGTGACGTACCCGGTGCTGGCCAGCAGCTTGCCCAGGTCGATCCCGTCATTGCCCTCGACGGCCTTGGCGACGGTCATCGGGTACTCGCCGCCCGGGTATTGCAGTACCGGCTTGGCGTCGTCGTCGACGTTGATGATGTTCTCAGCGGGCACGGAAGGATCCCTCTCAGGCTTGTAACCGTAGGCATCGGCGCGGTCGGCGCGCGATGCGCTTGAGTCAACGCTAGCCGCTGTCCGGTAGGCCCGACTAACGAGGGTGTCTCTTTGCTACCTCACAGTCACATCGTTCGCAGGTGAGGCGAGCGGCGGTCATGTGCTATGTGCATGAACACCGGAAATATCAGGCGAGCTGCACTTCCGAATGCGCACGTGCGACCCGGTATCGCACGAAGGCGGGGAAGGCGACGATCGAGATCATCATGCCGATCACGACCAGCACACCGCCGCCGGCCGCTGTCACAGCGGTACCCACCGCGGCCGCCGCGAAACCGTGCGCAACATCACCGATCCGCGGTCCACCCGCCACCACCACGATGAAGACGCCCTGCAGGCGGCCGCGCATCTCGTCGGTCGCCACCGACTGCAGCATGGTGGTGCGCAGCGCCGCGGAGAACATGTCGACCGCGCCGCCGAAGGCCAGGCAGGCCAGGGCGATCCAGAGCGCGACGGTCATGGTGAGACCGTGCCCGACCAGGCCCACGGCCAGGCCGAAGCCGATCATGCCCACACCCCACAGCACGATGAGGATCACCACCGCCAGGCCCTGCCGGCGCACCCGCGAGAGCCAGCCGGAGAACACCCCGCCCAGCACCGCGCCCGCCGACATGGCAGCGAAGAGCAGGCCCAGAGCCGTTCCGCCGGAAGCGGAATCGCCGAAACTGTCCTGCGCGATCTGCGGGAACAGGGCGCGCGGCATGCCGAACACCATGGCCACCACGTCAACGGCGAAGGAGGCCAACAGGATTCGCTGGGTGGCGAGATAGGCGAAACCGTCGAAGACCTCGCGCAGGCCCGCGCGCCGGGTCTCGCCGTGCGGCGGGATCGGGGGCAGTTTCCAGGTGGCCCACAGGGTGGCCAGCAGGGCGATGGCGTCCAGGAGATACAGCGTGGACAGGCCCGCGAGCGGAATCAGCATGCCCGCCAGGACCGGTCCGGCGATCGCGCCGAACTGCATGACGGTCATGGACAGGGAGTTGGCCGCCGGGAGCTGCTCGGGCGGGAGCAGGCGCGGGTAGATCGCGCTGCGGGCGGGCTGATTCATGGCGAAGAACGCCTGCTGGGCCGCGAACAGGACGAGCACCAGCCAGACATTGTTCAGCCCGGCGGCGGCCTGCGCCCAGAAGGCGAGGGCGGTGAGACCCGTGCCCGCGCTGGTGAAGAGCAGCATCTTGCGGCGGTCCATGGCGTCGGCGAGCGCGCCGCCCCACAAGCCGAAGACGATCAGGGGGATCAGACCGAAGAGCCCGGCCAGACCGACATAGGAAGAGGAATGGGTGATGTCGTAGAGCTGCTTCGGAACAGCTACTACGGACAGCTGCGCGCCGATGACGGTGACGATTCCGGTGGTCCACAACCGTCGGTAGTCGGGATTCCGTAATGGAGTTATGTCGGCGAGCAATTTCACCGACACAACATTAGCCAGGCGAAACAGCACCTGGCTACGCTTTTTGGGCGGATCATCCCACCATTTGAACGTGAGATATCCAACTCTCTCGGGATGGAAAGATCGATCAGGGTTGCAGGCGTTCGATTTTCATCGCGACCACATCGATGTTGCCCGGTTCCAGGGTGACCTTGATCCGGTTGTGCATGCGGCTGCGGCGGCCCTGCCAGAACTCGACGGTCTCGGGCTGGATCTGGAAGCCGCCCCAGAACAGGGGCAGCGGGACCTCGTCGACGTCCGCGAAGCGGGCGGTCGTCGCATCCATCTGCCGGTCCAGGTCGGCACGGGAGGAGATGGGCCGGGACTGCTCCGAAGCCCACGCGCCGAGTCGCGAGCCGCGCGGCCGGGACTGCCAGTAGACCTCGGTCACCTCGGTGGAAACGCGATGCACCGGGCCGCGGACGGTCACCTGCCGGCCCAGCGGGGTCCACACGAAAGTGGCCGAGGCGTAGGGGGTTTGGGTGAGCTGACGGCCCTTGAAGGATTCGTAATTGGTGTAAAAAGTCACACCTTCGGGAGAAAGCCCCTTGCACAGGACGGTTCGCGAGGACGGCTTCGGGCCGGTCTCGGTGATCTCGACCGTGCTCAGCACCATGGCGTTGGCATCGGTGAGGCCCGCGCTGGTGGCGTGTTCGATCCAATTGCGCAGCAAGGGCTCCCAGCCGTCGGCCAGCCAGGTCTCGTCCAGGTCGGTTTCACGGCCCGGATGATTGTCGCCCTGATCGACGCCGTACTCGACGCGCAAGGCCGCGAGATCGAGGTCTGTAGTGGCGAATTTCTCCTGGTCAACCATGGGCCAGACGTTACTCCGCGGTAATGCGCGCGTTAAGCTCCAGTTTGATCGGCGTGGCCGCCCATCGATCGGGCGGCCCGATTTGCAAGGAGAGTCACAACATGACTGCCAGCGCTGCGGTACCCAATGTCGTCCCCGACGGCTTCGTGAGCGGTCTCGAAGGCGTGGTGGCCTTCACCACCGATATCGCCGAACCCGACAAGGACGGCGGTGCGCTCCGGTACCGCGGCGTCGACATCGAGGACCTCGTCGGCAATCGGGTCACCTTCGGTGATGTGTGGGCCCTGCTCGTGGACGGCGAATTCGGCCGCGGCCTACCGCCCGCCGAGCCGTTCCCGCTGCCCATCCACACCGGCGACGTGCGCGTGGACGTGCAGGCGGGCCTGGCCATGCTGGCCCCGATCTGGGGTTACCAGCCGCTGCTGGACATCGACGACGACACCGCCCGCGAGAACCTCGCGCGCGCCTCGGTCATGGCGCTGTCCTATGTCGCCCAGTCGGCGCGCGGCATCTACCAGCCCGCCGTGCCGCAGGCCAAGATCGACGAGGCCAAGACCATTACCGAGCGGTTCATGACCCGCTGGAAGGGTGACCCGGACCCGCGCCACGTCGAGGCCATCGACGCCTACTGGGTCTCGGCCGCCGAGCACGGCATGAACGCCTCCACGTTCACCGCCCGCGTCATCGCCTCCACCGGCGCCGACGTGGCGGCCTCGCTGTCCGGCGCCATCGGCGCCATGTCCGGCCCGCTGCACGGCGGCGCCCCGGCCCGCGTGCTGCCCATGATCGAAGCGGTCGAGAAGACCGGCGACGCGCGGGCTCTGGTCAAGGGCATCCTGGACCGCAAGGAAAAGCTGATGGGCTTCGGCCACCGCGTCTACCGCGCCCAGGACCCGCGCGCCAAGGTGCTGCGCGAGACCGCCAAGCGCCTCGACGCCCCGCGCTACGAGGTCGCCGCCGCGCTGGAGCAGGCCGCGCTGGCCGAGCTGCGCGAGCGCCGCCCCGACCGCGCCATCGAGACCAATGTCGAGTTCTGGGCCGCCGTGATCCTGGACTTCGCCGAGGTTCCGGCGCACATGATGCCCGCCATGTTCACCTGCGGACGCACCGCAGGCTGGTGTGCGCACATCCTGGAGCAGAAGAAGCTGGGCAAGCTGGTCCGCCCGGCCGCCATCTACACCGGGCCGGCGCCGCGCCTGCCGGAGACCGTGCCGGGCTGGGATCTGGTGTCGCACAAGTAGATCGACCGATATGGCAATGGCCCCGCAGCGAAAACGCTGCGGGGCCATTGTTTTTCGGTATTCGAGCTACGCCTTGACGACGATGGTGCTCACGGCCTTGTCTGCGAAGGTCTGCTTCTTGTCATCCCAGGCGGGCCACAGGAAGCCGAGGTAGCAGGGGAGGGCGTCGATGAAGTGGAGCAGGCGGCGTCCGATCGACAGGCCGAAACCGACCGGCTGCCCGGTGGATTCGCGGATCAGGCGGATGCCGACCACCTTCTTGCCAGGGGTCTGGCCGGTGGTGCCTTCCTGGTGGCAGATGAACAGCAGACCCGCGATACCGACCACGAAGGCGAGCAGCAGGCAGATCCAGCCCAAGGCGTTCAGGCCGCCGCCGCTGTAGGTGGTGTGATAGTTGGAGTCGATGTCGTAGGTCACCTTCGACGTACCCGCGGTGACCGCGATGGTCCGCAGGATGATGCCGGGCAGGATCCAGATGGCGCCGTCGATCAGGTACGCGCCCACCCGTGCGCCCCAGCTCGCGTACTGCGCCCCGTATCCCCCGAACGGAGCGTAGCCGGGTTGCGGTGCGCCGAAACCGGGTTGCGGTGCGCCGTAAGCGGGTTGGGGTGCGCCGTAAGCGGGCTGCTGCGGCGCGCCGTAGGGCGACTGGGCGTCATAGGCGGGCTGCCCGTACGCGGGTTGGGGTGCGCCGTAGGCCGGTTGGGGAGCGCCGTAGCCGGGCTGGGGCGCGCCGTACGCGGGCTGCTGCGGTGCGCCGTACCCCGGCTGGGGTGCGCCGTAGCCCGGGGCGGGCTGGTCGGCGGGCGGGTAGCCGTACCCCGGCTGCTGCTGCGGGTACGGGTTGTTCGGGTATGTCAATGCGCTTCCTTGCAAAAGGGTTGGTTCGGTCGGGCAGGCTACAGTCTGGAGCAATCCGGCCTCCGGGATGAACTGGAAATCGATCACACTCGTGGACCGGGGTCGAGGGCATGTGAGAGAGGGAGGCCGCGATGGCGTTGGAGATGCGGACACGCTGTGAGCGCTGTGAGGTAGCCGAATTGCCCGCCGACGGCCCGGCCCTCATCTGCTCCTACGAGTGCTCGTTCTGTGAATCCTGCGGTCGAACAATGGATTACGTCTGCCCCAACTGCGGTGGCGAGCTGGTTGCCAGACCGCGACGTTTGAAAAAACCCTGATTCCGGTTCTGGCACCTGAGATCGAATTCACATAACCTGCACCGGTGCTCGACGCAGGACTGTCCAGGCGCGGCCTCTTCGCCGCGGGCGCGGCGCTCGCCGCGAGCCTCGCCACCGCCGGATGCGGTGTGGCGAACGGCAATTCGTCCGACCGCATCCTGGAGCCGCCGCGGGCCGGCGTCGATCCGGGCACCGCACCCGCCAAGCTGCCCATCAATACCGCCAATCCCGACGCGGTGGCCGCCAAGTACGCCGGTCGGCAGCCGCAGGGCTGGGGCACCGATCTGGACGGCATCATCACCGGATTCAATGCCACCGGAAAGCAGTTCGCGGTCACCTTCGACGCCTGCGGCGGGCCCGGCAACAATGACATCGACGAGAACCTGCTGGCCTTCCTGCAGGCCCAGCAGATCCCGGCCACCCTGTTCCTGAACAAGCGCTGGATCGACGCCAATCCGGCCCGCGCCACCCAGCTCGCGGGCAACCCGCTGTTCGAGATCGCCAATCACGGCACCGCGCACTGCCCGCTCTCGGTGACCGGCCGCGCCGCCTACGAGATCAAGGGCACCGTCTCCGCGCAGGCCGCCGTGGACGAGGTGTGGGGCAACCACCAGCGCATCGCCGCCATCACCGGCCACGCGCCGCGCTTCTTCCGCGCGGGCACCGCCCACTACGACGACGTCTCGGTCACCATCGTCAAGGAGCTCGGCGAAACCCCCGTCGGCTACTCCGTCAACGCCGATTTCGGCGCGACCGCCTCCGCCGCCCAGGTCCAGAACGCCATGGGCGCCGCCAAATCCGGCGGCATCTCCCTGGCCCACATGCACCGCCCCAAATCCGGCACCGGCCCCGGCATGCTCGCCGCCCTCCCCGCCCTCAAGGCCAACGGCTTCCAATTCGTCCACCTGCCCTAGCCTTTCGGGCCACGCCCCAGCCTTCGGGTCACGCCTCCCGCGACGCGGCCCAGTCCACGGCCACGGACTCCCCGCGGTCGACGGTGAAGAAGGCGACTTCGAGGTGGCGGCCGAGGTCCACCAACTCCATGGCGGACAAGGGGACCGGCTGCACCACGCGGACCCGCCACGGGCCGGGTTCGTCCCACGCGTGGAGTTCCAGATCCAGCCGCAGCACCGGGTCGTCGCGCCCGGTGTAGTCGGCGGCGACGGGCGTAGCGGCCAGCACCGTGGCGCGAGCACGGCGCCCGTCGGCCAGGATCTTGGCGATATTGGTGCGCGAAGTCTCCTCCGGCGCGGGCAGATACAACACCACCCGGTCGTGATCCCCGGGATCGACCCGGCAGCAGACGATGTCCCCCGGCTGCATCCACTCCTGATCAGAGGCACTGACGCGCTGGCGAACCCGCGTCTCGTACGCGTGCCGCTCCTCGAGCTGAATCCGCACCCAGAACTCCGGACCGGGCTCGGCGGGGAAGGTTTTGGTGGTGGAGCGGACGCTGAGGATGGTGGCGGTGCCCTCGGTTCCATGTAGGAGGAGTTCGCGGCGGGCGGCGTCGTCGAGGGCGGGGCCGCGGCGGGTGAGGCCGCGGGAACCGAATTGGGAGGACAGGCGGGCGAGCAGGCCGAGGCGGGGCGGGGGCGCGGATCGGCCCTGTGCGGTCGCCGGGTGCGGGGCGTCCGGACCGCGGTGTGGGCGGCCGGGATTGAGGGAGGCGCTGGGGGCCGGATCCGACGGGTGGTCGGAGGTGGTGTGCGGTCGCTCGTGTGCGGCCATGTCCATGGCGGTAAACCGTAGTGCTTGTGTGGTGCCGGACACAGCAATACGCGGGGTTTGTCGAATCAGGTGACAGGAATTGTTTTTGCGGGCCGACCCGCTGGTGAGCGTGGGTGATAGCACCTTTACCCTTGTCGCCATGACCTCTGCGTTCCCGACCATCCCCGACGATCTCAAGCCCGCCGATGGACGGTTCGGCTGCGGACCCTCCAAGGTGCGTCCCGAACAGCTGCAGTCCCTGGTGGATACCGGCGCTTCGGTGTTCGGTACCTCGCACCGGCAGAAGCCGGTCAAGGACGTGGTGGCGCGGGTGCGCTCCGGTCTGCGCGAATTGTTCTCCCTGCCCGACGGTTACGAGGTCGTGCTGGGCAACGGCGGCACCACCGCGTTCTGGGACGCCGCCGCCTTCGGCCTGATCCGCGAGAAGTCGCTGCACCTGAGCAATGGCGAGTTCTCCTCGAAGTTCGCCTCGGTCGCCAAGGGCAACCCGTTCATCGGCGACCCGATCGTGGTGAAGTCGGAGCCGGGCGACGCGCCCGAGCCGACCTCCGACCCCTCGGTCGACCTCATCGGCTGGGCCCACAACGAGACCTCCACCGGTGTCGCCATTCCGGTGTCGCGCCCGGCGAACTCGGACCACGCCCTGATCGCCATCGACGCCACCTCCGGCGCGGGCGGCCTGCCGGTGAACATCGCCGACACCGACGTGTACTACTTCGCCCCGCAGAAGTGCTTCGCCGCCGACGGCGGCCTGTGGATCGCGCTCATGAGCCCCAAGGCCCTGGAGCGCGTCGAGGAGATCAAGAACTCGGGTCGCTGGACCCCCGAGTTCCTCTCGCTGCCGATCGCGATCGACAACTCCACCAAGGACCAGACCTACAACACCCCGGCGCTTGCCACCCTGTTGCTGTTCGCCAACCAGATCGAATGGCTGAACGGCAACGGCGGTCTGGACTGGGCCGTGAAGCGCACCGCCGATTCCTCCTCGCGCCTGTACTCGTGGGCCGAGACCAGCGAATTCGCCACGCCGTTCGTGCAGAACCCGGCGCTGCGCTCGCAGGTGGTCGGCACCATCGACTTCGCCGACAGCGTGGACGCCGCGCAGGTGGCGAAGGTGCTGCGCGCCAACGGAATCGTTGACACCGAGCCGTACCGGAAGCTGGGTCGTAACCAGCTGCGCATCGGCATGTTCCCGGCCATCGACCCCGAGGATGTCTCGCAGCTGACCCGCAGCATCGACTGGGTCGTCGAAAAGCTCGGCTGAGCAGTAAAAACAGCGCCGGTTCACGGTTTTCTCACGATCTTCGCGAGAGCGTGAAATCGGTTTCGCCGCAGAGGCGAATCGCTCACACTAATGCGGCGTGGAAGTCTGGGAACAGATTTCCACGCCGCGTGTCTTGCCCCATGATTCACAGAAGTGCACTACTGTTCCAGAACGTGGGCGGTGTCGCGAGCCTAGCTATAGCTGTGAGTTGCGCAGCGAACAGGAGGTAACGGTGCGTGAACTTCGAGTGATCGGATTGACGCCCGATTCCACGCACATCGTGTGCATCGATACCGAGAGCGGCCAGAAGTACCGGCTCGCCGCCGATGACAAACTGCGCGCCGCTGCCCGCGGAGATCTTGCCCGATTCGGCCAAATCGAGATCGAAACGGAAGCCACGATGCGTCCTCGCGATATCCAGGCCCGTATCCGCGCGGGTGCTTCGGTGGAGCAGGTCACCGAAGAGTCGGGCATGCCGCTGTCGCGGGTCGAGCGTTTCGCGTATCCCGTTCTGCTGGAACGCGCCCGGGCCGCCGAGCTGGCGCAGAAGGCGCACCCGGTCCGCAACGACGGCCCCGCCGTGGAGACCCTGATCGAGATCGTGTCGGCCGCCTTCGCCGAGCGCGGCCACAATATCGAGGTCGCCGAATGGGACGCCTGGAAGGACGAGAAGGGCTACTGGGTGGCCCAATTGCAGTGGCAGGCGGGCCGTTCCGTGATCGCCGCGCACTGGCGCTACCAGCCCGACGCGCACGGCGGCTCGGTGGTGCCGCTCGACGACCCGGCCTCGGACCTCATCGATCCCGACTTCGGCCGGGCCCTGCGCGGCCTGGCGACGATCCTGCCGGATCAGAACGACATCGCGGTGGAGGAGGCCCCGGCGCCCGCTCCCGCGCCGCGTGAGGAGCGCGTCGCCGAGTACGAGCCCGCGCCCGCCCGCGTCGCCAAGCAGCAGAGCTCGGAGGAGTACTTCGAGCAGCGGGCCGCGGTCGGTGACGGCACCGTCCCGGCCGTGACGGCTGCCGCCCCGGCACCGGCTCCCGCTCCGGCTCC
>NZ_BAFX01000012.1 GCF_000308815.1 Nocardia concava NBRC 100430
AGTTCTGAAAGACCCCGTCCATCGGACGGGGTCTTTCGGCATTTCCGGGACGCTCCTTCTGATCTTGGTGCCATGCTGGATTCATGGCTGACGATCAGTGGTACTACTGCCTCAAGCATCATCGGGCCGAGCAGGGGAAGCAGCATTGGTTCGCGGAGCGCATGGGCCCCTACCCCGACAAGGCGACAGCCGAGCGGGCGTTGGATATTGTGCGGGAACGAAATAGGCGTTCGGACCAAGAAGACTCCTGACGCCTGGGTGATGGGGGTGAGCGCGCCTGCTCGGTGCGCTCACGAGGCGCTCAGGTGGACCAGGTACGGTTTCGGGTGCCAGAAAACGACCAAGCGGGAGGGTAAACCTTGAAGGTCACCGTGGTGGTGCCGACCTACAACGAGCGGGAGAACCTGCCGGTGGCGGTGGAGCGGCTGACCGCGCTACCGGTGGCCGACCTGCACGTGCTGGTGGTGGACGACAATTCGCCCGACGGCACCGGTGAGGTGGCCGACAAGCTGGCCGCCGACCTGCCGAACGTGGTGAGCGTGCTGCACCGGACGGAGAAGGACGGCCTGGGCCGCGCGTACATCGCGGGCATCACCAAGGCGCTGGACGAGGGTGCGGACGTCGTCATCCAGATGGACGCCGACCTGTCGCATCCGGCCGAGGTCATTCCGGCCATGCTGGAGAAGCTGGAGACCACCGACGCCGGCGTCGTGCTCGGATCCCGTTATGTCCCCGGTGGTTCCACCGCCGCGGAGTGGAAGTGGTACCGCAAGGCGCTCTCGGCCTGGGCCAACTTCTACGTGAACATGATTCTGCGCCTGGGCGTCAAGGACGCCACCGCCGGATTCAAGGCGTGGAAGGCGGATACGCTGCGCGCCATCGACGTGGCCTCGATCAAGTCGAACGGCTACTCGTTCCAGGTGGAGATGAACTACCGGACGGTCAAGAAGGGCATCACCATCGCGGAGGTGCCGATCCGCTTCGAGGAGCGCACCCTGGGCGCGTCCAAGATGAGCCTGAAGGTGCAGCTGGAGTCCGCGGCCATGCCGTGGAAGCTGCTGTTCGGTCGCGCTGTCTGATCATTCTTTCGGCCAGTGGAGCAGGGTGTCCACGAACAACTGACGGACACCCTCCACCTCGGCATCCATATCGGCTGGATCCCAGCCGCTGACATCGATCGGCGGTAGCACCGCCACGTCCACGACGCCCTTGCGCACGACCGCCGAATTGCGCCAGGCGATTTCACCGGCATTGCGGATCACCACCGGAATGATCGGCACTCCGGCCTGGATGGCGATGTGGAACGCGCCCTTCTTGAAGGAGCCGACGCGCGGGGTGAGCGAGCGGGTGCCCTCGGGGGCGATCACCACCGACAGTCCGCCGCGCAGGGTTTCGACCACCGGTTCCAGGGCGGCCTTGGCGGCCACCGTGTTCGCGCGGTCGATGAAGGTCACCTCCACGAATCGCATGAGGGGACCGAAGACCGGGTTCTTGGTGACCTCCCGCTTGGCGATGCCGGTGAATCCGGTGCCCAGCACCTCGGCCAGTACCACGATGTCGAACTGGCTCTGGTGATTGAAGATGAACACCGCCGGGCGCGGGGCGCGGGTGTGCTCGGCCCCGACCACGCGGACCTTCACCCCGGTGCCGCGCAGGGTCGAATCCGCGGCATAGGTCATCATCGAATCCGCCATCTGGCGGCGCTGTTTCGTGTGCGCCTTGGCGGCGATGCCGACCAGCGCGCCCCCGAGCAGACCGGTGAATCCGGCCAGGGTGCGGGCGTAGTCGGTGGCCTTGGGCGACTGCCGGGGCCGGAAATGCAGGACCGGCCAATCCTTTTCGGCCGCCTCCAGCACCACTCGCGGGTCCGGGTTCACCGCCACCGGATGCCCGGCGGTCTGCAACAGCGGCAGGTCGGCGGCGCTGTCGGCATAGGCCCAGCTCTGCGTGAGATCCAGGTCGTGTGCGATGGCGAAGCGGCGGACGGCGTCGGCTTTGCCGTTGCGCCACAGCGGCTTTCCCTCCACATGCCCGGTCAGCACGCCGTCCTGCACGGCCATGGCGGTGCACAGCACGTTCGGAATGCCGAGTTCGTCGGCCACCGGCCGCACCTGGTAGCAGGTGACGGAGCTGACCAGCACCAGGGTGTGCCCGGCGGCCTCGTGCTCGCGGACCAGCCGCCAGGCCTCGGGGTAGATGTGCCCGTACACGCTGTGCGCGAAGATCTCCCGGCCGAGCCGCTCGAGGTCGGCCTCGGGTACGCCCGCCCAGCTGTACATGGCGTTCTGCAGGAACCGCTCGTATTCGCCCTCGCTGCGGGCCCCGCGAATGCTGCCCAGCAGGCTCGCGGTGAGCGCGCCCTCGGTGCTGCTGCGCCGCACCAGGCGGCGGGCGAGGGGCGGCGGATTGAAGCCGTGCACCACGGTGCCGCCGAAGTCGAAGACGGCGGCGATGCGCGGCCCCTGCGGCCCGGTCCGCACGGCCTCCAGGGCGGCGGCGAGATCCATTGCGCCGACCGGTCGTTGGGTGACGCCGACGCCGGGCCGCAACGGCAGGCTGGGTCTGCCCGCCGCGAGTCCCCGGACCCGGTGCGTCACAGCGCTTCCAGCCGGTTGGAGGGATCGAGGGTGGCGGCGCGGGAGATGCGCGCGCCGATGGCACGCAGCTCACCGGCGAAGCGGACGCGGCGCGCGGCCAGCTCGGCGGGGTCCTCGGTGGTGCTGAGCAGCCCGTGGTTGTCGGCGAGTTTGAGTGCGCTGCCGAACAATTCGGAGGACACCGATTCGGGGCTGTGCAGGCGCTGCTGCAGCAGCATCTGCTTGCCGACGTGCAGGCATTCGTCCACGAACGCCTTCCGGTCGACCTCCAGCACCGGGTCGCGGGCGGCCAGCCGCTCGGCGACCACGAGTTGGGCATCGAAGAAGGAGCGCAGTACGCGGTGCGCCATCATGAACCCGGAATCGGCCAGGCGGGCCAGGATGTCGGTCCCGACGGTGCCCGCGGCGGTGCGGCGGTGCCATTCGGGATCCACCAGCAGCATCTCCGCGGTGAGCTGACTGGTGAACTCGGCGCGCTCGGGGAAGAAGAACTCGAACTTGAGCAGGTCCCGCAGCCGGTAGGCGGCCTCCCAGCCGACGCGCAGCTGATCGCCCTCGGGCGCCTCGACCGCGGTGAGCACGGCCAGCTCGAGGATGGCGCGATTGACGAACCAGTGCACGGCGCTGTTGCGGTAGAACGCGGCTTCGAGGTGGGCCCCGGCATTGATGGCGTACACCGGTTCCAGCCCGCCGCGGTACACGGTCACCACCTTGGCGAAGGCGAGCTGTTCGAGCACCACCGCGAGCCCGTGATCGTCACGCAGCGTGGCGAGTTCGCCGCGCGGCAGATCCCGGCGCTCGAGGTAGCCGATCACCGGGGCGATGGCCGCGCGCAATTCGTTGCGGGTGAGGGCGCGCTCGTGCACGCCCAGCAACACCAGGGTGGTGAGGGCGTTGACGGTCACCGGCGTGACGTCGTTGATGCCGACGGCGACCTCGAAGGCCAGCCGCTGCACCGCCTTGTGCTCGAGTTCGACCAGTTCCTCGGGGGCCGGATTCGGGTGCGGCGCCAGCGGATCCCCGTGCACGGCAAGCCGTTCGCGCGCCGAGAGCGGGGTGCCGAAGCGCACGTACACGTGCCCGGCGGAGTGCTGCTGGTTGCGCACGTAGCGGGCCAGCCAGGCCAGGCCCTCGGCCTGTTTGCTGCCGCCGGTCTGCTCGTCGGCGATGGCCCCGATCTCGTTGAGCCGCTCGTAGGTGATGGAGACCGGCACCAGCATGACGTCGTCGATGCGCTTCGAACGCAGTGCCGCCGCAAGGTAATTCAGCAGCCCGTAGCGGGGCGGGCGGAGCTTGCCGGTGCGGGTGCGGCCGCCCTCGAAGTACCACTCCAGGTTGAAGCGCTTGGCCAGCAGGTAGGCGAAGTACTCCTCGACGACGGCCTTGTAGACCTCGTCGTCGCCGAAACTTCTGCGGATGAACACGGTTCCGGTGCGGCGCGCGATGGGACCGATCGGCCAGAACTTGAGGTTGGCCCCGCCGACCACATGGTTGGGCGGAAAGTCGTTGCGCGCCAGGATGTCCCCGAGCACGAAGGCGTCCACGTAGGAGCGGTGCGAGGGCAGGAAGACCAGCGGGTAGCGCCGGTTCAGGGTGCGCAGCCGGTCCAGGCCGGTCTCGTCGGAGTCGACCTTCCAGGTGGAGGCGTGCACGGGGCGCATGGCCTGGGTGAACAGGTCCGACACCAGCCGGGACTGGGCGGCGACGAGTTCGCGCAGGCCCTTCTCGGCGCGGCGGTACACCTCGCGCTGGGGCAGCCCGGCCTTCTCGGCGATGCCGTCGAGCCGCCGCAGGAACTCCGGCGAGTCGAGGATCTCCTCGACCACCAGCCGCGGCACCTTGTACCGGTCGCCGATGACGGCGCGCTCGGCGCGTTCCAGGGCCACGATGCCCGCGCGCACGATGGCGCGGCCGAACGCGTCGGGGACGGTGGCGGATCCGGGATTGTTGGCGCGCAGCTCGCTGAGCCGGGCGGGCTGCCCGGTCAGCACCAGGTGCCGGTCGGGGGCCTTGCTGAGCAGGCGGCGCTGCATGAGCCGATGCGGTTTGCGCGGATTCGAGAGGGTGATCAGATCGCTGAAGGTGGTGCGCCGCACGCCGTCTCGCTCCGGCGGCAGCCACAGCACCCGCACCGGCACCACCAGCGGATCGTCGCTGCGACCGACCAGGCGATCGGTGACCGCGGCGGGATCGAGATCGAGCTGGGTGACGGGGGCGGAGGTGCCGAACTCCTGGGTGATGCCGCCCTCGGCGAGCCAGTGCCCGATGAGTTCGCGCTCCACGGGGGAGGCGGCGTCGACTAGGGCGACCACGGACTGCGGTGCGGTGAGCGCGGCTTCGGGGAGCCGGCTGTCATGATCGAGCATCTTTGTTCCCTCCGCATGAGCCGCTGAGCTCCATTGAAGCCCAAACCCGACCACCGGGGCGGAAGGTCGGGCAATTCGCCGGTCGGAGCCGGGGTTTCGCGGCGGCGGAAGTCGCGCGTGACCGAGGTCGCGGATGAGCGCTCCCCACACCGAGGAAGGTAATGCTAACCTCACTCATCAACTTAGGTAAGCATAACCTTGGAGGTCTGGTGTCGGTCGCTGACGAACGCGTACGACTCGAGGGGGAGCAGCGGTGGGGCGAGCACGTCACCGATCCGGTCGCGGCGGTCTCCGCACTCGCGGCGGCGGATCGGTTCGGGGAATATGTGGTCTACGAGAAGCCCGGCGAATGGGTATTCGCCGCCGACCCGCTGGGCGGGGTCGAGCTCGACGCGAATGAGCTGCGGGTGAGCTGGGACGGGCGCGCCACGGCCGGGGCGTGGGACGGGAGTCCCGCCCAGGCCGTCGACGCCGCACTGGCCGGGCTGCCGCTCGACGGCCGGAATGCCTACGGCTGGATCGGATTCGAGTTCTGCGCGTGGTCGCTGGGGGCGACCGGGCACGTGCACCCACGGGCGACGCTGGCGCACTTGATGATTCCGCGCATCGAGGTGCGCATCGACGCCACCGGGGTGCGGGTGTCGGGCGCGACGCCCGCCGAGACCGGGGACATCCACGCGCTGATCGCGGCCGCGCAGCGGACCGCGCCGCCGGTCGCGCATCCGGTGGACGTCACCGTGGATCCGACCGGATACCGGGACCGGGTCGCCGCCGGGGTGGCCGAGATCGGCGCGGGCAAGTACCAGAAGGTGATCCTGTCGCGGAAGGTGGATCTGCCCTTCGCGGTGAACATTCCGGCCACCTACCGGCTGGGCCGCCTGCACAACACGCCCGCGCGCTCGTTCCTGCTGCGGCTGGGCGGGCTGGAGGCGGCGGGCTTCAGCCCGGAGCTGGTGGCGTCGGTGGACCGCGATCGCGTGGTCACCACCGAGCCGCTGGCCGGGACGCGCGCCTTCGGCCGCGGCGACGATATCGATCTCGCGGCCCGCGCCGAACTGGTCCGCGATCCGAAAGAGATTGTCGAGCATGCCATCTCGGTGCAGACCTCGTTCGCGGAGATCGCGGCCGTGGCAGAGCCGGACACCACCGCGGTGTCAGATTTTATGGCGGTGCGCGAGCGCGGCAGTGTGCAGCATCTGGCCTCCACCGTGCGCGGGACGCTGGCCGCCGACCGCAGCCCGTGGGACGCGCTCGAGACGCTGTTCCCGTCCGTGACCGCCTCCGGCATCCCCAAGGCCGAGGGCGTGGACGCGGTCTTCCGGCTCGACCACGATCCGCGCGGGCTGTATTCCGGTGCGGTGGTGACGGTTTCGCCGGACGGTGAGCTGGAGGCGACGCTGGTGCTGCGCGCGGTCTACCAGACCGGCGCGGGCGCGTGGCTGCGCGCGGGCGCGGGCGTGGTCGGGCAGTCCCGGCCGGAGCGCGAATTTGAGGAGACCTGCGAGAAGCTGGGCAGCGTCGCGCCGTACGTGGTGCGGGCCTGAGAGGCGAACCATCCCAGGTCATCCCGGCATGCTTTTGGCCGGGATCCACCGCAGCCGGGTGGATTCCGGCCAAAAGCGCGCCGGAATGACGGGGCGGAGCTCCGGCGTGGGGTCAGACGCGGAACTCCACGCCGGTCAACCGCTCGGACAGCTCCCAGAGCTGCCGGGCGGTTTTCTCGTCGTGGGAGGCGGCGGTGGAACCCACCTTGGTCGGATTGCCGCGCCAGTTGAACCGGTCCGGGCCGTAGTAGCCGCCGGGCTCGGCGTCGGCGGTGGCCGCGTACAGCGTTGGCAGCGCGCCCATCTCGGCGCTCTGCGCGACCAGGCGATTGCCGAGGCTGACGATCTGCTCCAGCAGGTTCTGGGTCTCGGAGCTGATCTCGGTGGCCGCGTATCCCGGATGCGCCGCCACCGACAGCTTGGGTGAACCGGCCACCGTGAGCCGCCGCTGCAGTTCGTAGGTGAACAGCAGCAGCGCCAGCTTGGATTGCGCGTACGCGCCGAAGCGGGAGTAGGCGCGCCGCTCCCAGTTCAGGTCCTCGAGGTCGATGCGGCCGATGAAGTGGGTGATGCTGGAGGTATTGACCACCCGCTGCGAAATCCGGTCCAGCAGTAGGCCGGTCAGCGCGAAGTGGCCGAGATAGTTGGTGCCGATCTGCAATTCGAAGCCGTCGGCGGTCTTGCGCTTGGGCACCGCCATCACGCCCGCATTGTTGATCAGCACATCGGCCCGCTCGACGGAGTCGGCGAAGGCCCGCACCGAGGCCAGGTCGGCCAGATCCAGCTGCCGGATCTGCACGTCGCCCGGCATGGTCCGGGCCACCGCCTGCGCCTTGATCTCATTGCGGCAGGCCATGATCACCTGCGCCCCGGCGGCGGCCAGGGCGCGCGCGGTGGCCTCGCCCAGGCCGCTGGTGGCCCCGGTGACGATGATGATCCGGCCGGACTGGTCCGGCATGTCCGCTGTGTTCCACCCGCCCATAGATGAACTCTATGACGGGATGGTCAGATGCGTGCGGCGAGGGCCTTCTTGTCGATCTTGCCCACGGCCGTGACCGGCAGGAAGTCGGCCTGCCGCAACACATCCGGGAGCTTGTAGGTGGCCAGGCCGCGCTCGGTGAGGAAGCTCTTGACGTCCGGCAGCGACGGCAGCTCGCCGGTGGTCACCAGCACCACGCCGACCTTCTCGCCCAGCGCCGGATCGGGCAGCCCGACCGCGGCGGCGTGCCGGACGCCCGGGTAGGCGAGCAGATGCTCCTCGAGCTCGTCGCAGGAGATGTTCTCGCCGCCGCGATTGATGACGTCCTTGATGCGGCCGGAGACGATCAGATGCCCGCTGGGCAGGCGGCGCACCAGGTCGCCGCTGCGGTAGTAGCCGTCGGGGGTGAAGGCGCGCGCATTGTGCTCGGGCGCACGGTAATAGCCGCGCAGCGTGTACGGGCCGCGGGTGAGGAGTTCGCCCTCCTCGCCGTCGGGGACGTCGTGGCCGTGCTCGTCGACGACGCGGACCTCATCGGCGGGGGAGAGCGGACGGCCCTGTGTGGTGCACACCAGGTCGTCGGAGTCCTCGGCGCGGGTGTAGTTGAGCAGGCCCTCGGCCATGCCGAACACCTGCTGCAGGCGTACGTTCAGGGTGGGCGCGACATCGCGGGCGTTCACCTCGGCCAGCTTCGCGCCGCCGACCTGCAGCAGGCGCAGCGACGACAGGTCGGCGTCCTCCCATTCGACCGCCGCGCACCACAATTGGGCCAGCGGCGGCACCACGGCGGTCACGGTGACCCGATGCCGTTCGATGGCGGCGAAGGCGCTCTCCGGGCTGGGATCGGTCACGAACGCCATGGCTCCGCCGGTGGCGACGGTGCCGAGCACGCCGGGGCAGGCCAGCGGGAAGTTGTGGGCGACAGGGAGTGTCGCGAGGTAGACGTCCTCGGGGCCGAGCTCGCAGACCTCGGCGCTGGCCTTGGCGTTGTAGGTGTAGTCGTCGTGGGTGCGGGCGATCAGCTTGGGCAGGCCGGTGGTGCCGCCGGAGACCAGCATGAGCGCGATATCGGTCGCGTCGACCTCGGGCAGGGAATCGCCGTCGGCGGCAATCGAATTCAGGTCGGTGTGGGGGCCGGGGTCGCCGAGCACCAGCACGTGCCGCAGGGCCGGGACGCTCGCGCGCACCTCGGTGGCCAGCGTGCGGTAGTCGAAGTCGCCGAGGCGGTCGGCGATCAGGTAGGCGACCGCGCCGGAAAGCCTTGTCAGATGCTCGATCTCGGCGCGGCGGTGGGCCGGGAGGGTGAGGACCGGGATGATGCCGGCGCGCAACAGGCCGAACAGAACCGGAATGAATGTGGGGGTGTTGGGCAGCTGGACCACCACCCGGTCGCCGGGGTGGATGCCCAGGCGCAGGAAGCCGTGCGCCATGCGGTCGGCGGCGTGGTCGAGTTCGGCGTAGGTGGAAGGGGAGTCGCCGAGAAGAGCCGGGCGTTCGGGCCACTGCCGAGCGGCGTCGCGCAGGAGTTCGCCCAGCGGGCGGTCCGCCCAGTACCCGGCCTCGCGGTACTGCCGGGCGAGGTCGGCGGGGAACGGGACGAAGCCGTCGCGATGGTCCGTGGCGGTATTTTCGGTCGGTGTCACAGCTCTGACCTCTGGCTAGTAAGGGTGGCCTTTCATAGGTTAGGCAACCCTATCTCAATCGGTTACGCTGCTGCCCATGGAGTCATCTCAGGGACCGTCGGCCGCCCTAGCCCGCGCCGAGATTCGCACCGCCATCGCCGACCACCTCGGCCTCGACGCGGCCGACATCGGCGATCACGACGACCTCATCCAGCTCGGCCTCGACTCCATCCGCACCATGAAACTCGCGGGCTCCTGGCGCAAACGCGGCCTCGCCGTGAACTTCGCCCAGCTCGCCGCCGAACCGACCCTGGACGCCTGGCACCGCCTGCTCGGCGGCTCGGGCGCGGCGGATCACGCGATCACGCCTGATGATTCGGTCCAGGTCGAGACGGGTGCCGCGGTCGATCTCGATGACGACGAGCCCTTCGCGCTCGCGCCGATGCAGCACGCGTATTGGATCGGCCGCTCCAATAGCCAGCAGCTGGGTGCCGTCGCGGCGCACCTCTACGTCGAATTCGACGGGGCCGGAGTCGATCCGGAGCGGCTCGGTGCGGCGGTCGAGGCGCTTGTACAGCGGCATCCAATGCTGCGCACCCGCTTCCTGCCCGACGGTACGCAGCAGACCCTGGCGCGGCCGGGCCGCGAGGTTTGGAGCGTCACCGACTTGCGCACGGCCGATGCCGCCACGCTCGAGACCGCGCTGGAAGTCTTGCGGGACAAGCGGACCCACCAGCTGATGGCGGTCGAGGAGGGGCAGGTCATCGATGTCTCGCTGACCCTGCTGCCGGGCGGCCGAACCCGCCTGCACCTGGATGTGGACATGCTCGCGGCCGATGCCATGAGCTACCGAATCCTGGTGGCCGATCTCGCTCGGCTCTACCACGGTGAGCAGCTGCCGGTGCAGGACTACACCTTCCGGGAGTATCTCGCCGAACATTCGGGTCCCGCGCCGGAACATGACGTGCATCGGGAGTGGTGGCAGCAGCGGCTCGCGGATCTTCCGGGCGCGCCCGAGCTGCCGCGCGCCTCCGAGGTCGGCGTCGGCTCGGAGCCGGACGATCGGGTGGCGCGGACCGTCCGGCTGCACCGCTGGTTGTCGCCGGAGGCCAAGACGCGCATGTTCGCTGCCGCCCACGCTCGGGGTGTCACCCCGGCCATGGCATTGGCCTCGGTGTTCGCGGAGACCATCGGTGGCTGGTCGAGTCAGCGCCGATTCCTGCTGAATCTGCCGCTGTTCCACCGGGAACCGGTGCATCCGCGGGTGGACGGGGTGGTCGGCGACTTCACCTCCTCGGTGTTGCTCGAGGTCGACGTGACCGAGCCCGCCACCGTCACCGAGCGGGCCCGCGCCCTGCAGCGCGAATTGCATGCCGCCGGAGCGTATTCCGGCTACACCGGGCTCGAGGTGCTGCGCGACCTCGGCAGGCTGCGCGGCGAACCGGTGTTGGCGCCGATCGTCTACACCAGCGCCATCAACCTCGGCGAGCTCTTCGCCGAGCAGGTCACCGAGACCTTCGGCGATCCGGTCTGGATCATTTCCCAAGGTCCGCAGGTGCTTTTGGACGCCCAGGTCACCGAGGTTCGCGGCGGCATCCTGCTGAACTGGGACGTCCGCTCCGATGCCTTCCCCGCCGACATGGTCGAGACCATGTTCACCCGCTACATCGATGCCGTGCTGCGGCTCGCCGGCCTCGATGACGGCGCGGAGCCGTCGGCTTCGGCCGGGGACGCCGGGTGGGACGCGGAGGCAGCGGTGCGAATCCCGCTGGAACAGGCCGTGATTCGCACCCAGGTGAACGCGACCGACGGGCCGGTGAGCGGGCGGGCGCTGCACAGCGGGCTGTTCGACTTCGCCGCCGAGAATCCGGACGCGCCCGCACTCATCTGGGAGGAAGGTGACGAAACCACCGCCGCGCTCAGCTATCGCGAAGTGGCCGACAGCGCGCTCGCGGTCGCAGGTGCGCTGCGGGCCGCGGGGGTTCGCCCAGGAGACGCGGTCGCCGTGCAGTTGCCGAAGGGGCCAGATCAGGCCGTGGCTATCGCGGGTGTGCTGGCGGCCAGTGGGGTGTATGTGCCGATCGGGTTCGATCAGCCCGCGGCGCGGCGGGCGGAGATTTTGCGGACCGGTGCGGTAGTGGCCGCGCTGACGGCGGGTGCCGAGGTGCCCGAGGTGCCGACGCTGGCGTTGAGTGCGGCCCGAGTTCATCCGGAACCGTTGGCGGAGGCCGTGATTCCGGATCCGGAGGCCATTGCCTATGTGCTGTTCACGTCGGGGTCGACCGGTAAGCCGAAGGGTGTGGAGGTGCCGCATCGGGCGGCCATGAACACCATCGATGATCTGAACGAGCGGTTCGGGATCGGGGTGGCGGATCGAGCACTTGCGCTGTCGGCCTTGGAGTTCGACCTTTCCGTGTACGACATCTTCGGCATGTGGAGTGCCGGGGGTGCGGTCGTCGCGCTGGATGAGGGACAGCGCGGCGAACCGGGCCGGTGGATCGAAATGATTCGGCGGCACCGGATTTCGGTGGTGAACTGCGTTCCCAGCCTGCTGGACATGCTGCTGGAGGCGGCGGCCGGGAAGCCTGTGGACAGTTTGCGGATGGTCATTCTCGGCGGCGACTGGGTCGATGTGGCGCTGCCCGGCCGGCTGGCCGCGGTGGCCCCGGACTGCCGGTTCGCGGGACTGGGTGGCGCGACCGAGACGGCCATCCACTCCACTATCTGCGAGGTGGTGAATGCCGAAGTGCCGCAGGCGTGGTCGGCCGTTCCGTACGGGACGCCGCTGCGCAATGTGCGCTGCCGGGTGGTCGGTCCGTCGGGGCAGGACTGCCCGGACTGGGTGACCGGCGAGCTGTGGATCGGCGGCGCGGGCGTGGCGGCCGGGTATCGCGGCGATGCCGAGCGCACGGCGGACCGCTTCGTCACGCACGAGGGCCTGCGCTGGTATCGCACCGGTGATCTCGCGCGGTATCTGCCGGACGGGTGCCTGGAGTTCCTGGGGCGGGCCGACCATCAGGTCAAGATCCGCGGCTACCGGGTGGAACTCGGGGAGGTGGAAAGCGCCCTGCGCGCCCTGCCCGGGGTGCGGCACGCCATTGCCGCCGTGATCGGTTCGGCCGCACCGAAACTCGCGGCCGTGGTGGTGGCCGACGACGGCGTCACCCTGGAGGTGCCCGCGCTGCTGGACGCCGCCGCGGACCTGTTGCCCGGCTACATGATTCCCGGCCGGATCGAACTGCTCGCCGAACTGCCCTTCACCTCGAACGGCAAACCCGACCGCAAGGCCATCGCGGCGCTGCTGTCCGACGGCGAGGGTGACACCGAATTCGTCGCTCCCCGAGGCGATGTCGAGCGTGCCGTCGCCGATATCGTGGCCACCGTACTGGGCCGGGAGCGGCTCGGCGTGACCGACGACTTCTTCGCGCTCGGCGGCGATTCGGTCCTCGCCACCGCCGTCATCGCGCGGGTGCGGGACTGGCTGGATTCCCCGGACACCGTGGTGGCGGACTTCTTCGCGGCCCGCACCGTCGAGGGTCTGAGCCGACGCCTGCTCGAGCGTGAGCAGCGGGCCGGGACCGCCGGTCGCCTCGACGAGGTGGCGCGCCTCTACCTGGAGGTGGCCGCCATGTCCGACGACGAGATTCTCGCCCTGTCCTGAAAAGCGCGATCCCCGCGCCCTTTTCGCAGGGCGCGGGGATCGGCGAGGGGTAGCTCAATGCGAGGCGGGCAGGACGCAACCGCCGTCGAGGATGCCCAGATCGTGCAGCAACTTGTAGCAGGACGGATCGTCGGGCAGCACCAGGTGGAAGCCCTCCAGGAAGAATGTCGCCACCAGGTTGATCACGATCACCAGCGCCAGGAATCCGATCGCCAGCGTGCCGAGGGCGCGGTGCGGTCCGCCGGTCGGAATCGTCTCCGAGGCCGTCTCGTGCGAAAACGCCAGCACCACACCGATTGTCGTGATGGCGGCGATGAACAGGATGTACGCCCACACGTACAGGTGCAGGCCCAACACCGCGCCGCCGTACCCCTTGTCGCCGGGCAGGATGTGCAGCATGGTCTGCCGCCAGCCGGTGAAACCGCCGCCGAAGCAGGCCACGATGGCCAGCCCCCAGCCGACCATGTAGTCGCGTCGCACGATGTGGCCGGTCATGGCCTTGCGCACGATGTAGGCGCCGCCGAGCGCGGCCAGCATCATGAAGTAGCGCTGCAGCATGCACAGCGGGCACGGATAGTCCCAGGTGCCGAACTGCACGCCGAGCCCGCCGCACACCACGCCGGTCCAGCCGACGATGAAGATGACCGCCAGCCAGTACTGGATCTGGCCGAGGAAGCCACCGCCGCTTCCGGTTCCGGTGGTCTCGGGTTCGGTGGAGGTCACCATGTCAGCCCCAAACCGAGGCTGCTCGTGATGTGGTACTTCAACAGCCCGGCGCACACCAGGGCGACGATCCACCAGGCCGCCAGGATGCGCTTGCGCGGCCCCTGTTTCCAGATCAGGAACACCACGCCCAGCAAACCCGCGAGTATCAGTGTGTCCATGGTCGCGGACGCTACCTTCTGCGCAGGTCAAAGCCCTTGAAGCCGAGACGGACACGCCGCGCGCGGCCGCCTCGGGAGCCCTCGGCGAATTTCCGGTCCGCGGCCGGTTCCCGCCGACACCGGACGGGCGCGCCCCCGCGCCCCTAGACTCGACCCCGTGAGCGGTTGGGACATCTCCGACATCCCCGATCAAGCGGGTCGCACCGTCATCGTGACCGGCGCCAACAGCGGGCTGGGCGCGGTCACCGCGCGGGCGCTCGCGGGCGCCGGGGCCAAGGTGATCATGGCGTGCCGCAATGAACTCAAGGCCCGCTCCGTGGCCGACGAGATAGGGCCCAATGCGATCGTGCGGCGGCTGGATCTGGCCGATCTGGCCTCGATCCGCGAATTCGCCGACTCGGTCGACGGGGCCGATGTGCTGATCAACAACGCGGGTGTGATGGCGGTGCCGCTGCGGCGCACCGCCGACGGCTTCGAAATGCAGATCGGCACAAACCATCTCGGTCATTTCGCGCTGACCGGGCTGCTGCTGGACAAGATTCGCGACCGGGTGGTGACGCTGTCGAGCGGCATGCACGCCATCGGCCGCATCGACCTCGAGGATCTGAACTGGGAGCGGCGCTCGTATCAGCGCTGGGCCGCCTACGGGCAGTCCAAGCTGGCCAATCTCATGTTCGCGCGGGAACTCCAGCGCCGCCTGACCGCCGCCGGATCGAGCAAGGTATCCGTGGCCGCGCATCCCGGATACGCCGCCACGGAGTTGCAAGGGCACACCGAGTCGCTGTACGACGCGCTGATGTCGATCGGCAACAAGATCTTCGCGCAGAGCGCCGAAATGGGTGCGCTGCCAACGCTGTTCGCCGCGACCGCGGAGGTCGAGCCGGGCGGCTTCTACGGGCCGACGGGGCTGCGCGGCATGCGCGGCTATCCGGGGCCGAGCCCGTCCACGGCCGCCTCCAAGGACGAGGTGACCGCGCGGCGGCTCTGGGAGCTGTCCGAACAGCTGACCAAGATCAACTATCCGTTCGTGCGGAAATAGCGGGGGAGCCGGGTGACATGAGCGTTCCATTCGACCGGCGTGATCAACTCGACAAGATCCAGCAGGGTCTGCTGCCCGGCGAGCAGATCCTCGCCGTGTACGACGCCATCGGGGTGGGCACCGGCTTCCTTGGGCTCACCGACCGACGGGTCATCATTCAGGACAACTCGTTCGTCGGGAAGAAGATCGCCATCACGAGCATCCCGTACTCGCGGATCTCGAGCGTGAGCATCCTGACCAACAAGTCGTTCGCTGGACAGTTCTTCTCCTCCGGGCACATCGCCATCAGCACCGGGCACAACACCTACGAGGTGGAGTTCCGCGGCGACGACAAGACCCGCCACGTGCACGACGTGATCCTGCACTACATCCTGCACTGACCGGCGGCATCCCAAATCGTGGGACGCGTTTCCAACCTATGGTGTCCTACGCCACACGCACGATTCGCGATCTCTGGTACAGTGCCGGTCATGCAGCGTGTGTATTTCTGGTTTAGCCAGCCGGCCCCGGGTGGGTCGCGCGGCGTGACCCTGCGCTGACATCCTCCACCCCGAGCCGGACGAATTCAGACCGGCTCCAAGGGGTTTCGAACAACTCTCGGTGGGTCGGCCTGGGACAAGGAAACCCACGATGACTACCGCCGATCTCGACCGGCACTCCGATCTCGACGATCAGCGCACGCTGAGCGTGAGCCCGCTGAGCTCCCCCCGCGAGGTCCGTGCCGCCCACCCGATCGACGACACCCTCGCCGACACCGTGCGCGCGGGCCGCAAGGCCACCGTCGACGTGCTCAACGGCACCGACGACCGCCTCATGGTGATCGTCGGCCCGTGTTCGGTGCACGATCCCGAGGCCGCCATGGACTACGCGCGCCGCCTGGCCGTCAAGGCCGCCGAGGTCTCCGACCGGCTGCACGTGGTGATGCGCGTGTACTTCGAGAAGCCGCGCACCACGCTGGGCTGGAAGGGTCTGATCAACGACCCGCATCTGGACGGCAGCTTCGACATCAACACCGGGCTGGATCTGGGCCGCCGCCTGCTGGTCGACATCACCGCGCTGGGCCTGCCGGTGGCGTGCGAATTCCTCGACCCGATCACCCCGCAGTACATCGCCGACCTGGTCGCCTACGGCGCGATCGGCGCGCGCACGGCCGCCAGCCAGGTGCACCGGCAGCTGTCCTCGGCGCTGTCCATGCCGGTCGGCATCAAGAACGGCACCGACGGCGATGTGCAGGTCGCGGTCGACGGCGTGCGCGCCGCGGCGGCCTCGCACGTGTTCCCCGGCACCGACCTGGACGGGCGTTCCGCGCTCATCCGCACCGCGGGCAACCCGGACTGCCACGTCATCCTGCGCGGCGGCAGCAACGGCACCAACTACGACGCCGCCTCCTGCGCGGAAGCGCTGCTGCGCCTGGAGAAGTCGTCGCTGGCGCAGCGGCTCGTGGTGGACGCCTCGCACGGCAACTCCAACAAGGACCACAACCGCCAGGTCGATGTCGTCACCGATATCGCCGAGCGCATCGCGGGCGGCGAGGACACCGTCGTCGGTCTGATGATGGAGTCGTTCATCGTGGCGGGGCGCCAGGACCTCACCCTGGGGCATCCGGAGGAGCTGACCTATGGCCAGTCCATCACCGACGCCTGCATCGATTGGGATGTCACGGCCGCCCAGCTCGACCGGCTCGCCGACGCCGTCACCCGTCGCCGCGAAGGCCGCGGCTGATCCCACCGGCCCCATACCCGCACCCGCTCGTAGCGAGTTCGCCTCGCACGGAACGAGTTAGGCGTGCACACTGAGTTCGGCCCACACCCAGTCCGGCGGGTGTGGGCCGAACTTCTTTCCGGGGTCGCCTCGGCTCTCGTCATCCCGGCGTGCTTTCGGCCGGGATCCACACGGTCTGTGGCCCAGCGGTTTCGGTGGATTCCGGCCAAGAACATGCCGGAATGACAGGGGCGACTCAGACGCCCGCGGGCCAGTGGGGGCTGGGTGTCGCGGGATCGGTGCGGAGGCGGCCCGCGACCCAGATGTCGCGGCGGGTGCCGCGCTGCACACCGCCGCCGCGGATCAGGCCCTCGTAGTGGAAGCCGGTGCGGCGGGCCACGGCGGCCGAGGGATGGTTGCCGACGAAGGCGCGCCACTCCAGGCGCTCGAAGGCCATGGCGGCCGGGTCCAGGCCGATGGCCGAGACCAGCCCGGCGGCCCGGGACATGAGGCCCCGGCCGCGGGCGGCGGGGGAGAGCCAGAAGCCGATCTCGGCGGTGTCGTCGTCACGGCGGGGGTAGAGCGGGCTCAGGCCGATCATGCCGACGACCCGGCCGTGCTCGGCGGTACGCACCGCCCAGGTGGGACTGCGGGTGGCCCAGCCGGGGCCGACGATGTCGTAGATGAATTTCTCGGCGTCGGCGCGGTGATACGGCACCGGCATGGTGGTCCAGGCGCCGATGGAGGGCTCCTGGCACAGGGCGGTGATGGCGTCGATATCGGAGACGGCGGGCGGCGACAGCCAGACCGCGCCGTCGGAGAGGAATTCCGCGTCCATGCGGTCATGCTGTCACGGAAACCGGCGCGGGCGCACGACCTTTCCGGCCAGGCCGGTGGCCGAGTGTCCCAGGCCGGTGGTGGGGTTGTCACAGCCCGGCCGTAGCATCGATTCGGTGGTTGCCGCTCTTCTCGCCGACTTGTTCGAATCGCATCGGCCGCATTTGCTCTCGGTGGCCTATCGGCTGACCGGCAGCGTCAGCGATGCCGAGGACGCGGTGCAGGAGAGCTGGCTGCGGCTCGCGGTGGCCCGGCAATTCGAGATCGAGGACCTGCGCGCCTGGCTCACCACCGTGGTCAGCCGCATCTGCCTGGACCGGCTGCGCAGCGCGGCGGCGCGGCGGGAAAAGTATGTGGGGCAATGGCTCCCGGAGCCGGTGGTCACGGCGATCACGCCGTCCAGCACACCCGATCCGCTGGCGGCGGTGGTGCGCAAACAGGAATTCCGTTTCGCCGCAATGGTGGTGCTCGACACCCTGACCCCGCCGCAGCGGGTGGCGTTCGTGCTGCACGACGGCTTCGCGGTGCCCTTCGACGAAATCGCCGACATCCTCGGCATTTCCATCGATGCGGCGCGGCAGCTGGCGAGCCGGGCCCGCAAGGCGGTGGCGCACGCGCCCGAGCCTGTCTCCGATGACGAGCACAGCGCCGCGGTGCAGCGGCTGCTGGCCGCGCTGTCCGGCGGCGACGTGAATGCGGTTGTGGCGGCACTGCATCCGGATGTGCGGACGGTCGGCGATGCCGACGGGACCACCTCCACGGCGCTCAATGTCATTGCGGGCCTGGACCGGAACGTCCGGCTCTGGATGGGGCTGTGGCGCAAGTTCGGTCTGTTCGACTCCGCGCACACCGGTCCGGCCCGCGAACTCGAACCGGTGCTGGTCAACGGTCAATGGGGCATCCTGGCGCACGAGACCGCGTCCTGGGACGGTGTCCCGGGCAGCCCGCAGCGGGTGTACGGGTTCACCGTGCGCGACGGCAAGGTGTGGGGCGTCTACGACGTGGTGAACCCGGCGAAACTACGCGGCATCCGCATTCATTAGGCTCCGGACATGCCGTCCCGTATTCCGACCGTCGCCCGTCTGCAGCCGTTCGCCTCGACGATCTTCGCCGAGATGACCGAGCTGGCCGTTCGCCACGGGGCGGTCAATCTGGGCCAGGGCTTTCCGGACAGCGACGGCCCGGCGGGCATGCTCGAGGTGGCCCGGCAGGCCATCGCCGACGGGTTCAACCAGTACCCGCCCGGGCGCGGGGTGCCCGCGCTGCGGCAGGCCATCGCGGCCGACCGGGCCCGGCGGTACGGGACCCACTACGACCCGGACAGTCAGGTGCTGGTCACGGTCGGGGCCACCGAGGCCATCGCGGCGACCGTGCTCGGACTGGTCGAACCCGGTGAGGACGTGGTGCTCATCGAGCCCTACTACGACTCCTACGCCGCGGCGATCGCATTGGCCGGGGCCAACCGCCGCACCGCGCGGCTGGTGCCCGACGGCGACGGCTTCGCCCTCGACCTGGACAGCCTGCGCGCCGCCATCACCCCGAAAACCCGGCTGCTGCTGCTGAATTCGCCGCACAACCCGACCGGCACCGTGCTGTCGCGCGCCGACCTCACCGCCATCGCCGAACTGGCCATCGAGCACGACCTGTACGTCATGTCCGACGAGGCCTACGAGCATCTCGCCTTCGACGGGCACGAGCACATCAGCCTGTCCACCCTGCCCGGCATGTTCGAGCGCACCGTCGTGGTCTCCAGCGCCGCCAAGACCTTCAGCGTCACCGGCTGGAAGATCGGCTGGGCCTGCGCCCCCGCGCCACTGCTGGACGCGGTGCTGGCCGCCAAGCAGTTCCTCACCTTCGTCGGCGGCGGCCCCTTCCAGCCCGCCGTCGCCCACGCCCTCAACAACGAGCAGCAGTGGGTCGCGGCGCTGCGAGACACCCTGTCGGAGAAGCGGCTTCGGCTTTCCGCTGCTCTCGCCGAGGCCGGTTTCGGTGTGAAGCGCAGCGACGGCACCTATTTCGTGTGCGCCGACATCACCCCGCTGGGCGCTACCGACGCCTACGCCTTCTGCCGCGAACTGCCCGAGCGTCTCGGTGTCGCGGCCGTCCCCGTCAGCGTCTTCGCCGACGACAAGCCTGCCTGGAACCACCTGGTCCGCTTCACCTTCTGCAAGAAGGAGGAGACCATCGCCGAGGGCGTGCGCCGCCTGCGCGCCGCCCATCAGGCCGAGGCGGTCCGCTGACCTTGGCCTCCGGGAGGCAGTCCACCGGAAGGTAATTGGACCGCGACAGTGATCGCTGTGGCCTGAAGAATCGGGCTTGTGATCGAGACGAGTGCGTTGCTGGGTGTCGCGGTGGCGGCATTGGGGCTGGTGCTGACGCCGGGGCCGAACATGATGTACCTGGTGTCGCGGACGGTGTCGCAGGGACGGCGGGCCGGGCTGGTATCCCTGGCCGGGGTGGCGGTCGGCTTCGGGGTCTATCTGGTCGCGGCCACGGCGGGGATCACCGCCGTGTTCGCCATGGTGCCCGCGCTGTACCTCGGGCTGAAGGTGACCGGGGCGCTGTATCTGGTCTATCTGGCGTGGAAGACGTTGCGGCCCGGCGGGGTTTCGCTGTTCGCGCCGACCGAGCTGCCCGCGGATTCGCCGCGCAGGCTGTTCGGCATGGGGCTGGTCACCAACCTGCTGAATCCGAAGATCGCCATCCTGTACATGGCGCTCATCCCGCAGTTCGTGACGCCCGCGCGCGGGCAGGTGTGGCTGCAGAGCCTGACGCTGGGCGCGGTGCAGATCGCCATCGCGGTCACCGTGAACGGGCTGATCGTGCTGAGCGCGGGAGCCATCTCGACATTCCTTGCGCGACGGCCGCTCTGGCTGCGCGCCCAGCGGTTCGTCACCGGGACCGTGCTCGGGGCCATGGCGGCGCTGGTGCTGAACGACCGGACGCGGCCGCTTCCGGCCTGACCGCAATGGTGGTGCCCGCCGCGAATCACCGCGGCGGGCAATTCCTTACGAGCGCAGCGGGCCGGGGTAGAGGAATTCGTCGGCCGGGCGGTCGGTGCGGTCCAGCCAGGCGGTGAAGAAGCCCGACAGGTCGTGCGGGGTGCGGGACTGGATGAACTGGCGGAACTCCGGCATCGAGGCGTTGCCGTACTTGTGGGCGGTGACGAAGTCGCGCACCGCGGTGAAGAAGGCCTCGTCGCCCATGGTGCGGCGCAGGGCGTGCAGGAACAGCGGGCCGCGGTAGTAGACCGAGGTGAATTCATTGCCCACGCCAGGGTTTTGCAGTGCGATCTCCCAGAACCTGGGATCGTCACGGTATTTCGCGATGGTGTCCCGGTACATCGCGTCGACGTCCTTGCCCTCCTTGCGTTCCGCCCACAGATAGTCGGCGGTGTAGCTGGCGAAGCACTCGTTCAGGCAGACGTCGGGCCACTGCTTCACCGACATGGAGTCGCCCCACCACTGGTGGGTGATCTCGTGCACCACGGTGTTCAGATCGGTCCAGGGCGCGTAGACGGGCCGCGTCTGGGTCTCCAGCGAGAACTGCAGTTCGGTGTCGACGAAGATGCCGCCCGCGGTGTCGAACGGGTACGGGCCGTAGAGCTCCTCCTGGAAGTCCAGGATCTCCGGCAGCCGCGACTCGATGTCCTCGAGCTTGACCGCGTCCGGCGCGAATCCGCTCAGCAGCTGGGTTCCATTGGCGCGCCGCTGTTCCAGGAACTGGAACTTGTCGATGGCGATGGTGGTCAGGTAGCCGATCACCGGCTGGCGCAGCTCCCAGGAGACGGTGCGGTTGCCGCCCTGGACGGTGTCGGACACCTTGTCGCCGCCCGACATCACCTCCCACTCCGCGGGCACGGTGGCGTGCAGCGTGAAAGTCGCCTTGTCCAAAGGCGTGTCGTTGTTCGGATACCAGGCGCTGGCCGAATGCGGTTCGCCCGCGACGAAGGCCCCGCCGCTGGGCGAGAACACCCAGCCCTCGCCGTCGGTGCCGGTCACCTCGCCCGTGTACTCCACCTGCACGGTGAAGGGCAGGCCGGGCAGCAGCGGAATCATCGGCGTGACGACGAGCTCGTGCTCGCCGGTGCGATCGAACCAGGCGGGCAGGTTGTTCACCGTCACCTTGGAGATGGCCGGGCCGCTGTAATCCAGATCGAACGTCCGCAGCGCCTGGGTGGCCACCGCGTCGATGCGGGTGGATCCGGTCAGCTTATGGGTGGGTGGATCGTAGGAGATCGTGACGTCGTAATGGCCCGCGTCGTAGCCGCCGTTGCCGTCCATCGGGTAGTAGGGATCGCCGACGCCGGGCGCGCCCGTGAAGGGATCATTCGAATCCGCCTGCGCTGGAGCCGCATTCGCGCCCGCCAGCAGTACCGCCCCCACCACCATGTACCGCCAGTTCCGTCTCATGCGCCCGTACCGCCCCTTTCTCAGTTGGTGCTTCCCGATACCGCCACGCTCGCACCCAGTCCGATGATCATGACACCCCCGGCGCCGCCGACGGCCTCCAAACGCTTCGGCGAGCGCGCGAACCAGTCCCGTGCCGTCCCGGCCAGCAGGGCGTACACCGAATCGGAGACCACCGCGATGGTCAGGAAGACGACGCCGAGCACCAGCATCTGCAGCGGGACCGCGCCCGATTCCGGCGCCACGAACTGCGGCAGCACGGCGGAGAAGAAGATGATGGCCTTCGGGTTGGTGAGCCCGACCAGCACGGCCTGGCGCATGGCCCGCCGTTGGTTCATCGGCTCGACCTTGGACTCGAAGACCTCGCGCAGCGAGCGGCGCTCCCGGAAGGCCTGAATACCGAGGTAGATCAGGTACAGCGCACCGGCGAACTTCACCACGGCCAGCGCGACGGCCGACGCGGCGAGAATGGTGCCCAGCCCCGCGGCCACCAGGCCGAGGATCACCAGAACCCCGAGCGAATGGCCCAGCACCGACAGCAGCGCGGCGCGACGGCCGTAGGTCAGCGCCCGGCCGATCACGAAAAGCACGCCGGGACCGGGGATTATGACAATGACAATGGATGCGACGAGAAACGCCAGCACGTTTGCGGCGGGAATCATCGGATCATTCTATTTTCCGTGGCAAGTCGTGTCGCCCCATTAACTCAGCCACGGAGTTCGTCCGGCAGTTGCTGTGGATCGAGCAGCAGTCGCTTGGCGTCCGCGCCCCGCACCTTGGCGGCCAGATCCAGATTGTCGGTGAGCAGCTTCCACTCCACCTCGTTGATGGCGGTGCGGGCGCGCTCGATGATGTTGAGGTCCCGGGTGCCCCAGGCGATGGGCATGGCCGACACCGTCTGCCACAGGTCGCCGACCGGGCCGGGCGCGCGGTCCACCCGCACGGTCACCGCGGGCACCCGCTCCCCGGTGCGGGCCCGATGCCCGGGCAGGGACCGGACCGTGCGGGTCACCAGGGCGTAGCGCGGTCCCTCGGCGCTGGGCTTGGCCAGATCGACCAGGGCCAGCAGCGTGGCCCCGTCGCCGCTGGTCTCCGACACGACCGCGGGGACCAGGTCGCCCGCGGCGTAGAGCTTGTCGACCCGGCCGCGATGCGGCATCCAGTACCCGATGAACAGCGCGGTCACGGCGGCCAGCAGGAATGCCACCGCCAGCAGCCACGACCACGGGTGGTTCACCCAGATCAGGAACGCGGTGCCCAGTCCCAGCACCGCGGCCGCGGTGTACGCCCAGATCCGTAGTCGGCGCAGGTACGCCACGACCTCGTTCACCGCCCGGGCATGGTCGCGGTCCACCGCGAATTCGAAGCGCCGCACGTGCGTCCCTCCCGCCTTATGGAGGCTCTTCCTCCACTTATCCTATCGTCGGCCCCAGCAGGTCGTCGGCATCGGTGATGCGATACGCATACCCCTGCTCCGCAAGGAAACGCTGACGGTGCGCGGCGTATTCGGCGTCCAGCGTGTCACGTGCGACGACGGAATAGAAGTGAGCCTGGCCGCCATCGTGTTTGGGCCGCAGCAGCCGGCCCAGCCGCTGCGCCTCCTCCTGTCGCGATCCGAAGGTGCCCGAAACCTGCACGGCCACCGAGGCTTCCGGTAGGTCGATGGAGAAGTTGGCCACCTTCGACACCACCAGCACCGGAATCTCCCCGCGCCGGAAGGCGTCGAAGAGCTCCTCGCGCTCCTTGGTGCGGGTGGAACCCTGGATGACCGGGGCGTTCAGATGCTCGCCGAGCTCGTCCAGCTGATCCAGGTAGGCCCCGATCACCAGGCTCGGCGCGTCCTTGTGTTTGGCCAGAATCGATTCCACCACGGGCAGTTTGGTGCGCGCGGTGGAGCACAGCTTGTAGCGCTCCTCCGGCTCGGCGGTGGCGTAGGCCATGCGCTCGGCATCGGTGAGGGTGACCCGCACCTCGACGCAGTCGGCCGGCGCGATCCAGCCCTGCGCCTCGATGTCCTTCCACGGCGCGTCATAGCGTTTCGGGCCGATCAGCGAGAACACGTCGCCCTCGCGGCCGTCCTCGCGCACCAGGGTGGCGGTCAGGCCGAGGCGGCGGCGCGACTGCAGGTCCGCGGTCATCCGGAAGACCGGCGCGGGCAGCAGGTGCACCTCGTCGTAGATGACCAGGCCCCAGTCGCGGGAGTCGAACAGCTCCAGATGCCGGTACTCGCCCTTGGTCTTTCGCGTGATCACCTGATACGTCGCGATGGTGACCGGGCGAATCTCCTTGCGCTCACCGGAGTATTCGCCGATCTCGTCCTCGGTCAGCGAGGTGCGGGCCAGCAGCTCGCGCCGCCACTGCCGCCCGGCCACGGTATTGGTGACCAGGATCAGCGTGGTCGCCTTGGCCTTGGCCATGGCCGCCGCGCCCACCATGGTCTTGCCCGCGCCACAGGGCAATACGACGACGCCGGAGCCGCCCGCCCAGAACGAATCCGCGGCCAGCTCCTGGTAATCGCGCAGATGCCAGTCGCTGGACTCGTAATCCAGATCGATCTGATGCGCCTCGCCGTCCACGTAGCCCGCGAGATCCTCCGCGGGCCAGCCGACCTTGAGCAGCATCTGCTTGATGCGCCCGCGCTCGGAGGGGTGCACGATCACGGTGTCGTCGTCCAGGCGCGCGCCCAGCATGGGCTGAATCTTCTTGTGCCGCAGGATCTCCTCCAGCACCGCGCGATCCAGGCTGACCAGCACCAGCCCGTGCGCCGGATGCTTCACCAGCTGCAGCCGCCCGTACCGGGCCATGGTGTCCACGATGTCCACCAGCAGCGGCTGCGGCACCGCGTACCGGCTGAAGCTGACCAGCGCGTCGACCACCTGCTCGGCGTCGTGCCCGGCCGCCCGCGCGTTCCACAACGCCAGCGGCGTCACCCGATAGGTGTGCACATGCTCGGGCGCCCGCTCCAACTCGGCGAACGGCGCAATGGCCTGCCGCGCCGCATCGGCCGACTCATGATCGACCTCCAGCAGCAGCGTCTTGTCACTCTGCACGATGAGCGGACCGTCGGTCACGACACCTCCTGGCTTGTCCGGCCCCGAACGGGCCTCAACCATTCTCCAGGAACCCACCGACAAGGCCACGTGACCTGCGCCCTTTTCTCTCTGGGCGCAGGATTTGGCCGGTCGGGCGGGTGCCCGATTACGCGAAAACCGGTCAAGACCCGAGTTTCTGTGGCTACGATCACCCGAAACTTGGACGCATGTCCATTTGGACTATTGACCTGATTGAACTGAACAGGGGTGCTCGATGCGCGGAATCGCAGCTCGGAAACGATGGCGAGAGATCGGGCGGAGGGGAGCGGGCGTGGTCGCCGCGGTGCTCGCGGCAGCGCTGATCGCGCCCGCGGCGATTGCCACGGCAGCGCCCGACACCGCCTCGATCACACGGATCCATGCCGACGGCGCGCGGTTCGTGGATGACAGTGGCCGGGTCGTGCTGTTGCACGGCGTCAACAATGTCGACAAGGAGCCGCCTTATATAGAGGCGGGGGATGGGCTGACACTCACGGCCGATGACGCGGCGCTGCTGGCCCGGCACGGATTCGATACGGTGCGGCTCGGCGTCTCGTTCGACGGGCTGATGCCCACCAAGGGCGTGGTCGACACCGCCTATCTCGATCGGGTCGCCGGGGTGGTGGATACCTTGGCGCGGTACGGGATTCACACGTTGCTCGACAACCACCAGGATGGGTTGTCGAAAGTGTGGCAGGGCAACGGGTTTCCGGAGTGGGCGATTCACGCGCGGCCCGGAGCGCTCGAGCCCAATGTCGGGTTCCCGCTGTATTACCTGATGCCCAGCATGAATCAGGGCTGGGACGAGGTCTGGAACAACACCTATGGCGTGCTGGATTACCTGGGGGAGGCGCTGGGCGCGCTCGCCGCGACGATGAGCGCCCACCCGGGCGCGTTCGGGATCGAGCTGCTGAACGAGCCGTGGCCCGGCACGGCATTCCTGTCCTGCTATCCGAACGGGTGCCCGGGGTTCGACGCGAAATATCAAGCGGCCATGCAGAAATTGACCGATGCGGTGCGCGCCCGCAATGGCGATCTCATGGTGCTCTGGGAGCCGAATGTCACCTGGAACGAGACCATGCCCACCAATCTGGGCAAGAATCCGCCGATCACCGCGCCGGATATCGCGTTCGCGCCGCACGACTACTGCATCCCCAGTCAGCTCGCCATATATATGGGACTGCCCGCGTTCCTGCGCGGCCTGTGCCCGGTGCAGCAGGGCAAGACATGGGGCAATATCGACGCCTTCACCGCTCGCACCCATCTGCCCACCCTGGTCACCGAATTCGGCGACGGTGACGCGAGCGTGCTGCGCAATACCGTGGTCAATGCCGACGACCGGTTCGTGAGCTGGCAGTACTGGCATTACTCCTCGACCTTCGGCGCGGGCGGACCGAGGCCGGATCCGTTCCTGGGCGATATCGGCAAGCAGTTGGTGCGCACCTATCCGCGGGCCACGGCGGGCACGCCCGGGCGGATGATCTTCGACGCCGACACCGGGGGCTTCGCCTACCGGTACACCCCGCGCGCCGGGACCACCGAGATCTATGTGTCCGATGTGCACTATCCGAACGGGTATGAGGTGCGGGTCGACGGCGGTCGGGTCACCTCGGCTGCGGGGGCGCGGATCGTGACGGTGGAGGCGGATTCCTCGTTGCCGGTGATCGTCCACATCAACCGTCCGGGAACGAAACCCGTTGAGGTGCCGGTGTAACGACCGACGTGCGGGAAACGACACAGTGGGGGACACTGCTGGACGTATGACCAGATATTTCTGATCGAGAGGTATTTCGTGACCCCCTTCGGCCTGCTGCTGCTCGGCAACCTTCCCACCATCCTCACCAACATGACGGTGATCGGCCTGCGCATCATGACCATGCCGCATTGATATAACCCGCACGTCGGATGCGGCCCCGGTCACCGCACGGGTATTCTCACCGCGTTCACAGCCGTGAACTGTTCGGTGAGAAAGGTTTTCGCTAGTGAAGTTCGCAGGAACGAGGACGCTGACGCGCCTCGTACTCGCCCTCGTGGCGGTGGCCGTGGCCGTGCTGGCCGCATCCGGCTGTTCGATGCTGAAGGACGCCAGCAAGTCCGATACCGCGAAGTCCAAGGTGGGTGACTGCATCAATGTGATCGAGGGTTCGGCGACGAACTCGAAGACGGCACCCGTCGCGTGCTCCGATCAGAAGGCTGTTTATGTCGTGGCCGGGGTCTACGACAAGAAGACCGAATGCAAGGAGGAGCAGACCTCCTACGAGGAGACCGTCAACGGCGGCACCACCGCGTTCCTGTGCCTGAGCCCGAACTTCAAGCAGGGCGCCTGCTACAACGAGAGCGCGACCACCGGCTACAAGTTCGTGGACTGCACCGCTCCCGAGGCCTCGTTCAAGGTGCTCAAGCGGATCGACGGCACGGCCGACGAATTCCAGTGCGACACCGCCACCGCCATCGGCTTCCGGGTCGTCCCGGACCCGAAGACGACTTTCTGCCTAGGAAACCCCAAGGGATAGAACGACTCTCAGGCCCGGTACCCGACATTCGGGTACCGGGCTCTTCTATTCGACCAGCGCCACCGAGGCGATGCGGTGCAGCGTGAAGTGGCGGACCGCGCCGGTGACCGGGTCGAGGGCATCGAGCTGACCGCCACCGACCTTGAGCGGCTCCACCACTCGCTGCGTGGCCACGCCCTGCGCGTCCACGTAGCCGATGTGGACCGGGCGGCGGGTGCGGGCGGCCAGCTGGAGCAGGTTCAGGGTGGCGGCGGTGCTGGTGCGGGAGCCGTCGGAGCGAACGGCTTGGCCGGGACGGGCATTGGCGGCGCGCTCGCCCGCGCGCAGCTCGGCCACCAGCGATTGCAGCTGTTCGGTGCTCGGCGGATTGGGCCGCCACTGCTGGCGCGGCTGCTGGCGGGCGGGCAGGCGCGCGCCGCGCTGGCGCAGGTCGACGATGGCGCCCGAGGAATCCTCGCCCGCCGGACTGAAGCCCGCGGCGCGCAGGCGTTCGAGTACTTCTCCAAGGGGCGCTTGGGAAATCGCGACGGTGGGGGCGACCGCACGCAGCGCGAGTTCCCCCGCGACGGGTGCGGCCAGTACCTCGGCCAGCAGCGTCGGATCCTCGCTGCGCACGAAGCTCTGCGCCATGCCCGCGCGCAGGCGGCCGTGGCGGCGGGCCACATCGTCGATGAGATAGGTCAGCGACTGCGGGACGGGCGTGCGGGAATGCGTGGTGAACAGGTTGTGCAGTTCCGCGGCCGTCGCGCCGGCGTCCAGGGCGCGCCGCACCGAGGTGTCGCTGAGCCGGTAAACGGTTGCGGCACCGGCGGATTCGACATCGGCGACCATGGAGATCCGGTCCTGCAGCTCCGGGACCAGCGGTCCGGGCGCGATGACCGTGAGATCGGCCTGCACCAGTACGTGGTCCACGGGCGCGGGCAGGGCGATCGCCATCTCGGATTCGGCGTCCTCGGGACTGCCGTGCAGCAGCGCCCGGCCCGCCGAGGAGACCGCCCCGCGCGCCACCAGTCCCAGCGATTCCGCTTCCGCCAGTGTGCTTTCCACGGCATCGAGCCGGTAGTGCCGCCGTCGGCGCGGCTGCCGCCAGGCCAGGATGCGACCCAGGTCGGCGGCGGAAACCTCGGTGCCGGGCGGGAATTCGGCCAGCAGCTCCAGAATGGCGCGGCGGTCGCGCAGGGCGTGGACATTGCGCAGCTCCGCCGAAAGTGCCGCCAGCGGTTTGTCATTGGCGTCGCGCAGGCCGATCATCCACGGGAACCGGTCCAGTTCCAGCCAGGCCTGGGCCAGCACCACCCAGCGGCGCGGCGGCACCACGGCCAGCCAGGCGTCGGAGGTGGTGGTGGGCGTCCAGTAGTCCTCGGTGCCGTCCCCGGCCGGCGCGGGTTCCGGGGTGCCCTTGTCGATGAGCCGTGCCGCGGCGAGGATTTCGGCCAGCAGGCCCACCCGGTTCTCGTCGATACCGGTCTGCTTGGCGACCCGGCGCAGCTCGCGCACGCCGAGGCCGCCGGAGCGCAGCACCGGCGCGGGCGCCTGGCCCAGCACGTCGAGGATCGAGGCGCAGTGCCGCAGCAGCTCTCCCACCTCGCCCGCGGCCACGGCGTTGATATCGGCGGGCGCGTGCTTGGTGGCATCCGGATGCGGGGGCGTGAGCGCGTGCGGATCGGTGACCGGCTCCTGGCGCAGCACCTGGCCGACCGCGACCGGCAGCTCGACGGTCTCCTCGTCGATCCAGTTCAGCAGGCGGCGGGCGAGCAGCCGCTGCACCGGGCGGTCGCTCGCGGTGCCGGGCGCGGCGTCGCGGGTGCGGCCGCGCGGGCCGGTGGCGGCCAGCTTCTCGAGCAGGGCGCGTTCCTGCGGCGTGGATTCGGCCAGGGCCGCGGCGATCTCGGGTTCGGTCAGCGCGTCGGGGAGTTCGGTGGTGCTGCCCAGCGGCCACGGCAGCGCCTCCTGAGCGGAGGGCGTCACGCGCAGCGCGGTGTCCGGGCCCCAGACCAGGGCGCGGGCGCGCAGCTTCTGCAGCGCCGCGTTGACCGTCGCCGCCGGAACCCGATCCGAGAGCAGTTTGCGCAGGGTCTTGGCGGGCAGCGGCTGCCCGTGGCGGCCGTCGCCGGCGCCTTGTACGACAAGGGTTTCGATGATCGCGAGGTCGAGGGTGTCGAGTTCGTCGCCGGCGCGCAGCACCGAGGCGCGCTGTTCGGTGCGCGCGGCCAGCACCGCCATCGAGGCGGGTAGGGGGACGGCCAGATCGGGGCGCAGCTCGAGCAGCGTGACGAGATCCGCGTCGGCGCGCTTGGAAAGCCATTCGGCCAGAGTCAGATCGGCGCGCGCGGCGGCCGACTTGGACTTCTTGGCGGGGGCCGTCGTCTCCGCGTCGGCCGGGGCAGCAGTGGAAGCCCCATTGCCGATCTCGGCGGGGGAGGGTGTTTCGGTCACTTCACCCGATCCATCGGGCGTGACGCGGGCATGGTGACACCGTGCGCGGGCGCGGTTCAGCGGCCGCCGCGGAGACCAGGCGGAGATGTAGAGCCTGGAGTCGTATGCGCGGCGGCCGCTCGGGAACGAGCGCCGTTAACCGCATGGTTGTCGGTCGTGCGTCGAATCAGCGGTTGACGATGGTGTGCGGGTGCACGTAGGGCAGCTGATCGACCGGCAGCGGGAACTCCGTGTCCTCGCCGTACGGGGACAGACCGCCGGAGCGGGTCGAGGAGAGTTCCGTGACCGCGTGATCGCCGTTGGCCATCTCGGGCCAGCCATTGTCGACATAGGGCTTGTTCGATTTGTTCACCACGCGCTCATTCTGGCATGCGGGGTACAAGACCGCCGCCTCCGGCACCCGGAAGTTTGCCCCCGCCACGGCGTTCCGCCAGCAACTCGAAACAACTCTCGTGACTCTCAGGGGCTGACGCCCCTGAAACCCAATGGGGTGGGGTGAGAAACACGAAGGCCCCGCATCGTCTTTGATGCGGGGCCTTCATGTGGAGGGAACGTGGTTGCTACTGGGGCAGCAGGCCCTTGTTCGCCTCGAAGAAGTTCACGATGCTGGGATCCAGCTGGGTGCCGCTGGCCTTGGTGGCGTTGAGGAAGTCCAGGGCGGGCTGGGGGATGTTGACGCCCTGCGACTGGGCGACTGCGATGGCGCGGTCCACGGCCTGGAAGACTTCCTGGCTGCCGTTGACGGCGGCGCCGGGGCCGGGCTGGGCCGGGTTCCACTGCGGGGTGCTCTGCGCGGGGGCGGGTGCGGTGCGGGGGGTGGCGGCGCTGCTCAGGCCGAGGCTCGAGGAGCAGGCGGGCCAGGCGCCCCAGCCCTGGGTGGCGAGGACCTTCTCGGCGACCGCGATCTGCTGCTCACGGGTGGCCTGGTTGGCGGTGGGGGCGTATTCGCCGCCGCCGTGGGCGGTCCAGGTGCTGGGCGAGAACTGCAGTCCGCCCTGGAAACCGTTGCCGGTGTTGATGCCCCAGTTGCCGCCGGCTTCGCACTGCGCGAGGCGATCCCAGTCGGAGTCGGGTGCCGCGCTGGCGTTACCTGCCATGGCCACTCCCGCGCCGCCGAGGGCGATGCCGGTCAGGGCAACCTTGGCGACGGTGCGGCCGGTGTTGGTCGGCTTGCGATGGCGTCCACTCATTTTCGGGTCTTTCCTCTCGTACGCGCCTGCGAGGCCGACTACCGGGGTCGAACTGAGAGGTCGTCCGGCCCGGCGCACATATCGTGCGCTGTTCCTCGTCTTCGCCCCTGATTCCAGTTGGGGGTCCGTACCCGCGGGGCGAAGTTCGGTGCGGCGGGCCGGTGGCGCCGGGCTGACCCGGCTGGTGGAGAACATTACGACGACCGCCGCCAAAAGTCTCCTTTTGGTAACCGCCGTGTCTGTCCGGGTCACTAACCGGCGCAAAGGGTTCCGCTTGGCTTCTTCGCAGGTGGTCACGGCGAGTCCCGGTCGATAGGGGTCTGTCACCGCTCTGTGACCTTCTCGTTATGTGACGAAGATCACACGCATGCTCGGGTAACGAAGTGGGCAATCCACGTGTCGCGCCGTCAGCGCTTGCGGCGACCCGACCACAGCGCGTAGACGAGCGCGAGCAGGAACCCCAGCGGCGCGCACATGGCCAGGAGGTAGAGCCACAGTCCCGGCTTCGAGTCGGACAGCAGGCCGATGCCGAAGATTGCGAAAACGGCCAGCAATCCAATCGCGAACAGGCCCATGGCGATCAGGAGCAGCGGGCTCGACGAACCGCGAGGCCCCTGCTTGGAAGAGGTGTCGGACACCTTCAGACCGTAAAACTGATGTGCTCGCGCTATTCACACCGGGGTAGACTCAGGGACATTCGCGTCCTGCATAGCTGTGTGGGGCGCGTTCTTTTCGCAAACGGAAAGGTCGGGGGCATCCGTGCCCGCGGCCAGGAATGTGCCCGGCACTGGCTCGGGCTCGAATGACGAACGGGTGAGCGCAGTGCCGACCGGCAAGGTGAAGTGGTACGACGTCGAAAAGGGCTTCGGCTTCCTTTCCCAGGATGAGGGTGAGGACGTCTACGTTCGATCGTCGGCGCTGCCCGATGGAGTCGAGGCGCTCAAGCCCGGCCAGCGTGTCGAATTCGGGATGGCCGCGGGTCGCCGTGGGCCGCAGGCGCTTTCGCTGAAGCTGCTGGAGACCCCGCCCTCGCTGCGCGAGGAGCGCGGTGAGCGCGGCGGCCGGGGCGAGCGCGGGGACCGCCGCGGCGGCCGCAACGAGGGCCCCATCACCCGCAAGACTCCCGACGAGCTGCACGGCCTCATCGAGGACATGATCACGTTGCTGGAGACCAAGGTTCAGCCGGATCTGCGCCGCGGCAAGTACCCGGACCGCAAGACCTCCCAGCGCATCGCCGAAGTGGTGCGCGGCGTCGCCCGCGAGCTGGACCACTAGGTCGGAGCGGCTGGGCCGCAGGGCCTTACGGACGCAAAGAACGCTGCCCCGGTGACATGATCACCGGGGCAGCGTTTTTGGTAAGGGGCGAGCTCAGCTGAAGAGCGCCGGATCGAACGCCGGGGTCTGGATCGACCAGATGCCGCGCGAGACGATGCCCTCGTTGCCGGCCTCGTCGCGGGCCGGAATCGGCAGGTGCAGTTCCATGATGGCCAGGTGGACCCGATCGCTGGCCGGGGTCTTGATGGTGATGGCCAGCGGCTTGTCCGGATAGTCGCGCGAGGTCAGCAGCACCGGCTGGGCCTGATCACCGTGCGGGCCGGCGACCCGGTAGCCGATCAGGATCTCCCACGGCGCGTCGGCGATCTCCTTGGGCAGCGACAGCTGCAGCGACGAGCCCGGCGGCACGTCCAGCTCCGACACCGACTTGCTGGCATCGCACTTGCCAACGGCCAGCTGCTCTTTCGACACCTTCAGGTCGCAGTACAGGAACGGATTCACCGACACCGACTTTCCGTGGGCGTACGCGGTGATCTCGGGATCCGGCTTGTCGGCGTTCCGTACGGCGATCGTGACCACGGCGGCCACCGCCGCGACGAAAACCAGCAGTGCCGCGCCTACCAGGGCGAGGATCGTGCGGGTCTTGGGTTGGCTCACCGGGATGTCCTGTCCGTCATGAGGTGGGTTCCCCCGCGCCGTGCGCACCGGGGACTTCCTGCTTGGCGTGCTGAGGTCGGTTACCGCCCAAACCGGGCAGTAGCGAGTGTCCACGGTAGCTGACCACGGTTTGGATCAGGCCCAGCGCCATCACCGAGGCGATCACGGTGAAGCCGATCCACCACTTGGTCGGCAGCAGCACGCCCAGCGCGCCGCCGAACACCCACGCCAGCTGCAGCACGGTCTCGGAGCGGCCGAAACCGGAGGCGATGGACTCGATGGGCAGGTCGTCTTGGATGGAGGCGTCGAGGGAGACCTTGGCCAGGGCGCTCGCGCCCGCCGCGATCAGCGTCGCGACCGCCGCGCCCAGCAGATTGCCCATGACCGCCGCCACCACCGCGGCGGCCACACAGGCGATGGAGCAACTCAGCACGATCAGTTGTGGGCGGCCGAGTTTCATGCGCGCGCCCGAGGCATTGCCGGCGAAATTGCCGATGGCCGCAGCCGCGCCGACCACGCCCAGCATGGCCAGCTGCTGCACCGGCCGATGCTCGGTGGCCTTGGCGACGAAGGCGGGATAGAAGAACAGGAAGCCGGTGAGCAGGCGCACCGTGCTGTTGCCCCACAGCCCCGTCACCACCGAACGGCCCAGGGGCTGACGGCGTTTGCTCGGCTGCACCTCGTCGGCGTGGCTCGGATCCAGCACCTCGGTGCGGGCGTCGTCGCCGTGATAGCCCAGGGTCGCCGGGACCTCGCCCTCGGTGACCTCCACCCACGACGGGATGCGCAGGCTCAGGAACGCGCCCGCCGCCGCCAGACCCGCCGCGAACAGCAGCGCGCCGGTGGAGCCGCTCAGCTTGGCGATCAGCGCGGCCACGCCGCCCGCGCCCAGCGTGCCGCCGACCAGGCCGAACACGGTGAGCCGGGAGTTGGTGCGCACCAGGTCGATTCCGGGTGGCAGCACGCGCGGGGTGACCGCCGATTTCAGTACCGAGAACGACTTGCTGAGGATCAGCATGCACAGCGCCAGGGGATACAGCGCCCAGTTGTCGATATTGAAGATGAGCAGCATGGCGATGAACACGCGCAGCCCGAACGAGCCCGCCAGCGCCACTCGCCGACCGCGTTGTAGTCGGTCCAGCATCGGGCCGATGACCGGGGCGATCACCGCGAACGGCGCGATGGTGATCAAGAGGTACAGCGCCACCTTGGTTTTGGATTCCGCGGTCGCGCTGGCGAAGAACAGGGTGTTGGCCAGTGCCACCGCGATCGCCGCGTCGGTGGCGAAGTTGGCCATGGTGGCGTAGATGAGCGCCGTGAGACCCGACTCCTCCGCGCCGTCGGCCTTGGCCGCGCGCTGGAAGGTCGCGAACCCGCTCTGCGTCAGTTCGATACTCCGCCGCGCCGCGACCCGGGTGACGGTCAGCTTGCGCGGCGGCTTGTGCACGCCGCCGGTGTCGTGCGAATCCGGCTGCTGCGCAGCGGGTTGCGGCACCGTCGGCTCCGGGCGGGTCGGCTCGTGCGGGTGCCGCGCGTTGTCGGGGCGGGCCGCATAGCCCTCGTCCCGTCGTGCGGGCGGCCCGGATTCGGTGCCGTGCCGATGCGAGCGATCGGCCTTCGCGTCGTATGGGCGGCCCGATTCCGGTTCATACGAGCCCGATTCGTACGGGCGGGTCCGCTCCGCGTCCCGGCCGCGGGGTTCGTGGCGGTGCGGGTGCTTCGCGCTCCCGGTGTGACCGGCCTCCGGGTCGAAGCGCACCGGTCGGGCGGTGCCGAAGTCGTGCGGCTCCCAGGTTTCCCGCGCGGTGCGCTCGGGCGGCCGGGTTTCGTAGGGCCGTGTCGGCGGATTGTCCTTTGCCGCGTCGGGCGTGTCGGCCTTGTGGCGGCGGCGCGCCCAGCGTGAGGTGCGGGCCTCGGGCTCGTGCGGAGGCTCGCCGCCCGGGCCGCTCCAGGGTTCGCCGCCGGATCCGTGCGGGGGTTCGCGGCGCGCTCCGGGGCCGTTGCCCGGGGGTGGCGTGGGCGTGCGACGGGTGAGGAATTCCGGCACTTCGGGCTCGTCGGGCGGGGGGACGGGTCGGCGGCCCGCGCGGTTGGCGGGCGGATAACGGTCGTACCCCGGATGCCTCTCGATCATGGGTGAGTCCTCGTCGCCCCAGCGACCTGGATCGGCACCGGGGTCACGGGGAGGAGTCACGCACCCAATTCTTGCAGTGCCGGGGATCGGCGGCTGCACTACGGCCGGTGTGGGCCGCCACAACTTCGGGCGGAGACCCTCCGACGGTGGTGGTCACGCGGGCAGGAAGCGGACTTCGTAGGACGTCGGCCACTTTTTTCCGGTCAGAAGGAAATGGTCGGTGCCGGGGAGACTCGCGATGCCGTTGAGGACATCGGTATTGGGCGTGCGGGCTCCGCGGGGCAGCAGGCCCGAGGCGTCGATGCGGGCCAGGACCTCGCCGGTGTCGGGGTCGATGCGCAGGATGGTGTCGGTCGGCCAGGCGTTGGCGTAGACGGAACCGTCCGGGGCGCAGTCGAGTTCGTTGAGTTTCGTGTCCTTCTTACTGGTGAGCGCGACGGTGCCGGTGATCGCGAAGGTCTGCGGATCCCGGAAGGTGAGGGTCGAGCTGCCGTTGCTCATGACCACGCGATTGTCGCGGGTGCACAGGCCCCAGCCCTCGCCGTCGTAGTGGGCCCGCCGGATTTCGGTGAGCGTGGCCGGGTCTCGGGCAATGGCGATGCCTTCCTTGTAGGTCAGCTGCCAGAGCAGGTCGCCCGCGCGGGTGATGCCCTCGCCGAACAGCGGCTCGGGCAGGTCGGCGCGCGCGAGTTCGGTTCCGGCGGCGAGGTCGGTCGCTCTCACATAGGAGTGTCCGGACAGTCCGGTGCTCTCGTAGAGAACCGACCCGTCGGCCTCCAATCCCTCGGTGAACGCGCCCGGGTCGTGCGGCCGTGTCGCGACGACTTCCGCGCGCAGCTTCGGCGTGTTGTCGCCGCTGGTGCAGGCGGTCGCGGTCGCGGCCAGGGCCAGGGTCGTGGACAGCATGATCGTGGCGGCCGCTACCGGTGCACGGCGTTTGCGCTCCATACGGCAAAATGTAGGGCGTGAGCGCGGTTGGAGTTTCGGAGTCCGGTGTGCGGCCGATCCTGGCGGAGGCGGTGGAGCTGGCCCGCCGTGCGCTCTTGGATCTCGAGCCGGTCGGGGTGGGCGCGCATCTGGGCGTGACCGGCGAGGACGAATCCTCGGCCACCCATCACTTCGAGGCGACCCTGCCCGGGTACGGCGGCTGGCAGTGGGCGGTCGTGGTGGCGGCCCCGCCGGAGGCCACGGTGGCCACGGTGAGCGAGTCGGCGCTGCTGCCCGGCCCGGACGCGCTGGTGGCGCCCGACTTCATTCCGTGGGATCAGCGCATTCGCCCGGGCGATCTCGCCCGCCG
>NZ_BAFX01000011.1 GCF_000308815.1 Nocardia concava NBRC 100430
TGACCACCGGCCGCGCCGCCCTGCATCGCCTGAACCGGCTCGAGCGCGACGAATCCGAGGCTCCCGCACCGACTTTCCCGCCGCTGCCGGAGGGCCGTCGGATCGCGGTGGTGGGCCCCAGCGGGGCGGGCAAGACCACGCTGCTCATGGCGTGGGCCGGACTGTTCGACACCCCGCGGCCCGGCGTCACCTTCTTCGCCGAGGACGCGCACCTGTTCGGCACCACCGTGCTGGAGAACCTGCGAGTGGCGCGCGGCGACATCACCGCCGCCGAGGCCGAATCCGCCCTGCGCGCGGTCGGCGCCGGGACCTGGCTGGACTCGCTGCCCGACGGTGTCGAGACCGATCTGGTCGGCGGTGCGGCCGCGGTCTCCGGCGGTCAGCGCCGCCGGATCCTGCTGGCCCGCGCCCTGCTCTCCCCGGCGCGAGTCCTGTTGCTGGACGAGCCGACCGAGCACATGGAGGCCGAGGGCGGGGCGGAACTGCTGCGCCGCCTGCTGGACGAATCGAGCGGCCTGGTCGACCGCGATCGGACGGTCGTGGTGGTCACCCATCAGCTGCCGCCGGACGCCAAGGCCGACACCATCGTTCACGTCGAGCCGGGTGGAACCGTGACGACCGCTCGCTTTATTCCCACAACCACCGTGTGACCTGCGATTTCGCAATCCGAGAAAATACATTGCCGCCTTTGCCCGTTCCGACTAACTTCGTCGGTACACAGGAAGGAGGTGGTTCGAGAATGATTTCTAGGACGCGTGAGGTGGCTGCCAGCTAGGCGCTACCGCTGCAATCGGATTCCGATCGCGCGAGCCCTCGCGAATCCAAGGCAGCCACCCGGCCCCCGAGTTACGGCCTGTCCGGCCGGATCAGCGTGAATGTTGCATCTCCGCTGATACAACTCGGGGGCCGTACCCTTTTCACGGGCAGGTTCGCCCGCGCCCCTAACCCCGTGCCGCCGTGCCGCTTACCACGTCTTCCTCGGCCCCCGACCAGGTCGCGGGTGGTGGCCCGAACGTGGTGTGCGCGTTCGCGATCACGCCCTTGGCCAGCGCCCGGTTGCCGAGCGCTCCGATCACCGCGCCGAGGCCGGCGGGCAGCGTCTTGCCGAACATGAGAATCACCCGGCGCACCAGGAATCGCACGATGAACCGTTTCATCATCGCGTTGTCCATGGAGCGCACGACGGGGAGCCGGTCGGCCACGACGTTCGCCCAGTCCCGGGCCGACTGACTGGCGCCCTTGCCCAGCACTTCCGTGCCGCTCTCGCCGAGCACGACCGCCACCACCAGGGCCCGCCGCTCCTTGGGCGAGACCGATTCGAGGCCGTGCACGCTCCCGGTCGCCACCGCGTACAACGCGGACATCTCGAGGAAGAACACCGATTCGACGCCGCTGACGGCCAGTCCGATCAAGGTGCCGATGCCCGGCACGGCGGCGCTCAGCCCGGCGACGGTGCCGCTGAGGGTGACCGCGGTCAGATACCGCGCTTCCAGACCCCCGGCGATGTCCTCGGGAGTGCGGTCGGGGTGCAGGCGACGCAGCCGACTCACATACTTCGAAGCCAGCGGCGCCTGAACCCCGGTCCCGCCACGCAACACCATTTCGACGGTCTTCTGCAACGCTCGCTCGAACACGACAGTCCTCCCGGTTTCGGACGGGTCGGCGAAATCAGTTGCCGCGGTGTGAAAATCCGGTCTCAGCCGATGTATCGCTGCAGCCGCGCCGAGAGCCGGGGCTCCAGGGCGCCGTCCGCCGCGATGCGCTCCTCGACGTATCCGAGATCGCCGCCCTCGACAATGCCGTAGAGCCGCTTCGCGCCGCCCACCACGATGCCGGACTGGCTGCGGATCACCACGTCGGTGGCCAGCTCCCAGGAGGACTGGGTGAGCGCCTGGCCGTAGAACAGCTCGACGATGCCGGAGGAGTGGGTGAGCAGCAGCTCGAGCACCTCGTCGTCGCCGTCGATGCCGACCCGCCAGAAACCGCTCTCGCGCAGATCCGGACCCGCGTACTCGCCCTGGGCGTCCAGCTTCCAGGAGCGCGCCTCCCAGGTCAGGTAGTCGCCGCCGTCATGGGAGACGATGATCTGCTGACCGAAGCGGTAGTCGCCGGTATCGGGCTCGTTGCCCTCGCCCTCACCGCGCCACACGCCGACCAGCGGCAGCAGCGCGAGCATGGAGGAACTCAGATCCGGGCCCAGCCGCAGGTTCGCGGTGTCCACGGGCAACGGCAGATCCGGGAGCGTCGGAACATTCATCGCCCCGGTCGAGCGGGCACGCTCCACCGCTTCGGCGACCGCCTGGTCTCCGGAGCGTCGAGCGCCCTCCTCGTGGCGAACGATCGGCGTCGTCGACGACGAACCGTTGGCCACTCCGTTATCGATGTTCTCGTGGGCCGGATCTGTCACGACTCGGTGAACAGCCGGTAGAGGACGTACAGACCGAACCAGGCGATCAGTACGGAGACGAGAACCAGCAGAATCTCGAAGGTAAGCACCACGTCTCGGAGTCTAATCGCACCGGCGAGATCACGTGAAAACGACCCCGGGAAAATCTTTCGCACACTCGGAAAGGTCCTCCGGTGCGCACGAGAACGGCCCCGGGATCATGAATCCCGGGGCCGTTCTTGGTGTTTCGTCTAAATCGACACGGAGCCGATCACTTGGCGACGGTGACGTCCACGTTGTGGATGCCGTTGCCCTCCGGCGACACCTTCGCGGTGCCGTTGCCGGACGCCGAGAGCGCGCGGATGGTCCACGTGCCCGGCGCGGCGAAGAAGCGGAAGTCGCCGGTGCCCGAGGCCACGACCTCGGCGGTGAAGTCCTCGTTGCCGTCCAGCAGGCGGACGAACGCGCCACCGACGGTCTGGCCGTCAGCGGTCAGGACGCGGCCGGTGATGACCGTCTCCTTCTCGACGTCGACGCCGGCGGGGATGGCCTGTCCCTGGGTAGGTGCAGCACACATATTGATTACGCTCCCAACTCGATCGGTGCACCGACGAGGGAACCGTATTCGGTCCAGGACCCGTCGTAGTTCTTGACGTTCTGGTGGCCCAGCAGCTCCTGCAGCACGAACCAGGTGTGCGAGGAGCGCTCGCCGATGCGGCAGTAGGCGATGGTCAGCTTGTCGCCGTCCAGACCGGCCTCCTTGTAGATCTCCGCCAGCTCGGCATCGCTCTTGAAGGTGCCGTCCTCGTTCGCGGCCTTGGACCACGGCACGTTGATGGCGGTCGGGATGTGACCCGGACGCTGCGACTGCTCCTGCGGCAGGTGGGCCGGGGCCAGGATCTTGCCGGAGAACTCGTCGGGCGAACGCACGTCGACCAGGTTCTTGGTGCCGATGGCGTCGATGACCTCATCGCGGAACGCCCGGATGGACAGGTCCTGGGCCGAAGCCTTGTACTCGGTGGCCGGGCGGACCTTGACGTCCTTGACCAGCGGGCGGCCGTCCAGCTCCCACTTCTTGCGGCCGCCGTCGAGCAGCTTCACGTCCTGGTGGCCGTAGAGCTTGAAGTACCAGTACGCGTAGGCCGCGAACCAGTTGTTGTTGCCGCCGTACAGCACCACGGTGTCGTCGTTGGCGATGCCACGCTCGGACAGCAGGGCCGAGAACTGGTCCTGGTTCACGAAATCGCGACGGACCTGGTCCTGCAGGTCCTTCTTCCAGTCGAGACGCACGGCGCCCTCGATGTGGCCCAGGTCGTAGGCCGAGGTGTCCTCGTCGACCTCGACGAGGACGACGCCCGGGGTGTTCAGGTTCTCTTCGACCCAGTCTGCGGAGACCAGGACATCGGAGCGAGCCATGTTGTTCCTTTCGATGCGGTGCCGTGGGAAGGCGTTGCGTTCGTGTGGTTGAGGGTGGGTTATACGGAGGAGTTCGAGGTCTGCGCGGTTTCACCGGAGGTCCGGAACCGCGCGACGAGCGGATAGATCTTGCAGCCCAGGCAGATTCCGAAGGCGGCGTTCAGGAAGGCCGCGAACAGCGCGAATCCGGTGAAGATCGCGCCCGCCACCGGACTGCCCGCCGCGAAGCCGAGCACGCCCAGCACCGCGAAGGCCAGGCCCACCAGCTGCGCGAACCGCAGCGGCGCAACGGGTTCCAGCTCGGTCGGCGCACCGATGCGGGGCGCGACCGCGGCGGCGTAGATCCGGCCGTAGGGGCTGCGGCGCGGACCGTAGGCCGCGCCCAACCCGAACACGATGGCCTGCAAGGCCAACAGCACGGTGGCGGCGGGGACGGAGAAGGCGGCGACGATCAGAACGAGGGCCAGGACGGCGGTGGTGATCCAGGCGGCGAAACGCGGGCCGCGGACATCGACCTGACCCGTCGGTAAGGCAGTCGGTTGAGGGTTCGACATGGGAGTACTCCTGTGCTGAAGGGGTATTGGCCAGATCGCCGGAGGATCGGAAACGATCTCTCGACAGCGGGGACAACTCCGGTCGGCGACAGAGGAATACGAAAGGCCGACCGGCTAGCGGCACAGGCAGCAACAACCACCGAGCCGGCACAGGTCTACCGTGCGGCGTCGGGTGAGCATCAGCTCGCGGTTGGATTGCACGAGGGGGAGTTTACCCAATTTTCGGGGGAAATTGGACCCTGGGTCCGTAATGCTGGTCACTCACCGGATGCGGAGATCGTCAAAGGCGTCAATGACCTGCGCAGATCCGCGGCCTTCGGAACTCCGGAGATTCGGAAGCGTTCCAATCCTCGAGAATCGAATCCGAAAGTGGTGGGCAGCGAGAGCACGTTGAGCTCCCGTGCCAGTGCCGGATTCGCGTCGATGTCGACCTCGAGATCTAGCGGCGCGCGCTCGGCATCGGACAATTCGGTCACCACGCTCGCGACCACGCGCCGCACCGCCGCGCACGGGCCGCACCAGTCGGCGGAGAAGTGCAGGATGGTCGGCCGGCCGGGGATCACCCCGGCCGCGGCCAGCAGCGCGGCCCGATTTGATTCGGGCTCCGGCGGATTCGCGGCCCCGGCGGTGTCGCTTTCCGGGGCGGCGGTGTGGCGCACCCGGCCCTCGTTGCGGCGCACCAGGATTCCCACGCCGATCGCCGCGATCAGCATGACCACCAGGATCGCGACGGTGATCACGGCTTCTGCAACCGATCCAGGTCGACGACCGCGTTGACGGCCTTGCCCGAGACGACCAGCTGCCCGCCGCTGGCCTCGATCTTCCTCGGCGTCAGGCCGAAGGGCATGTTCTTGATGTCGAAAGTGCGGGTGAAATGCGCCAGCACCGTGGGCCGGTCCTGCTCGGGGATGACGATCCGCTGCTGGCCGGGCAGCACCGAATCCGGGTCGGGCTGCAGATCCCTGCCCGAGATGGCGGTCGCGGTGATGTGGATCTGGTCGCCGTCGAGCCGCACCTCGGCCAGTACATGGACCTTGACCGAGTTCGCCTTCTTGGTGCCCTTGTCGCGGTTGCCGTCCCGCGTGTCGGTGACCGCGGTGGCATCGGCGCCGGGGCCGATGGGCACGGTGCCGAACAGCACGACCGAGGCCCGGGTCGCCACGGCGGTGGCCACCGAGTCGTCCGAGCCTTCGGAGCCGTCGGAGCTGTCCAGGCTCGGGCCCAGGACCTCGAGGTCCGGAATCTGGAAGATGCGGCCGAGTTCGGTCGGCTCGATGCGGACGTCGCCCTGCACCTCGTCGACCGGGACCTTGCCCACATTGCCGTCGATCAGATCGCGCATCGACAGGTGCACGCCGCGCAGGTTGGACTCGACGGTGATCTGGCCGGGGATATCGGGCCGCATGGCGCGGGCGCGGATGTCGAAGCTGTTGTACTTGCCGTCCAGCGCCTGCAGGACGAAGGGGTCGCCGATCGACTCGTGGATGGTGATCTCCGGATCGGCGCTCAGGTCCGAGCCGGTTCGCAGCAGCCGTGACACCCGGTACTCGGAGTAGGCCGCCACCCCGAAATCGAGCAGCACCGCCAGCCCTGCCAGGCAGAGCAATCCGATGAGGAGCCTCCGGAAACGCATACGTGCACCCTAGTCGGGAAGAGTGCGGTTGCCGGAGGTCGCGGTGCTCGGCGCCGATCGGTAAGCGATTGCTCAGTGTCGATCGGGCGCGTGCTCGGCGCCGATATCGAACCTCACGGGCAGGTCGCGGGCCGGTGAAAAGGAAATGAAGAGGCGGTAGACCGGACCAGTCGGTAGCGACGGCTACCGCGAATACGAGCGACTCGGCCGTGACACGCTAATGTAGGCAGCGATTACCTGTGATGACCTGCATGGGGTAGTGGCGAACAGTGCGGTAGCCACACACATGCCAGATGGGATGGAGGGCCCCCATGGAGCTGCTCCTGCTGACCTCCGACCCCAACCCCGAGGCGGTGCTGCCCTCGCTGTCGTTGCTGCCGCACCACGTGCGACCCGCACCGACCGAGGTGGCGTCCCTGCTCGAGGCCGGTTCCGCCGATGTGGCGCTGGTCGATGCCCGCACCGACCTGGCCGCCGCGCGCGGCCTGTGTCGTTTGCTGGGCAGCACCGGCTCCTCGGTGCCGGTGGTGGCGGTGCTGACCGAGGGCGGACTGGTCGCGGTGAACGCGGACTGGGGGCTGGACGACATCCTGCTGCCCGGCACCGGACCCGCCGAACTGGACGCCCGGCTGCGACTACTGGTGGCCCGCAACGGCGGCGTCGCCAGCCCGGAGAACACCGGCAAGATCACCCTCGGTGAGCTGGTGATCGACGAGGGCACCTACACCGCCCGGTTGCGCGGACGTCCGCTCGACCTGACCTACAAGGAGTTCGAGCTCCTGAAGTACCTGGCGCAGCACGCCGGTCGGGTGTTCACCCGCGCGCAGCTGCTGCAGGAGGTCTGGGGCTATGACTTCTTCGGCGGCACCCGCACCGTGGACGTGCACGTGCGACGGCTGCGCGCCAAGCTCGGCAGCGAATACGAATCCCTCATCGGCACGGTCCGCAATGTCGGCTACAAGGCGGTGCGCCCGGCGCGCTCGGCCGGTAAGGGCGACGCGGTCACCTTCCCCGACAGCGAGGGCGACGACACCGAACTGACCACGGCGAACACCACGGCGAACGGCACTCTCTGATGCTCTCCTGGACCGACCGGCCGTCTCCCGAGACCGCCGCGGCGGTGCGGGCCGTCCTGGAGCGGGCCACCGCCGCCGACGGCGTCGCCCCGGTCTCGGAACAGGCCGTGCTGTCGCTCGGAAACGATTCCCCCGCACGCCATCTGGTGGACATTCGAGACGGCGTGGTGGCCGGGTACGCGAATCTGGTTCCCGCGCACGGGGAACACCCGGCCATGGCGGAGGTCGCGGTCGATCCGTCGGCTCGCGGACAGGGCATCGGCGCAGGCCTGGTGGCCGCCGCGCTGGCCGAGGGTGGCCCCGGGACCCGGGTCTGGGCGCACGGCGATCTGCCGCCCGCGCGGGCCGTCGCGGCCCGATTGGGCCTGTCCGTTTCCCGCGAATTGTGGCAAATGCGACTGGAGTTGGCGAACTCTCAGCTATCAGAACTGGTGGTTCCCGAGGGCCTCGAATTGCGCACCTACGCCGGGCCTTCCGACGACGCCGAACTGCTGCGCGTGAACAATGCCGCCTTCTCCTGGCATCCCGAACAGGGCGGCTGGACCGAGCGCGATATCGACGCCCGCCGCGCCGAGGACTGGTTCGATCCGAAGGGTCTGTTCATCGCGGTCGATCCGGCCCAGCCCGATCGCATGCTCGGATTCCACTGGACCAAGGTGCATTCCGAGGAGAATCCGCCGATCGGCGAGGTCTATGTGGTCGGCATCGACCCGGCCGCGCAGGGCCGCGGCCTCGGTCGCCTGCTCACCCTGGCCGGTCTGCACTATCTGAAGGATCGCGGTCTCGGCGCGGTGCTGCTCTACACCGAAGGTGACAACACCGCGGCGGTGCACACCTACACCAGGCTCGGCTTCACTCGATTCCATATCGATATGGCCTATTCCGCCGGGTCCTGAATTCCGACTGGCAACAGTGCGGCTAATGTCACATAACGTACGCCGCAATCGGGGCGGGTTGTTCATCTTTCGTTCACCTGCCCAGGTCCAACTGTCAACCGAGCGCCCTTACGTTGCAAGTGGGCCGCATTCCGCTGCCCGGTGCGCTAGTTCGCAGCGAACAGCCGCCAGATCGCGCCCGTCCGACCGTTGAGGGGTTGGACGTGCATGTGATTCCCCCGGAGGAATTGGTGAATCTCAAGCGCAGCAGCGCCCTGCTCGGTGTGTTGGCCGCGGCCGGTGCCCTGACTCTGTCCGCCTGTGGCAGTGACGACAACGCCGGCGGCAATGGCGCCACCAAGATCGACGTCGCCTGCGGCGGCAAGTCCTCGCTGAAGGCGAGCGGCTCCAGCGCCCAGAAGAACGCGATGGACCGTTTCGTCGCGGCCTACCAGGCCAACTGCAGCGGCGCCAAGCTGGACTACACCGCCTCGGGCTCCGGCGCCGGTGTCAACGAGTTCATCGGCAACCAGACCGATTTCGCCGGCTCCGACTCGCCGCTGAACGCCGAGAAGGGTGAGGTCGACAAGGCCGCCGCCCGCTGCGCCAGCCCGGCCTGGAACCTGCCGGCCGTCTTCGGCCCGATCTCGGTCGCCTACAACGTGCCCGGCATCGACGACCTGGTCCTCGACCCGCCGACCATCGCGAAGATCTTCTCGGGTGACATCACCACCTGGAACGACACCGCGATCAAGGCCCTGAACACCAACAAGGCCGACAAGCTGCCCTCGGACAAGATCGGCGTGATCTTCCGCTCCGACGAGTCGGGCACCACCGACAACTTCCAGAAGTACCTGACCGCCGCCGGTGGCTACACCAAGGGTGCGGGCAAGTCCTTCAACGGTGGCACCGGTGAGGGCGCCAAGGGCTCGGACGGCACCTCGGCCGCGGTGGCGAACACCAAGTTCACCATCACCTACACCGAGTGGTCCTTCGCCAAGGCACAGAAGCTGACCTCGGTCCGCGTGCTGACCACCGCCACCTCCAACGACCCGAAGCCGGTCGAGCTGACCGCCGAGACCGCCGCCAAGGCCGTCGACGCCGCGAAGGTCAAGGGCGAGGGCAACGACCTGGTGCTGGACAACAGCTCGATCTACAAGCCCGCCGTCGGCGGCGCGTACCCGATCATGCTGGCCACCTACGAGATCGTCTGCTCGAAGTACAGCGACGCCGACACCGCCAAGGCCGTCAAGGCGTTCCTGACCTCGGCCGTCGGCAACGGTCAGACCGGTCTGGCGGACGCGGGCTACGTGCCGCTGCCGGACGCGTTCAAGACCAAGCTCACCACCGCGATCAACGCCATTTCCTGATCGCCTGATCGAAAAACCACGATGACCGTGCACGACGAAACTGCCGCCGCGGGTCTGTCCGTTTCGACCGACCCGCGGGAAGACCGTGCCCAACTGCCGGGGGATACTGCGCTGATGCCGACCGAACCCAGCACCAAACCGGCCGCGGGGCGCGGCGCACCCAAGAAGTTCGGCGCGGAGTTCGCGTTCCGCTCGGCGGCCACCGCCGCCGGCGGGATCATCGTCGCCGCCATTGCCCTGATCGCGTTGTTCCTGCTGATCCGGGCGTGGCCCTCGATCATGGAGAACAAGGCGAACTTCTTCACCACCACCGAGTTCAACGTCAGGGACGAGCACAACCTGCGCTTCGGCATCAAGGACCTGTTCATGGTCACGGTGTTGAGCTCGTTGTTCGCGCTCGCGATCGCGGTGCCGATCGGTGTGGGCATCGCGCTGTTCCTGACGCAGTACTCGCCGAAGGCGCTGGCGCGTCCGTTCTCGGTCATCGTGGACCTGCTGGCGGCGGTGCCGTCCATCGTGTTCGGTCTCTGGGGACTCCTGGTGGTGGCGCCCAAGCTGAGCCCCTTCCAGGACTTCCTGAACAAGCATCTGAGCTGGCTGTTCCTCTTCTCCGACGGCAATGTCAGCATTGCCGGCGGCGGCACCATCTTCACCGCGGGCGTGGTGCTCGCGGTGATGATCCTGCCCATCATCACCTCGGTCAGCCGTGAGGTCTTCGGCCTGACCCCGCGCATGCACATCGAGGCGGCGCAGGCGCTGGGCGCCACCAAGTGGGAGGTCGTGCGCATGACCGTGCTGCCGTTCGGCCGCTCGGGCGTGATCGCCGGTTCCATGCTGGGCCTGGGCCGCGCGCTCGGTGAGACCATCGCGGTCCTGATCGTGCTGCGCACCTCCACCAAGGCCGGCAGCTGGTCGCTGTTCGACGGCGGCTACACCTTCGCCTCCAAGATCGCTTCGGCCGCTTCGGAATTCAGCTCCAAGCTGCCGACCGGCGCCTACATCGCCGCCGGTTTCGTGTTGTTCGCTCTGACGTTCGTCGTCAACGCACTGGCTCGGCTCGCGGCGGGCGGGAAGGTGAACGGATGACCGCCACACTCGACAAGCCGATCAAGGCGCCGACCTTCCGGCACGTCAGCGTCGGCCGCCGGATCAAGAACAATATCGCCACCGCCGTGGTGTGGCTGTGCTTCGGCATCGCCCTGGTCCCGCTGCTGTGGGTGCTGTTCATCGTGGTCCAGAAGGGCGCGGTCGCGCTGACCCGCTCGGGCTGGTTCACCAAGTCGCAGAACGGCGTGCTGCCGGATTCGCACGCGGGCGGCGTCTACCACGCCATCTACGGCACCATCGTGCAGTCGGGTATCGCCGCGATCATCGCGATCCCGCTGGGCATCATGGCCGCGGTGTTCCTGGTCGAGTACGGCCGCGGCTGGCTGGCCAAGACCACCACCTTCATGGTCGACATCCTGGCCGGTGTGCCATCGATCGTGGCCGCGCTGTTCATCTTCGCGCTGTGGATCGCCACCCTCGGCTTCCCGCAGAGCGCCTTCGCGGTGTCGCTGGCCCTGGTGCTGCTCATGCTGCCGGTGGTGGTGCGCAGCACCGAGGAGATGCTGAAGCTGGTGCCCGACGAATTGCGCGAGGCGTCCTACGCGCTCGGCATTCCGAAGTGGAAAACCATTGTGCGGATCGTCATTCCGACCGCCGCCCCGGGCATGATCTCCGGCATGCTGCTGGCCATCGCCCGCGTCATGGGTGAGACGGCGCCGGTGCTGGTGCTGGTGGGTTATTCGAAGGCCATCAACTTCGATGTCTTCAACGGCAATATGGCCTCGCTGCCGCTGCTGATGTACCAGGAGCTGTCCAACCCGGAGCCCGCCGGCCGCGAGCGCATCTGGGGTGCCGCGCTGACCCTGATCCTGATCATCGCGCTGCTCTACGCCGCCGCCGCGGTGGTCAACAAGCTGCTGACGCGGAACCGATAGAAGGAAAGACTGATGGCCAAGCGAATTGACGTCAAAGACCTCAATATCTACTACGGCAAGTTCCACGCCGTCGCCAATGTCGGTCTGACGGTGCTGCCGCGCAGCGTGACCGCGTTCATCGGCCCGTCCGGCTGTGGCAAGTCCACCGTGCTGCGCGCGCTCAACCGCATGCACGAGGTGACCCCCGAGGCCCGCGTCGAGGGCGCGGTGCTGCTCGACGGCGAGGACATCTACGGCGCCACCGTCGATCCGGTCGGCGTGCGCCGCACCATCGGCATGGTGTTCCAGCGGCCGAACCCGTTCCCCACCATGTCGATTCGCGACAATGTGGTGGCCGGGCTGAAGCTGCAGGGCGTCCGCAACAAGGCCAAGCTGGACGAGGTGGCCGAGCAGTCGCTGCGCGGCGCCAATCTCTGGAACGAGGTCAAGGACCGCCTGGACAAGCCGGGCGGCGGCCTCTCCGGTGGTCAGCAGCAGCGGCTGTGCATCGCCCGCGCCATCGCGGTGTCGCCCGACGTGCTGCTCATGGACGAGCCGTGTTCGGCCCTGGACCCCATCTCCACGCTCGCGATCGAGGATCTGATCACCGAGCTGAAGAAGGAGTTCACCATCGTCATCGTCACCCACAACATGCAGCAGGCCGCGCGCGTGAGTGACCAGACGGCGTTCTTCAACCTGGAGGCGCAGGGCAAGCCCGGCAAGCTGATCGAGATCGACGAGACCGAGAAGATCTTCTCGAACCCGTCGCAGAAGCAGACCGAGGACTACATCTCCGGCCGCTTCGGATAAACAAGACTCTCCGGCGTCTACGACCCCTGCCAGATGGCAGGGGTCGTTTCATTTGTGCAGGTGGTGGCCATGTAAGCCGCCGCTTTGTGGCGCGCGTCATATCGGCCTGCGGTGATTGTGTGCAACCGTCAGTTACGGTTACTCTGACCTTGCTGGTAAACCGATCGGTTTAGTAAGGAGGTGTCGGATGACCGTCTCAATGGCGAGCCTGGGATCCGGACGGACCGTGGCAGGGCTGTCGCAGCGGGCGAAAGTGGCCGCGCTGATCGCCATCTGTCTCGCGGAACTGCTTGTGGTGCTCGACAACACACTGGTGAACGTCGCCCTGCCATCGATGGCGGTGCAGCTGCAGGCCGATATGAGCGGGCTGCAGTGGATCGTCGACGCCTTCACCCTGGCCTTCTCCGGCCTGCTGCTCGCCATGGGACACCTGGGCGACCGGTACGGACGGCGACTCTTCATGATCATCGGCTTGAGCGGCGTGGCGGTCATGTCCGCCGCGGGCGCGCTGTCGTCGGGACTCGGGCAGGTCATCGCGGCCCGCGCGGGCATGGGCGTGTTCGCGGCGGTGGTCTTCCCGGCCACGCTGGCGCTGATCACCAATATCTTCACCGCCCGGCGCGAGCGGGCCGCGGCCATCGCGCTGTGGACGGTCATGGCCGGCATCGCCATCGCGATCGGCCCGACCGTCGGCGGCTGGCTGCTGGAGTACTTCTCCTGGCATTCGGTCTTCTGGATCAATGTGCCGGTGGCGCTGGTGGCCATCGCGGCGGTGCTGGCCACGGTGCCGGAATCGCGTGCGGACCATGTGGATCGGCTCGACCGCGTCGGCATCGTGCTCTCGCTGGCCGGCGTGACCGCGCTGGTGTGGTCCATCATCGAGGCGCCCAAGCACGGCTGGCTCGCCACCGAAAGCCTTGTCGGCTACCTGGTTTCGATCGTCCTGCTGACGGCCTTCGTGGCCTGGGAACTGCGCACGCCGACGCCGGTGCTGAACATGCGCCTGTTCCGCAATCGCCGCTTCGCGCTGCCCTCGCTGGCGATCACGGTGTCCTACTTCGCGGCCTTCGGCTTCCTGTTCCTGATCACCCAGTACTTCCAGGGTGTGAAGGAGCTGTCCCCGCTCGAATTCGGCATCCACTCACTGCCTTTCGCGGTGGCGGTCGGCGTCGGAGCGCCCATCGCGACCATGCTGGCGCAGCGGGTGGGCACCACGGCCATGGTGGTGTCCGGGCTGCTGATCCTGGCGGTGGCCATGTACATCGCGGGTCGGACCACGGTCGAAACCCCTTATCTGGGACCGGTTGTGGTGTCCATGGTCCTGATGGGCCTGGGATTCGCCGTAGTTCAAGGCCCGGCAACCGAATCCATCATGGGCGCGGTGCCCGTGGAGGAGGCGGGTGCGGGCTCGGCGGTCAACGACACCACCCGCGAGGTGGGCGGCGCGCTCGGCGTGGCGGTGCTGGGTTCGGTGATGACCTCGGTCTACACGAGTCATATCGCCGATCGGATCGGCGCGATTCCGGCCCAGATCATGAACGCGAAGCAGAAGGATCTGGCGAGCAATACGCCGATCAGCATTCTGGAGGTCGTGAAGGCCCCGGTGAATCCGCTGCTCGCGCAGGCGAAGACGGATCTGATCCATGCCATGAAGGTCGCGGCCATGCAGGGCGCCGAGGCCGCGTCCTACATCGCGGTCGGCGCACTGGTCGTATGCGCGGTCATCGTGGCCGCGACACTTCCGTGGCGGGTGGAGCAGGGCAGTTCGATGCTGATGGGCTGGCGAGAGTCCGACGAGGACTGACGCCGCCGGGTGGCCCGGGATTCGTCCCGGGCCATCGGTGTTTCCGGAGAGCTAGATGCTCTCCTTCTCCGAATCCGGGTCCGGGGGCAGCACGCCGGTGACCAGGAACACGACGCGGCGGCCGATCTCGACGGCGTGGTCGGCGAACCGCTCGTAGTAGCGGCCCAGCAGCGCCACGTCGACGGCCGCCGGCACGCCGAATTCCCACTCGCGGTCCATGATCAGCGTGAACAGGTGCTTGCGCAGGTCGTCCATCGCCTCGTCGTCGTCGGTGAGCTTGGCGGCCCGCTCGGGATCGCGGGTCTCCAGCACCTCCTTGGCGGTGGCGCCCATCTTGACGGCGACGCGGCCCATTTCGGCGAAGTAGCTGTTGACCGCCTCCGGCACGGCGTGGGCCGGGAACCGCCGCCGGGTCATCTTGGCGACGTGCAGCGAGAGCACACCCATGCGGTTCACATCGGAGACGATCTGGATGGCGCTGACCACCTGCCGCAAATCTCCGGCGACCGGGGCCTGCAGGGCCAGCAGCGCGAAGGCCTTCTCCTCGGCCAGCGTGATCATCTCGGCGATGCGGTCGTACTCGCTGATCACCTGTTCTGCGAGCTCGAGATCGGCGGTGAGCAGGGACTGGGTGGCCCGCTCCATCGCCGACCCGGCGAGCCCGGCCATGCCGCCGAGCAGATCGGCGAGCTCGGCCATTTGTTCGTTGTAGATGACACGCATAGGTCAAGACATTAGTGCGCACCGCTGACCAAGTCACCAACTGTGGGTTAACCGTGGGTGCCGTTCGGTTCCAGCAAAGTTGCCGCAGTTCCGGCCGGTGTGGCCGCGCCCTACTTACATAGGTCGTCGGCGGCGTTGACGTGCTCCAGATCGGAGGGGAGTGTGACCGGCGCCGCACTCGGGCCGCCCGCGTCCGTCGGCGTGTCGGGCAGGGTCTGACCGAAGGCCGTGGGCACCTTCACCGTGCCGGTGAAATCGGAGCCCACCACCACCTCGACGATGCTGCCCAGCCCGCTCGCCGGTTCCAGGGTCGCGCCCGGCAGGGCACTGGCGACGGTGGCGGCCTCGGCCTCGTGCCCGCTGGAGTAGCGGACCTTGGTCTTGGCCGAGACGCCGTCGGCGTAGTTGCCGGTGCTGTAGATCCCGAAGCCCTGATTGGCCAGCTTGGTCGCGGTCGTCCCCGCGATGCCCGCCTGGCCCGAGCCATTGGACACCTGCAGCGAGACCGTGGTCGGATCCACCGCCGTCAGTTTGGGTTTGGCGGCGGGGGCGTTCGTGGTGCTGGGCGGGGCGTCGGTCTTCTTCTCGCCGGGCAGCGGCTGATCGTCGATGACGGCACGGAAGATGGCCTTGATATCGGATTCGCGCGGGATCTCGTTGCCGTAGGAGGTGGTGCCCGCGGTCGGGACGGTCAGGAAGGTGATGTTCCCGGCCTGCATCTTCTGCAGCGAACGGCCCAGCGTCAGCAGGTCTTTGGTGGTGACGTTGTCCATGAAGGAGTGCTGGGCGAAGGCGTTGATGAAGCCGTTGAGCTTGCCCGGATCGAAGAGCACCTTGCTCGACAGCGCGCTGCGCAGCAGCGAGGACAGGAAGCGCTGCTGGCGGTTGATGCGGTCGTAGTCGCTGCGCTCCTCGCCGTAGACGTGGCGGGCGCGCACGTAATCCAGTGCGGTGGAACCGTTCACGACCTGCTTGCCCGGCGTGGTGAGCACGGTGCCGAGGACCTCGTCGACCAGTGGCTTGGTGGAGCACACCTCGACGCCGCCGACCACGTCGACCATGGATTCGAAGCCGGCGAAGTCGATGCCGACGAAGTGGTTGATCTTCAGGCCGGACATCTTGGTGATCACCTTGGTCAGGCACTTGGGCCCGCCGAGCGCGTAGGTGGCATTGAGCTTGTCGCCCGCGGCGCCGTAGAACTTCTCGCCGGTGTAGGTGGCCTTGTCGTTGTTCCAGCCCTCGCAGTCCGGGCGGGTGACGTCCAGGTCGCGGGGGAAGGAGACGGCCACCACGCGCTGCCGGTCGGCGGGGATGTTGACCAGCATGACGGTGTCGGAGCGCGCGCCCTCGGCGTCGTCGACGCTGCCCGCGCCGAGCTGGCTGTTGGTGCCCGCGCGGGTGTCGGTGCCGACGATGAGGAAGTTCTCGTCGCCGGTCTGCCCGCCGACGTCGACCACGTCGTCGTTGTTGTCCTGGATGGCGGAGATGTTGTGGAAGTTGTTGTCCTTGGCGCGGAGATAGCTCCAGCCGCCGCCGGTGACCAGCAGCGCGATGACCGCGACCATGGCCAGCGCGGCGCGACCGGCCAGCACCAGGCGCCGGTTGCGGCGCCGGCGGGCGGGCGGAATCCGTTTGGCCGGTTCGGTTCCCACGGCGGCGGGCAGCGCGGTGGTCGGATAGTCGGCGGGGGACTTGATCCTTCGCGACAGTAGCGCCTTGGCTCGCTCGGCGGCCGGCACCGGCGGCGGGGCGGCGGCGGTGACCGGGGGTAGTTCCTCGGTGACCGGATCGGCCATCGGATCGACCGGGCGCGGGACGGCGCGGTTGCTGCCGGTGCCGGGCGCGTTCGCCACCCGGCGCAGGTGGCTGGTGTCGCGGACGGGCCGCTGCGAACCGGTCGCGGCCGGAACGGCTTTCGAGCCGACCGGTCCCTCCGTTTTGCGGCCATTGGTGGGCTCGGAGGACGGGGTTGCCGTCGATTCGTCCGGACTGTCCGCTTCGGCGCTGCGGCGTCGCCGCGTCCGGCGCTCGCTGTCCACGCGCTCTACAAGATCCTGGACCGAGAGGGACGTGGCGGGTTCATCGTCGGCATGCCGGGAGCGGCGTCCGGTTTGTACCGGATCGTCGACCGACAGTGCGGATTCGTCCGCCGGGTAGCGCTCCCACGGGGCGCGACCTCCCGGCCGTGGCGTACGCCCGTACCGATCGTCACCCACCAACGAACCTCACTTTGCTCTTGATACCGAGGGCCATGATAACGATTTCGCCACGATGGACCACTCGAACGTATGTCCACCGCAGGTGGGTCCGGTTTTTCGGGTATGTCCGGGCGCGCGCAGGGCAGGAAAACGCACTCGGACTGTGCTTCCACAGAGCTCGGGCCGGGTGCCCAGAAAAGTGTGCCAGGGTGTCGGCGCAGGACCGTGGAGCTGCGCCGGACGTTATTCGGATCGAGCCGTAGCGGAGACCGGATCAACGGCCGCCGGGTACGAACTCAGCCGCCGCTGTGCATGACGTCCGCGGCGGTCGGCACGGTCGCGTCCTCCGGATCGTCGAGCCAGCCGTCGGGCAGCGCCACCTTGGTCTGCGGTGAGCCCTGCCGCCCGCGCGGGCCGAGCGCGTCCTCGGGGAACGGCACCTCGGGATCGAGCTGCGCGACCAGATCGCCGATCTGCGCCAGGCTGGTGACGGTGGCGAACTTGCGCCGCAGCGCCGACCCCACCGGGAAGCCCATCAGATACCAGGCCATGTGCTTGCGGATATCGCGCATGGCCTTGTCCTCGCCGTCGTGCTCGACGAGCAGCGCGGCGTGGCGGTAGAGGATCTCGCCGACCTTGCCGAGCGTCGGGCCCGCCGGAATCGGCTCGCCGCGCAGGGCGGCGCTCAGTTCGCCGAACAGCCACGGACGACCCAGGCAGCCGCGGCCGACCACGACTCCGTCGCAACCGGTTTCGGCCATCATGCGCAGCGCGTCGTCGGCGGTGAAGATGTCGCCGTTGCCGAGCACCGGGATGCCGGTGACGGTTTCCTTGAGCCGGGCGATGGCGCTCCAGTCGGCCTGGCCGGAGTAGAGCTGCGCGGCGGTGCGGGCGTGCAGCGAAACCGCCGCCGCCCCTTCCTCTTCCGCGATGCGGCCGGTGTCGAGGTAGGTGTGGTGCTCGTCGTCGATGCCGATGCGGAACTTGAAGGTGACCGGGACATCGCCTGCGGCGGAGACCATTTCGCGCACGATCTCCCGGAACAGCCGCCGCTTGTAGGGCAGTGCGGAGCCGCCGCCGAGGCGGGTCACCTTGCGCACCGGGCAGCCCAGGTTCATATCGATGTGATCGGCCCAGCCCTCGCCGACCACGATGCGCACGGCCTCGCCGAGGGTCTTGGGGTCGACGCCGTAGAGCTGCATGGAGCGCGGCGACTCGTCCGGCCCGAAGGCCATCATGTTGAGCGTCTTCTCGTTGCGCTCCACGACGGCGCGCGCGGTGATCATCTCGCACACGTACAGCGAAGTGGCACTGCCGAATTCCCGGCACAGCGTTCGGAACGCGACATTGGTGATGCCCGCCATGGGGGCCAGCACGACCGGCGGATCGAGGGGGTAGGGCCCGATCCGCAACTCGGTCTTCGGGGCCCCGATTCGATCGGTGTCGGGGGCATGGAGCGAGGCAGTCACGCCGTCCAGTCTCTCATCTGCGGATTCGCCGCCAGAGCCGCGTACCGCCGAAAGTGCCGCCGCTCACAGCGCGGGTGCGCGGTGAGCGGCGGTTTCGAGCTGGGGTGCGGGTGCTAGCTGCCGGTGGCGGCCAGTTCCTTCTCCCGCTTGGCGGCCTCGCGGGCCAGCATGCGGTCGCGCTGCTCCTCGAACTTGTCGACGTCCTTGGCCAGCTTCTCCAGGAACAGGCCCAGCCGCTCGCGGGTCTCCTCACCGCGCGCGGTGAAGTCGTCGCGCTCGAAGATCTTCCACTTCTTCAACACCGGGTTCACCACCTCTTCGAGGTGCTGACGCAGGTCGTAGATGCCGTGCTTGGCCATCAGCACGCCGTTGCGGCGGAAGTTGGGCATTCCGGCGCCGGGCATCTGGAAGTTCTCCAGGATCATGGTGATCGCGTCGAGGGTCTGGTCCGGCGAAAGATCCAGCGCCGCACCGCACATATTGCGGTAGAAGATCATGTGCAGGTTCTCGTCCGCGGCGATGCGCTGCAGCATGCGGTCGGCGATCGGGTCGTCGCAGACCTTGCCGGTGTTGCGGTGGGAGACGCGGGTGGCCAGCTCCTGGAAGGTCACATACGCCACCGAGTACAGGAATCCGGCATTGCCCACCTGCTCGAGTTGTTCGGTGGGAGAGGCGAATCCGTTGGTCATGTGGATCATGCGGGCCTGCTCGAGCGCGACCGGATCCACCCCGCGGGTGACGACCAGGTAGTCGCGCATCACGATGCCGTGGCGGTTCTCCTCGGCGGTCCAGCGACCGACCCAGGTGCCCCAGGCCCCGTCCTGCGAGAAGTTCTCGGCGATCTCACGGTGGTAGGAGGGCAGGTTGTCCTCGGTGAGCAGGTTGGTGATCATGGCCGCCTTGGCGACCTCACTCAGTTTCGACTGCTCCGGATCCCAGTCCACACCGCCCATGGCGGCGAAGTTGCGACCCTCGTCCCACGGCACGTAGTCGTGCGGATGCCATTCCTTGGCCAGGGAGAGGTGGCGATTGACGTTCTCCTCGGCAACCGGCTCCAACTCCGTCAGCAGCTCGAGTTGAGTCAGATCCTTTGCCATACATAAGCCCTTCGTATCGTGCGTCGTGCTGTCGTACCCTCGCCGGCCTGCCGCCGCGCCCATACCTTACGTGACCGTAGGGTGATGTGAAACTCACATGCGCACCATTGCGGTGTTGGTGAGGGATGTCATAAGACAACGGCCCACAGCGACGGATACATCGCCGTGGGCCGCAGTTCGTTAGCCGCGCATCGCCGTTCGATGCGAGATCACTTCTTGCCCAGCAAACCGCCCAGCACATTGCCGAGGACGTTGCCGGCGTTCTGGCCCATGGCCTTGCCCAGGATGTCGCCCAGGCCACCACTCTTGTTTCCACCGGTGGCCCCACCGAGCAGGCTACCGAGAATGTCGCCGATGCCGCCGCTCGAAGACTCGGCGGCCGCACCGCCGCCGCCTCCGCCGAGGGCCTTCTTACCCAGGTAGGCCAGCACGATCGGCGCGAGCATCGGGAGCAGCTTGCCCATCAGATCCTGGCTGATGGCACTGCCGCCGACATTGCCGAGCGCACTGATCACCGTGTTCTTCTCGGCGCCGAAGGTCTGATCGACGATCTGGCTGCCGCTGTTGGTGTCCACCTGATCGATGTCGACACCGCCGTCGAGTAGAGCGTGCGGCTGATTGGCGACTTCGTTCTCCAGATTCAGTCCCGTTTCAGGGTTGCCGGCCTGTGCCTGGAAGCCGCCGAGTAGTACGGGGACGGCAGCGTCGATCGCCGTCTTCGCGGTCGCCTCGTCGACGCCGAGCTTCTCGGCGATCTGGGCGACGGGTACTTGGGAGAGCAGGTCATCGAAGGAAGTCATGAACTCCGCCTGTGGTGATGGTGCCCGGGAAAAGCTCTACTCAGGTCACGGTAGGTGAAATCCGGACAGATTGCCACAGATTCGCGGATGTGGCGAAGGGCCCGGCGTATGATTCCGGGCCCTTCGCATGCGTGTGCCCCCACCAGGGCTCGAACCTGGGACCTGCGGATTAAAAGTCCGTAGCTCTACCAACTGAGCTATAGGGGCGTGCGGGACGTCAGTTTAATGGTCGGACCCCGTAACTGTTAAACGAGTATCCGATTGTGGTCTGGCAGATGGCATTTGCGCAGGTCGCGGTGGTTTCGGTCGGGTTGACGCGGGGCGGCGCCGGCGTCGTGGGCGAGGGCGGCGGCCGGACGGGCGGCGGCCGGGCCCCTATATAGGGGATGACGCGATGTGCCGTTGGGGTGACCGGTCGTGCCGATCGGGCGGGCTCGGGCTGTCGCGGGGTCCGGTTGGGGGGACGATGTGGCCCTGTGAGGGTGCGGACCGGTCGGTGCGGCACCGCGAGTAGGTGGACCCGGGGGACGGCAGGGGTCGGCGCGGAGTGTGGGCGGGGTGCGGTGGTGGTGCGGTGCGGTCGCGCCCATCGCCGGGGAGATATTCCCCATTCGATCGGTTCGTGGTCTCCGGGTAAGCGGGCGCTGATTGTCGGCTCCGAGGGGTCCGGCAATCGCCTTGCCACTCAATTTGTTTGGTGGCCGGGGAGTGTGAATATCATCCAATGGTGATGTGTGGCAAGCTAATTGGGGCGGGGGGTGGGGACCGGTCGAGGTCGTCGCGCGGGTGGGCGCGGCGACCGGGCGGCGATGCGGTGTCGGCGGGGACAACGCGCGCGGCGGTGATCGGTCTGCCGAACATCGATGGGATATGGGTGAATTCGTCGTTTCGGACCAATCGTCCATACGATTGCTGGGAAATTGCGGTTTTCGAAAGGGGGTGTGCTGGCTAACTGACTTTCCGGTACACCTCACGCTGGGTGCGCTTTCCGGGTACGGTGACCGACTGGTGAATTCCCGAAGAACCGGGATTGCCCCGGCGGCACGGGATTCGGCTTATCGTTGATGTGCCCGAACGTGTCGCGACCGGTCAGGCCGATCGCGGCTCCGACACATGAAGCTGCGGGGAGGCGGACCGAGACGACCATCGCCCGGGTGCGCACCCCCTGCGGTGCACCCGGGCGGGAAAAACTATACCAGTTGGTGTGTTTCAAGTTTTTCGCGCTTTTTCGTACCAAAAGTTTGGTAATTCGGGCGGAAGCCCGCTTTGAAGTATTTGAAAGACACGTAACTTTGCGTCGAGGCCGGGGAACGGTCGGCGACGGTTAGCTAGCTTCGGAGGCGTTTCGAGCATGGCACGGCAGCAAGAGCGGGCCCGCCGGACACGCGCGGCGATCATCAGGTCCGCCGCCGTTGAGTTCGGGAAGAGCGGCTATGCCGCTGCATCGCTCAACCGCATATTGGAAGGCTCCCGGGCGACCAAGGGGGCCATGTACTTTCACTTCGACTCCAAGGAGGACTTGGCGCGCGCGGTATTGGAGGCGGCGGTCGACCGCTATCGGGTATCGACCGAAAGATGGCTCGCCAGAACCGATCTCGGCCCGCTCGACGTGCTGCACGGCATGACCGACGAGATCGCGCTGCGGCTGGAGAACGACATCATCATCCAGGCCGAGTTCCGGCTCATCATCGAGCCGGAGTTCTATCGCGACATCCAGGCCGGCGGGGGCCGCATACTCGGGCGCGCCATCCGGCAGCTCGCGGTGCGGGCCGTCGAGCACAAGCAATTGCGTTCGGACTCCGACCCGGACCGCTTCACTCGCACCCTGGCGGCCGCGCTGGCGGGTCAGCGTTATATCGCCGATGTGCTGGCGGGCCCGGTGGATCTGCGGGCCCGGTTCGCCGAGGCGCTCGAGGTGATCGTGGAAGCCACCGCGACACCGGAGTGGTCCGAGGAGTTCCGGCGCACCGGCTGGCGGGTGTCCGCGAAGCTCGAAGATCTCAACTTGGGACTCTGACCAGCTGATTTGGGAATCACGCGGAGCCTGTCATAAGCTATCTCCGCTCCCAACGGAAGCCGTTGAGCAAACGGTCCGGAGAAATCCGGCGGGCCCCCTTCGTCTAGCGGCCTAGGACGCCGCCCTTTCAAGGCGGTAGCGCGGGTTCGAATCCCGTAGGGGGTACAACGATGGAAACATCGTTGTAGGAGCAAGTAGCAAGGCCCTGTGGCGCAGTTGGTTAGCGCGCCGCCCTGTCACGGCGGAGGTCGCGGGTTCGAGTCCCGTCAGGGTCGCAGTACAAAAGTTTGGCGCTCGAATGGGTGCCTTTCGGCCAGGTAGCTCAGTTGGTACGAGCGTCC
>NZ_BAFX01000010.1 GCF_000308815.1 Nocardia concava NBRC 100430
CCCGGCTATGCGGGTCTGTCCCGCCCCACCATCGCGCGCAGTACCGAGGCCATCCTCGACCGCCTGGCCCGCGCCCTGCTCGACGCGCATCCCCTCACCGCCGACGACCTGACCGCCCTGCGCAAGTTCGGCGAAACCCGGGCCCGCCAGGGTGTTTCACTCGCCGATATCCAGAACGGCTGGCGCATGGCGGTCCGCGAGATGCTGGCCGAGATGACCGCCGCCGGTCGCGCGAGCCGCGTCTCCGACCGCGTGCTCCTCGAACTGACCACCGACCTGCTCGACCTGGTCGACCAGGCCACCATCGCTTACGGCGCGGGCCACCGCGAGGTCGAACTGGCCCTGGCCCGCCACGACGAGCAGTTCCGCGCCGACTTCACTCGCGCCCTGCTACTGGGCGCCCTCGCGCCCGCCGACCTCCAGATCCGCGCCCAGCAGCTCGGCCTCGACATCGACCGCGAGTACCGCGCCTACCGCACCCGCCTCGACAGCGACCCCGATTCCACCGCGCTGCAAGGTATTTCGCCACCGGGAACGATGCTCAGCGCCTTCGCCACCACCATCGACGGCGATATCACGGGGTTTGTGGAAAATTCCAGTGCGGAGTTCTCCAGCCGCCCCGCCGACTCGGCACCGATCGCCTACGGCCCCGCGACCCGCCTCCCCGAGCTGGACCGCTCCTTCCGCCTCGCCACCCGAATCCTCGCCACCGCCCGACTCTTCGACCTCACCGGTCCCCTCGATCTCGACCGCGTCGGCCTGCTCCCCGCCGTCGCCGCCGACACCGACCTGGGTGCCGAATTCGCCCGCCGCTACCTGGACCCGTTGGGCCACACCGATTCCGCCCGCACCCTCATCGACACCGCCGAATGCTTCCTCGACGCCGGCATGCGCGTCGACACCACGGCGGAACGACTCATCGTCCACCCCAACACGGTTCGCTACCGCCTGACCCGCTTCGAGGAACTCACCGGCACCGATCTCCGCTCCGCCGGCACCGCCCTACAGGTCTGGTGGGCGATCCAGCATCTCCGCGCCGCCCCTAGAAGCCGCCGACTTCGAGAGGGATGACCCGGACCGCCAGCGGCCCCTGATGCATCGGCAGGCGGCCGGTGCCGTCGTCGTGGCAGTCCACCTTCGACTTGCCCGCAGTCGCGGTGTAGGTGAGGACCGTGACCCACGGCTGCCCGTCGAGGTCCTGGGGCTGGACGATACCCGGGTTCGGAAGGTTCACGGCCACAGGCTGATTCGCCGGATCGGTCACCGTACAGGCCAGCCCCTCGGCGGCCGCGCCCCACGAGCGTGGCGCGTAGATGCCCATGACACCGGAGTGCGAGGGGCTTCCCGCCAGGGAGTCGGCGGTCACCTCGACCTCGGTGGGCTTGCCCAGTTCGACGACCGTGCCCGCGTGGTGTTCCTTCGCGCAGGGCTCCTTCCCCGTCGGCCCGAGCCCGTCATCGGCGACGACGCCGCCCGGGCACGGCGGCGGGCTGGAGGTGAATACCGCCGGGGTGGTGCCCTTCTCGCTGGACGACTCCTGACCGGCCGAACACGCCGCGGCCGCGGCCAGCGGGACCAACGCAACAGCACTCCAGGCGATCAACCGAATGCTCATATCGGGCTCCAACGGTCGTGGGTGTATGGCGTTCCCGTGCGATCATTACGCGCCCGACCGTGATTTGCGAGGTTGTTGCCAATGCCAGCGTGTCGTCGTCCGATTCAGGAATCCGATCAGCGTGGCAAGCCATGCCGCGACCGCGACCAGCAAGAGGATGCGGCCGACCACACGTAAGGCGGTGAGGTCGGTGACGACGCCGGTCGTGAGGGTGGCAACGGCCGTCATGCCGAGCGGGAACACGGTGGCCCAGCGGCGGATGTCGTAGCCCGGGCGCGGATTGGCGATCTCGGCGACCACCAATACCGAATACACCGCCCAGTTGAGCATCAACAGGGTCAGGGCGGCCGTGATCAGCGCACCGTGCGCGACCGGTTTCCAGCCGGGGATATCGACGGTGACCGCCGCGGCCAGCGCGGAGATGGCGAGCGCGCCCGTGGCCACCCATTGATCGCCCGCACCCGACCAGATCTGCCGGAAGTCGAAGCGCGCCAACGCCAGCACATACAGCCCCACCCCCAGGCAGAACCAGGCGACCGCGGCCATGGCGAGCCAGCGCGAGTCGTGGATCTTGGCCAGTGTCGCCGTCAGCACCGCCAGGCCCTGAGTCGATACGCAGACCAGGAACTCTGCCCCCGGCATGCGCCGATTCCAATGCGCCGTCACCGCCCTCAGTAGTACCGGCCACCACACGACCGCCAGCCCCAGCGCGATCCACGCGCCGGTGTGCCAGCCCAGCATGGCGAGCCGGGTGCCGAGCACGGTGGTGGCCCCGATGCCGCTCAGCCCCGGCGGCGTCACGGCCTCGCTCGCCCAGCGCGTGGGCTCCCTCAGGAATCGGACGGCGAAGTCGATGGCCAGCAGCACCCACACCACGCCTGCCAGGGCGAGCAGAATTCGCGAAGGCCATTCGAAACCCGTGCGGTGCAAACCGATCGAGATAATTCCGGTAGCCATGACGAAGGCGCCCGCCGCGGGCGGTAGGTCGCGCCACGATCGAGGTGCCATGACTTCAATGGAAACCCGTGGCACGGAGGCCGTCCGAACGGCGCGCCGATCAATTTGCCTATGAATTGCCTGAATCCGAAATACAGACCGGCAGAAAGCGCCGGGCGCCGGTCAATTCGCCGGAGCCGCTTGCCGTTCCGGGGTGCGGACCGCGCGATCGAGGCCGCGGCGGTCGTAGGCGCGGGTGGCGACGATACCGAGGACGATGCCGATGGCGAGGCCGAGGATGGACATCCAGACGCCGCGGCTCAGGCCTGCTTGGGCGCTGCCGTTGAAGTAGAGGATCGAGCGGACGCCGAGGAAGACCTGGTGCATGGGTTCGAAGCTGGACAGCCAGCCGAAGTATTTGGGGGTGGCCTCGAGGGGGACGGTGCCGCCGGAGGAGGGGACGCCGAGGATGACGAAGATGATCACGTTCACGATCAGGCCCGCCCAGCCGATGGCGGCCAGGATCGAGATGCTGGTGACACCCACGGCGAGGATCACCAGGGTGCCGTAGAGGAACAGCTGCAGTGGGTCGTCGATGGGCATGCCCAGGCAGTTCGCGACGATCATGAGCGCTATCGACACCACGACCGACATCGCCGCCACGGCACTCCATTTGAGCAGCAGGGTGTGGAAGCGGGTGATGGACGCCGTCTCCGGCCGTAGATACCACGGCCCCCATTCCGTCGGCAGAAATCCCAACGCCGAATCGATGAGCGTGTGGATGATCATCGCGCCGACCATGCCGGCGATCAGCAACAACAATGCGTAGAAGAACGCCGTCAGCCCCTGCCCGGATCCGGTGGGCAGCGGATCGAATTGGTCTACCACGATGTTCAGCGGCCGTTCGAGCGCGATCTGGGTGGTCCCGCTGATCGCGGGCGCGGGCGCGGAGTCACCCGGTGGCGGCGCGAGCTGGGCCCGGACCGTCGCGAGCAGCTGCTCCCCGACCTGCTTGTTCACCTGGTCGAGCGCCTTCTCCCCGAACAGTTCCACGGCCGTGGTCGCGAATATGCCGGTGCGCGGATTGGTTTGGAGCGTGATGGTCGGCAGCTGAATATCGCCGGGCACGATGCTGCCCACGCCCAGAATCCCCAGGCGCTTGCTGAAGTCGCCGGGAATGATGACCGCTCCGTAGATCTGCGCGTTCTGCATCTGCAGCTCGGCCTCGTTGACACCGAGCACGCGCAGATCGATCTGGTCGGCGGGCACGGCCTTCCGCAGCCCCTCGGCCACCTGGTCGCCGAAGTTGACGCGCTTCTCCTGACCGGGCCGGCCCTGGATATCGCCCTCGTCGCGGTTCACCAGCGCGATCGGGAAATCGTGCAGGTTCTGCTGCGGGTCGACGATGTAGTCCAGGTACATGACCCCGAGCACCGCGGCCAGGAAGGTCACGATCAGCACCGGGAACAGGAACCGCAACGGTGTCAGGTGCTTCCGCGGCGTCACCTGCTGCTGCCCGCGCGCACCCTCGGTAGTCGGCACGGCGGAACCGTAGCAGCATCTGACCAGCGAATCAGGTTGTCACGGCCGTGAAGTCCGAGTTTCACTTCCGCCGTACAAATTTCCATCCGGATCGAGACCGAGAGGCGGATTGGATTACAGTTCAGCAAATTTTCGGCGCGCTGCCGTGCGGCCATGTTGAGGTGGAGACCGGTCGGCTGGGTTACTGATGTTCCGCACCATGTCGGAGATCGGCAGGAGGTCGAATGAGCGTCGTCGATGTCGCGCGCTGGCAGTTCGGTATCACCACCGTCTATCACTTCATCTTCGTCCCGCTCACCATCGGCCTCGCCCCTCTGGTCGCCGGCCTGCAGACCGCCTGGGTGGTCACCGGCAAGGAGCATTGGCTCCGGCTCACCAAATTCTTCGGGAAGCTGTTCCTGATCAACTTCGCGCTCGGTGTCGCCACCGGCATCGTGCAGGAATTCCAGTTCGGCATGAGCTGGAGCGAATACTCCCGCTTCGTCGGCGATATCTTCGGCGCACCGCTGGCCATGGAGGCGCTGGTCGCCTTCTTCATGGAGTCGACGTTCCTGGGGCTGTGGATCTTCGGCTGGGATCGCCTGCCCAAGAAGGTGCATCTGGCGTGTATCTGGCTGGTCGCCATCGGCGTGAACGCCTCGGCGTACTTCATCATCGCCGCCAACTCGTTCATGCAGCATCCGGTCGGCGCGGAGTTCAACCCCGAGTCCGGACGCGCTGAGCTGCACAGCATTTGGAAAGTCATCACCAATGTCACCACCCTGGCCGCCTTCCCCCACGTGGTGGCGGGAGCGTTCCTCACCGCGGGCACCTTCATCGCGGGCGTGGCCGGGTGGTGGATGGTCAAGCAGGCCCGCGCCGCCACCGGCCCCGTGGATCTCGAGGACGCCCGCACCATGTGGCGGCCCGCCGCCCGCCTGGGCATATGGGTGGTGCTGATCTCCAGCGTGGTCATCATCTTCACCGGCGACTCCCAGGGCAAGCTGATGTTCAAGCAGCAGCCCATGAAGATGGCCTCGGCAGAGTCGCTGTGCCACACCGAAACCGACCCGGCCTTCTCCGTGCTGACCGTCGGCACCCACAACAACTGCGACAGCGTGGATCACGCCATCGAGGTGCCGTATGTGCTGCCCTGGCTGGCCACCGGCGACTTCACCGGCGTCACCTTGCCGGGCGTCAAGGATCTTCAGGTCGAGTACAACCAGAAGTACGGCATCGGCGACTACCGGCCCAACCTGTTCGTCACCTACTGGTCCTTCCGCGCCATGATCACCTGGATGGCGGGCTCGATCCTGTTGGCGCTGGCCGGATTCTGGGTCACCCGCCGCGGCCGGATCCCGGACCAGACCTGGTTCAAGTGGCTGTCCGTGCTGGCGATCGCGACTCCGTTCCTGGGCAACAGTTCCGGCTGGGTGTTCACCGAGATGGGCCGCCAGCCCTGGGTGGTCGCGCCCAACCCGACCGGTGATCAAGCACTGCGAATGACTGTGCAGCAGGGCGTGTCCGGTATCGCGGCGGGCACCGTGCTGACCTCGCTGATCGTGTTCACGCTGCTCTACGGCGGGCTCGCGGTCGCCTGGTTCTACCTGATGCGCCGCTATGTGGTGGTGGGACCCGAGCCGGCGCACACGGATTCGCCCACGCCGCCGACCGCCGACGGATCCGTCGAGAAGCTTTCCTTCGCCTACTAGGAGCCGAGGATGAGTCTGCCCGTTTTCTGGTTTGTCCTGGTCGCGGTGCTGTTCACCGGCTATTTCGTACTGGAGGGCTTCGATTACGGCGTCGGCATGCTCATGCCCATCCTGGGCCGGAGCTCCGAGGTGAAGAAGCGAGTCCTGCTCAACACCATCGGCCCGGTGTGGGACGGCAACGAGGTGTGGCTGCTCACCGCCGGCGGCGCGATGTTCGCGGCCTTCCCCGAGTGGTACGCCAGCCTGTTCTCCGGCTTCTATCTCGCGTTGCTGCTGATTCTGGTCGGCCTGATCGCGCGGGCGTGCGCCATCGAATGGCGCGGCAAGATCAATGACCCGAAGTGGCGGCGCTGGTGCGATATCGGTATCGGGCTCGGGTCCTGGATTCCCGCTCTCGCCTGGGGTTTGGCGTTCGCGAACGTCGTGCACGGCGTCAAGCTGAATGCCCACCGCCAGATCGAGGGCAATCTGTTCGATCTGCTCAACCCGTACGCCATCCTCGGCGGACTGACCACGCTGCTGCTGTTCCTGCTGCACGGCGCGGTGTTCGTATCGCTGAAGACCGGCGGCGACGTGCGCGAGGACGCGCGCCTGGCCATGCTGCGACTGTTGCCGCCGACCGCGCTGGTGGTCGCGGCCTTCGGCCTGTGGACCCAGTTCGCCTACGGGAAGGGCTGGACGTGGATTCCATTGGTGCTGGCCGTGATCGGGCTCGTGGTCACCGCGGTGGGCGCGGTGAAGGGCCGCGACGGCTGGGCGTTCACCGGCACCGCGGTCACCATCGCGGCGGCCACCGTGTTGCTGTTCGGATCGCTGTTCCCGAATGTGCTGCCCTCCACCATCGATGACGCCTACAGCCTCACCGTCGACGGGCGGGACGGCACCGTGTCGGCGTCCTCGACCCACTACACGCTGGTGGTCATGAGCTGGGTGGCGGTCGCCATGGTCCCGATCGTGCTGATCTACCAGGCCTGGACCTATTGGGTGTTCCGCAAGCGGCTCACCACCGATCAGATTCCCGCCCCGATCGGACTGTCCGTGCGGCCCGCGCGCACCTGACCGGCGCCGCGTCGCCCGCCGCGAAAAAACGTATCGAGGAAAGGGATTGGTAGATGACGGCACCCGGGGAGACCGGAGCTCTGCTGTTGCGCTCGGCGCGCTATTTCCGGCCCGGTAAACCCGCGGCGGATCTGCACAGCGAACAGATCGTCGGCGGTCGCGAGGGCGATGTCTTCTACCGCGACCGCTGGAGTCACGACAAGATCGTCTACTCCACCCATGGCGTCAACTGCACCGGCTCGTGCCGGTGGAAGGTGTACGTCAAGGACGGCATCATCACCTGGGAGACCCAGGCCACCGACTATCCGTCGGTCGGGCCGGACCGCCCCGAGTACGAGCCGCGCGGCTGCCCGCGCGGGGCCGCGTTCTCCTGGTACACGTATTCGCCCACGCGCGTGCGGTATCCGTACGTGCGCGGTGTGCTGCTGGAGATGTATCGCGAGGCGCGGGCGCGGCTGGGCGATCCGGTGCTGGCGTGGGCGGAGATCCAGGGTGATCCCGAGCGCCGCCGCCGCTATCAGCGGGCGCGCGGCAAAGGTGGTCTGGTGCGGGCGGATTGGGCCGACGCCATCGAGATCGCCGCCGCCGCACACGTGCACGCGATCAAGAACTACGGTCCCGACCGCATCGCGGGCTTCTCCCCCATCCCGGCCATGTCGATGGTGTCGCATGCCTCCGGGGCCCGGTTCATGGGTTTGATCGGCGCGCCGATGCTCTCGTTCTACGACTGGTACGCCGACCTCCCGGTCGCCGCGCCGCAGGTCTTCGGCGACCAGACCGACGTCCCCGAATCCGGAGACTGGTGGGACGCGGCGTATCTGATCATGTGGGGCTCCAACGTCCCCGTGACCCGCACCCCGGATGCGCACTGGATGGCCGAGGCCCGCTATCGCGGCCAGAAGGTGGTGGTGGTCGCCCCCGACTACGCCGACAATGCCAAGTTCGCCGACGAATGGCTGCATCCGCATCCGGGCACCGATGCCGCGCTGGCCATGGCCATGGGGCACGTCGTGCTCAAGGAATGCTTCGTGGATCGGCAGGTGCCGTTCTTCGACGACTACGTGCGCCGGTTCACCGATCTGCCGTTCCTGGTGACGCTGAGCGAACGCGACGGAGCCTATGTGCCGGACAAATTCGTGCGGGCCGCCGATCTCGGCGACACCGGCGAGGGCGCGGCCTGGAAGACCGTCGTGCTGGACCGCAATACCGGCGCGACAGCGGTGCCCAACGGCTCGCTGGGGTTCCGGTGGACCGAATCCGGCAAGGGCCGTTGGAATCTCGATCTCGGCGACATCGAGCCGCTGCTGTCGCTGCACGGCCGCGGCGTCGGAGTCGAGGTGCTGCTGACCCGCTTCGACACCGACGGCGGAGCTCACGGCCAGGGTCGCGGCGAGACGATGCGACGCGGTGTCCCGGCCCTGCGGCTGGGGAACGACGGCCCGGTGGTCACCACCGTCTTCGATCTGCTGCTGGCCCAATACGGTGTCGCCCGAGACGATTTGCCCGGCGAGTGGCCGTCCTCCTACGACGACGCGGAGACGCCCGGCACCCCGGCCTGGTCCGAGCGCATCACCTCGGTCCCGGCGCAGCGCACCGTGAAGATCGCCCGCGAGTTCGCCGCCATCGCCGAGGAATCGCAGGGCCGCTGCATGATTCTCATGGGCGCGGGCACCAATCACTGGTTCCACTCCGAGACCATCTACCGCTGCTTCCTGTCGCTGCTGCTGCTCACCGGCTGTCAGGGCCGCAACGGCGGCGGCTGGGCGCACTACGTCGGCCAGGAGAAGGTGCGGCCGGTGACCGGCTGGGCGACGCTCGCCTCCGCCAACGACTGGTCGCGGCCGCCGCGCCAGATGATCGGCACCGCATGGTTTTTCACCAATACCGACCAGTGGCGCTACGACCGGTTCAGCGCCGACGTGCTCGCCTCGCCCCTGGGCACCGGCCGGTTCGAGGGCATGACCGGCGTCGACGTGCTGGCCCAGTCGGCGCGCATGGGCTGGATGCCCTCGTACCCGACCTTCGACCGCAACCCCCTCGACCTGGTCGATCAGGCGCGCGAGGCGGGCAAGGAACCGGCGCAGTACGTCGCCGACGAATTGAGCGCGGGCCGACTGCGTTTCGCCGCCGAGGACCCGGACGCACCGCAGAACTGGCCGCGCGTGATGACGCTGTGGCGCGCGAACCTGCTCGGTTCCTCCGCCAAGGGCGCGGAGTACTTCACCAAACATCTACTGGGAACGCAATCCTCGCTGCGCGCCGAGGAAGCGCCACCGGACGCGCGACCCCGTGACGTCGTCTGGCACGACGAAGCGCCCGAGGGCAAGCTCGATCTGCTGCTGTCCATCGATTTCCGCATGACCTCCTCGACCATGCTGTCGGATATCGTGCTGCCCGCTGCGACCTGGTACGAGAAGCACGACCTGTCGTCGACCGATATGCACCCGTTCGTGCACTCCTTCGCCCCGGCGGTGAGCCCGCCGTGGCAGGCGCGCACCGACTTCGACGCGTTCTACGATCTGGCCTCGCGGCTCAGCGAACTGGCCAAGGGACACCTCGATACCCGACACGACCTGGTGGCCACGCCGTTTCAGCACGACACCGCCGGAGAGACGGGACAGCCGGGCGGGGTCGTGCTCGACTGGAAGGCCGGTGACTGCGCGCCGATCCCGGGCGTGACCATGCCCGCGCTGACCGTGGTCGAACGCGATTACACCGCCGTCGCAACGAAATTCGCGTCGCTGGGCCCCAATGTCGAGAAGCTCGGGCTCCCGGCCAAGGGCATCGTCATGCACCCCGATCAGGAGATCGACTACCTGCGGGCGCTCAATGGCGTGGTCGCCGACGGGATCGCGGCGGGCCGCCCGGCCATGGACACCGATCTCAAGGCCGCCAATACGATCCTGTCGCTGTCGGGCACCACCAACGGGCGGCTCGCGGTGCAGCTGTTCAAGACCCTCGAGGCCCGCACCGGCCAGCCGATGGCGCATCTGGCGGAGGAGAAGGAAGCCGTCCACATCACCTACGCCGAAACTCAGGCCGCCCCGGTGCCGGTGATCACCTCGCCCGAATGGTCGGGCAGCGAGGCGGGCGGGCGACGCTACGCGCCGTTCACCCTCAATACCGAGCACCTCAAGCCGTGGCACACCCTGACCGGCCGCCAGCATTTCTTCGTCGACCACGACTGGATGCACGAGCTCGGTGAGGCGCTGCCGACCTACCGGCCGCCGCTGGATATGAAGCGGCTCTTCGGCGAACCGGCGCTCGGGCCGACCGGGCAGAACGAGGTGACGGTCCGCTACCTGACCCCACACAACAAGTGGTCGATCCACTCCGAGTACCAGGACAACCTGTTCATGCTGTCGCTTTCGCGTGGCGGACAGGTGATCTGGATGTCGGTGGCCGACGCCGAGACCATCGGGGTGGCCGACAACGACTGGATCGAGGCGGTCAACCGCAATGGCGTGGTGGTGGCCAGGGCCATTGTCTCCCCGCGCATTCCGGCCGGACTGGTGTACATGAACCACGCGCAGGAACGCACCGTCAACGTGCCCAAGTCCGAGACGAACGGCCGTCGCGGCGGCATCCACAATTCGCTGACCCGGGTGCTGCTCAAGCCCACCCATCTGATCGGCGGCTACGCCCAATTGTCGTGGTCGTTCAACTATTTCGGCCCGACGGGCAATCAGCGGGACGAGATCACCGTGATCCGCCGCCGCAGCCAGGAGGTGAGCTACTGATGCGCGTGATGGCACAGATCGCGATGGTCATGAATCTCGACAAATGCATTGGCTGCCATACCTGTTCGGTCACGTGCAAGCAGACGTGGACCAATCGCTCGGGCATGGAGTACGCCTGGTTCAACAATGTCGAGACCCGGCCGGGGCAGGGGTATCCGCGCCGCTACGAGGATCAGCGGGAGTGGAAGGGCGGGTGGACGCTCACCAAGCGCGGGAAGCTGAAGCTGAAGCAGGGCTCGCGGACCTGGAAGCTGTTGAGCCTCTTTGCTAATCCCGTCATGCCGACGCTGCGCGACTACTACGAGCCGTGGACCTACGACTACCGCAATCTCACCGACGCCCCGCTCGGTGACGACTATCCGGTCGCGCCGCCGCGCTCGCTGGTCACCGGCGAGCCGATGGCGGTGGAATGGTCGGCCAACTGGGACGACAATCTGGGCGGCATCGCCGAGCACGGGTCCGAGGACCCGAATGTCGTCAAGATGCGCGAGGAAGTGGGCGAGAAGATCCGCTTCAGCTACGAAGAGTCGTTCATGTTCTATCTGCCGCGCATCTGCGAGCACTGCCTGAATCCGGCGTGCGTGGCCGCCTGCCCGTCCGGGGCGATCTACAAGCGCGTCGAGGACGGCATCGTGCTGGTGGACCAGGACCAGTGCCGCGGATGGCGGCAGTGCGTGACGGGATGTCCGTACAAGAAGATCTATTTCAACCATCAGACCGGCAAGGCCGAGAAGTGCACGTTCTGCTATCCGCGCGTCGAGGTGGGCCTGCCCACCGTGTGCTCGGAGACCTGTGTGGGGCGGCTGCGGTATCTCGGGGTGCTGCTCTACGACGCCGACAAGGTGACCGCCGCCGCGGCCACCCGCGACGAGAAGCAGCTCTACCAAGCGCAATTGGATCTGTTCCTGGATCCCGAGGACCCGGAGGTGCGCCGCGCGGCCGAGCGCGACGGGATCTCCCACGAATGGCTCGAGGCCGCGCGCCGCTCCCCCGTGCACGCGTTGATCAGCAAGTACCGGGTGGCGCTGCCGCTGCATCCGGAATTCCGGACCATGCCGATGGTCTGGTACATCCCGCCGCTCTCGCCGGTGGTGGATGCGGTGGCCGACAGCGGATTCGACGGCGAGAACGCGGGCAACCTGTTCGGCGCCATCGACGCGCTGCGGATTCCGGTGCAATATCTGGCCGAGCTGTTCACCGCCGGTGACCCGGTGCCGGTGAAGGCAAGCCTGGATCGATTGGCCGCCATGCGATCCCATATGGCCGATATCAATCTCGGGCGGATCGTCGGCGAGGACACCGCGGCGGCGGTCGGCATGACCGCCAAGGAGCTCGAGCAGATGTTCCATCTGCTGGCCGTCGCGAAATACGAAGACCGGTACGTGATTCCGACCGCCGCCATGACCGAGGCGCATCAGCTGGAGGAGTCGGTGCTGCAGAGCGGATGCAGCCTCGACTACGAGGGCGGGCCCGGCATGTCCGAGGACGGTCCGTTCGGTGGCGGATCGGGGCGGAAGTCGTTGCCGCTGGTGACCATCGAGAGTTTCCACGCCATGCGCAAGCAGCAGACCGCCGACACGGTCGAGGAGGGCCGGTGAGCCGGATGGACGACGAGGTCGCGCTGCTGTATCGCGTGGCCTCGGCCTGCCTGGCGTATCCGGGGGCCGAGTTCGTGGCGGATCTGGGCTCGTTCGAGGCGGAGCTACAGGCGGCGCGGAATCCGGCGGCGCGCGGGCTTCGTGAATTCCTTTCCACCACAGCCGGATTCACCGCCGACCAGCGCACCGCCGCCTATGTCGACACCTTCGACTTCACCAACCGTCACAGCCTGTACCTGACCTGGTGGACCGACGGCGACACCCGCAATCGCGGGGTCGCGCTGGTCCGGTTCAAGGAGCATTACCGCGCCCACGGCTTCGATTTCGCCGATGACGAGCTGCCCGACTTCCTGCCCGCCGTCCTCGAATTCTGCGCGCTCGCCCGCACGAATTCACTGTTGCTCGAACATCGACCAGCGTTGGAGCTGCTTCGAATCGCCTTGACCGAGAAGGGAAATACCTACGCCTCGGTCCTCGAGAGCGTCTGCGCGACCCTGCCCGGGGCATCACCGACCGACCGGGCCTCCGCGCGCGCCATGGCCCGCAGCGGCCCACCACGCGAAACCGTCGGCCTCGAACCCTACGGACACCTCGGAATGCTGCCACTGCTGACGGGAGAGCATCGATGAACACCTTCCTGTGGGGAGCCCTCCCCTACCTGACGATCGGCCTGCTGGCCACCGGTCTGGCCTGGCGCTACCGCTACGACAAGTTCGGCTGGACCACCCGCTCCTCGGAGCTGCACGAATCCCGGCTGCTCAAGATCGCGTCGCCGATGTTCCACTACGGCATCCTGTTCGTGTTCGTGGGCCACATCATGGGCCTGTTCATTCCGGCCTCCTGGACCGACGCCGTCCACTTCGACGAGCACGCCTACAATCTGCTGTCCCTGATCGGCGGCACCGCCGCCGGGGCGCTCGCGGTGCTCGGCATCGGCATGCTGATCTACCGCCGGCGCACCAATACCGCTGTCTTCCACGGCACCACCCGCAACGACAAACTCATGTATCTGGTGCTGGTGGCCGCGATCCTGAGCGGCATGTTCGCCAAGCTCACCCATGCGAGTTTCGACGAGGGCTACGACTACCGCACCACCATCGCACCGTGGGCCCGCAGCATCTTCACGCTGCGCCCGGAGGTCGACCTGATGGCCCAGGCTCCCTTGGCCTTTCACGTCCACGCCGTGATCGGCATGGCGCTGCTGGCCCTGCTGCCGTTCACGCGCCTGGTCCACATGTTCAGCGCCCCGGTGCAATATCTGTTCCGCCCCTACATCGTCTACCGCAGCCGCGATCCGCGACTCCTCGCCGAACGCCCGCCCCGCCGCGGCTGGGAGCGCGTCGACGCCGGGCGCTGAACGGCCGAGCGCATCGACGGAAGCCCACCCGTCATCCCGGCGTGCTTTTGGCCGGGATCTCGCTGTCCGAGGTGGATTCCGGCCAAAAGCACGCCGGAATGACGAGGAGAACTTTCAACCAGGCGCTTAGGTACGGGCGGAGCGGAAACGACCGGTGTCGAGGCCGGAGTCGGACCGCTCGGCGCGGATGACGTGGGTGACGGCGTTGATGAGGGCCAGGTGGGTGAAGGCCTGCGGGAAGTTGCCCAGGTGGCGGCCGGTGCGTGTATCGATCTCCTCGCCGTAGAGCTGGAGGTCGCTGGCGTAGCCCAGCAGGCGGTGGCACAGTTCCCGCGCCCGCGTCAGTTCGCCGATCTCCACCAGCGCCGACACCAGCCAGAACGAGCAGATGGTGAACGCGCCCTCGACGCCGGACAGGCCGTCATCGGTGGTGTCGGTGCGGTAGCGCAGCACCAGGCCGTCGACGGTGAGCTGTTCGGCGATGGCGAGGACGGTGGCGCGCACGCGCGGATCGTCGGGCGGAAGGAACCGCATCAACGGCACCAGCAGCAGTGACGCGTCGAGCGCCGTGCCGCCGTAGGTCTGGGTGAACACCCCCTCGGCATTCACACCGTGGGCGAGCACATCGGCGCGAATCTCCTCGGCGATCCGCTGCCACTGCTCGGCGTGCTCGTGCTGACCGTGCAGTTCGGCGAGCCGGGCGCCGCGGTCGAGCGCCACCCAGCACATCACCTTCGAACACGTGAAATGCTGTGGCTCACCACGGATTTCCCAGATTCCCCGGTCGGGTTTCCGCCACTGTTCGATGGCCGATTCCACCTGGGTGCGCAGCATCGGCCACAGTGATTCCGGCACCTGGTTACGGGATTTGACGTGCAGGTACACCGAGTCGAGGATGACGCCCCAGACATCGTGCTGCACTTGGTCATAGGCGGCATTGCCCACCCGCACCGGGCGCGCGCCGCCGTAGCCGTGCAGGTCCGGCAGCTCGAATTCGGTGATCTCGCGTTCCCCGCCGACACCGTAGAGCACCTGCAGCGGAATCGGATTGCCGTCCGCGTCGGTGGCGACGTCGTGCAGGAAGGCGAAGAAGTCGTCGGCCTCGCGGTTGAAGCCGAGGGTGTACAGGCCCCAGAGCGCGAACGACGAATCGCGCACCCAGCTGTAGCGGTAGTCCCAATTCCGTTCGCCGCCGGGAGTTTCCGGCAGGGAGGTGGTGGCGGCGGCCAGCAGCGCCCCGGTCGGAATATAGGTGAGGCCCTTGAGGGCCAGTGCGCTGCGCTGCAGGTAGCGCCGCCACGGATGATCCGGGAACGCGCCGAGGGTCAGCCATTGCCGCCAGTAGTCGTTGGTGGCGTGCAGCCTGCGGTCGGCCTCGTCGACGGTGCGCGGCGGCGGCAGCTGCGACCACGAGAGTGCCACGAAGGCCCGGTCCCCCTCCACCATTCGGGTCCGCGCGCTCGCGAGGCGACCGTCCAGGCCCAGCTTCAGGTCGGTGGTCAGGGTGAGCGCGGGCCCGTCGGCGGCGTCCGCCGAGGTCGCCGTCGCCTGCTCGTAGACCTCGCCGGTGTAGGTCCACCGCGCCGGGGCCCGGTGGTAGTCGAAGGCGGGCGCGCAGCTCAGCTCCAACTCCACCACGCCGCCCACGCATTCCACGACGCGCACCAGGACGTGTTCGGCGTCGCGGTCGCGGGGCGTGCGGCGATAGGTGCGGCTGCGTGCGGCGGTGTCGTGCCAGGGCCCGATCACCAGGGCATCCCGCACGACCAGCCACCCGGTCTCGGTCTGCCAGGTCGTCTCCAGCACCAGCCCGCCCGGTATGTAATGCCGGGCCGCTGGCACCGCGACCCCGTAGGGGCCGATCCGGAAATGCCCCGCGGCCCGGTCGAGCATCGCCCCGAAGACACTCGGAGAATCCGGCCGCGGCAGGCACATCCACTCGACCGCCCCCGACGGCGCGATCAGGCAGCTCGTCTCGCAATCCGACAGGAACGCATAGTCGTCGATCGGCGGAAACACCTGCTCATCGACGGACGACGCGGCCCCGAATCCCGATGCGGAAGTCTCCATGCCTCATCGAAACCCGTCGCGCCCGACCGACGGTCACGGCGCGCCGAACCGGCGGCTCACAATCGCCGCCGCCGGGGTCAGAACCCGAGGCCGGAGGATCCCGCGCCCGGGCCAGTGGGCTGGCGTCCGTTCTCGACCCGCTGCCAGACGCCGCAGGAGCTGATCGAGAAGGCGGCCGCGTTGTTCGGAATTCCGACCTGGATCTGGCCGCCGGAGCCGCGGATGGCCGATTCGATGCCGCCCGAATACATCACATTGCCCGCCGCGTCGGTCACCGACCACGCGCAGTCGTCATTGGCGTGATAGGTCATGTACTGGCCGGCGGTGATATCGCCCGGAATCGTGTACACGCCATCATGATCCAGCACGGTGACGGTCGCGCCGGCCGGTCCCGCACCGGCGCCGAGCACCATCGCACCGATCGCTACCGCCACACCCAGGGAAGCTCGCACAGTCATTTCACCAACCTAGAAGAAGCCGAGATCGCGCCGATATCGGGTACCTGCCCCAAATCCGTCGCCGCCGATCCGTCACCGCGCGGCCGTGGGAGACAATGGCCACGCATCGCGTCGTAGTGAACAGGGAGGTGTGGTCGTGGTTTCGCCCGATCTCATGGCTTTGCGGCGGGAGCGCCAGGCCGTGCTGGATTTCTGCGCCGACCTATCCGACGAGGAGTGGCACGCCGCGAGCCGGGCCGCGGGGTGGAGCACGAAAGACGTTGTGGCACATATGGCGGCGGAGTCGCGGGCGCTGCTGACGCCCGCGGCCGTGCGGTTCATGACCGCCGAGAATGTCGAACAGCTCAATGAACGTGTGGTCGCCCGGGCCAGGCAGCGCACACCGGGCCGCACCCTTCAGGACTTCAGCACCTGGTCCCGGCTGGGGGCGGCCGCGCTCACCGCCGCGACCGGGCCCGGCCTGCGCCGCATTCCGATTCCGGTCGCCGAACTCGGCACCTATCCGGCGCGAATTCTGCCCGCCCTCTTCACTTTCGACTGGCACACGCATCTGCGCCATGACATCGCGCCCGCGCTCGGCCGCCCGCAACCACCGACCGACGACCTCCGCATGTCCGCGATCCTGCGCTGGCTCATGGCCCTGCTCGAGCAATCGCACGCCGAGGCGCTCGCGTGGCTGGACGCCCCCGTCACGCTCACGCTGGCCGGTCCGGGCGGCAATACCTGGTTCATCGAACCGGCCGCCGATCGCCGCCTCCGCGTCCGCCCCGGCTCACACGAATCATCCGTCGCCCACATCACCGGCCGCTCAGAGGATTTCCCGCTCTGGTCCACCACCCGCGCTCCGTGGCAGGACTGCGACCTCACCATCACCGGCGACCACGCCACCGCGGCCCGCCTGCTCGACGCCCTGAATCTGATCTGACATGGCGAACCGCTGGGTCGGCGTGACCATCGACTGCCTCGACGTGCGCCGCGTCGCCGCCTTCTGGAGTGCACTGCTGGACCGCCCGCCCGGCCCCTCCGAACCCGGCTGGATTTACCTGGGCCACCCCGATGATCCCTTGCCCCGCCTCGTCTTCCAGCCCGTCCCGGAGGCCAAGCGCGGCAAGGTGCGCCTGCATCTCGACGTCGCGGTGGACGATATCGAGCAGGGCATCGCCCAGGTCCTCGCCCTCGGCGGCCGCCACACCGGCGAACGCCACGACTACGACGCGGGTGTGGTCGTCGTGATGGAAGATCCCGAAGGCCACGAGTTCTGCCTGGTTCAGTACTACTGATCGGCCGACGATTCGTGATGAACCCGGCAATTCAGTAGAACCGGAGTAATCGCCGAAAATGCTTGTCCGAGTCGGGATTTCCGAACTATCGGGGCAAACATCCCGTGTCGGTCCGATGGGTTCGGCGACCGGCATGCTTCACTGCGCGTCAGCGAATCTTCAGCGATCATGCGGACAGCCTCCTCGGCTGCCCTTCTGCCCAGGAGGATCGATGCGCACAACGGTGTGCCTGACCGTGACCTTCGCCGCGGCGGCACTCACCACGCTAGTTCCGGCGAGCGCGCGGCCGCCGGTGGAGAAACGCTCGATCCGCGAATACGTAGCACTCGGGGATTCGTGGGCGGCGGACGCGGCCATGACCGGGGTCAGCAGCGAATTCGTTCCCCTGGCCTGCGCGCAGAGCGCGACCTCCTACGCCAAGCAGGTGGCGCAGGCGCTGGCCGTGACTCAATTCCGCGATGCCAGTTGCGCTTCCGCGGTGACCACGGATCTGACCGAGCCGCAGGCCCTGCCGGACGGCACCGTCAATCCCCCGCAGTTCGACCGCCTCACACCCGACACCGATCTGGTCACCATCGAAATCGGCGGCAACGACGCGGGTTTGGCCGCCATCGTGCCGACCTGTCTGACCACTTCACCACACCTCTCGAACTGTGCGCGCATGCGCACCGCCACCGACGGCGAGGACCGCATGTCCTCGGCCATCCGCACCGCCGAGCCCAAGGTCGCAGCCACCATCACCGGCATCCGCGACCGCTCACCTCACGCCCGCATCCTGCTCATCGACTACCTCGCCGGGGTCTCCCCCGGCACCGGCTGCTACCCCCACATCCCGATCACCGACGAGGACGCGAACTGGCTGGGCCACAAGCTGATCGAACTCGACACCATGCTCGCCCGGGTCGCCACGAAAACCGGGGTCGAATTCATCGACACCTACACCGGCAGCGTCGGCCACGACGCCTGCCGACCCACCGGCACTCGCTGGGTCGAGGGCCTGCTCCCCGCCGCACCCGAACCCGCCGCGGGCCTCGCCGCGCCCTTCCATCCGAACCAGCTGGGCGCGGACCACCAGGCCCAGCAGATCCTGCGGACCCTCCGCAACTGAAGCCCGTAGTCCTTTCGGCGTACACCCGTTGACCTACCCGACAGGAGCGAATCATGAGCGAATTGCTGATGCGGTCGATGTCCGGCCATCGATACCGTCGAATACATGATCACCACCATCCTCGCATCGACTGACTCCAACACCGGCGAATCCGTGGCGTCCGTGCTGCTCGGCATCGGCGTGATCGCCGTGCTGCTCGCTGCCGTCGCGCTTTTCATCGGAGCCCTGGTGAGCGTGCTGCGCTCCCGCACCTACGCGGCCGGCGGCAAGGCGGTCTGGGCCCTGCTCATCCTGGCCTTCCCCTTCCTGGGCCCGGTCACCTGGTTCGTCTGGGGCCGCAAGTCCACCCTGATGGGCCCGCCTCCCGCCGCGGTCTGAGTGTGCACCTCCTCACAATGTGATCCCGCACCGCTCATACGCCGTAACAGCTACCGATCCGCTATCAATAGACCAGTTGTCCAGTTGCCCGTCGATCCATCCGTGAGGAGTTCGTCCGTGAAGCGTTTGACCGCAGTGCTGACAGCGGGAGTGACCACCGCGATCGCCGTTCCACTCATCGCCACCGCCACCGCGCACGCCGACGTCTGGCAGCCCGCCCCCGGCATCTCCATCCCGCTGCCCGACGGCGTATTCACCGGCAGCGCGGGCGTGACTCCCTCGCAGCCGCCGGCCCCGCCGCAGAACCACGTCGAGGGCGAGCCGTGCGGCAATGACGGCCGCGGCAAGTGGGTGCACCTCGACGGCGGCAATGCCGCGCACTACGGCACCGATTGGCTGTGCAGCTACAACTGAATCCGGCGCAAGGCGCTTGCGAAAAGGGCAGACACCCTGGGGTGTCTGCCCTTTCGATATAGCTGACGGACCGGCTCAGTGCCGGTACATGTTCTCGATCGCGTCGGCGAAGCGTTCGGCGATCACGTGGCGCTTGACCTTGAGGGTGGCGGTGAGCTCGCCCGCCTCCTCGGTGAGGTCGCGGTCGAGCAGGGCGTACTTCTTGATCGATTCCGCATGGGAGACAGTGCTGTTGGCGTCGTCGATCGCACGCTGAATCTCGGCGCGCAGGGCCGGATCCTCACGCAACTCGGCGATGGTCGCGGCGGCGGGCTTGCCATTGGCGGCCTTCCAGGCGGTGAAGGCCTCCGGGTCCAGGGTGATCAGCGCGGTGATGAACGGGCGGCCGTCACCGAGCACGACGGCCTGCGAGATCAGGGTGTGCGAGCGGATGCGGTCTTCCATCGGGCCGGGTGAGACGTTCTTGCCGCCGGCGGTGACCAGCAGATCTTTCTTGCGGCCGGTGATCGACAGGTAACCGTCCGCGTCCACGACGCCGATATCGCCGGTGCGCAGCCAGCCGTCGTCCATCGCCGCGGCCGTGGCCTCCTCGTTGCGCCAGTATCCGGCGAACACAACGCCGCCGGACAGTTCGATCTCGCCGTCCGCGGCGATGCGAACCGCGTTGCCGCCCAAGGGTTGTCCGACGCTGCCGATCTTGATCGCGCCCGGCACATTCACGCAGTGGGCCGCGGTGGACTCGGTCATGCCGTAGCCCTCGTAGATCGGGACGCCGACGCCGCGGAAGAAATGCCCCAGCCGCGGGGCCAGTGCCCCGCCACCGGAGATCGCGAATTCGCAACTCCCGCCGAGGGCTTCGTGCAGCGGCGCGTACACCAGCCGGTCGCACAGGGCGTGCTGAAGCCGCAGTAGCAGCGCGGGACGCTGCGCGAATCCCCCTGTGCTGTCCATGTTTTCGCTCCACCGGATAGCGGTGCGCTCGGCGAACCGGAACACCGCGCCCTTGAGCTTCCCGCCGTCGCGCGCCTTCTTGTCCGCGCCGTCGCGCACCTTCTCGAAGACGCGGGGCACGCCGAGAATGGTGTGCGGCCGGAAGCGGGTGAACTGTCCGGTAATGGTTTTGAAGTCCGCCCAGTGCGCCTGGGTCATGCCGCCCTCGAAGGCGGCCAGCGAGACCGCGCGGGCCAGCACGTGCGCCAGCGGGAGGAAGGTGAGCATTCGCTGTCCGGGCCGGGCGACGTCGCCGATGCTGGCGTGCAGGATGCCGCGCACCTCCGAGAGCAGGTTGCGGTGGGTGAGCATGCAGCCCTTGGGGCGGCCGGTGGTGCCGGAGGTGTAGACCAGCGAGGCGAGGCCGTCGGCGCGCAAGCCGTCGAGCCGCTCGCGCAGGACTTCGCCGGAGACGTTCTCGCCGTCGGCGATCAGGACCGGTTCGGCCCCGTCGTCGATGACCAGCACCCGCCGCAGTGTGTCGGGCGCGTCGGCGAGCAGATCCTTGTGCCGGGTGGTCTCGACGATCGCCAGCGCCGCGCCGGAGTCCTCGAGGATCCAGCGCACCTGTTCGGCGGAGGACGAGTCGTAGACCGGCACGGTGACCGCTCCCGCCGCCCAGATCGCGAAGTCCAGCAGCGACCATTCGAACCGGGTGGCCGACAGCAGCACCACCCGGTCGCCGGGTTGAATCCCGTTGGCGATCAAGCCCTTCGCGACCTCGGACACCAGCCGGGCGAAGTCCTCGGCGGTCACGTCGAGCCAGTCGTCGCCGACGGGCCGGGAGAACAGCACCCGCGCCGGAGCCTGCTCGGCCTGGGTGTAGACCGAGCGGACGATGGTCTCGTCCTCGGCGATGGTGAAGGTGGCCGCAGCCGCGAACTCACGCATGGTCGTCTCCAATGGTCTGATCGGGTTGATGCAGCCGCCGCAGCGCCCGCGCGAATTCGGCGGTCTCCTCGGGAGTCCAGTCGGCCATCCGCTCGCCGAGCCGGGCCAGATCGTGCCCGGCGGCCGCGGCCAGCACGCGCTGCCCCGCCGCGGTCAGGGTGAGCGGATACCCGGCGTGCAGGCTGCCCGGCCCGGCTTCCACCCAGCCCACCTCCACACAGGCTCGCACCTGCCGCGACACCGTCGACCGATGCACGCCGAACGCCTCGGCCATTTCCGTGGCCCGGCAGCCCGGATTCCGCTCGATATACGACAGCGCCGACTGCTGCGCGAACGACGGCAGCCCGTCCGTATCGGGCCGTGCCGCGATGATCTCCCGGACGATCCGGGTCAGCCCGTCATGGACCGCGACCAGATCCGGCGACCATCGCCCACCACCGTGTTGCATAGCGCAACTATAGCGGCCGGGAGTTCGGACTCATACTTGCGCGGGCGGGCCGGACCGGCGGGGCGGGACGTATTCGAATTCGGTGAGCACCTGCCGCAGGAAGCCGCGGAACTGGTGCTGGTCCGATGTCGTTGCGCCGTAGACGGTTTCGAGGACCGGGCGGAGTTGATGGCCGGCGTCGACGACCAGGCGCACCAGACCCTGTTCGGCGCAGCGGGTCAATGCCGGTTCGAGCAGGGTCGCGGCCTCGGTGGTGCGGCCCGTCGCGGACAGGCAACATCCGTACAGGAGTTCGGCATTGAGAAAGGCGCGAGGGCGGTGCTGGGTGGACATCACCTCGACCAGGCGCTGCGCCTGCCGGCAGGCCTGCTCGGCGGCGGCCGGGGTCTGTTCGAGCAGGAGCAGCCGGATCGCGGAGTCGTGGGAGAGTTCGGCGGTCATGGCCGAGGGAGCGTCGGGATGGGCGGTGTAGGGCTCGAGGTGTTCGAGGTCGCGCCGGTCGATGTCGGGGATCGGCAGGCCCAGGCGGAGACGTTCGTTCAGGATGCGTGCGGCCAGGCGCGGCAGCACCAGGTTCGCCGCGACCTTGGCGCCCTCCTCCAGGCGCTGGTGCATGGTGTCGAGGTCGCCGCGCACGGCGGCCAGGCGCGCGCCGGTGCCGTATCCGGCCACCAGGAACTCGACCGCGCCGCCCTCGGGGCCCGGCCCGTCGGTGAGGAGTTCCTCGGCCTCGATGAATTGTCCTTTCTCGTAGAGCAATTCGCCGAGCAGTGCGCTGGCCAGCCGGGTGGCCTGCGATTGGCCGCCGGTACGCAGCGCCTGGATCAGGGCGGTGCGGAATCGGGTTTCGGCGGCGGCGATGTCGAGTTGTTCGTAGGCGGCGCTGCCCGCGATGCAGTCGCAATAGACCGGGCCGAACGGGCCGCGCGCCCGGTCGCGGAAGGGCTCGATCCAGCGATGCCAGCGGTGCACTTCGGGGAAGTCGAAGCGGTACAGGGCCGAGACCATGGCCACCACGGCCAGCGCGTGGGCCAGGAACGGGCGGGCCGAATCCCGGCCCCGGGCGAGCTCGGGGGCGAGTGTCACCGGCTGATCAGTGACCAATGACAGTGCGGCGCGGGCGAGTTCGATTTCGAATTCCAGATCCCGCGAGCCCTCCGGATCCCGGGAGCCACCGTCGCGGCGGACCGCGGCCTCGGCGCGCTCCAGGTCGGCCACCGCGGCGGCCGGGCGCTGCACGGCCAGGTTCGCCCAGGCCAGGGACAGCAGCAGTTTGGGATTCGACGCCACCAGCGGAGCGGGCAGTTTGGCGGCCAGGCCGAGCAGGGTCGCCGTGCGGGAGCGTTCCATGAGTTGTTCGGCGTGCTCGGCCACCAGCTCGCAGGCCTGCCGCGGATCGCCCGCGGCGAGCACGTGATCGATTGCCTCGCTGAGCATGTCGTGGTCGGTGAACCAGCGCGCGGCGGTCAGGTGCAGTTCCTCCAGCAGACCCGGATGCAGGCGGATGAGGCGGTCGCGCAGGAAGCCCGCGAACAGCGTGTGATAGCGGAACCAGCGCAGGTCGTCATCGATGCTGCGCAGGAAAAGATCTCGCTGCCGCACCTGTTCGAGGAGGTCCTGGCCGTTGCTCACGCCGGTCAGGGCCTCGGCGAGGTCGCCGTTGACGCGTTCGGGAACCGATGTCCGCATGACGAATTCGAGCAGCTCCGGTTCGAGGGTGTCGACGACGTTCTCGAGCAGGTACTCGCCGATGGCGTAGTGGCGGCCCGAGATCTGATCGATGTAGGCGCCGGGATCCGTGCGGCCGCGCAGGGACATGGATGCCAGTTGCAGTGCGGCGGCCCAGCCTTCGGTCGATTCCCGCAGTCTCTCGACCTCGGTGGCCGCCAGGGTCAGCCCGCCGCTGTCGGCGAGGAATGCGGCGGTCTCCTCGTCGTCGAATCGCAGTGCGGACTCGTCGATCTCGACGAGCTCGTCGCGAACTCGCATGCGCCCCAGGGGAAGTCCGGTGCGGTTGCGGCTGGTGACGATGAGTCGCAGATGGTGGCAGCCGTGGTCGAGCAGGAATTCCATCGCGGCGATGCTGGCCGGGCTGGTGACCCGGTGCCAGTCGTCGATCACCAGCGCCACCACCTCACCGGCGTGGTGTATCTCGTCGATGAGACCGGTCATGACCTGCCGTGCGGCATCGCTGGCATGTTCCTCGAGCAGCCGCTCCAGCTCCGCCGCCACGCCCGGATGGGCGTACCGGATCGCCTCCACCACATGCGACAGGAACCAGACGACATTGTCGTCGTCCTCGTCCACGCTCAACCACGCGACTCGAACACCCTCGGCGGCAACGGCATTCACCCATTCGACGGCGAGGGTGCTCTTGCCGAATCCGGCCGGGCCGTGAATCAGCACCAATCGCCGGGTCTGACCGGCGCGCAGGCGGTCGAGCAGCCGGGCGCGCGGGACCGGCTGCCGCGGCGAGCTCGGCGGGCGAAATCGCGTGGACAGCGCGGGCGCTCGGCTAGGCGGTGGCGCGATCGCGGATGGCACCGGTACCGGTGTCCCGCTCTCGGCCGGTAACGCCATCGAATCGACGGCCAGCCCACTCGAGAACTGGATATTGCGCAACCGCTCCCCGAACTCCCGTGCCGTGGCGGGCCGGTCCGCGGGATCCTGCGCCATCGCCGCTTCCAGCGCGGTGCACAGCGGTGCGGGCACCCCGCGCGGGCGCAGGTCCGGCACCGGCTCGGAGGCGATCCGCACGAACTGCGCGAACAGCGACTCCCCGTCCCGCCGTTCGAAAGCGGCGTGTCCGGTGAGCAGGCAATACAGCGTCGCGCCCAGTCCATAGATGTCCGCGGCCGCGGTCGGCTCGTGGCCACGGAACACCTCGGGCGCGGTGAACGCCGGTGTCCCCGCGACCAGTCCGGCCCCGGTCTCCAAAGTCCCACCGATCCGGGCGATTCCGAAATCGCTCAACTGCGGCTCACCGTAATCCGACACCAAAATATTGGCCGGATTCACATCCCGATGCACGATCCCGTGCGCATGCGCGGCCGCCAACGCCCCCGCCATCTTCACCCCCACCGACAGCGCCTCCTGCCACGGCAGCGGCCCGCGCTCTCGAATCCGCCCTTGCAACGACCCGAGCGCACAGAACGGCATCACCAGATACGGCCGCCCCGTGACGGTGATGTCGGCCGACAACACCTGAACTATGTGCGGATGTCCCCCGAACCGAGCCAGCGCCCGCTGCTCCCGCAGAAACCGCGCCCGCTCCTCATCATTCGACTGCCCCTCGAGCACCTTGACCGCGACCAGCCGCTCCAGCGAATGCTCGACACACCGATAAACGACCCCGAACCCACCCCGCCCGATCTCCCGCGCATCGTCGAACCCCGCCGCGGCCAACTCCGCGGCGACCCCTATCCGCAGGTCAGGCTGCGTCCCACCGGCGTCCGGCTCGCCCATCACCCATCCGCCTCACCTCTCCACGTGAGAATCGCCCCCGCCCTCCTGATCGTAACCACCGATACGCCCGCCGGACCCCGAGCAACATGGGCCCGAGGTCCACCACCTAGGTGGTATTCGACAACACCTTGGGCGGTGGGGTTCACTCCCCGGGCATCTGCTTTCGGGGGCGGCGCCGGCGAATAGTTGGTTCATCCTCGCCGAGCAATTGGAGCATCGATGTCGACCGTGAGTACTCTCGCCGCCGCCGGGCAGGCTCGCGTCGTGGTTCGGACCGACGACGGTGTGGCGCTCGAGGTTCGGACCTGCGGACCGCGGCATGCCGATCTGACTGTGGTCTTCGCGCACGGGCATTGCGGCCGCGGGGAGAGCTGGACACCGGTGCGCGACGACCTGCGGCGGCAGTACCCCGACGCCCGGATCGTCTCCTACGACCACCGCGGCCACGGCGAATCCGCCCGCGCCGACCGCCGCACCTACACCCTCGAACAGCTAGCCGACGACCTGGGCGCGGTCCTCGACGCCGTGGCGCCCACGGGCCCGGTCATTCTCGTCGGCCATTCGATGGGCGGCATGAGCGTACTGACCTACGTCAGCCGCAACCCCCACCAGATCGGCACCCGCGTCGTCGGCGTCGGCCTCATCGCCACCGCCGCGAGCAGCCTCACCGAGGCGGGCCTCGGCCGCTTCCTCCGCCACCCGGTCATCTCGCTGTTCCAAACCGCCGTGCGCCACGCCCCCGGTTTCATGCACTACGCGAAACTCCTGGCGGGCAAGGCATTGGCACCGACCATCCGCAAGGCCCAGCGCGGCGATCGCCCGGTCGCCGCTCGCTGGCTGACCCTCGCGAACGCAATCCACAACCAAACCCCCATCGTCACCATGGCCGCCTTCCTCCACGCCTTCACCACCTACGACCGAACCGACGCCCTCGCCTTCCTCTCCCGAATCCCCACCCTCATCCTCTGCGGCTCCTCCGATTCCCTGACTCCCCCTTCCCATTCCATCGCCATGGCCGCCGCCATCGACTACTCCGACCTCGTCCTGATCCCCAACGCCGGCCACTCCCTGATCCTCGACCACCCCACCCACGTCGCCACCGCCCTCACCCGCCTCATCACCCGCGCCCACCGGCCTCGAACCAATCCCGCCCGGCTCGCGGTGGTCGCCTAACCGCGCGGTGGTGGGCCGGTGCCGCGCTCGCGGTAGCGGTCACCGGATGGGCTCACGGCTCCGGCAGGGGTGGGGATGGGGTGAACTGGACGGGGAGGGCGGTGAGGGCTCGGTGGAATGGGCCTGGGCGCCAGGAGAGTTCGGTGGGGGCCAGGTGGATTTCGGGGAGGGCGTCGAGGAGTTGGTCGAGGGCTTCCTGGGCGATGAGGTAGGCCATGGAGCGGGCGGGGCAGATGTGGGGGCCGGCGCCCCAGGCGAGGTGCGCTCGGTTGCCGGTGAATTGGCCGGGGCGGATGGCGGGGTCGTTGTTGCAGGCCGCCATGCTGATCACTACCGGGCGGTGGGCGGGGAGCCAGGAGTCTTCCATGAAGACGTCTCGGGGCGGGAAGCTGATGCAGAAGTTGGCCATCGGCGGGTCGTCGAAGAGGACTTCGTCGAGGGCGTCGCGGGTGGACAGGCTGCCGCCGAGGGCGCTACCGCCGAAGCGGTCGTCGGTCAGAAGTAGCAGTAGGGCGTTGACGATCAGATTCTGTTGCGGCTCGATGCCCGCGCCGTAGAGGGTGGCCAACTGGTGCACCATTTCGACATCGCTGAGTCCGGCCGGGTGGGTGACCATGCGGGTGGTGACGTCGTCGCCGGGGTGGGCTCGCTTGTGCTGGGTCAGTCGCAGCAGGGCGTCGGTGAGCAGTTTGTTGCCGCGGTCCGCGCCGACGCCCTCGAAAATGGCTCGGAAACCCTCGGCCGCCTGTGCCGCGATCTCGACCGGGCAGCCGAGCAGCTGATTGAGCACCTGGAAGGCCAGCGGAAACGCGTAGTCGCGCACCAGATCCGCCGAGCCGGCGGTGCAGAACCCATTGATCAGCGAGACCGCGACCCGCGCCACCGTGCCCTGCAACCGGTACTGGTCGATGCCGGTCAGCCCGGCGGTATTGGTTCGCCGATACCGGTCGTGGTCGGCCCCGGCGCTGCGCAGGGCGTTGGGCCGCCACTGCATCATGGGCAGCACGGGGCAGTCGGACGGGATCCCGGCCTGCCAGGTCCGCGGATCGGCGGGGAAGCGTTCGGGATCGTTGAGAATCCTTACCGCCGTGCGATATCCGAGCACCAGGGTGGCGGGCACGCCCGGCGCGAGATCCACCGGGGCCAGGGCACCATATTTCGCGCGCAGTTCGCGGTAGACCCGGTGCGGGTCGGCCGCGAACTCGGGGGTGTAGAGGGGAACACGGGACTCGACCGTCCCCTGGGTGGTCGTCGCTGACTCTGACATCCAACTCACTCACGCGGTACCCAACACTCCACCGCCGCCGAACACCGCAGACCCCGGACGCGTGGACGGTCACGCTACCGGCATTACGACTGCCGCGCAGCGGTTTACGGACGGTTGGCGGTCAGCCGCTGACGTGGGCGGTGTTGTCGAGCCAGTGCTGGGCGAGAGCGGGGTCGCCGTCGACGGTGATGTCGGTGGCTTCGGTGAGCGGGAGGCGCCGGGTCAAGGTCAGCAGCAGCGATTGTGCTGGGCCGCTTACCATTACGTCGGCGGCGTGGGTTCCGGGCTGCCAGGTCACCCCGTCGGATCGGCGTTCGACGAACCAGGCCCCTGTCTCATCGGCGATGTCGGTGGCCAGCCACTGCAACGTCTGTCCGGTGCCCCGCAGGGCGTGAGCGGACTCGGGCCGCTGCATCTCCCAGGTGGGTGCGGTGAGCATCGCGAGGTGGTTGGTGATGAGCGCGGCGGCGACATCCGAGTCAATGTCAACCGGTCGGTTCGCCGCCGCGGCAGCATCGAACCCGTGGACGACCGCCTCGTTGAGCATGCTGGACAACCAGAAACGAGTCCCGGACCGCCCGTCGGCGGCAGGGTTGAACACCGGCGCGTCGAACGCGTCATCGGAGCACGCGTCGGCGACCCGCTGCGCGGACTCCGCCAGCCACGCCTCCCAATCGCTCGGATCGGCGGGAAGCGCGGCCATCTCCATAGGCAACTGGGTCGGGTCGGAGATGCGCCGCTCGATGATTTCCGCGACCCAGTTCTGGGTCTGGCCGACATGCTCGACCAGCTCGCGGACCGTCCACTTCGGCGCGGTCGGCACGGCGGCGTGGGGTCCGGCCGCGGCGGCTGATTCCGCCAGGCGTCGGGTGTGTTCGATGATCGCTCGGCGCCCGCGTTCGGTGTTCAAATCGGTCATCGGAGAACCCTTTCGGAGTTGGTTGTGCCCGTTATGACCGACCGGGCCGGTCGAATTCATCGGCGAAGCTGAAGGTGTCTTCAGACTTCTTCAGGGATGGTTCAGGCGGCGGCGAGATCGTTCGAGGCATCGGCAGATCCGGAACCGGAACTGCCCGCCGGAACGATGAAGGAGTATCGGATGAACCGCCCACTGTTCTCGTCGAATCGCCGTGCCATCGCGGCCGCGGCCCTGGTCGGAGGGCTCGCCATGGGATCGATGGCGTGCAGCGCCGCCACGGACACCGGGGTGGACGTGAAGCGCGTGGCCGCGACCGCCACGCAGGTCACCGGCGAGAACCCGAGCGTTCCCGTCGAGACGGGCGGTCCGGCGGTCTCCTGGGCGGTAGCCGCCGCCACGGCCGAGCGGTCGATTCCCGGCGGAGTGGTCACCGATGTGGAATTGGAAGGCGGTGCATGGGAGGTCGATGTGATGACCCCGGAGCCGCGGGTGCACAACGTCTCTGTCGATGCCGCCACCGGAGCGCTGCTCGGCAGCCGCGCCGACCGCATGCCCGACCAGGCCCGTTCCTATCTGCAGATCCCGCTGGGCAAGCTGGCGGCGGCCACGGTCGCCCGCGCGGATGCCGCGAACATCGCGCTCGGCGCCGTCGATCGCGGGTATGTCCGCGAGGTGTCGATCCAGGGCACCGAGAACCGCCCGGTGTGGCGAATCGAAATCGCCGACGGCACAACGCGACACGAGATCGACGTCGATGCGCGGTCGGCTGCCGTGGTTCGCCACGACACCGAGCGCGAGGAGGACCGCGGTCGCGGCGATTACCGTCGCGACAACGACCGAGGCCGTGGCGACACCCGTCGCGATGTGGCCGCCGAGCGCCGCGATCCCGCGATTTCCGACTGGCCCGAGCGTGTTCGCGAGCGTTCCCACGATTTCGGCCGCGATCACTACGACTGGTCGGTGCACGTGCCGCGGTAATCGACCATCGGGACAAATGCCCCATGACAACGGGTCTCGCGCCTTCCTAGGGTCAACAGGATGAGCCGCATCCTGATCGTCGAGGACGAGGTCTCCCTGACCAAGGTGCTGCGCCGCGGCTTCGAGGCGGAGGGCCTGCGCGTCGACATCGCCCACGACGGGAACGAGGGTTTGCGGCTCGCGCTCGAGCGGGAATACGACGCCATCATCCTCGATGTGATGCTGCCGGGTATGGACGGGCATCGGGTCTGTTCGATGATCCGGGCCGCGGAGCTGTGGACCCCGATCCTCATGCTGACGGCCAAGGACGGCGAGTACGACGTCGCCGAGGGCTTGGACACCGGCGCCGACGACTACCTGACCAAACCGTTCTCCTATCTGATCCTGCAGGCCCGGCTGCGCGCCCTGCTGCGGCGCGGCAGCCAGGGCCGAGCCGACACGGTCCGGGTCGGCGATCTGGCCCTGCTGCCCGAATCCCGGCGATGCACCCGCCTGGGCACCGAGATTCCGCTGACCGCAAAGGAATTCGACCTGCTGGCCGCACTGGCCCGCAGTCCCGGTATCACCGTATCGAAAGCCGCTCTGCTCGAAGAGGTTTGGGATCTGCCCGGCGACGGCGACCCCAATGTGGTGGAGGTGCACGTCAGCGCGCTGCGCCGCAAGATCGACCAGCCCTTCGCCGACCGCGCCCGCAAACTCCTGCACACCTCACGCGGCCTGGGCTACCGGCTGGTGCCCGCCGAGGCCGATTCCGCGTGAGCCCGCGCCGATTTCCGCACGCCTCGGTCCGGGTCAAGACGACGGCGGGCGCGCTGGCGATCGTGACCGTCGCCCTGCTGGCCGCCGGCGCGGGCCTGCTCGAGGTGACCCGGCACGGCCTGGTCGCCTCGGCCGAGCGGACCGCGACGATCCGCGCCCAAGCCGTCGCCCGGGCCGCGGCGGACGGCACGCTCACGCAGCGCCTGGCCATCCCCGAAGGCGAGGACAGCCTGCTGCAGGTGGTCGCCGACGATGGGCGCATTCTCGCCGCCAGCCACAATCTCACCGCGCAGCCGCCCATCGCCGCCTTCGAACCCGCGCCCGATCATCCGACCGCGGCACGCGATATTCGGGCGAACACCGACGGGCAGGACCATCTCTATCGACTGGTCGCGGTCCGCACGACCGCGTACGGCACCCCGGCGACGGTGTACGCGGGCACCTCGCTGGAAACCGCCGAGCACGCCGAGCGGCTGATCCGCCACTCGATGATCCCCGGCATCCCGGTGCTGCTCGCCCTGGTCGGCGCGGTCACCTGGACCGCCACCGCCCGCGCACTGCGCCCGGTGGAGGCCATCCGCGCCGAGGTCGCCGAGATCACCGAACACGATCTGGGCCGCCGGGTTCCGGTGCCCGCCTCGCGCGATGAGATCGCCCGGCTGTCGGTCACCGTGAACGACACTCTCGATCGCCTCGAGCACTCCATGGACCGGCAGCGGCGCTTCGTCGCCGACGCCTCCCACGAATTGCGCAACCCCATCGCCGCCCTGCGCGCCCACGTCGAGCTGGCGATCGCGCACCCGGAATTGCTGGACGGCCCCGATCTGCTCGGCGATGTGCTGCGGGTCCAGGAGCTCGCCGATGACCTGCTGCTGCTCGCCCGCCTGGACGCCGGGCAGCGATCCGACCGGGTCACCCTGGATCTGACCGTCCTCACCGCCGACACCCTGCGCGCGCGTCCCAACGGCCGGGTGCCCGTCACCTTCGACGCGCCTGCACCGATTCCGGTGCGCGGCAACCGCAATCAGCTCGCCCGCATCCTCGAAAACCTCCTCGACAATGCCCAACGGCACGCCGAATCCCGAATCACGGTGACCGCCAGCACTATCGGCGATACCGCCGTACTCGAGGTATGCGACGACGGGTCCGGAATCCCCGAACCCGACCGTGACCGCGTCTTCACCCGCTTCACCCGCCTCGACGAGTCCCGCAGCCGCGACGCGGGCGGCACCGGGCTCGGACTCGCCATCGCCCGCGATATCGCCACCGCCCACCACGGCACCCTCACCGCCCGCGAGCCGCGCTCCCGCGGGGCACGACTGGTCCTCACTCTCCCCTCCGACTGCGTCACACAGGGGGCGTGAGCCGGGTCTCCTCCGTTGGTCGGTGATGTCCGCGCGAGCGGTCGGTATCGCGACTCGAGATCGGCGCGATCACCGTTGTGCGTTGGACGCACCGGATCGCCGGGATCGATGCTCGATTCGAGCAAATCGCTCGATCCCGGTGAGAGTGACATCCGGCAAGGAAGCCGCTGAACCTCTCCCTTCCTCCACTGGATGAGAGAAGCTGATGCAGACCACGATCGCCAAGCACCGCAAGGCAACTCACGGCACCCGGATCCTGTTGGGCGAACTGGCGGCGGTCACCACCCTGACCGTCCTCGGCGCGCCCGCCGCCCTCGCGGACGTGGCTATCGACACCGGCTCCGCCGGACTCGGAGCGGCGGTTTCCGCCGACACCGGCAGCGACACCGGACTCGCGCTCGGCCTCGGCACCGGCAGCGCCAACGCCCTGGACTCGGGCAGTGCGGGAGCCCTGGGCGCCGGAACCGACTTGGCGCTCGGCAGCGCCAACGCCCTCGACGCGGGCAGTGCGGCCGCCCTGGGCGCCGGGAGCGAGGCGGGCACCGAACTGGCCCTCGGTAGCGCCGACTCCGGCAGTGCCGCGGCCGCGGGGGCGGACTCCGGCAGCGCAGCGGCTTTGGGCAGCGCCGGGGAGGCCGGACTGGACGCGGGCAGCGCTGCAGCGGGGGGTCTCGCCACCGGCAGCGCGGAGGCGTTGGGCAGCGCGGGAGCGGGAGCCGCCGGACTTGGTCTCGGCAGCGCGGTCGGCAGTGCGGCAGTCGGTAGTGCGGCCGTCGGCAGCGCCGCGGTGGGCAGCGCCGCGGTGGGCAGCGCCGCGGTGGGCAGCGCGGCACTCGGCAGCGCGGCGGCGGGTGGGGCGGTTGCGGCCGGAATCGGTTCCGGCGCAATACCGTTGGGCGTCGGCGCACTGACCGTCGCCCGGCCCGGCACGCATCCGGGAGTGGCAGCCGCACCCGGCCGGGATGGCGCGAACCCCGCCGGCGCCGCTGCGGGCATCTCCGATGGGATGGACAGTGCTGAGGTGACGGCCGGTGCGGACGGTCTCGACTCGCGGTGGCCCGGGTCCCACTACCCGATTCCGACCGGTCACCCCGAAACAGGTGACGGTGGCTTGATCACCTCGGACCGCTCCCTGCTCGGCATGTTCGGACTGCTGACGATGATCGGCGCGGGCTTCCTCGTCTCCCGTCGTCCGAACCACGCATCGGACGCGGCGCGGTGAGCGGCGCACCTAGGCCGGGCACAGCGGAGACCGTCGCGGTGAATCTCCGACACCGGATCGCCGTCCTACTGATCATCCTGGCCGGTGCGAGCGCCGTCGTCCTGATCATGGGAGGTCCCGGCCTCCGCCAGGTGCAGACCCCGCCCGCCCACGCCGACACCCGTCTGCAGGCTCCGGTCGTGGCCGCACCGGCGCTCTCCCACTCCGAGCCGCGAACCCTCATGATCCCGAAGCTCGGCCTGACCACCCCGCTCGACGTCATCGGCCTCAAATCCGATGGCACCGTGGATGATCCGGCGACCTTCACCCGCCCGTCCTGGTACCGCCCGGGTGCCGCGCCCGGAGACCGCGGCTCCGCGGTCATCCTCGGCCACGTCGATTCCTATCGCGGCCCAGCGGTCTTCTTCCGGCTCGGCGAGTTGACCGCGGGAGATCTGGTCGAGGTCGCCCGCACCGACGGCAGCACCCTGCGTTTCCAGGTCGACCACACCACCACCGTGAGCAAGGACGATTTCCCGAATCAACAGGTCTACGGCGACCACGGTGACGCCGAACTGCAACTCGTCACCTGCGGCGGCAGTTTCGACACCGCCACCCGCAGCTACCGATCGAATGTGATCGTCTACACAAAACTGGTAGGCAGCTATTGAGGTGCAGCCCGATGAAATGGCACATTGATCCGATGGAATTGCGGCAATTGGAATATTTTGTCGCAGTGGCGCAGGAACTCAGTTTCTCGCGCGGCGCGGCACGCGTGCATGTAGTGCAATCGGCGGTGTCCTCGGCCATCGCGAAACTCGAACGCGAACTCGGCGTCCAATTGTTCGACCGCACCCCACCGGCGGTCGTACTGACACCGGCGGGCACGGCCTTGCTGGCCGAGGCCAACGCCACTCTCGACGCAGCGCAGCGAGCCCGGGAGGTCACCGCACAATTCACGACGAACCCTTCCGGCACAGTCGAATTGCACATCCACGAGGGATGCTCCCGCATTCTGGACCTGCCCACCTTCATCACCCGCTTTCGCGACGAGCATCCTCTGATCAAGGTCCGCGTGAAAACCGGTCTCTCCGTGGCCATCGCCCGGTCGATCGCCGAGAAGTCCGCCGAAGTCGGGCTGATCGCGCCGCCGCCGCAGCCGCCGCCGGGAATCCGGCTGCGCAACATTCACCATGAACCGCTGGTGCTGGTCTGCGCGCCCGACCATCCGCTGGCGAGCCGCGATCACGTGGCCGTCGCCGACCTGGCCGACCAGACGTTGATCCTCCACGATCCGGAGAGCAGCCTGCGCCAGATCGTCGACCTCGCACTCGACGCCGCCGGTATCAGCCCGGCCGATCCCTACGAGGTCGACTCGCTGAACACCACCATGGATCTCGCCCGCACGGGAGCGGGCGTCACTCTGCTCCCGGCCGTGGCCGCCGCCTGGCACCCGGACCTGACAGCGATCCCCGTGGCCCCACCCCTGTACTGGGACATCGCACTGGCCACGCCCGACGGCCGACTCTCCCCGCCCGCCGCGGCCCTCGCCAAGGCGCTCACCACGATCGACGGCGGCGCACTCACCCTTGGCCGCGAGCCCGGCCTCCCAGCACACGCTGCAGCAGGATGAACACCAGCAGCAGGGCGCCGATGACGATCTTGGTCCACCAGGAGCTCAGGGTGCCTTGGAAACTGATGATGGTTTGGATGACGCCGAGGGTGAGGACGCCGAGGACCGAGCCGAGGACGAAGCCGCTGCCGCCGGAGAGCAGGGTGCCGCCGATGACGACGGCGGCGATGGCGTCGAGTTCCATGCCGACCGCGTGCAGGCTCCAGCCCGAGAGGGTGTAGAAGGTGAACAATATGCCGCCCAGGGCCGAGCAGGCGCCGCTGATGGCGTAGGCGGCGATCTTGGTGCGCGCCACGGGAAGTCCCATCATGACCGCGGACTGCTCGTTGCCGCCGAGGGCGTAGACGGTGCGGCCCAGGCGGGTGTAGTGCAGCACCACGAAGGCGGCCGCGACCACCGCGAGCGCCACCAGCATGCCCACCGACACGAAGACGCTGGAGCCCAGGTGAATTCGCTGCTGGGCCAGGTGGGTGTAGGTGGGGTCGGTGATGGTGATCGAGTCGGTGCTGATCACATACGACAGCCCGCGGGCGAGGAACATGCCCGCCAGGGTGACGATGAACGGCTGGATCTCGAAGTAATGGATCACCGCGCCCATGCCCGCGCCGAAGACGGTGCCGCCCACCAGGATCAGCACCATGACCACCGGCGCGGGCCAGTGGTGCACGGTGACCAGCCACGCCGAGATCACCGTGCTCACCGCCAGGACCGCGCCGACGGACAGGTCGATGCCGCCGGTGAGGATCACGAAGGTCATGCCGACGGCCAGCACCAGCAGAAAGGCGTTGTCGATGAACAGGTTCACGAAGACCTGCGGATAGCCGAACGCCGGGTAGCGGGCCACCCCGATGCCGTACATGACCACGAACAGCACGGCGGTGACCAGCACCGGTGTGTAGCGTTCGCCGTGCAGCACAACATTTTTCAGCGCCGCGACCGGACCGGCCGCCGTTGTGACGGGTGCGCTCATCGATGAATCGCCTCCTGCTCGCTGGGAGTGGCAGCCGCCGCGCCGCCGTCGGCTTCGGTCACGGCCGCTGCCGTATCCCGCCGCTCGGATCGACCGCGGAACACCTTGGCCCGGAACACCGGTGACTGCACCAGGCACACGGCGATCACGACCAGCGCCTTGAACAGCAGCGTGGTCTCCGGCGGTACGCCGATGGTGTAGATGGTGGTGGTCAGCGTCTGAATCACCAACGCGCCCAGCACCGTTCCGCCGAGATGGAACCGGCCGCCGGTGAGCGCCGTGCCGCCGAGTACGACGGCGAGGATGGCGTCGAGTTCGATCCACAGTCCGGCATTGTTGCTGTCGGCGGCGGAGACATTGGAGCTGATCATGAGCCCGGCCACCGCCGCGCAGCAGGCGCACACCACGTACACGCCGGTGATCAGCCCGCCCGCCCGGATGCCCACCAGCCGTGAGGCTTCGGCATTGCCGCCGACCGATTCCAGCAGCAGCCCCAGCGCGGTGCGCCGCAACAACAGCGCCACCCCCACCGTCACCCCCGCCGCGATCAGCACGGGCACCGGCACGCCGAGCAGGAAGCCGCCGCCGATCACGTGGTACGGGCTGCTGTTGACGGTGATGATCTGCCCTTGAGTGAGCAGCTGGGCCAGCCCGCGCCCTGCGACCATGAGGATCAGCGTCGCCACGATCGGCTGAATACGCAGGCGCGACACCAGGATTCCGTTCCACAGCCCCAGCGCCGCGGCCACGACGACGGCCACTCCGACCGCCGCGAGGACGCCGCCCAGCGCGCTCGGATCGCTCAACTTCTGGATGCGCAGGCAGGCCAGCGCCCCGGCGATGGCGACCACCGCGCCCACCGACAGGTCGATGCCCCGGGTGGCGATGACCAGGGTCATGCCCACCGAGATCAGCACCAGCGGAGCGCCGTAGCGCAGGATGTCGATCGGGCCGCCGTAGAGGTGACCGTCCTGGATGCGGATCGCCAGGAATCCGGGCGTGTGCACGACGTCCACGGCCAGCAGCGCCACCAGCGCGAGCACCGGCCACACCAGCCGGTGCCGCATCAGTTCGGAGATCCTGGCTTTCATGAAACCGCCCCGCTGGCAATGGTTTCCATGAGCCGATCCATGGTCAGCGTCTCGTCATTGCTCAGTTCGGCGACCAGTTGCCGATCGCGCAGCACCTCGACCTTGTGCGACAACCGCAGCACCTCTTCCAGTTCGGCGGAAACGAACACCACCGCCATCCCCTCCTCCGACAGTGACAGCACCAGCCGCTGGATCTCGGCCTTGGCCCCGATATCGATGCCGCGGGTGGGCTCGTCGAGGATCAGCAGCCGCGGCTGGGTGACCAGCCACCGCGCCAGCAGCACCTTCTGCTGATTCCCGCCCGACAGCGCCTTGACCGGCAGGGTCGGGTCCGCGGGCGTGATTCGCAGGGCGGCAATGTATTTCGATACCCATTCGGCCCGTTTGCGGGCCGGTATGCGACGCGCCCAGCCCCGGGCGGCCTGCGCGGCGAGCAGGATGTTCTCGGCCACCGAGAGCTCGAGGATCAACCCCTGGGTCTTGCGATCCTCGGGACAGTAGGCCAGCCCCTGCGCGACCGCGGCGCGCGGCGACCGCAGCGGGCCGCTCGCAGCGTCACCGGTGACAGCGACGTCGCCGGTGACAGCGCGATCGGCCCCGAACAGCAGCCGCACCGTCTCGGTGCGCCCGGACCCGAGCAGCCCGGCCAGGCCGACCACCTCGCCCCCGTGCACCGTCAAATCGAAGGGGGCGACCGAGTTTCGCCGCCCGCTCACGCCGGTGGCGGTGAGCACCGGCACCGGATCCCCGGTCCGGGCGCGCGGCACGTCGTGCTGGGCGCTCTCCCGCTCGATCTGTTCGAGGGTTCCGGCCGCATTGCCGAGCATGTGCCCCACGAGGGTCTTGTGGGTCAGCTCCGCCACCGGGTACTCCCCGACCAGAGTCCCGTTGCGCAGCACCGTAGCCCGGTCACACAGCGCGAAGATCTGATCCAGGAAGTGGGTGACGAACAGGATCGCGACCCCCTCCCCGGCCAGCCGCCGCATGAGCTCGAACAGCCGGCTCGCCTCACCCGCGTCCAGCGACGACGTGGGCTCGTCGAGCACCAGCACCCGCGCCTCGAGGTCGACGGCCCGCACGATGGCGATGAGCTGTTGCACCGCAAGCGAATACGAGCCCAGCGGCGCGCTCACATCCACGTCCAGCCCCATCCGGGCGACCAGTGCCACGGCGGCCTTGCGCATGGCGTCGAAGCGCACCAGTCCGGCCCGGCGCGGCTCCCGGCCGATGTAGATGTTCTCCGCGACCGAGAGGTTCGGGCACAGGTTCACTTCCTGGTAGACGGTGCTCACCCCGGCGCGCTGGGCCTGCTGCGGCCCGGTGAAGCGCACCGGCTCCCCGCCGAGCCGGATGGTCCCGGCATCGGCGGGGTGAATCCCGGTGAGCACCTTGATGAGTGTGGATTTACCCGCGCCGTTCTCCCCGACCAGGGCGTGGATCTCCCCGGGGAACAGGCGCAGGTTCACCGCCGTCAGCGCGGTCACCGCGCCGAAGCGCTTGCCGATGCCGGTCATCGACAGCAGCGGCGCGGTGGTCGACGCGGACATCAGTACTTCCGGCTGGGCAGGGCCGCCGCGGCCTGTTCCGGGGTGAAGGCGGTTTCGGTGGTGACGATGCGGTGGTCCACCGGCTGTCCCGCCTTGACCTTCTTGACCAGCTCCATCAATTGAGGTCCGAGCAGCGGATTGCATTCCACGACATAGTTTTCCTTGCCGTCGACCAGGGCCTGCAGCGCGTCGTGCACGCCGTCGATGGACACGATCTTAATGTCCTTGCCGGGCTTGAGACCGGCCTCCTCGATGGCCTGGATCGCGCCGAGCGCCATATCGTCGTTGTGCGCGAACAGCAGATCGATCTTCTGGTGCGAGGCCAGGAACGCCTGCATGACCTCCTTGCCCTTGGCGCGGGTGAAGTCACCGGTCTGCGAGACGACGATCTTGAACTTGGGATCCGCCGCGATCAGATCCGCGAACCCCTTCTTGCGGTCGATGGCCGGGGCCGACCCCGTGGTGCCCTGCAACTCGGCGATGTTAACGGTCTCATTCGACCCCTTGTAGGTATCGATCACCCACTGCGCGGCCTTCTTTCCCTCCTCGACGAAGTCCGAGCCCAGGAAGGTGGCGTACAGCGTGGGATCCTTCGAATCCACGGCGCGATCGGTGAGGATGACCGGGATCTTGGCGTCCTTGGCCTCCTTCAGCACGGTGTCCCAGCCCGATTCGACCACCGGGGAGAACCCGATCACGTCCACCCGCTGCTGGATGAACGACCGGATCGCCTTGATCTGGTTTTCCTGTTTCTGTTGTGCATCAGCGAATTTCAGGTTGATCCCGGCCTCTTTGGCCGAGTCCTGGACGGATTGGGTGTTGGCGGTGCGCCAGCCGCTCTCCGCACCGACCTGCGAGAATCCGAGAGTGGTTCCACCACTTCCCGAATCGCTTCCGCAGCCGGCCGCGACAGCGGCGAGAGTGAGGGTGCTGGCGACGATGACAAGCCTCTTTAACACGAGCTCTCCCTTGGAGCGAACAGTTGAAGTGGGGGGAGGTCCTGATAGTGTTAACGCTCACATTGATGGCGTCAAGGGTCGAATCGAACCCCGTACGCTGAATCAGTCGGGCGGAGACTCCCGGTCGGGACCAGGTTGCAGCCGAAAGGTGTGGATGTGAGGGACAACGAGAAGGTTGCCGACGGTGCTGCCCCGCAGCCCGTCCGGCCCGCGGTCATGATCGATGTGGCCAAGCGGGCCGGGGTCTCGCATCAGACCGTGTCCCGGGTGCTCAACGACAGTCCGCGGGTGCGGCCGGAGACGCGGGAGCGGGTGCTGCGGGCGGTCGAGGAGCTGGGTTACCGGCCCAATGCCATGGCTCGCGGGTTGGTGAGCCGGCGCTCGAAAGTGCTGGGGGTGGTCACTTTCGACACCGTCCTTTACGGCCCGGCATCGATGTTGCTGGGTATCGAGCGGGCGGCTCGGGCGGCTCGATACGGGGTCAGCGTCGTGACCTTGCAGCGCGCCGATCGCGCCGAAGTGCTCGACGCCGTGGGGACATTGGCCGATCAGGGTGTGGACGGGGTCATCATCATCGCCCCGTTGATGGTCGCGGCGGCGGCGCTGCACAGCCTGCCTCCCATGCTGCCCGCGGTCGCGGTGGAGGCCGGGCCGGATGCCGGATTGCCGTCGGCGTCGGTGGACCAGGTCGAGGGTGCGCGGCTGGCCGTGCGGCATCTGCTGGATCTGGGTCACGAAACGGTCTGGCACATTTCGGGTCCCAACGGCTGGCTGGAGTCCCGCGATCGTGTGGACGGGTGGCGGCAGACCCTGGAGGCCGCGGGCGCGACGGTGCCGCCCATCATCGCGGGCGACTGGAGTGCGCGTTCGGGCTACGAGGCGGGCCCGGTGCTGGCCGCCCAGCCCGGGGTGACCGCGGTCTTCGCGGCCAATGACCAGATGGCGCTGGGGTTGCTGCGCGCCTTCACCGAACGCGGGTTGCGGGTGCCGGAGGACATTTCCGTGGTCGGCTTCGACGACATCCCCGAGGCCGCGTATCTGTCCCCGCCGTTGACCACGGTGCGCCAGGACTTCGACGAGGTCGGCCGCCAGAGCATGCGGCTGTTGCTGGGGCTCATCGAATCCGAGACCGCCTCCCCCGAATCCCCGCAGGTGATACCGACTCTGGTCATTCGCGACAGCACCGCGCCGCCGCGGGCGCGCTGATCCCGGAGGCGGGATCGGCGTCGCCCGCGACGGCACGCGGGATGCCGGAACCTCGGGGGCACCCGGGGACTATTCGGACCGAGGTTCCGGCGTACCGGAATACACCGCTGGATTCCGGCGGTCTCAGGCGGCGGCGCGCTTCTTGTTGTAGACGTCGAAGGCGACCGCTGCGAGCAAAACCAGCCCCTTGATCACCAGCTGCCAGTCGCTGCCGACACCGAGCATGGACATGCCGTTGTTCATCACGCCCATGACCAGCGCGCCGACAATCGCCCCGACCACGGTGCCGATGCCGCCGCTGGCCGACGCGCCGCCGACGAATGCCGCGGCGATGGCGTCCAATTCGAAGTTCTGCCCGGCCTTGGGGGTGGCCGCGCCGAGGCGGGCGGCGAAGATGATGCCCGCCAATGCCGCGAGCACGCCCATGTTCACGAACACCCAGAAGGTATTGCGCCGGGTGTTCACCCCCGACAGCGCCGCGGCCTTCTCATTGCCGCCGACGGCGTAGATGCGGCGGCCGATGACGGTGCGGTTCATGACGAACGAGTAGACGACGATGAGCACCACCAGGATCAGCCCGATGACCGGCAGCCCGTTGTAGGAGGCCAGCACGAATCCGGACGCGCCGATCACCACGCCGAGCGCCACCATCTTGGCGATGAACAGCCCGCGCGGCCCGGCGGGCATCCCGTAGGACCGCCGACGACGCCGCACCCGCAGCTGGGTCCACACCAGTGCGGCGATGGCGGCGACCGCCAGCAGCAGCGTGAGCCCGTGCAGCTCACCGGTTTTCAGCCGCACCACGACGCCGTGCCGGAAGCCGTCGAAGACCAGTGCGTGGATGGGCAGCCAGTTGGGCAGGTAGCCCGCGGCGATGTTCACGAAGCCCTGCGGGAAGGGCCCGATCGACTGCCCCTGCAACACCAGCTGGGCCAGTCCGCGGAACAGCAGCATGCCGCCGAGGGTGACGATGAACGCCGGGATCTTGACGTAGGCGATCCAATACCCTTGCCACACACCGATGATCGCGCCGAGTGCCAGGCCCGCCACCACCACGACCGGCCACGGCCAGTGCCAGTGTGCGATGGCGATGCCGGTGAGCGCGCCGACCAGGGCGCACACCGAGCCGACCGACAGGTCGATGTGCCCGTTGATGATCACCAGCATCATGCCGATGGCCAGCACCAGGATGTAGCCGTTCTGCAGGATCACATTGGTGACATTGAGCGGCGTCAGCAGGCTCACTCCGTCGCTGAGCCGGGCCGTGGTCAGGACCTGGAACAGCAGCGTGATCGCCACCAGGGCGACGATCATGCCGTATTGGCGGACATTGCCGCGCAGCGCTTTTCGCACGATCGAGAGCACGCCGCCCCGGTCCTCGGCCGCGGCCTTGGCGACGATGGCGTCGGAGCTCGAATCGTCCTTCAGTTTGTCGAGCAAAGTCATTCTGCGGCCACCTCCTGAGGGTTCGCGCCGCGGGTCATCAATCGCATGAGTGCCTCCTGGGTGGCGTCGGCGGCGGCCAGTTCACCGGTGATTCGGCCCTGGCTCATGGCGTAGATCCGGTCGCACAGGCCGAGCAGTTCCGGCAGTTCCGACGAGATCACCAGTACGCCTTTGCCTTCCGCCGCGAGTTCTCGAATGATCAGGTAGATCTCGTATTTCGCGCCCACATCGATGCCACGCGTCGGCTCGTCGAGAATCAGCAGATCGGGTTGGGTGAAGATCCATTTCCCGAGCACCACCTTCTGCTGGTTGCCGCCCGAGAGATTGCCGACCTTGGCGAACACAGTGGGCGCCTTGACCGTGAGCCGGGTGCGCAGCTCCTGCGCCGCGGCGACCTCGGCGTGGGTGTCGATCACCGAATGCCGCGACACCGCCGCGAGATTGGCGAGGGTGAGGTTGCGGCGGATGTCCTCGTCGAGGATCAGCCCGAGCTGTTTGCGATCCTCGGACACGTACGCGATCCCGGCGTCGATGGCCTGCGGCACCGTCGAAATACGCACCGGTGCACCGTCTTTGCGCACCGTGCCGCGAATATTGCGACCGTAGGAGTGGCCGAAGACGCTCATCGCCAGCTCGGTGCGGCCCGCGCCCATGAGCCCGGCCAGCCCGACGATCTCCCCGCGCCGCACCCGCAACGACGCGCCCCGCACCACCTGCCGTCCGGCGATGGTGGGGTGATCGACGCTCCAGTCCTCGATGTCGAAGAACACCTCCCCGGTGGCCGAATCCGGCGGCCGGGGCGGGAAGCGGTGGTCCAGGTCGCGGCCCACCATGCCCTTGATGATGCGGTCCTCGGTGACGGTGCCGTCCACCTCGAGGGTCTCGATGGTGTGCCCGTCGCGCAGCACGGTGATGGTGTCGGAGACGGCCAGCACCTCGTTGAGCTTGTGCGAGATGAGGATCGAGGTGATCTCCTGTCCGCGCAGCTCCCGCAGCAGGCCCAGCAGGCTGTCGCTGTCGGCCTGGTTGAGCGCCGCGGTGGGTTCGTCGAGGATGAGCAGCCGCACCTGTTTGGCCAGTGCCTTGGCGATCTCCACCAGCTGTTGTTTGCCGACACCCAGTGTCGCGACCAGGGTTTCGGGGTCCTCGATCAGCCCGACCCGCTCCATGAGCGCCATGGCCTGCCGATTGGTCTCCTGCCAGTCGAGGATTCCCGCGCGGGTGCGCTCGTTGCCCAGGAAGATGTTCTCGGCGATGGACAGCTGCGGGACCAGCGCCAGTTCCTGGTGGATGATGGCGACGCCGGCCGCCTCGCTGTGCCGGATGTCCTTGAAGGCCATCTCGTTGCCGTCCACCAGGATTCGCCCGCTGTAGGAGCCGTGCGGATAGACCCCCGACAGCACCTTCATCAGGGTGGATTTGCCCGCGCCGTTCTCGCCGACCAGGGCGTGGATCTCGGCGCGGGCGACGGACAGGTCGACCGCGTCGAGTGCCTTCACGCCCGGGAATTCCATGGTGATCGAGCGCATTTCGAGAATATGGTCCGGCATGGACGCGCTCCTTCCCGCTGCTATTGCAGGTCCTTGTCGGTGTAGTAGCCGGTGTCGATGAGCGCGGCCCGATAGTTGGCCTTGTCCACCGAAACCGGTTGCAGCAGATAGGAAGGCACCTTCTTCGCGCCGTTGTCGTAGGAGGTGGTGTCGTTGGTCTCCGGGGTGCCGCCGGTGAGGATGGCGTGGGTCATCTGCACCGCGCGCTTGGCCAGATCCCGGGTGTCCTTGAAGACGGTCTGGGTCTGCTCACCCGCGATGATCGACTTGACCGAGGCCCGCTCGGCGTCCTGACCGGTGACGATGGGCATCTTCTTGGCCCCGCCGTAGCCGACGGCCTTGAGCGCGGACAGGATTCCGATGGACAGCCCGTCATAGGGCGAGAGCACCGCGTCCACATTCGCGCCCGCGTAATGCGCCGAGAGCAGATTCTCCATACGGGACTGTGCGGTCGCACCGTCCCAGCGCAGGGTGGTCACCTGATCGACCTTGGTCTGGCCCGACCGCACCACCAGCTTGCCCGCGTCGATGTGCGGCTGCAGCACCGACATCGCGCCGTTGAAGAAGAAGTAGGTGTTGTTGTCGTCGGGCGAACCGGCGAACAACTCGACGTTGAACGGACCCTTGCCGTCCTTCAACCCCAGGTAATCGGTAATGTAACTCGCCTGCAGCACACCGACTTTGAAGTTGTCGAAGGTCGCGTAGTAGTCGACATTGGCGGTGTCGCGAATCAGCCGGTCGTAGGCGATGACCGCGACCTTGTTCTGTTTGGCCTGCGCCAGCACCCCGGTCAGCGACTTGTTGTCGATGGCCGCGATCACCAGCGCCTTGGCGCCCTGGGTGAGCATGTTCTCGAGCTGCGAGACCTGCGTCTCGATGACGTCCTCGGCGTACTGCAGATCGGTGGTGTAGCCCAGCGCCTTGAACTGGTTGACGATGTTGTTGCCGTCGGCCACCCAGCGCTCGGAGGACTTGGTGGGCATGGCGATTCCGATGCGCCCGCCCGCGCCCTTGTCCCCCGAACCCGAGCCGCTGTCGACCGAACAGGCGGCGGCCGCCAACAGGGCGAGGGATCCGCCCGCGACGCTGAAGAAGTCGCGGCGATTGATGCCGGTCATGTGCATGCTCCTTGGTCAGACCTGGACGAATTCGATGCCGGACAGGCGGCAGAACACGCGCCAATCCGCGGCGTGGCGGCCGAGATTGAGCACCTGGTGGTGCGGGCCGCCCGCGGCGAGCCAGCCGTCCATGCAGGCGCGCACGCCGGTGTCGGGCCGGAACTGGCCGTAGGGCATCTCGAGTTGCGGCAGCGGCGGGGCGTCGAGCACCTCGCCCTCGGCGACCACCAGCCGGAACCGTTCGTCGCCCAGGGAGACCAGGCAGGCGAGAGTGGCCGGGCCGGGACGGTAGCGGAACAGGAAGGTCGGCGGGGCGTCGAGCTTGCCGATCCCGAGTTCGCGGTGAATCAGCCGCACCGGTTCGTCTTCACGGGCGACCCGCCAATTGCCTTCGCCCATATGGCTCATCAGGATCGAGTCCGAGGGGAAGTCCATGGCGTACATCTCGGTGAAATGGCCGTCGCCGATGAGCTGGTGCCCGGCGTACACCATGGACGCGGCCAGCGCATCGCCCTCCGCGCCGTAGCCGTACCCCTTGGCCATCAGGCTCGACGCGGCGGCCAGGGGCAGCCGCCGGAAGCGGCCGTCCTCGCCGATGGCGTCGAAATGGGTGGAGTACGCGCCGTAGCCGCGGTCGGCGAGGATGCGTTCGATGGCGATCTGCATCCGGGCGTGATCCTCGCGCTCGATGTCGGTCAGCGCCTCGTCGACCGCGAAATGCGTGTTCTCCCAGTCGATGAGCGCCTTGACGTCCTCGTCGGGGACATCCCGGGTGCCGCGGTACAGGTCGCCCGGCGCGAGGTAGCTGATCTCGGGTCCCAGCGCCCGCAGCAGCGCGTTCTCGTCGACGCGGATATCGCCCATGTCGTTCATGGCGTAGCCGAACACGCCCACCTTCAACGACTTCCACGCCGTGACCGCGCGGGCGGCGCGCGCCCAGCGTTCGACCTCGTCGCGGAAACGGTCGCTGCGCCAGTCGTCGGTGAGCACCTCGAAGGGCCGGTCGGCGCGCACCATGGCGTTGGCGGTGTCCTGTGCGCCGTGGATGCCCTGGTTGTAGGTCATGTCGGCCATGTCCCAGGCGGCGGTGACGGCCGGTTCGGGCTGAATATTGGCCAGCAGCACCGGCATTCGGTTCTCGTTGAACAGCCGGGCGACCCGCATGGCGGGGCCGTAGGTCAGCATGATCACCATGACGCCGTCGAGATCGGCGTTGGCGAATTCGCGCATGACCGATTCGGCGTCGGCGCGGTCCTTCACCGGACGGCCGACCCGCCACTCGGCGACATCGGCGAGCTGATCGGCGATGGCCTCGGCGTATCCGGCCTGGCGTTCGGTGATGCCGGGGATCATGTCGTCGTAGAGCGCCTGCATGATGCCGAGCAGGCCGATGCGGGGCTTGCGAGCGGCGGCCGTGGGGGCCGGTGCCTGGGGTGCGGTCACAGGGGTAACTCCTTTGTCAGAGCCTTGGCGGGACCAGCGAATTCAGTGCTGGCCGTAGACGTTCTGGTAGCGGTCATGCAGGCTGTCGACGGCGGCCTGGGGAATCGGGATGGGCTGGCCGATCTCGTGGGCCAGATGCGCGGTGCGGGCCACGTCCTCGCACATGACGGCGGCCTTCACCGCCGCGCGGGCGTCCGCGCCGACGGTGAACACGCCGTGATTGCGCATGAGCACGGCCGGGGATCGGTGTCCGGTCAGGGTGTCCACGACGCCGCGGCCGATATCGTCACCGCCGATGAGCGCGAACGGGCCCACCGGGATCTCCCCGCCGAACTCGTCGGCCATGGCGGTGAGCACGCACGGGATCGGTTCGCCCCGCGCGGCCCAGGCGCTGGCGAACGACGAATGGGTATGCGCCACACCGCCGATGTGCGGCATGTTCCGGTAGATGTAGGCGTGCGCGGCGGTGTCGCTGGACGGGGACAGCTCGCCGTCGACGAGATTGCCGTCCAGATCGCACACCACCATGGACTCGGCGGTCAGCTCGTCGTAGGAGACGCCGCTGGGCTTGATGACCAGCAGTTCCGCGCCGGGCACCCGCGCCGAGACATTTCCGGCGGTCCACACCACCAGGTTCCAGCGCAGCAGTTCGCGATGCAGATCGACCAGTTGCGTGCGCAGACCGGTCACGGCGAGATCGAGGGTCGTCATCGGGTCACTACCTCCTGGCGTGCGGAATTGCGAAGGCGCCGCAGCCGGTGCAGCACCTCGGTGCCACCGCGGCCGAAATGCTCGTGCAGCGCGCGATATTCGACGTAGAGGGCCTCGTAGGCGGCCGAGCGTTCCGGGTCGGGCGTGTAGGCGGCCCGATCGACCCGGCCCATGGCCGCCGAGGCGGCGCGGACATCCGGGTACGCGCCCGCGGCGACGGCGGCGTGGATGGCCGAGCCGAGCGCGCAGCCTTGCTCGGAGTCGAGCACCGACAGCGGCAGTCCGGTGACATCGGCGTAGATCTGCATGAGCATGGCGTTCTTGACCAGGCCGCCCGCCACCGTCAGCTCACGCACCGGAACACCTGCGGTGCGGAAGGTTTCGATGATGGTGCGGGTGCCGAAGGCGGTCGACTCGAGCAGTGCTCGGTAGATGTCCTCGGGCCGGGTGGCCAGGGTCAGGCCGATCAGGACCCCCGACAGGTCGTGGTCCACCAGCACGGATCGATTGCCGCCGAGCCAGTCCAGCGCGAGCAGACCGTGCTCGCCGACGCGTTGGCGCGCGGCCAGCTCACCGAGGTAGGTGTGCAGGTCGACACCGAGGGCGGCGGCGCGATCGGCGTAGTCGGTGGGCACGGCGTTGTCCACGAACCAGCCGAAGATGTCGCCCACCGCGCTCTGCCCGGCCTCGTAACCCCAACTGCCGTCCAGGATTCCGCCGTCCACCACGCCGCACATGCCGGGCACCTCGGCCAGGTGGTCGGCGTTCATGACATGGCAGGTGGAGGTGCCCATGACCGCGAGCATCTGCCCGTCCCCGACGGCCTGCGCCGCGGGCGCGGTCACGTGCGCGTCGACATTGCCGACGGCGACCGCGATCCCGGGGCGCAGGCCGGCCCATCGCGCCGCCTGCTCGGTCAGGCCGCCGGCACGACCGCCCAGCGGCGACAGCGGATGGTCGAGCTTGCCGACGAAATCGGCGAAGCCCGGATTCAGGGCGGAGAGATATTCGGGCGTCGGCCAGGCGCCGTCCTGATGCTGGCCCTTGTACCCGGCGGTGCAGACATTGCGGGTCTCGCGGCCGCACAGCTGCCACACGATCCAGTCCGCCGCCTCGATGAAACGGGCTGCGGCGGCATAGATCTCGGGATCCTCCTCGAGGATCTGCAGTCCCTTGGCGAATTCCCACTCGCTCGAGATCCGGCCGCCGTAGCGACCGATCCACGGTTCGCCGCGCTCGTGAGCGACGGCGGTGATGCGGTCGGCCTGGGCCTGCGCGGCGTGGTGCTTCCACAGTTTCGGATAGGCGTGCGGGCGGTCCGCGAACCGCGCCGTCCGGCACAGCGGGGTGCCGTCGGCGGTGGTCGGCAGCACCGTGCACGCGGTGAAATCCGTTGCTATCCCGATGATCTCACTCGGGTCCACTCCCGCTTCCCGCACCGCCGCGGGTACCGCGACCCGCAGCACCTCGAGATAGTCCCCGGGGTCTTGCAGCGCCCAGTCCGGCGGCAGCGGCGCACCGGTGGCGGGCAGTTCGCGTTCGATCACGCCGTGCCGATACTCGCAGACCGCTGTTCCGAGTTCCGCGCCGTCGCGCACCCGCACGACCAGGGCGCGACCGGACAGCGTGCCGAAGTCGACACCGACGACGTACTTGTCTGGCATGCATTGCTCCCAGCTATGTTAACGCGCACATTGTTACCTATGACACTGGACCGGTGTCAAGGTTGAGATGGCCGCGCATGCGCGTGCGTCAACTGGGATGGACTGTCTGCCAGCAGAAATGGATCGACCATTTGTCGAGGCCGATATCAGGAAGAAGGGATCTCCAGCCGTGGACGGAGCGGGAGCGGCGTGTTAACGTTCACCACGCCGCGTCGTCAACACCTCCGCCTACGGCGCGGCAACCGGGGGCCACCGCAGTGCCCCGAGTTCCCGCGAGATGGTGCGGGCGGTAGTGCGCACCATGTCGATCACCGCCTCCGACACAGGCCAATCCAGGGTCGGCACCACCACCGCCACCGCGCCGGCGATCCCCGCGCGATCGAAAATCGCACCCGCGACACCGGATTCGCCGAGCACCGCCTCATCGCATTCATAGGCGATGCCGGATTCCCGCACCGCGCCGAGCTGTTCGGCGAATTCCTCGCGGGAGGTCACCGTCGCACCGGTCATGCTGCGCAACTCGAGCGACTCCGGCAGCTCCCCGAACGCGAGCATCACCTTGCCGAGAGCGCTTGCGTGCGCCGGAATCTCGGCGCCGATCTCGGGCATCTGACGGCTGCCGTCCGGGCGCGGCTCGTGATGGATGATCACGACCTCGTCGCCCAGCAGCACCCCGACCCGCACCGCGAGCCCGGACTGCCGGGCGAGTTCGTGCGCCCAGGCCAGCGACCGCGCGCGCAGGTCCAGCGAGTCGAGGTACACGTTGCCGAAACGCAGTACGGCCGGTCCGAGCCGATACCGTCCGCCGTCACCCTCCTGGACAACCACGCCGTGCGCGGTCAGCGTGCGCACGATGCCGTGCACCGTGGTCGGGGCGAGTTCGAGTTCGGCGGCCAGCTCCGACAGCGTCATACGACGGGCGCCCTGCAGCGCGAACAGGATTCGGACCGCCCGATCGACGGACTGGATCACGCCGAAACCTCCCTCGATACCCGGAGCCGGGTCTTGTGACCCACGTAACTTCGTCGTAGTCTACGCATCACATTCGACATTATCGAATGTGCTTCGAAATTCTCTCGGGAGTTCCCCATGAACGAACTGCGCGCGCCGCGGAAACTGGCGGCTGAGGTGCTCGGCACTGCGTTCCTCGTCTTCATCGGTGTCGGGTCGGTGCCCGCCACGCTCATCGTCAACGGCGACGCGCCGTTCACCATGGCCGATCTGGGCATGATCTCGCTGGCGTTCGCCACGGTCGTGGTCGCGACCGTGTACGCCTTCGGGCACGTGTCAGGGAACCACATCAATCCCGCTGTGACGCTGGCACTCGCGGTGACCCGGCAGTTCCCGTGGCGTGCGGTGCCCGCCTATCTGGCCGCGCAGCTGCTGGGCGCGGTGATCGGCGCGTTCGCCATCGTCGGGGTGCTGGGTAAGCGTGCCTCGCAGGTCGGGCTGGGCGTCGCCGCGTACGGCCACGGCGTGGGCTCGGGGCAGGCGTTCATCGCCGAGTTCGTCGGCACGTTCATCCTGGTGCTGACCGTGCTGCTGGCCGTACATCGCGCCGCCCCAGCGGGATTCGCGGGCGTGGCCATCGGCCTGGTGGTGTTCGCCGCCATCATCCCGGTCGCCCCCGCCACCGGGGCCTCGATCAATCCGGCGCGCACCCTGGGCCCGATGCTGGTGCAGCAGTTCTACGGCGAGCACGTGTCCTGGGGTCAGGCCCCCGTCTATCTCGCGGCCGAGTTCCTCGCGGGCGTCGCCGCCGCGGTGGTGGCACGGCTGCTGACTCCGTCCGAAACCGAAGCGGCCGACCGTGATCCGGTCGAAGCGGCCGCGTGAGCAAGGAAATCTCATGAAGAAACTGATCAACGATCCGGCCGATATCGTCACCGATGCCCTCGCCGGAATGGCCGCCGCGCATCCCGAATTGCGGGTGGATCTGCCGAACCGGGTCATCCTGCGCGCGGACGCGCCCACGCCGGGCAAGGTCGGGCTGGTCTCGGGCGGCGGCTCGGGTCATGAGCCGCTGCACGGCGGGTTCGTCGGGATCGGCATGCTCGACGCCGCCTGCGCCGGTGAGGTTTTCACCTCGCCGGTGCCGGATCAGATCCTCGCCGCGACCAGCGCCGTCGATGCGGGCGCCGGAGTCATTCACATCGTGAAGAACTACACCGGCGACATCATGAACTTCGAGATGGCCGCCGAACTCGCGTCCGCCGAGACCGGGACCGAGGTGGTCACGGTGGTCGTCGATGACGATGTGGCCGTGCAGGACAGCCTCTACACCGCGGGCCGGAGGGGAGTCGGCGGGACACTGATCCTGGAGAAGCTGGCGGGCGCGGCCGCCGAACAGGGGCGACCGCTGACCGTGGTCGGGGATATCGCCCGTGCGGCCAATGCGAATTCGCGCAGTATGGGGATGGCGCTGACCTCGTGCACGGTGCCGGCGGTCGGCAAGCCGACCTTCGAACTCGGCGAGGGCGAGGTGGAGATCGGGATCGGGATCCACGGTGAGCCGGGCCGGTCGCGGGTGCCCATCGCGCCCGCTCGCGAGATCGCCGCGATGCTGGTCGAGCCGATTCTCGCCGATCTGCCATTTGCCAAGGGCGACAATGTCATCTGTTTCGTCAATGGGATGGGTGGCACGCCGCTGCTGGAGCTGTACGTGATGTACAACGAGGTCGCCCGGATCCTGAGCGGGCACGGTGTCCAGATCGCCCGCAGCCTGGTCGGCCCGTATGTCACCTCGCTGGATATGGCGGGCTGCTCGGTGACCCTGACCAAGGTGGACGACGATTTGCTGCGGCTGTGGGACGCGCCGGTGCGCACGCCCGCGCTGCGGTGGGGAGTGTGATGATGCTGGATTCCCTGTTGTGGCTGAGCGGATTCGCCACGCTCATCGAGGACAATGCCGAGGAGCTCAGCGAGCTCGACGCCGCCATCGGCGATGCCGATCACGGCAGCAACATGCGGCGCGGGACGGCCGCGGTACTCGCGGCGCTCACCGAGACACCGCAGCTGACCGTGGCGGACACCATGAAACAGGCGGCGATGGTGTTGATCCGCAGTGTCGGCGGGGCGAGCGGGCCGCTGTACGGCACCTTCTTCCTGCGCTTTTCGGCCGCGGTCGAGGGGAACCATCTCGACACCGCCGATTTCGCCGCGGCCTTCCGCGCGGGTCTGGACGGGGTCGTCGCGCGCGGTAAGGCAGAGGCCGGGGACAAGACCATGTACGACGCGCTCGCACCGGCGGCCGCGGCTCTCGACGAAAGCGCCGCTGCCGGAGACACCTTGGACCAGGCACTGGACCGTGCGGTTGCCGCCGCGCAGGCCGGGTCCGATGCCACCGTCGACATGCTCGCGCGCAAGGGCCGCGCCTCCTACCTGGGTCCGCGCAGCATCGGCCATCGCGATCCCGGGGCCACCAGCGCCGTGCTGCTGGTGCGGGCGGCGCGGGAGGCGGTGCGATGATCGGCATCGTCGTGATCTCCCACAGCCGCCCGCTCGCGCACGCCGCCGTCGCCCTGGCCTCGGAAATGCTGCACGGCCAAGCGGTTCCGATCGAGATCGCGGCCGGGCTGGACGAGCGGACCTTCGGGACCGATGCGAGTGCCGTCGCCGCGGCGATCACGGCGGCCGATCGCGGTGACGGGGTGCTGCTGCTCATGGACCTCGGCAGCGCGGTGCTGTCGGCGGAGCTGGCGCTGGATCTGCTCGAGGGTGAGCATCGCACCCGGTTGTGCGCGGCGCCGCTGCTGGAGGGGTTGATCGCCGCGACGGTGGCCGCGGCCGGGGGTGCGGATCTGGAGACCGCCGCCGCGGAGGCGGAGAACTCGCTCGCCGGAAAGCGCAGCCAGCTGGGTGAACCGGCTGCCCCTTCGGCGGAAAACGTGCCCGCACTCGATGATTCGCAGATCGACAGCCCGGATGCGGTGGCCACCTTCGTGGTCCACAACGAGCACGGCCTGCATGCGCGACCGGCGGCGCGGCTCGTCGCCGAGCTGCGCGGTCTCGATGCCCGGGTGTGGCTGCGGAATCTGACCACCGGCAGCGGTCCCGCTTCGGGGAGCAGTCTGAGCCGCGTCGCGGCGCTGGGTGCGCTGCGCGGGCACGAAATCGAGGTGACGGCAAGCGGTTCCGCCGCACGGGAGGTGGTCGAGCGGATTCGCGCGCTCGCCGGACGCAGCTTCGACGAGACGGCTGCGACACCGGCCGCTGTCGCAGCCGAAACCGTCGAGGAGCCTCACGGCGGTCCGCGAGCGGCCTCACCCGGTATCGCGCTCGGCCCGGTACACCGCAGCGGCCCGGTCGAATTCACGCTGCCGGATATCCCCGACGGCTCGCCCGCCGAGGAACTGCGCCGCCTCGATGGCGCGATGGACGCGGCGCGCGCAGAGATCGAACGGGCGCGGGCAGGGGCGGGTGCCGAGTCCGGGATCTTCGACGCGCACCTGCTGTTGCTCGAGGATGAGGAGCTGTTGACCGATGTGCGCCGACACATCACCGACGGTCTACCGGCCGCGACCGCATGGGCGAAGGTCATGGACTCTGCGGCAGCCGAATTCGACGGTCTCGCCGACGAGTATCAGCGGGCCCGTGCGGCCGATCTGCGCGCCGTGCGGGATCAGGTGCTCGCGGGTCTACTCGGCGTCGGAGTCAACCTCGAGGGCGTTTCGGGGATTCTGGTCGCGCCCGATCTGACTCCGGCGCAGGCCGCAGCCCTTGATCCGGCGGTGGTGCTCGGAGTCGTTCTCGCACAGGGCAGTTCGACGTCGCACGCCATGATCCTCACCCGGTCGCGGGGCATCCCGGCCGTGGTGAGCGCGGGCCCGGGAATCCTCACCGTGCCCGAGGACACAGTCGTCGCCTTCGACGGGACGACGGGGCGTCTGGTCGTGGATCCGGATCCCGCTACCCGGGCCGAATTCGACCACGCAGCTCAACAGCGGGCGCGGCAACGTGCGGCCGCTCTGTCCGCCGCCGCGCAACCCGCCCGCACCGTCGACGGCAAACTCGTCCACCTCGCCGCCAATATCGGCGATCTGGACGACGCCGCTGCCGCCGTACGCCAGGGCGCGGACCTGGCAGGACTGGTGCGGACCGAATTCCTTTTCCTGGGCCGCGATCACGCGCCGACCGTCGAGGAGCAGGAGCAGACCTATCGGGCGATCGCCGAAGCCTTCGACGGCCGCCGCATCGTGCTGCGCACCCTCGACGTGGGCGGCGACAAGCCACTCCCCTATGTCGTGCAGTCGCCGGAGGCCAACCCGTTCCTGGGTGTTCGGGGCATCCGGCTCGCTCTCGCCCGTCCCTGGCTGCTGCGCGACCAGTTGACCGCCATCTGCCGGGTCGCCGCCGATCATCCGGTCAGCGTGATGTTCCCGATGATCACCGGTCTCGACGAACTCCTGGCCGCCCGGCGCATCCTGGACGAGGTCGCGATGCCCGGTGCCGCACCGGAAGTCGGCATCATGGTGGAGGTTCCGGCCGCCGCCGCGAAAACCGGTGTCTTCGCGCCCCACGTCGACTTCTTCAGCGTCGGCACCAATGATCTCGTGCAGTACGCGCTGGCCGCGGAACGCGGGAACGACGCGGTCGCGGGTCTCGCCGATGCCCTGGATCCGGGTGTGCTGCGCCTCATCGACATGGTGTGCCGCGAGGCGGGTGGCGCGCGGGTCGCGGTGTGCGGTGAGGCCGCGGCCGATCCCGCGGCGATCCCATTGCTGCTCGGGCTGGGCGTCGACGAGCTCAGTGTCGCGCCACCGGCGATTCCGTTGGGGAAAGCCGCTGTGCGCGAATATGACTCGGCCGAGTGTGCACGCACGGCCGCGCAGGCGCTGCGCTGCGCGTCGGCCGAGGAGGTTCGCGCACTGGCGCAGCGCCACGGTGCGGTGGCGGCCGTGCGCTGAGAGGTCGCATCACCCCGTCGTGGTCCGCTCGTCACCGGTCGCACCCTGGGCCAGCAGAAGTTCCGGTTCCAGGCAGCAGCGGCGGGTGATGAGCGCGGCCGCGCCCCGCGCGACCGCGCCGCGTCCCAGCGGCGAGACGGCGAGCGTGACCGGACGGCGGGCCGTCGCGAGGACGCCGGTGCCGAGTTCGGCGCGCACGCCGGGTGCGAGGTCGTCGAAAAAGGTTGCGTAACTGCCGCCGAGCACGACGGTGGCGATATCGCAGACATTGATCAGGGATACGAGTGCGGTACCCAGGGCCGACCCGGCGCAGTTGACGGCGGAGCGGCTGCGGGTGTCGCCCCGGTGCAGGGCGGCGCGCAGCGCGTCGAGTCCCGGTGTCGCCGCGGCGGTGAATATCGCGTCCAGGCCCGCGTATTGCTCGACGCAGCCGTGGCTGCCGCAGCTGCAGGCGCGTCCGCCGCGCTCGATGATGACGTGCCCGAGCTCACCGGCGAATCCGCTGCCGCCGCGAAACAGGTCTCCGCCCAGCACGATTCCCGCGCCGATGCCGACATCGCCGGAGACATAGACGAAGTCGTCACCGGCCAGCCGGTGCGGCCATACGTGGGCGAGGGCGGCGAGATTGGCTTCGTTGTCCACCGCCACCGTCGGCTCGCCGAGCGCGGCGGCGAGCCGGTCGCCGATGCGAATACCGGTGAGGCCGGGCACATTCGGTGCGTGCACGACCGTCCCGTCGTGGACGATGCCGGGCACGGCCAGCCCGACGCCGAGCACGTCCGCATCCGATTCGGTGATCGCGGTGCGGACGAGCTCGGCGAGGGGCTCGATCAGCTCGTCGGCGTCGCGGTGCCGGTTGTCGATATCGAGGCGTTGTTCGGACACGGTGGATCCGTCGAGACGCTGCACGGTGACGCCGAGGTGGCGCACATTGATCTCCGCACCGATCGCCACGGGGGCGTCGGCCGAGAAGCGCAGCGGCCGGGACGGGCGACCGCGTCCGGTGTTCAGCTCCGGGTCCTCGGTCAGAATCCGTTGCCGCAGCAGCGGTTCCGCGAGGCTGGCGACGGTGGCCTTGGTCAGGCCGGTGCGCTGGGCCAGCTCGGCGCGTGAGGCGGGACCGTCGAGCAGGGCCAGGAGCAAGGTTTGCAGGTTTCCGGTGCGGACCTGCCGGAGGTGCACGGGGCCGGGCAGGATGCTCATCGCTCGAGGTACCTCGTCCGTGCGGTCCGGTAGCGGTCGCGGACCGCGTCCGCCGCATCGGCCTCGTAGCGCCGCACCGGGGTCGCCGATTCGGGCCACTCGGGCGGCTCGGCACCACCCCGCAGCGCCCAGGCGGCTTGTCGCGCCGCACCGTCGGCGACGTATTCACCGGGCTCGGGCACCAGCACCGGCACGCCGAACACCGAGGGCGCGATCTCCCGCACCGCGGGCAGCGCGGCCGCACCACCGATCAACCGCACGCCGGTGACCGAAACACCGTGTGCGGTCAAGGCTTCCAGTCCATCCGCGATACCGCACAGCATGCCTTCCACGGCGGCGCGGGCGATATTGGCCGGTGTCGCGGCGGCGGTGGTGAGGCCGTGCAGGGCCCCGGTCGCGGCGGGCAGATTCGGCGTGCGCTCCCCGTCGAAGTACGGGACCAGCACGACACCGTCCGCTCCGGGCGCCGCCGACAGCGCGAGCTCGCTCAACCTGGACAGCCCGCCGCCGAGCATGCCGGCGACGGTGTCCAGCACGAGGGCGGCATTGAGGGTGCAGACCAGCGGCAGATGGCCGTCCTCGGCATCGGCGAAACCGGCGACGGTACCGGTCGGGTCGGCCGGGCGCACCGCCGAACTCGCCGAGGCCACGCCCGAAGTGCCCAGTGACACCACCACATCGGTGCCCGCGGCCAGTCCCAGCCGGGCGGCCGCATTGTCGCCCGCACCGGCCGCCAGTCGCTGCCCCGACGCCGAGGTGGTCGACTCGTTCGAACCCAGCACCCTGGGCAGCATCAGATCGCCACGGCCGCACGCCAATTTGAGCAGGTCCCGGCAATATTCGCCGGAATTGGAATCGAAATAGCCGGTGCCCGAGGCATCGGAGCGGTCGGTGGTGATCTCTTCGAGTCCGCCACCCCGCAATCGCCAGGTGAGCCAGTCGTGCGGCAGGCAGACCGCCGCGGTGCGCGCGAGATTGTCGGGCTCGTGCTCGGCCAGCCAGCGCAGCTTGGTGACGGTGAACGAGGCCACCGGCACCGATCCGGTGCGCTGCGCCCAGGCGGCCGCGCCGAGCTCTTCGGCCAGGTCCGCCGCGGCGTCCGCCGATCGAGTGTCGTTCCACAGCAAGGCATCTCGCGCCACGCGACCCGCCTCATCCAGGCACACCAGGCCATGCTGCTGCCCGGCCACGCTGATGGCCGCGACATCCTCGACACCGCCCGCCGCCGCGATCGCCTCCTGCAGCGCGGACCACCAATACTCCGGATTCACCTCGGTGCCGGGCGGGTGCGCCGCCCGGCCCGACCGCACCCACCGCCCGGTCTCGGCATCCCGAATGACGACCTTGCACGACTGGGTCGACGAATCGACCCCCGCCACCAATGTCATCCGATCACCGCGCACCGAGCAGATGTTCCAGCGCGAGCTGGTTCAACCGGACGAATCCATACCCGCGCTCCCCGGCCCGATCCGGATCGAAATCCGCCTCCGGTTCGGCCAGCAACTCCGCGTATCCCTCCCCCGCGGCCAGCGTCGGAGTCCGCAGATCAGCGACCCCGGCCACCGACAACGCCTCCTGCACTTCGGGATCCGCACGGAACGCGCGAGCACGCTCCTTCAACAGCAGATAGGTGCGCATATTCGCGGCCGCCGAATCCCACACGCCCGCAATATCTTCGGTACGAGACGGCTTGTAATCGAAGTGCCTGGGCCCGTCATAGGCGGGCGCACCGTCGGGGCCGCCGTTCTCCAGCAGATCGACCAGACCGAACGCGTTCATCAGGTCCCCGTGCCCGAAGACCAGATCCTGGTCGTATTTGATCCCGCGCTGTCCGTTGAGGTCGATGTGGAACAACTTCCCCTGCCACAGCGCCTGCGCGATCCCGTGCGCGAAGTTCAGCCCCGCCATCTGCTCATGCCCCACTTCGGGATTCACCCCGACCAGCTCCGGGTGCGCGAGCGTGGTGATGAACGCCAGCGCATGCCCGACGGTCGGCAGCAGGATGTCCCCGCGCGGCTCATTGGGCTTGGGCTCGATCGCGAACCGCAGATCGTAGCCGCGGTCTTGCACGAATTCGGTGAGCACATCGAGACTCTCGCGGTACCGGTCCAGCGCCGCCCGCACATCCTTGGCGCTGTCGTATTCCGCTCCCTCGCGCCCACCCCACAGCACGTAGGTCCGCGCCCCCAGCTCGGCCGCCAACTCGACGTTCCGCAACACCTTACGCAGCGCGAACCGCCGCACGTCCCGATCGTTGCTGGTGAACCCGCCATCCTTGAACACCGGATGCGTGAACAGATTGGTAGTGACCATCGGCACCACCATCCCCGTCTCCGCCAACGCCTTCCGCAACAACTCCAGCCGCCGATCGCGCTCGGCAGCGGACGCGCCGAACGGGATCACATCGTCATCATGAAAACTGACCCCGTACGCCCCCAACTCCGCCAGCCGATGCACCCCCTCCACCGCATCCAGCTCGGGCCGAGTGGCATCCCCGAACGGATCCCTCCCCCGCCACCCCACCGTCCACAATCCGAACGAGAACTTATCCGCGGGCGTAGGCGCAACCATGACCATCCTCCACTTTGTTCAGACATTGAACTAAGTGCCCCCGAGCCTACCCACCCCTCGCACAGAAGTTCACGAAAACCACCAAACAGACTGCCCGGTGGGACCTTTGCCCCTGTGCACGGGCGACGTCGGCAGCCAGTCTGGACGAACAGGATCGGCGGGCATATCGAGGCGACGGTGATGATGATCGAGCGGGCCAGCGCTACCGATCGGGCGTTCCTGGCCATGGACACCGGATCGGTACCCGAGCAGTTCGGGGTCGTCCTGACGCTCGACAACGCCGACGCGATCGATCTCGATCGTGTCCGGCGATTGATCGCCGACCGCATCGCCACCGTCGGATGGGGTCGGCGGCCTCGCCGTGCTGGCCAACCTCGTCGATCTACCGGCGCGGCCCGCCCCACGCGAATTCCCATGCCCCGCACCCACTATGGCCACCCTCGCCCGCGACGCATTCACGATTCGGTTGCGGGCGTTGCGCCACACGGCTCGATCCCTGCGGATGCTGCGGGCCTCCCTGTCGGCGGCCGGAGGGCTGCGGCCGCCTCAGATCGCTCCCGGCGCCCTCACCCGGCGCACCGGACCGCGTCTGCGCCTGGCACTCGTCCGCGCCGACGTCGCGGCGCTGCGAGCGGCGGCGCATCGGTATGACGCCACGTGCAACGACGCCGTCCTGGTCACCGTGGCAGCGGCGCTGAGTCAGGTACTGGGCAGGCATGGCGAAACCGTCGACCCGATCGTGGTGACCGTCCCCGTCTCGGGCCGCCCGCAACGCTCGGACACCGCCGGCCTCGGCAACATGGTCTCGCCGATGCTGGTCTCGGTTCCCGCCAATGGCACCGTGCCGCAACGGCTTCGGGACGTGGCCTCCCAGGTTCGCGCACACCGGGACGCCGCGACGGGTCCGCCGCCGATCGCGACCCTGGGGTGGCTGTTCCGGCCATTGGCGGCACTGGGCGCATTCCGCTGGTACATGAACCATCAGCGCCGATTCCACACGCTGGTATCCCATGTCCGCGGCCCCACCCGGCGCATGACATTCGGCGGATCGACCATCACCGCGGCCACACCCATCGGTGTCGGCCCGGGCGGCAACACCCCCGTCTACTTCGAAGTGCTCTCCTACACGGGCACACTCACCGTGACGATCGCCGCCGACCCCGACCACTTTCCCCATCTGGCGGAACTGACCGACGCACTGAACACCGAATTGGACCGCATATCGCGGGAATCCCGCAGCGCCGATCAGAACCACCAGCGGCGTGTCCGGGGTTCGTCCGCGCATGAACACCGTTGAGATTTCGGCACATCGCCGAGGACCTGCTCGACGTGGTTACCGCAGCCGCTGTAGCTCGGTTTGCCGCATTTCCGGCAGGTGATTCGTCGGCACATTCTGATACTCCTTCCGAAAGGTGTTGATGGTCAGCGGATCCGGTCCGCGGTGGCGTCCTGCCAGGTTCGATATCCGCCGTCGAGGTTGACCGCGTCGCGGCCCAGTTGCCCGAGCAGTCGCGTCGCGCTGTTGCCGCGCTGGCCGACCTGGCAGAACACGAGGATCGGGCCGGCGGGGATCTCGTCGGCGCGATCGCGGAGTTCGTCCAGGGGGATATTGCGGGCGCCGGGGATGGATCCGGCGGCGAATTCCGCCGGCGTGCGCACATCGAGCGGGTGTGAGCCCATCGCGATCGCCTCGTCGATTTCATGCCACTGGATCGTGCGCAACGCGCCCGTGCGCAGGTTGTCGGCCATATAGCCGAGCATGTTGACCGCGTCCTTGGCCGACCCGAATTGGGGCGCGTAGGCCAGTTCCAGGTCCATCAGCCGCGAGGCCGGGATGCCGCCCGTCATCGCGGTGGCCAGCACGTCGATGCGCTTGTCGACACCGTCCGCGCCGACCGCCTGCGCGCCCAGAATCCGGTCGGTGCCGGGGTCGACGAGCAGTTTCAGCGCCATCGCACCGGCGTCCGGGTAGTAGCCCGCATGGGCGAGCGGATGCGAATGGATAACGCGGAAAGGGCGTTTCGCGGCGCGCAGGCGCTTCTCGCTCCACCCGGTGGTCGCCGCGGTCAGCCCGAAGACGCCGAGGATCGCGGTGCCCAGGGCGGGCGGGTCGACGGCGGGCAGTCCGGCGATGACGTCGGCGGCCAGTCGGCCCTGGCGATTCGCGGAGTTGGCCAACGGGATCAGACCGGGATCCCCGCTCACCGAGTCCCGCTTCTCGACCACATCGCCGACGGCGTAGATGTGCGGCGCCGAGGTGCGCAGCCGATCATCGACGACCACGCCGCCGCCGGAACCGATTTCGAGTCCGGCCGCGCGGGCGAGCGTGCTTTCCGGGCGCACACCGACCGACATGATCACCAGATCGGCGGCGACCTCCTGGCCGTCGGACAGTGTCACGGTATCGGCCTCGATGGCGGTCACCTCCGTATCCACCTCCAGCCGGATGCCGTGGGCGCGCATCTCGGCGGCCACCGGGGCCGCCATTTCGACGTCCAGCGGGGGCAGCACCTGCGGGCCGCGTTCGACCACCGTGGTCGAGATCCCGCGCCGCACCAGGTTTTCGGCCATCTCGACCCCGATGAACCCGGCGCCGATCACGACCGCGGCCCGCGCAGTGCCGACCGCCCCGGCCACCCGGTCCACATCGGTGACATCCCGCAGCACCAGCGCGCGTTCGACCCCCGGCAGGGGCGGCACGAGGGCGGAAGCGCCGGTGCTCAGCACCAATTCGTCGAAGGACTCGACATATTCGCGGCCCGACTCGAGTTCGCGCACGGTGACGGTCCGGCCGACGGGATCCAGGGCCACCGCCTCGTGGCGCACCCGCACATCCAGCCGGAACCGCGCCGCCAGCGATTCGGGTGTCTGCAACAGCAGCGACTCCCGCTTGGTGATCACCCCGCCGACGTAGTAGGGCAGACCGCAGTTCGCGAACGACACGTGCGCGCCGCGCTCGAGCACAACGATCTCCGCGAACTCGTTCAGCCGCCGCAGCCGGGTCGCGGCGGACATACCGCCCGCCACCCCGCCGATGATCAGAACCTTCATCTTTACCTCTCAGCCGGACTCTTCATACCCCTGGGGGTATTCTTGATTCGACAGCCAATATACCCCCATGGGTATCCTTAACCGAGGCATCACAACGAAGGGACTCCCCATGATCGGCAATGAAGAGACCATCGCCCAGGTCCTGAACCGCCTGCGCCGCGCCCACGGTCAGCTGGCCGGCGTCATCTCCATGATCGAACAGGGCCGCGACTGCAAGGACGTCGTCACCCAACTGGCCGCCGTCTCCAAGGCCCTCGACCGCGCCGGCTTCAAGATCGTGGCCACCGGCCTGCGCGAATGCCTCACCGGCGACGCCGCCGAAGGCTCCGAACCGCTCACCGAGGCCGAACTCGAAAAACTGTTCCTCGCCCTCGCCTGACCACCGCGGGCGTCAGGCATCGATGCGGATTTGTTCCACCGCAGGCTGCGGCAATGAGCCGAGGTCCCCGAGGGAGTGGCTGCTGCTGTCGCCGCCGCTGGTCGCGATCGCGACGATGATAGTGATGGGTACGGCCAGGGTGATGATCGCCGGGCGCAGATACAGGGGACGGCCCGGTGACAGCGGGCGGCCCGGCGCGCCGGGTATGGGTGCGGGTAATCGGGCCACCGCGCGACGGCCCATCAGGTTGATGAACAGCATCATGGCGTTGATGAACATCGACATCGGGCCCCACCAGCCCTGCCACAGGCTCTTCTCGCTCATGGACCGGTAGGTGGCGAGACCGCAATCGCGGCAGAACGGGCCGGATTCCGAGGGCGGGAACCGCATGACCAGCACGAAACCCTGATGTCGGCAGAAGCTGGCCTGGGCAGCCGGAGTGGATCCGCAGACGCGGCAATAGATTCCATTCCCGCCGATCGGCCCGGATGGCGGGCGCGGCGCCACGGCCGGTACCCCGGCGGCACGGGATCGGGCCTGCGCCACCACTCCCGGCAGGATGGTCTCGAGTCCGGTCAGTGGTATGCCCAGCACCTCCGATTGGATCCGGCGCAGCAACTCGGCGTGATCGAGACCGTCACCGCTGAGAATCTGTGCCGCGGCGGTGGTTTCGTCGACGACCAGGCCGAGCACGACCAACCCGACCGGCAGCGGCCACAGCCGGTATCGCTGGGCGAGGTGACCGGCGGTTTCCAGGGCGACCGCGCAGGTGTCGGTGACGGGTATCCCGCACCATTCGGCCGAGGTCCGGGTGTCCGGATCGATCGCGACCTTGTCCGCGATCGCGTCGATATCACCGGTGTACAACCAGATTCGCGCCCACCGCCCCGACTGGTCGGCGCGCATCAAGGCCAGCAGCAGATCCCGCGTATCCACCGGCCGGGAACCGGCACGCCCACCGGCATCCCGCAGCGCGGCCGCCACGGTCGAGTGCAGCGCCGCACCCGCCAGCACACCCGTCTTCATCTGATTTCCACCCCGCACAGCACATTCGGATCCAGTCTCGACAGCATGGTCGCGCGCCTCGACCACAGCCGGATTGGACTTCGATAAACGACCCTCACACGGTCGTTGTGGCCACCGCCGCATCCGCGGGCTGCGGCTGGTAGAACTGCGCGTACCAGCGGCGTAGGGCCTTGATGCCCTTTTCGTGCGGGAGCAGGACCGGGCGGGGGCGGTGGATCTTGTGGTCCCAGATGCCGAGCTCCTCGCGGACCTCGCGCAGGGCCACCAGGCGGAAGGCGAGCTTGAGAATCGGTGTGGCGAAGGGGATTCCGGCGGGGCGGCGGACGTAGTACAGCATTCGCAGCTCGCTGGTGGTGTCGTCGATCGGGTTGGTCAGGGCGATGGCCGTCAGGGTGATGGTCGGTCCGGCTGTGCGCACGACCATGACGCCGGGGCCGTACATGTAGACATCGAAGCTGTTGTCGACCAGGTAGCCGAGGACGGATTTGGCGAAGCGGCTGTGGATTTCGGCGAAGGGGCCGTTGGTCAGCAGCTCCTGGACCGGCGGCTCGGTTTGGCCGTGGATGTAGTGGAAGTGCGATTCGTCGACGATGTTCTCGCGCATCTCCTGGATATGGATGCGCGACTGCCGAGCATCGTCGATGGGTCGGGCGAACCGCTGGTCGGTGGCCTCCGGAATCTCGGGCACTCGCCAAACCGGTTCTCCCGCACCGGTATAGACGAAAATCAAGCCACTGTGCTCCTCGACGGGCAGACCGCCGAGCTTCACCCGCGGCGGCCGAGCCGCGAAAGGCGCGGACACACACCCGCCGTCGGAGTCGAAACGCCAACCGTGAAACGGGCACTCCACCTGCCCATCCACCACTCGCCCACCGGCTCCGAGATGGGCGCCGTAGTGCGGGCAGTGCGCGTCACGCACGCTTGCCCGACCGTCACTCCCCCGAAACGCGATCAGCGCACGCCCGAAATAATGCAGATTCACGATCTTCCCCGGCCGCAGTTGTGCACTGCGCAGGACGGCGTACCACCCCTCGGGCACCATCGGCATCGGATACTCGTCGGCACGCGGATCCCGTGCCAGCTTGGACAATTCCCGGTTCTCACGGTGCAGAATCACCAGGCCAGGCTACTAGGTGACACGACAACTAACAACTTGAGACTTGGTGTATGATGGCGAGCCGGGGTGGGGCAGCCGACGCGGTGGGATCCCGCCGGTTTCGGGGCGGTGCTCGAAGTGCCACCATTCGTTGTCGTAGGTGCGGTAGAGGTGGTGGCGGCTGCCGTGTTGTTCCAGCCAGCGGGCGCCTTCGTAGGGGCGAACGTCCAGGGCGATGCCGCGAACGTGGCACGACTCGGACGGTGGCAGGACCAGTGTGCGCGCGGAGGCCACCGAACCGGAGCGGTGCACTTCCTCGTCGAAGAGCTGTTGCTGGGTGGCGGGGTCGCGGTATCCGGAGGTGAGGCCGATGAGTTGGCCGTGCTGCCAGAACGCTTCGGACCGTGCGGCATCGAAGGCTTGGCGAGCCTGCGGGGTGAGGCCGGTGAGGTCCTCGCTCGGATAGCGCAGTCGGAGGGCCCATCGGCAGGCCAGTTCGCGGGCGCGGCCGGGGCTGTATCCGAACGCCACCGGCAGGAGCAGCACGGCGAGTACGAAGGCGGCGATCTCGTACAGCCGGTCGCGCGCCCTCGGCGGTGTGGTGCGTAAAGCGTTCACGCCCGCCCCCTTGACTGGGGTCGGTTCCAGCGAGATACACAGTGCCGCAGTGTCTTTGGGTACATGCATTGGTCGGGTTCCTTTCTGCGCCTACCCAGCCTCGCCGCCGTCAGCATGTCCGCGCCTCCGCCGCAGGTACCGAATGACCCGCCGCAGGTACCGTCCGGCAACTCACGGGCAACGCGGTACTTCCGGCCAGCGGACCGGTACCTCAGGTGGAGGTGCGGGCGGTCGGCGCGGGCGAGAGTGGGATTCGAGCGTCGCCGAGTTCATCGGCGAGGCGAATGTCAGCCGCTGGGATCACCCCCGCGGCCGGAGCCGAAGGAAGACACTATGAGCTCGATCGATACCGGTACCCCTGTGCGTCCGAACCGCGGGCGGGTGGCCGCGGGGATGCGTCGAAGCATCTTTCCCGTCGCCTGGGTTCTCGGCGGCCTCGGCGTGGCCGTGGCGGCGGCGCTTTTCATCGCCGTACTGGTGATTCACGGCAATATGAATGTCTCGGGCGAGACATGGCAGCCCGCGGCACTGCTGGGTTTGATCGCCCTGGCGTTCGGCGCGCCTATTCTGATCGCGGGCCTGCTCGTCCGGTTCGGCATCGCGGCACGAGACCCGCGAACGGTTGACGGCGACGAGTGATCCATCGACCGATTCGCGACCATCTGTGCAGGAGGAGTTCGGAGTGAACGGCGTCCGCGCCGACCGGCGTGACCGGTTCCTCGACGCGGCCCTCGGGCTGGCAGTCCTGGGCATCGGTCTGGTCGAGGCGCTGATCAGCATCCGGCACAATGCTTTTCCGCAACGCGGCAGCGTCCTTCCCATCGTCGCCCTCACGGCCGCGGCGGTGGGCTGCGCGCGGTGGCGTCCCGGTCTGGCCCTGGCGCTGATGTGGCTGTGCTGCGCGTACCAGCTCTTCGTCGGGGTTCCGATCCTGATGGTCGAAGTCGCCTTGGCCGCAGTGGTTTTCGCGACCGCCCGCCGAGGCGGCGCGGTGACCATGGCCGCGGGCGCGCTCTCGGTTCCGATGCTCTCGGTTTTGGCCTACTCGGGATTGCGGGCGTACGCCGCGGTTCTGGTCCTGGCCTTGTTCGGCGTCTGCTGGACGGCCGGGCTGGCGCTGCGGCTGTTCGCCGAGCGCGCCGAAAACTCACTGACCTCCCAGCGCGCCGCCGAGGCCGAGGCCGCCCGCGCCCACCGCGAGAGCGAGCAGGCCAGGGAGATCGCGCGGCTGCGGGAAGAGCAGGCACAGCTGGCGCGGGATGTCCACGATGTCGTCGGGCATTCGCTGGCGGTGATTCTGGCGCAGTCCGAATCCGCCCAATTCGTCACCGAGACCGCCACCCTGCGCGATTCGATGGCGAACATCGCGAAGCTGGCCCGCTCCTCACTGCAGGATGTCCGCCAGGTCCTCACCGCCACCGCACCCGAGCAGACCAGGCCGGGCGAGCTGCACGACCTGATCGAGGGCGTACGCGACAGCGGCCACCCGATCACCCTCGAGCAATCCGGCGCCGCCCGCACCCTGGCCCCCGACCTGGCCACCGTCGCCTACCGCGTCCTGCAGGAGATGCTCACCAATGCCATCCGTCACGGCGACCGGGACAGCACTATTACCGTCGAATTGCATTGGGGCGATGAACTTTTGATCCGAACCGTCAACGACGCGGCCGCCGGCTCGGCGAACCCCGATCACACCGGCCGCGGCCTCGATGGCATGCGGCGACGCCTGGAATCCGTCGGCGGCCGCCTCGCCATCGAAGACCACCGCGACGAACACGCCGCAGGCACCTTCACCGTGGCGGCCTGGGTCCCGCTGCGTAGGGTCGTCTCGTGAGCGACGAGGACATCCGCGTACTCCTGGTCGACGACCAGGAACTGTTCCGCACCGGCATCGCGGTGATCATCGACGGCCAACCCGGCATGCGCGCGGTCGGCCACGCCGCCGACGGATTCGAGGCCCTGACCCTGGCCGACACCCTCGACCCCGACGTCGTCCTCATGGACATCCGCATGCCGGAAATGGACGGCGTAGAAGCCACCCGCCAACTCTTCTCCCCCGACCGCGCCGCCCGCCGCACCAAACCCCTGCGCGTCCTGGTCCTCACCACCTTCAACCTCGACGACCGCGCCGCCACCGCAATCCGCTACGGCGCCAGCGGATTCCTCCTCAAAGACACCACCCCCGCCCTCCTCTGCGACGCCATCCGCACCGTCCACACCGGCAACGCCGTCCTCGCCCCCAGCGACCTCACCACCCTCCTCGACACCCAATTCCGCACCCCCACACCGATACCCGCCGCCTACGCCACCCTCACCGACAAGGAACGAGAGGTCTTCGCCGCCGTAGCCCAGGGCCACTCCAACGCCGAAATCGCCCAACAAGTCTTCGCCAGCGAATCCACCGTCAAAACCCACGTAGGCGCCATCCTCCGCAAACTGAACCTCCGCGACCGCGTCCAAATAGTCGTCTTCGCCCACGAACACGGCCTCACCTGACCCCGGACCCGTCCCGGACAACCGGCCGAATCGATAGGGTGTGCCAGTGAGGTACTTCAACACGGCGGGTCCGTGTTACCCGGACCTGCACTACATGATCCCCGTCGAGGAGCGGCTGCCCGACGCCCGGATGTACATCGAATTCGGGTTCTACTTCGTCGTGCACGCACCCCGGCAATCCGGCAAGACCACCGCGCTGCTGGGTTTGGCGCGCGACCTGACCGCCGAGGGGCATTTCCTCGCGTTGTCGATCTCCTGCGAGATCGGGGAGCAATTCGGCGACGACTTCACGGGGGTGGAAACCGCGCTGCTGAGCGAGCTTCGTCAAGCCGCCGAGCTGCAAGGCTGGGCACCGGACCTACTGCCGCCCGAATGGCCGGACGCCGCACCGGGCACCCGGTTGAAGGCCGGTCTCGCCGCCTGGGTGGCCGCGTGCCCGCGCCCGCTGGTGCTGTTCTTCGACGAGATCGACGCGCTGCGCGGTGACGGGCTGCTCAATGTCTTGCGGCAACTTCGCGCCGGGTACACACAGAGCCGCAAACAGTTCGTGCACTCGGTGGTGCTGTGCGGGCTTCGGGATGTGCGGGACTACAAGGCTGCGTCCGGTGGCGACCCGCAGCGCCTGGGAACAGCGAGCCCGTTCAACATCAAGATCGAGTCGATTCGGATCGGCGACTTCGACAAGATCGAAATGCGACAGCTCTTCCGCCAGCACACCGCCGACACCGGACAAGAGTTCGACGACAAAGCCATCGACCTGGCGTACTACTACACCCAAGGGCAGCCGTGGCTGGTGAACGCGCTGGTCTGGGAGATCATCGGCAAGATGCGGATTCGCGAGACCATCACTCTCGATCACGTCGAGACCGCCAAAGAGCGACTGATCCTGGCGCGAGCCACGCATCTGGATTCGCTGATCGACAAGCTGCACCAGCCGCGGGTGCAACGGGTACTCGGCCCCATCGTCAGCGGCGAACTCCCGGACCTGGACACAAGTTTCGATGACGATGTGGCCTATACCCGGGACCTCGGGTTGATCGCACTGGGCAAGCAGCTCCGATTCGCGAACCCGATCTACCAGGAGGTCATCGTCCGGGTGCTGGGCCAGCGCACCGAGGCGGTGATAGCCGACGAACCATCCAGCTTCCGGTTCCCCGACGGCCGCATCGACTTCCCCCGCCTGCTGCGGGAATTCGCCGCGTTCTGGATACAGCACGGCGATGTCCTCGCCGCCCGCGACAACTACCACGAGGCCGCGGCTCAACTGGTGCTGATGGCGTATCTGCACCGAATCGTCAACGGGGCCGGGTACATCGACCGTGAGGTAGGAGTCGGCCGCGGCCGCATCGACCTGCTGATCCGCCAGCCGTACCGCGACTCGGAGGACTGCCGCGAGGAACAACGTGAGGCGCTGGAGTTGAAGGTCTGGGCTGCGAACCGACCCGACCCGCTTGCGGAGGGCCTCATCCAACTCGACGCCTACCTCGACCGACTCGGCCTCGCGACCGGTGTCCTGGTGATCTTCGATCGCCGACCGCACGCGGACCCGATCGCCGAGCGCACCGCTTTCGAGGAGGCCCGCACCTCGTCCGGTCGCACCGTCACGGTGCTACGGGCATAAACGGACAGCTCGGTGGGCGGAAAATAGTTCCGAATGGTTGGTTTGGCGTGTGCGGTCCCCATTGAGTCGTGTCCGGTCCCCCTACCCCTGCTCGGGTCGCGCCTAGATTCGTGGATGCGAGCGAACCCGTAGCGATCGCGATGGGACATTCACGGCGCGCGGGTTGTATTCGAGGGGTCCGGCCGTTGATTCGCAGACCAACGGCCGGACGCTCGCGTGTCCATCCACCTGATCGATAGGCCGATTCATGACCAGCCCCAAGAAGATTCTCGGGATCTCCGGCAGCTTGCGCGCCGAGTCGCACAACACCGCGCTGCTGCGTGCCGCGCAGAAGTTCAGCAACGGCGTCGAGATCGAGATCTACGATGGCTTGCGCGAAATCCCACCCTATGACTTCGATCTCGATACTCCGGCGCATCGGCCGGCTGTGGTCACCGAGCTGCGTGAGCGGATCACCGCTGCCGATGGGCTGCTCATCGCCACCCCGGAGTTCAATTACTCGATTCCGGGTGTGCTCAAGAACGCGATCGACTGGGTGTCCACCGACTGGAGCAAGACCGAGGGGCTGCCGTTGCATCGCAAGCCGGTTGCCATCATGGGTGCGGCGCCTACCCAATTCGGTTCCGTGCGTGCGCAATTGGCGCTGCGGCAGGTGTTCGTGTGGACCGAGAGCGACGTCGTGGTCAAGCCCGAGGTGATCGCGTTCCGCTCGCACGAGCGCTTCGACGAGAACGGTGACCTCGTCGATGAGACCACCATCGACCTGCTCACCGGTTTGCTCACCGCGCTGACCGCCAAGATCGACGCCCGCTAACCGGGTCTACCGCGCCGGAAGGCGTCGGGTGTCTGTCCGGTCCAGCGACTGAAGGCGCGGCGCAGGGCGCGCGCGTCGGAGTAGCCGAGCCGGACGGCCACCGATTGGACCGGAAGTTCGGTGGTTCGCAGCAGGTTCACGGCCTGCTCGTATCGGACGGCCTCGATCTCCTCGCGCCATCCGGTGCCCTGCTCGGCGAGTCGGCGTTGCAGTGTGCGCGAGTTGAGCGCCAGGTGGTCGGCGACGGCGGTGAGGGTGAGGTTGTTCTCGGCGAGGGCCTTGGCGATCGTGGCGCGCAAGGTGTCTCGCCAGCTGGGCGCCGGGCGTGAGGAGGCCAGGAACAATCGGGTGTAGTGCTGCAGGATCTGCCCGAGTTGCGGGTCGGTGCCGGTCGGCAGGGCTCCGGCATCGACGAAGGTGAGTTCGGAGCGTGGCGCACCGAAATCGATACGGCTGGTGCCGAATTCGTCGATGAGCCGGTTGTGGCGGTGACCGGCTCGGTTGCCGAAGGCGACGCGGACCGGGACCAGGTGACTGCGAGTGGCTTCGCGCATGCGGCGCAGGACCGACGACATGGCGTATTCCTCGATGGGCGCGAGGACCCGCTCGGGTTCGAACCGCTCAGCGCGCAGGGTGAGCAGCCCACCGTCCTCGATCACTTCCCAGCCCACGGCGGGATCGGTGACGACGGCACGGAATTCGAAGGCCGTGCGCACGCTCTCGGCGAGCGTGGCCCCGCTCGAGAACAGGTAGTCCCAGACCCGCAGACCACCCCGATCGGCCTGGGCCGTGGCGCACAGACCCGAGCCCGGTCCGGCGATCGTGTCGATCAATTCCCATACGCGCCAGACCGATTCGGTGGGCACCCGCAGCAGATCGTCACCGAGCAGCACCGGATCCAGGCCCGGAATGGCGGACAGTTCCGCGGGCTGCACACCCAGCCGCAGGGCGGTTGCGCGGATGATGCCCGCGGTGCGGGAGGGGATGGTGCCGATCACCGGCGCAGCATAACCACGCCCACCCACCCCGCCTATCGCCCTGTCGCTTTCGGTCCCCATTGTGGCGCGTGAGGTCCGCGCACGCCTAGTGGGCGGCCAGTTCCCCGGCGACCGGATCGGCGCCGTGCTGCACCAGCCAGTCCAGTGGGAAGTCGGGGCTGAACCGCGACATCACCTGTGTCAGTTCGGCTTTCTGCTCCTCGGTCAGCGTCGCGGCACCACCGCCGATGCGAGCCACCGCCTCCCGGAACATCAGCAGGTAGCGCCGCTGGTCGTCGAAGAACCGCACGTCACCCGACGGCCCGTGGCCCGGATACAGCGTCAGGCCGGACAGTTCGGCCGAGACCTCGTCCAGTGCGGCCAACCACTGCGACGAATGCCCATCGGTGAGATAGGAATGCACCCCGGCGAAGGCCAGATCGCCGATGAAGGCGACCCGCTGCCCTTCGGCCTCGACCACGATGTAGGTGTCGGCGTGGCTCTCGGCCGGACCGACATCGGTGACCGTCAACCGCAACCCGTCGATCTCCACCGTCTCGCCACTGGCGAGCAGGTGCTCCGGCACCCGGTAGCGATCCGGCCACTGATCCCCGTACACCGGACCCCATTGTGCGCGTTTGGCTTCGGCGCTGTCGGCGATGACCTTCGCGACCGCCGCGGTGGCATACACCGGAACATCGTCGGGCACGACGTAGGGCAGCCCGTTGAAGTGGTCGGGGTGCGGATGGGTGACGAAGGCGGCCCGCAGCGGTTTGCCCAGCGCCGCGACACGCGCGGCGAGCGCCTGCGCATCGGAGACAAGCAGATTCGCGTCGATCAGCACGACGGATTCGGCCGTCTCGATGAGGTAGCTGTTGACGAAGATGCCCGGTTCGGACGCGGTGTAGGTATGCACGCGGAATGCGCTGCTCATGATCTTTCGGTTCCTTCCATTACGGTGGATCCGAAGGTAGGCCGCCCCGAAAACGGCGGCAATAAGGCACTTTCAAGTGCCCATGGCCAGCCCCCTCGAACTACTCGCCCCCGACCGGACATGCGAAAGCCCGCCCGGTCGGCATTCCGGGCGGGCTGATCGACCCGTGGTCAGGCCACGCTGACGACCTGGTCGTAGCCGAGGCGGGGCGAGCGGGGGAACCAGGCGTCCGGGCCCGGCTTGCCGATATTGACCACGACCAGGGAGGCGACATCGCCGGCGGGGAAGAAGTCGCGGTCGACGCCGGCGGCGTCGAAGCCGTTCATCGGGCCGGCGGCCAGGCCCGCGGCGCGGATGGCCAGGATGAAGTAGCCGACCTGGATAAGGGCGTTGAAACGGGCCGAGTGGGCGCGCACTTCGGGATCGGCGAAGTAGTCCTTCGCGTCGGGGGCATGGGGGAAGACCGTCGGCAGATGGTCGTGGAAGTTCAGATCCGCGGCCAGGATCGCGGTCAGCGGGGCGGCGGCGGTCTTGGGCTTGTTGTTGTCGAGCATGTGGGTGACCAGGCGGGCCCGGGCCTCGGGCGTGCGGACCAGGACGATGCGCAGCGGCTGCTGGTTCATCGAGGTGGGTGCGTACTTGGCCAGCTCGTAGATCTCACGGAACTGCTCGTCGGTGACCGGCTCGTCGGTGAACGTATTGGCGGTGCGGGCCTCGCGGAAGAGCAGATCCTGCGCCTCCGCGGCGAGGGCGAGCCGGGTGTCCGATTGGGCGGTGCTCATGTGATTCTCCTTGGGACAGGCTGTATTTCGGTCAGTCGTGGGAAACTCGGCGGGAGCGGGTCAGGAGGGCGCCGTCGACGCGCACCAGCACGTCGTGCACCACGCAACTGGGGTTGATCTCCGGCGCCTTGCCGGGGCGGATCTTCACCACCAGGCAGTAGGAGGTGGCGATGATGCTGCCGTCGTCCTGCGGCCGCAGATCGGTCATGCCGAACCAGTGCCGCCGCTGCATGGGATCGGCCTCGAAGCGCTTGTGGAACGCGACGAGGTCGGTGATGATCCCGGCCCGGGTGCGCGCCGGCGGGCGCCCGGGGGTGTGCTCGAATTCCGCGTCCTCGGTGAAGGTTTGCGCGTAACCGGGGATGTCCCGGTTGTCGAGCCGCTGCATCTGGTCGGCGTAGAACTGCTGGACCTCGGCATACAGCTCGGCGCGGCTGGCGACGGTGGTCATGCTGGCTCCTCGAATGCTGTTGTGCCTGCCTCGGATTCGGCGGGCCGCGACTGCGGTCCACCGTGTCCGACCCCGCTCGAGCCTTGGTCGAGCCGGTTTGACCGGAGCTATAGGTCCGGCGGCCAGGCTGAATCCGCAACGCCGAACCGGACACCCCATCGATGGAGGAGAAATGACCACAGCTCAACGCGTCGCGCTGGTCACCGGCGCGACCAGTGGAATGGGCCTCGCCATCACCGAGAGCTTTGCCGCCCAGGGCATCTCGGTTTTCATCTGCGCGCGCGATCAGCAGCGCCTGCTCGACACCACCAAACGACTGCAGGACGAGGGCCACGCGGTGGACGGCATCACCTGCGATGTCCGCGACGCCACCCAGGTCCGCGAATACGTCGACGCCGCCGTCGAGCGCTTCGGCCCCGTCGACATCCTGGTCAACAATGCCGGCCGCAGCGGCGGCGGCGAAACGGCGCAGATCACCGACGAATTGTGGCTGGACGTGGTCAACACCAACCTGCACAGCGTCTTCTTCGCCACCAAGGCCGCGCTCACCGCCGGCGGCATGCTCGAACGCGGCAGCGGCCGCATCGTCAATATCGCCTCCACCGGCGGCAAACAGGGCGTGGTGCACGGCGCGCCCTACTCGGCCTCCAAGCACGGCGTCGTCGGGTTCACCAAGGCGCTGGGGCTGGAATTGGCCAAGACCGGCATCACCGTCAATGCCGTCTGCCCGGGATTCGTGGAAACCCCCATGGCCGAACGGGTTCGGGAGGTGTACTCGGGAATCTGGGGCGTCGACACCGACGAGGTGCACGCCCGGGTGAGCGCCCGCGTCCCCATCGGGCGCTACGTCGAGCCCACCGAGGTGGCGGCCATGGTCGACTATCTGGTCGGCCCGGGGGCCGCCGCCGTCACCGCCCAGGCGATGAATGTCTGTGGCGGACTGGGCAACTACTGATCGGTGTGCGTGCCGGCGCACGTCGAGGAACCCCCGTTCAAGGATGAATGATGCGGCGCCAGGCAAGAATTCGGCGCTGGGTCCGGCCGTCGACCTGGGCGGCGCCGATGAGCGTGAGCTCATCGCCGCTCAGCGTCAGCTGCCGGACCTGTTCGGTGCCCGCCCACGCCGGATTCGAGCACACGCTGATCGCGTGCACGACCTCGGCGCCGCGCAGCCGCCAAGTGCCGGCGTAGCCCATGAACCGGACGGCCGCGGCGGTCGTGTCGGTGCGCATCATGCTCACCGACATATGGCCGCAGGATTCGTAGATCAGCAGGCCGCGCGGCCAATCGCCGAGCGGCCCTTGGCTTTTGACATCGTTGTCGTCGATGTCGTAGTAGGAGCGCAATTCCCAGGCGCCGATGAGGTCAGTCATGCACCCCACGATGGTTGTGCGCCCTAAAGTCGCGCTCGAGGCGCAGCGCTCAGGGGCGCGGGATGCCGCGGGCGAAGTCGTAGGCGGTCCGGATCAATCGCCACACCACGTCCACCTCCTCGGCGTCGCGCGGCCCGTACACCATGAGCAACGTCGGCGGCAGATATCCCCGCCGCGCCATCGGATGCTGTTCGGCCCAGCCCTGTTCGATGGCCTCGAGCGCGACCGACCCGGGCAGGCACAGGTGCAGACTGCCGTCACCGCGCCCGTGCAGATGCGCGAATTCGGTTCCGGCCACGAAGGCGTGTTCGGGCCCGCGAGCCAGCTCGGGCAGCAGATACAGCGCGCGCGTGTCGGGCAGCGAGACCCGGCTGCGGCCGACCTGGGTGCCCGGCAGGTTGATCATCCGCGCCCACAGGGCTTCCTGCAGATCCGGGGGCGCGATATCGGAAAGCTGCTGATGGGGATTGTGCGGCCGCGTCCGGGGCCGTTCGCCGCCGCGTCGCGGGAGGTCGAGCCGGTCGGTTGCTGTCACGGTCATCGCTGTGCTCCTTTCGGTTTCGCACTTTGTCGAACCGCCTGGTCACACAGTAGTTTCCAAAGTATAGTAGTTACCAAATGGAAAGTATGCGGGAGTCGCCATGACGGACGTCACACCTGCCGCGGTGGATCCTTGCCCGATCACACCGGTGGTCGATCTCTTCTTCGGCCGCTGGTCGACCCAGGTGCTGTGGGTACTCACCCATCACGGCCGGATGCGCTTCAACGAAGTGCTGCAACGCATTCCGGGCCTCACCCCGAAGGTGCTGACGCAGCGGTTGCGCCAGCTCGAACGCGACGGGCTGCTGGTGCGCACCTACTACGCGGAGGTGCCGCCACGGGTGGAGTACGAGGCCACCGCGCTGGCCGAGACCCTCTCACCGGTGTTCAACAGCCTCACCCAATGGTCCGAGCAGCATCTCGGGGCGGTGCTCGACGCCCGGGCGGCCTACGACGCCGCCGAGGGCTGAGCTGTGACGCCGCCGGGGGCTCTGACTTATGAGGCCGCGGAGGGCTGAACCGCCAATTCCAGCAGATGCCCGGCCAATTCGCGCGGCATGGTGATCATGCAATCGTGTCCGGTAGGCAGCAGCTTGAGCCGTTCGGCGGGCAGATCCGCGGGCGGCAGCGTGCGCGGCATGGCCGCGCGCATGGCCTGGAACTCCGCACCGCCCCCGGTGCAGTGGACATGAGTCACCGGAATCTCCTGCAGCGCACCGGGATTGCGCAGCACCATGGGCTCGGTGAACGTCTTCAGCGACTGCGGGGTGAGCATCGAGGCCAGCCAGCTCAGATCCGCCTCGTCGGTGACCCCGTAGAGCCCGCCCTCGCCCATCGGCTCGGTCTGCGCGGGAACGCGCCAGCCGTCACCGAATTCGGCCGCCAGGGCGGTGAAGGCGTCGACCATGGGCCCCATGATGTCCGCGACCGCCTCGCCGTCGCGCGGGACGAAGGTGTCGACATAGACCAGCTCCGCCACCCGGTCGGGTAGCGCATCAGCGAGCGCGGTGACGACGATGCCGGCATAGCTGTGGCCGACCAGCACGAGATCGCGCAGGTCGGCAGTGCGCACCAGCTCGACCAGATCCTCGACGTGGGTGCCGAGCCCGACCTCGGGTCCGAGCAACTCGGCGCGTTCGCCGAGGCCGACCAGCGAGGGGGTCAGCACCCGGTGCCCGGCGGCACTCAGCAGCGGCGCCACCCGCTGCCAAGCCCAACCGCCGTGGAACGCACCGGGAACGAGCAGATAGGTGGCCATCACTTCTCCTGTGTCATCGCTTCGAGGCGGGGCGTGTCGGGGGTGGAGGGAACGCGAGGTTCGGGCACGTGTTCGGGCCGGACGCCGAGTCCGATCACCCGCGCGACCACATGCGCCAGCCCGGGGAACCGGCGCAGCAGCCGCGCCAGCAGCGGCTTGTCGGTGCCGGGTCGTTCGGCGCTGGGATAGAGGTCGGTGAGCAACCGCAGTTGCGCGAATTGCACGACGCGCATGGGCAATTCGCGGCGCTGCTGGACCGCGCGCAACTGCGCGGTAGTGGGTGTGCCACCCGCCCGCAGGGTCGGTGCCAGCATCCGGGCGGCGGCTATCGCGTCCTGGACAGCGAGGTTGATCCCGACCCCGCCCGCCGGTGACATGGCATGCGCGGCATCACCGATGGCCAGCAGGCCGGGCCGGTACCAGTCCCGCAGCCGGTCGACTCGGACGTCGAGCGGTTTGACCGCGTCCCAGTCGCCGATCTCGGCAGTCAGCGCCGCGGTCAACGACGGGTAGATGGCGGCGATCTCGGCCCGGAACGCGTCGAGGCCTCTCGCGCGCACGGCCTCGAACCCGCCCTTGGGAATCATGTAGGCGACCTGTAGGTACTCGTCGCGATCGATACAGACGATGAAGAAGTCCCGGCCGCTGCGCACCGCCGGCAGTCGTTCGCCTTCCGGCTTGCTCACCCGGAACCACAGCACGTCCATGGGCGCGCGGCTGGCCGCGACCTCGAGCAGCTCATGCTGTCGCACCAGCGAATTGCGCCCGTCGGCGGCGATGACGAGTCGACTTCGCACCTCGAGCACGGCCTCGGGGGTGCGGGCGCGCAGCCCGGTGACCGTCCCGTCGCGCTCGGTCAGCTCGGTCGCCTCCGCCTGCTGGATCAGCCGGAAATTCGGGTAGCGGCAGGCTGATTCGGCAAGGAAGTTGAGCACATCCCATTGCGGCATGAAGGCCACGAACGGGAATCGTCCCGGCAGCCTGCGGAAGTCGGCGAAGGTGACCGGCCCCATCGCCGTCGCCATCGGCAACTGCGGCAGTTCGACGTGCGGGAGCTTCAGGAACTCCTCGGCCAGCCCGAGCTCGTCGAGCGCCATGAGCGTCGAGGGATGCACGGTGTCGCCGCGGAAGTCGCGCAGAAAGTCCGGATGCTTCTCCAGCACCAGCACATTCGCGCCCGCGCGGGCGAACAGCAGCCCGGCCATCAATCCGGCCGGTCCGCCACCGGCCACGCACACGTCGACGTCTTCGCTACTCACGCCCAGCATTGCGGCACCTGCCCGCCGTTGTAGGCGACCATCTCGTCGAAGATGGCCAGAACATCCAGTGGCACACCGATTTCCGGGGAATCCAGCTCGGCGTAGGCGACGTGCAAGTTGCCCACGATCCGCTCGGCGTCGATCAGCTCCTCGAACTCGCCCAGCTCCACCTGTGAGGCCAGTTCGAGCGGGGTGAGACGCAGCGACTTGCCTTCCACCGCAAGGCTTTCGATCCAGTTCAGATAGCGAACGGTCTGGACGAGGATCTCCGGCCCCGCCACCGGTCCGTGCCCGGCCACCACGGTCCGCGCGCCCAGCGCGGTGAGCCTGCGCAGCGCGTCGAGAGTGCCGCGGACCGAACCGAACAGGCAGAACGGCGCGGCCCCGGACATCACGACATCACCGGCGAAGAGCACCTTCTCCTCGGGCAGCCAGGCCACCACATCGTTGGTGGTGTGCGCGGCCGGACCGACGTGGATGAGTTCGACCCGCCGCTCCCCCACCCACACCGTCACCCGATCACTGAAGGTGAGGGTGGGCAGGGTGACTCGGACATCGCCCCACTCCACCTGCGGCCACAGCTGGGTCAGCGCCAGCCCGGTGTCGATCATCTCCGACCGGATCCGATCGTGGGCGACGACCGTTGCCGCGCCACCGAACTGATGATTGCCGAAGTTGTGGTCGCCGTGGTGATGGGTGTTGAGAATGGTGCGGCCCGGACCGCCCGCATGCCGGTCGACGAACTCGGCCAGCGCGCGGGTGCGGCCCTCGGTGGCGAGGGTGTCGATCACCAGCGCACCGTCGCGCCCGGCGACCACCCCGGCATTGCTGACGCACCACCCGCCGCGATCGTGGGTGTAGGCGAAGACATCCTCGGCCACCTCGCGCACCACCGGTCGCGCGAGGGGCCGGGCTCCGGTGGCGGTCATCGCGGTGACTTCGTGGTCTCGGCCCGGCGGTCGGCGAGCTCCCGGACCCCGCACAGCAGGGTGTTGCGGCTGTTGGTGCCCAGGGCCTTGGCCAGATAGGCGCGTGCGTCGGCGAGAGTGGTGTGCGCGCCGAGGGTTTCGCGCGCCACCTCCGGGTTGATCGCGACCAGGTGCCGGGCGGTGACCACGGCGCCGTCGGCGCTGTCGGCGAATTCCCAACTGCCGCTGTGGCCGAACAGCATGGCCGGCGGCAGCAGCTGCTTGTAGTCGATGCGCTCGCCGGGCACGCAGATGCGGATCGACCGGGTGGTGTGCGGGACACCGCCGGCGGTGACGGTGTCCATCTCCATGAGCTGCACGCCCGGCTCGTCCTCGGTCAGCTCCACCCGGCCGACGTGCGGGACGTGGTCGGGCCAGCGGTCGCTGCGATAGACGAAGTCGTAGAGTTCCGCGGCCGGGGCATCCAGGACCACCTTGTCCTCGAAGGTGTGCAGCACCTGCGACACCGGGTATCCCAGTTCCGCGATGCGGGCCAGCGTGGCAAGTTCGGTGACGCTGTTGCGGTCCACCGCGTCCGCGATCGCCTCCTGATCACCACCCGGGATCACCGAGAAGTGATGGTCCAGTGTGATTTTCGTGCTGCGGGCTCCGACCTCCTCGAAGGTCCACTGCCCGCCCATGGTGGCGATCGGGGCCGCGGTGCGCTCCTGTTCGAAGGTGATCCGGTGCTGCCGGTCCACGAACTCGCGGCGCGAGGTCCAGTTCTTCACCTCGCCGTTGACCGTCGCCCACAGCCGGAACCGCTCCTGCTCGGGCGTGCGATCCAGGTGCCGGACCAGCACACTCGGCTCGAAAATGACCGGCCAATAGGACACATCGGCGACCAGGCGATAGACATCCGGCAGCGCCGCCGCCACCACCCGGTGATGACTCATCCGGAAGGCGCTCATACCGCACCCGCCAGCTGGCCGTTGACGATGCCGATCAGCTCGGCCGGGGTCTTCACCTCGACGAGCCGGTCCTCGGGGATCTTCACCCCGAAGTCGCGCTCGATGCGCGAGGCCGTCTCGATCAGGGCCAGCGAGTCGTAGCCGAGTTCCTCGAACCCGACCTCGGAGATATCGCCGGCCAGCTCCGGGGCGGATTCGTCGCCGCCGGCGCACTCCACCAGAATCCGCCGCAGTTCGTCGATGGTCATGGACATGATTGGCTCCTCGATTGTGCTGTTGCTCGGGCATTGGGTCTGTGCGACACCGTTATTGGTGTTCGTGCGACACCGTCACTGGTCGACGCTGCGGACGACCACCGCGGAGTTGAATCCCCAGCGGCCGCGGGCCAGCACCAGGGCGGTTTCGACGGTGGCGGGCCGCGCGTCCCCGCGGACCAGGTCGATCCGGTACTCCGGTGCCGGGGTGACGGTGCCGGCCGTGGGCGGGATCACCGAATCCCGCATGGCCAGCACGGCTGTGACGATGTCGAGCGGCCCGGCGCCCGAGAACAGCCGTCCCGTCAGGGGTTTCGTCGCCGTCACCGGAACTCCGGCGGGGCCGAACACCGATTCCAGGGCCGCAGCCTCCGCGCGGTCCTCCTCGGGCAGGCCCGCGGCATCGGCGAACACCACATCGACTTCGGCGGGAGTGACACCCGCGTCGGCCAAGGCCAATTCAATGGCACGCTGCCGGCCCGATGGCCGACCGGAATCCGGCGGTGGATCGAATGTCTGTGCGTACCCTGCGATTTCACCGTAGATATGCGGCACGCCGCGAGTACGTGCCGAGTCGGGATCCTCCAGCACGAGCATCGCCCCGCCCTCCCCTGGCACATTGCCGACGGCCTCGGCGTCGAAGGGCAGATAGGCCCGCGCCGGATCGGTCGCCGTGCTGAGGGTCCCGCCCGCGACATGCGAGGCCCAGCCCCACGGATCCAGCGCGGAATCCACGCCGCCGGTGACCACCAGGGGTGTCCCGCGCCGCACCGTGCGCCGGGCGTGCCCGATGGCGTCCAGACCACCGGCCTGCTCGGCGACCAGCGCACTGCTGGGCCCGCGCATGCCGTGCCGGATGGAGATCTGCCCGGTGTTGACCGCGTAGAACCAGGCGAACGACTCGTAGACGCTGACATGCTCGGAGCCCATCGACCACAGCTTGTTGAACTCGCGATGGGTGAATTCGAAACCGCCCGAGGCGTTTCCGGTCACCACACCCATGTCGTAGTCGGTGAGCGCGGCGGTATCCACCTTCGCGTCGTCGAGCGCCCACTGCGCGGCCACCAGGGCGAGGCGCGTGGAGATGTCGGTCTGCGGCAGCAGTCGGCTCGGAAGATGCTGCACGGCTTCGAAATCCGCGATCTGCCCGGCCAGCCGCACGCCCGGTCCGGCGGTGTCGAACCGGCTGAGCGGCCCGATGCCACCGCGACCCGCCAGCACCGCCTCCCAGAAACGTTCGGTGCCAAGCCCGTTCGGCGCGATCACGCCGACACCCGTCACGACGCTCATGCCGCGACCTCCGGCGTGCGGCGCAACACCATGGCGCTCTGGAATCCACCGAACCCGCTGCCGACGGTCAGCACGGTGTCCATGCGATGGTCGCGGGCGGTGAGCGGCACATAGTCGAGATCGCATTCCGGATCGCGCTCGTGCAGGTTCGCCGTGGGCGGCACCACCTGGTAGTCGAGCGCCAGCAGGCAGGCCGCGATCTCCACCGAACCGATGGCGCCCAGCGAATGACCGACCATGGACTTGATCGAACTCATCGGCGTGCGATACGCGTGCTCGCCGAGACTGCGCTTGACCGCGGCGGTTTCGTGCCGATCGTTCTGCCGGGTCCCGGAACCGTGCGCGTTGACATAACCGATCGCGGTGGGATCGACCCGGGATTCGTCCAGGGCCACCCGGATCGCCTCGGCCATCTCCCGGCCGTCGGCCTTGAGACCGGTCATGTGATAGGCGTTGCAGCGCGTCGCGTAACCGGTGACCTCCGCGTAGATGCGCGCACCCCGGCGCTTGGCGCTCTCGAACTCCTCGAGCACGAACATCGCGGCGCCCTCGGCGAGCACGAAACCGTTGCGGGAGTTGTCGAACGGCCGCGAGGCGTGCTCGGGATCGTCGTTGCGCGGGGTGGTGGCGCGAATGGCGTCGAAGCAGGCCACCACGATCGGGGTGATCGGGGTGTCGGAGGCGCCGGCGATCATCACATCGGCCGAACCCTCACGGATCAACTGCACCGCGTGCCCGACCGAATCCAGGCCCGACGTGCAGCCGTTGGAGACCATGGCGACCGGGCCCTCCGCCCCGACGCTCCAGGCCACCTCCGCGGGCATGACGCTGGGCACCATGTAGTCGAACATGTAGGGCGACAGGTGCTTTTCGTCGAGCACCCAGTTGCGGCCGGAGTCCGACAACACCAGGTACTCCTGCTCGAGGCTGGTCGCGGCGGCGACCGCGCTGCCCAGGCTCACCCCGAGGCGGAACGGATTCACCGACTCGAGCGCCAGGCCGCTGTCGACGACCGCCTCGCGGGCACACACCACCGCGAACTGCGCCGCGCGGTCCATGCGCCGAATCTCACGGGGCGACAACCCTTCCGCGATCGGATCGAAATCGGCCTCGCCCGCGACTTGGGACCGATACGGTGCGGCGTCGAAGAAGCTGATCGCCCGGGTGGCGGTGCGCCCCTCCGACAGCAGCTTCCAGAACTCGTCCTTGCCGGATCCACCGGGTGCCCGCACACCCAGCCCGGTGACGACCACACGCCGGCTCACCGCATACCCCCGAATGTGTTGGCGTACATAGCAATTCTCCTTCGCGCCGAATGCTGGTCGAAGCTTTCGATGTCCGCATCAGCGTCGCGCCCGGGGCTCTAGGGCCGCTCCAGCGGCGGGCTCGAGCGGTTCTCGAGCCGGGAGTGGGATCGTCACCGAAAGGCACACGCGGCCAACAGGATCAGGAAGGAGCGCAGCCGACAGCCGCGTAGTACCCCCGACAGAACGGTAGCCCCACCCGAGGGCAGGGCTACCGCGGATCGACGGTCGTCGCCTCCGTCGATCACTTATGTCATGAAGGTGATTCCAACAATGAGAACAAAAGGTCAGGCCGGCCGGGCGGAGCTGCCGAGTTCCGGGGTCGAATCCCAGCCGATCAAATATCCCGCGTGTCGTGACTCCAATATTTCAGCCACCGACTCGTCGGAGGCATTGAGAATATCCAGGTGCAATTGCCGAATTCGCCAGCAGGGGTCGAGCCCGAGCTCGAGCTGCATCAGCTCGGCGAAATTGTGGTAGGCCTCCAGTGCTCGATACCGCTGCCCCGAACGGCACAACGCGTACATGTAATACGCCTGCATCCGCTCGTGCAGCGGGTGCTCGGCGGTCAATCTCGCCAGATCGGGGCAGACCTCACGATGACCACCCAATCGCAATTGCGCCTCGATGCGACGCTCCTGATTCACCAGGCGCAATTGCTCGAGATGCGTCAATTCCGCCGCGAGCGGATTTCCGGCCTCCACGTCGAGCAGTGGCGGGCCGGTCCACAGGGCCTCCGAAGCGGTGTACAGCTCGACCGCCCGCCGATCGTTGCCCACCGCGGCCGCACAGCGCGCGGCCTCGGCCATGACCTGGTAATCCCTCACATCCAGCACACAGTCCCGGGCGTCGAACAGATATCCCTTGCTCCAAGTGCGCAGGTATCGATCCGCCACCTCACCCTGGTCGACGTCCAGGAACTCCGCCATGCGCTTCCTGATCCCGAGCACATACGTCTGCACGACGGTCACGGCACTGCGTGGCGGATGCTCATTCCATAATTCCTCGATCATCGCGGACACCGGCACGACGGTTGAATGCCGGACGAGCAGCAGCGCGAGCAATTGCCGCTGTTTCTGAGCCGTCGGTGTGGCATTCCTGTTCTGCAGTGCGAGTGTTAGCGGTCCTAGCACGCGGGCATAGATTTGCTGTGTCACGGGTGCTCCCTACTACTTTCCCCCGGCAATGCGCGGAAAATGAATACCCACAGCACTGGAGGTCACTCCAGCCTAACGGTCGGCAGGTATCGGTTTCGTGAACAAACCGTAATTTGATGGTTAAAGGGCGAAATGTTCCCAAACCATCGACTACATGCTATGCCCGCCTATCGATATTGAATGACGAATCAAATACGGATTGCGTATAACCCTAATACCGTCCGGGCCGCCGGGCATTTGAGCGACGCTCTAGCACCCGTGGGTCAGACTCGGGGACATGCGTGATCGCGTCGAGGAGCTCGAGAAACTCAAACAATCGGTACTGACCGGGCCGGGTGCGGCCGCGACCCAACGCCAGTACGACCAGGGAAAGCTGACCGCCTACGAGCGGATCGAGTTGCTGCTCGACGCCGGGTCGTTCCAGGAGATCGAGGCGCTGCGCCGGCACCGGGCCACCGGATTCGGTCTCGAAGCGCGGCGGCACCACACCGACGGCGTGGTCACCGGCTGGGGCACCGTCGAGGGGCGGACGGTGTTCGTCTTCGCGCAGGACTTCCGGATCATGGGCGGCGCGCTGGGCGAGGCGCACGCGGAGAAGATTCACAAGGTGATGGATCTGGCCTTGGCCGCGGGCGCACCGCTGGTCGGGCTCTACGACGGTGCGGGGGCTCGCATTCAGGAAGGGGTCACCGCACTGGCCGGTTTCGGTGGCATCTTCGCGCGAAACACCAAGGCCTCCGGCGTGATTCCGCAGATCAGTGTCATCCTCGGGCCCTGCGCCGGTGGCGCCGCCTACAGTCCCGCGCTCACCGATTTCGTTTTCATGATCCGGGAGACCGCGCAGATATTCATCACCGGGCCCGATGTGGTGGCGGCGGTGACCGGCGAGCGGGTCACCATGAACGAGCTGGGCGGGGCCGACATCCATTCGCGCACATCGGGTGTCACCCATTTCACCTACGATGACGAGCCGTCCTGCCTGCACGATGTCCGGCATCTGCTGTCGATGCTGCCGGCCAACAATCGTCAGCATCCGCCCGCGGTGGTGTGCACCGATCCGGCGGATCGGCGCAACGAGTCGCTCTACGATCTGGTCCCGCTCGACGGGAACCGGCCCTACGATGTGCGCGCGGTCATCGAGGAGATCGTCGACGACCACGAGATCTTCGAGGTGCACGAGCAGTGGGCCGCAAATGTGGTGTGCGCCTTCGCCCGTCTCGACGGGCATGTGGTGGGCGTGGTCGCCAATCAGCCGAGCATGCTGGCGGGAGTGCTCGACATCGCCGCTTCGGAGAAGGCCGCCCGCTTCGTACAGCTCTGCGACGCGTTCAATATCGCCCTCGTCACCCTGATCGACGTGCCGGGCTTCCTGCCCGGTGTCGCGCAGGAGCACGGCGGGATCATCCGCCACGGCGCAAAGCTGCTCTACGCCTACTGCAATGCGACGGTGCCGCGGGTCTCGGTGGTGCTGCGCAAGTCCTACGGTGGCGCGTACATCGTCATGGATTCCCGGTCGATCGGCGCGGATCTGGCGCTGGCCTGGCCCAGCAACGAGATCGCCGTCATGGGCGCCGAGGCCGCCGCGAACGTGATCTTCCGCCGCGAGATCAATGCCGCGCCGGATCCGGAAGCGGTGCGGCAGAACAAGATTGCCGAGTATCGCTCGGAGCTCGTGCACCCCTACTACGCCGCCGAGCGGGGTCTGGTCGACGACGTGATCGATCCCGCCGACACCCGCTCGGTGCTCATCCGCAGCCTCGCCATGCTGCGGACCAAACACGCCGACCTACCGATTCGCAAGCACGGCAACCCACCCCAGTGAGCAGAGCGAGAAGCACATGACAGCACCCCTGATCCGCATCGAACGCGGCGAGCCCGACGACATCGAAACGGCCGCGCTGCTCATCGCTTTGGTGAGCGTCCTCGTGAATTCCGTCGAGAGTGCCGCGCCCGCGGTGGCTCCCGTGCACTGGATCGGGCCGCCGCGGGTGAGCGCGTTCGTCCCGCCGCGCAGCTGGGCCGCCGCATGAGTGCTGAAACCGTTGCAGTAGAAGAGCTTTGCAGCCTACGCAAGGTTCTCGTAGCCAATCGAGGCGAGATCGCCGTGCGCGTGATCCGGGCTGCCAAGGACGCCGGGATCGCCAGTGTCGCGGTGTATGCCGAGCCGGACGCGGATGCGCCGTTCGTGAAGCTGGCCGATGAGGCGTTCGCGCTGGGTGGGCAGACCTCGGCCGAGTCGTACCTGGTGTTCGACAAGATCCTCGACGCCGCCGCCAAGGCCGGCGCGGACGCGATCCACCCCGGGTACGGGTTCCTGTCGGAGAACGCCGATTTCGCCCAGGCCGTGCTCGACGCGGGCCTGATCTGGATCGGTCCGTCGCCGCAGTCGATCCGGGATCTGGGGGACAAGGTCACCGCCCGCCACATCGCCGAGCGCGCGCAGGCGCCGATGGCCGCGGGCACCAAGGACCCGGTCAAGAACGCCGACGAGGTCGTGGCGTTCGCCAAGGAGTACGGGGTGCCGGTGGCCATCAAGGCCGCCTTCGGTGGTGGTGGCCGCGGCATGAAGGTCGCCCACACCATCGAGGAGATCCCGGAGCTGTTCGAGTCCGCGACGCGTGAGGCGATCGCCGCGTTCGGGCGTGGTGAGTGCTTCGTGGAGCAGTACCTGGACAAGGCGCGCCATGTCGAGGCGCAGGTCATCGCCGACAAGCACGGCAATGTGGTGGTCGCCGGTACCCGGGACTGCTCGCTGCAGCGCCGCTTCCAGAAGCTGGTCGAGGAAGCCCCTGCCCCGTTCCTGTCCGATGAGGTGCGCTCCAAGATCCACGAGTCCGCCAAGCGGATCTGCCGTGAGGCCGGTTACTACGGTGCGGGCACCGTGGAGTACCTGGTGCAGGGCGAGACCGTGTCGTTCCTGGAGGTGAACACGCGTCTGCAGGTCGAGCACCCGGTCACCGAGGAGACCGCCGGAATCGATCTGGTGCGTCAGCAGTTCCGCATCGCCGAGGGCCACGAGTTGTCCATCAAGGAAGACCCGACTCCGCGCGGGCATTCCTTCGAGTTCCGCATCAACGGTGAGGACGCCGGTCGCGGCTTCCTCCCGGCTCCCGGTCCGGTCGTCGTGTACAAGGAGCCCGCGGGCCCCGGCGTGCGTGTGGATTCCGGTGTGGTCGAGGGCAGCGTTATCGGTGGCCAGTTCGACTCCATGCTGGCCAAGCTGATCGTGACCGGCGAGACCCGCGAGCAGGCGTTGCAGCGTGCCGCCCGCGCGCTGGCGGAGTACCAGATCGAGGGTCTGGCCACGGTCATCCCGTTCCACCGCCACATTGTCGAGAACCCGGCGTTCGTCGGTGACGGCACCAAGTTCGAGGTCTACACCAAGTGGATCGAGAACGAGTGGGACAACCCGATCGAGCCCTACACCGGTGCTCAGCCGATCGAGGACGAGGACGAGGCACCGCGGCAGAAGGTGGTCGTCGAGGTCGGCGGCCGCCGCCTGGAAGTCTCACTGCCGGGCCAGTTCTCCGTCGGCGCGGCCGCCTCGGCCAACGGCGCGGGTGTGGTGCGCAAGAAGCCCAAGCCGCGCAAGCGGGGCGGTGCCGCCGGTGGCGCTGCCGCCGGTGACGCCGTCACCGCGCCCATGCAGGGCACCGTCGTCAAGGTCGCCGTGGAAGAGGGCCAGACCGTCGAGGCC
>NZ_BAFX01000009.1 GCF_000308815.1 Nocardia concava NBRC 100430
CGAATTCCTCGACGAGGGACCGGCCCTGGTGGTCGGCCAGTCCATGGGCTCGCGGGTCGCGCAGGAACTCGCGCTGACCCGCCCCGACCTGGTGCGCAAGGCCGTGTTCATGGCCGGACACGCCCGGCTCGACCAATTCCAGAAGACGCTGTCACTCGGTGAGCACGAGCTCGACGCCGCCGGCACCAAGCTGCCCGCCAAGTACGAGGCCGCCCTGACCGCCGTCATGAACCTGAGCCCGGCGACCATGGCCGATCCGCACGCCGCGCGCGACTGGCTCGACCTGTTCGAATTCACCGGCGGCCCGGTCACCCCCGGCATCCGGGCGCAGCGGCGCATGGACCACGACTTCGACCGCACCGCCGCCTACAAGGCCATCACCGTGCCGTGCCTGTCGATCGGTTTCGCCGATGATCGGCTGATTCCGGCCTATCTTTCCCGCGAGGTCGCCGATATCATTCCGGGAGCCCGATACCAGGAGGTTCCCGACGCCGGGCACTTCGGCTACCTGGAGCAGCCGGAGGCCGTCAACAAGATCCTGCTCGAATTCTTCGCGGCCTGAACACTGCCCACTCAACACTCTGCCCATTCACGAAGTGCAGGTAACCGCCCAGCGGTAACACCTGCCTTGCTAGGGTCGAATCAACGTCGGGGGCTCGTTCCATCACTGCGGTGATCGGATGATCCGTCTACGTACTCCGTACACAGCGCCAGTATCCAGTGAGGTGAAATGAGCACCAATCCCTTCGATGACGAAGACGGCCGGTTCTTCGTCCTGGTCAACGATGAGGAACAGCACTCCCTGTGGCCCGCCTTCGCCGAGGTTCCGGCGGGTTGGCGAGTCGTCTTCGGTGAGGACAGCCGCGCCGCTTGCGTCGAGTATGTCGAGAAGAACTGGACGGATATGCGTCCGAAGAGCCTGCGCGACGCCATGGCGGCGGACGACGCGGCACGTCAGGCGGCTCAGTCCTGACACTCTGCGGTTAGTCCGATACTGCGCGAACGGCTTCCGAACGCGGCCGGGTGACGCCACAAGCACCCGCCCGGCCGCGCTCCGGTCTTCCCGTGGCATCGTTCCGACCGGGACGTCGGCTTTTCCGCGCAGCCGACGACCCCGGTTATGATGGGCACCGCATTTCCGCCTCCTTAGCTCAGTGGTAGAGCACCGCTCTTGTAAAGCGAAGGTCGTCAGTTCAATCCTGACAGGGGGCTCGTTGACGTAGGGCCGAGGGAAACCCTCGGCCCTACGTCTTTTCGGGGTCCGGGGCGGAGCCCCGAAATCTCTAGGGGGTTCGGGGGCGAAGCCCCTGAGAGCGTCGAGAGTTGACCCTTCCCAGGAAACTCCCAGGGAAGGGCCAGGTTGTTCGCGGGGCGAGCGCAGAATATGAGGCCATGACAGGTGTGCCCGCGCGTGAACCCGAGGCCAGGGTGCTGGTCGTCGACGATGAGCCGATGATCGTGGAGCTGCTGTCGGTCAGCCTGCGGTATCAGGGGTTCGAGGTGGCCACCGCGGGCACCGGCACCGAGGGATTGGACAAGGCCAAGACGTTCCGGCCGGACGCGCTGATCATCGACGTGATGATGCCCGGGATGGACGGGTTCGGGCTGCTGCGGCGGCTGCGGGCCGACGGGATCGATGCGCCGGTGCTGTTCCTGACCGCGCGCGACGATGTGGACGACAAGATCACCGGGTTGACGCTCGGGGCCGACGATTACGTCACCAAGCCGTTCAGCCTCGAGGAAGTGGTGGCCCGACTACGGGTGATTCTGCGCCGGGCCGGGCGGGCCGCGCCGGAGACGAAATCCTCGCGGCTGCGCTTCGCCGATATCGAACTCGACGACGATACGCACGAGGTGTGGAAGGCGGGGGAGCCGGTTTCGTTGTCGCCCACCGAGTTCACGCTGCTGCGGTACTTCCTGGTCAATGCGGGCACGGTGCTGAGCAAGCCGCGGATCCTGGATCACGTGTGGCGCTACGACTTCGGCGGCGAGGTCGGGGTGGTGGAGACCTACGTGTCGTATCTGCGCAAGAAGGTGGACACCGGGCCGGATCGGCTCATCCACACGCTGCGCGGGGTCGGATATGTGATGCGGGAGCCGCGCGGTAAAACGGCGGCCACGTGAGCGCGAGCCTCCGGGGCCGGGTCGCCGATCGGCTCGCGGCGGTGCCGCTGCGCACCACGCTGGTGCTGGCGCTGGTCTCGCTGGTCGGATTCGGGCTGCTGGTCTCCGGTGTCGCGGTCACCTCGCTCATGCGTAATGTGCTGGTGGAGCGCATCGATCGGCAGCTCTACGATGCCGCGCACAGCTGGGCCGCGCCCGGCGCGCAACGGCCCGAACCGCTGCCGACCGTGCGCGGGCGGGAGCGGCCGCCGCATCTGTACTGGGTGCAGGTGCAGGACACGAACGGTCAGACCACGCTGAGCCTCAGCGCGGGCGTGCAGCAGCCCGAGGTGCCCGCGGATCTGGGCACTCGGCCGCGGACCGTCGGCTCGGTCGGCGCGGCCACCGAGGAATGGCGGGTGCTGCGGACCGTCAACGAATACGGCACCAGCACCATCGCTTTGCGCATGGACGAGACGAATTCGCTGCTGGACAAGCTGATCGTGCTGCAGCTGGTGATCGGCGCGCTGGTGCTGGCCGCGCTGGTCGCGGTGGCGCGCATCGTGATCCGGCGCAGCCTGCGGCCGCTGCGGGAGGTCGAGCGCACGGCGGCCGCCATCGCGGGCGGGGACCTGCATCAGCGAGTTCCGGTGCGCGGCACCGACACCGAGGTCGATCACCTCTCGCAATCGTTGAACACCATGCTGACCCAGATTCAGCAGGCCTTCGCCGCCACCGAGGCGTCCGAGGAGGCGGCGCGGCGCTCCGAGGCCAAGATGCGGCAGTTCGTCGCCGACGCCAGCCACGAACTGCGCACGCCGCTCACCAGCATCAAGGGGTTCGCCGAGCTGTACCGGCAGGGCGCGATCAGCGATCCGGACATGCTCATGGACCGCATCGAACGCGAATCCAAGCGGATGGGACTGCTGGTCGAGGATCTGCTCATGCTGGCGCGGCTGGATGCCCAGCGGCCGGTGGAGCGGCGGCCGGTGGATCTGCTCATGCTGGCCAGCGATGCCGTGCACGGTGCCCGCGCGCTGGCGGCGGCCGAGCGGGCGGACGGACCGGAACGCCGGATCGATCTGGAGATCCGGCCCGGGCCCGGCACCCTGGAGATGCTCGGCGACGAGGCGCGGCTGCGTCAGGTACTGGCGAATCTGCTCAACAACGCGCTGGTGCACACGCCCGCCGAGGCGGAGGTGACGGTGCGGCTCACGCCCGCCGAGGACGAGGTGCGCATCGAAATAGCCGACACCGGGCCGGGATTGGAGCCCGAACAGGCCGAGCGGGTCTTCGAGCGCTTCTATCGCGCGGACGCGTCCCGCAGTCGCGTCAGCGGCGGTACGGGACTGGGACTTTCGATCGTGCAGGCGCTGGTTGCCGCGCACGGCGGCACGGTATCGGTGACCAGCGCGGCGGGGGAGGGCACCACGTTCACGGTGCGGCTGCCCCGAGATTCACGCTGAGACCGCGCCCGTGGGTGACGGTGGGCGCGGCCTCGCTGTTGGACCGTGTCAGTCCGGAACGTTCGCGCCGTAACCCAGATCGCGCAGCGCCTGCTTGATCTTGGCGTGGGCCTCGTCGAGGGATTCCTTGCTGGGTTCCGGGTCGGCCCCGGTGATGTCGAAGTTGCCCAGCTCGAAGGCCGGGAACACGTGCATGTGCAGGTGCGGCACCTCGAGGCCCGCGATCAGCAGGCCCGCGCGCGGGGCGTCCCACGCCGCCCGCACCGCCTTGCCGATCTTCTGGGCCACGCCGTTCATGCGCGCGAAGGTGCCGGGATCGATGTCCTGCCACTGGTCGATCTCCTGGCGCGGCACCACCAGCGTGTGCCCCTGCGTGACCGGGGCAATCGTGAGGAAGGCGACGAATTCCTCGTCCTCCCAGACGAACCGGCCCGGCAGCTGACCGTTGATGATTGCGGAGAAAACAGAAGCCATGCTCGGGACCTTACGCGGGGAAGGTCACCCCCGTGCGAACGCACGATAGACCGCTACCCGTTGCGGCGGACCAGCCCTCTAAGCTGTTCGCCGTGCGCGTACTCGTCATCGGTTCCGGAGCCCGTGAACATGCCCTCGTCCTGGCGTTGCGGAAGGACCCGGCGGTGACCGCGGTCTACGCGGCACCCGGGAATGCGGGGATTGCCCAGCACGCCGAGGTGCGTGCGGTGGACGCCACCTCCGGTGAGGAGGTCGCGGCGCTGGCGCAGGAGCTGAATGCCGATCTGGTCGTGGTCGGGCCCGAGGTGCCGTTGGTGCTCGGGGTGGCCGATGCCGTGCGCGCGGTCGGGATTCCGACCTTCGGGCCGTCGGCGGCGGCCGCGAAGATCGAGGGGTCGAAGGCCTTCGCCAAGGACGTCATGAATGCCGCCGGGGTGCGGACCGCGCACAGCGAGATCGTCGATCACCCGGGCGAATTGGATGCCGCGCTGGATCGTTTCGGGCCGACCTGGGTGGTCAAGGACGACGGGCTGGCCGCGGGCAAGGGCGTCGTGGTGACCGCGGACCGGTCGGTCGCCCGCGAGCACGGCGCGGAACTGCTGGAGCAGGGGCATCCGGTACTGCTGGAGTCCTTCCTCGACGGGCCCGAGGTGTCGCTGTTCTGCCTCGTCGACGGCGAGACCGTGGTGCCGCTGCTGCCCGCCCAGGACCACAAGCGCGTCGGCGACGGCGACACCGGGCCGAACACCGGCGGCATGGGCGCGTACACGCCGCTGCCGTGGCTGCCGGAGGAGACCCTCCAGGCCATCGTCGACGATGTCGTGAAACCCGTTGCGGCCGAGATGGTTCGCCGCGGCGTGCCGTTCAGCGGCCTGCTCTACGCCGGACTCGCCGTCGGCCAGGCCGGACCGGCCGTGGTCGAATTCAACTGCCGCTTCGGCGATCCCGAGACCCAGGCCGTGCTGGCCATGCTGGACAGCCCGCTCGGCGAGCTCCTGTACGCCACCGCCACCGGCACCCTCGACCAGGTCGCCGCGCCGCGCTGGAAGGACGGCTCGGCCGTCACCGTGGTGCTGGCCGCCGAGAACTACCCGGCCCGCCCGCGCAGCGGCGATGTCATCACCGGCGCCGAATCCACCGGCACCGGAATCGAATCCGAGGTGCTGCACGCCGGCACCGCGCAGCGTGAGGACGGCGCGCTCGTCTCCGCCGGTGGCCGCGTGCTCGCCATTGTCGGCCAGGGCGCGGATCTCGCCGAGGCGCGCAAGAACGCCTACGACCGGCTCGCCACCATCAAACTGCCGGGCGGCCACTTCCGCACCGACATCGGCCTGGCGGCTGAAGAAGGACGCATCAGCATCCCGACCGCCGGCTGAGTCTCAGGATGGCACTCCGTCATCCCGGCATGTTCTTGGCCGGGATCCATTGCTGGGCTGTGGATTCCGGCCAAAAGCACGCCGGAATGACGGGGCTGGGCCACGCCGGAATGACGGGATCAGCCCAGGATGATGCCGTGCTGGGCTAGCCAGGGCTGGGGATCCACGTGCTGGCCGCCGATGATGATCTCGAAATGCAGGTGCGGGCCGGTGGAGTCGCCGCGGTTGCCGATGCGGGCGATCTGGAGCCCGGCCGGGACGCGTTCGCCGACCGAGACCGAGAAGTCGTACATGTGCCCGTACACCGAGATGGTGCCGTCGTCGTGGCGGATGCGCACCCACAGCCCGAAGCCCTGTGCCGGTCCCGCGTCGATCACCGTGCCCGCCGCCACCGCGTAGATCGGTGAGCCCAGCGGCGCGGCGATATCGATGCCCGCGTGGAAGGTGCCCCATCGCGCCCCGAACCCGGAGGTGAACACGCCCTTCGCGGGCAGCGCGAACCCGCCGACCCCCGGAATCACGAATCCCGGCGGCAGCGAACTGTCCGGCGACGGCGTCATCCACGGCTGCGGCTGTCCGGCCACCGCCGCCGCGGCCTCCGCCTTGGCCCGCTCCAGGGTCGCCGCCGCGGCCGCCGACACCACCGCTTGCTCGCGCAGGTGCTCACCGTTGTTGATGGCGTCCAGATACCGCTTCGACGTCTCCGGCGTCGCCTGCACCTGCAGCGGGTACTGCACCGGAACCCGCAGCGCCACACCGGGACCTACCGGAGCATCGGTCGGAATCAACCCCAGCGCCCCGTCCGCGCTCGCGAACACCAGCACCGCGACCACGCCACCGATCAATACCCGATGCCGGATCGACCAGGCCCGCACGACGGGCCACCGCCGCCGCCACAACGCCTCGGCCTCGGCCCGCGACCGTGGCCGCTGCCGCCACCACTCGATCACGCGAGCACGAACGACCGGAACGTAGATCCGCAGCCGAGCCACGACCTCGCCGACCACCCGGATCGCAAATCGCCCGAGCTGTGCCAGCGCCCGATGAAGGCGACCCGGATCCTCGCTCTCGAAGGCCGACCGGATGCCCGGCGTATAGCGGTCTACCCCGGCCCGGAACCCGGGTGTCTTCGCACCGGATTCCTCCGGCGCAGGTGGGCCCGGTTCGGGTGGGTGTGGGTCGACCTCCGGGGTGTTCCCGGTGGTTGCTGATCCCCCCTGCACAGCGCCCTCCTCAGGCATTCGCACGACCGTTCCCGGACAGGCGGGGGAGCGGGTGCTCTACCGTCTGTCGAGTGCGTATCGAATCTCGCCGGTCGACCATTCCACCTTTTTACGTGATGGACGTCTGGAAAGCAGCAGCTGAACGGGCCAGGACACACGAGGATGTGCTGGTTCTCGCGGCCGGACAGCCGTCCACGCCGGCGCCCGAGGCGGTGCTGCGGGCGACGAAAGCGGCGATGGACAGCGAATTGCTGGGATATACCGAGACATTCGGAATCCTGGCGCTGCGGGAGGCCATCGCCGAGCATCACCGGAGCACCTACGGGGTGCAGGTGGAGGCGGATGACGTCGTGGTGACCACCGGATCGTCGGGGGCGTTCACCCTGATCTTCCTGGCGGCATTCGATCTCGGGGACACCGTCGTGGTGGCGCGGCCCGGATATCCGGCCTACCGGAACACGCTGACGGCGCTGGGCTGTGATGTGGTCGAGCTGGATTGCGGGCCCGAGACCCGGTTCCAGCCGACCGTGGCCATGCTCGAGGCGCTGCCCGAGCCGCCGGCGGGGCTGATCGTGGCGAGCCCGGCCAATCCGACCGGGACCATGATCGCGCCGGAGGAGCTGGCGGCGCTGGCCCGCTGGTGCGATGAGCACGGGACGCTGCTCCTCTCGGACGAGATCTACCACGGCATCACCTACCCCGGCACCGAGCCGACTTCCTCGGCCTGGGAGACCTCGCGCGAGTCGGTCGTCATCGGCTCGGTGTCGAAGTACTTCTCCATGACCGGCTGGCGGCTGGGCTGGATGCTGGTCCCGCAATCGCTGCGGCCCGCACTGCAGCGCCTGGCTTCCAATATGACTGTGTGCCCACCGGCTATCTCCCAGTTCGCGGCGGTCCACGCCTTCGGCCCGGAGGCCAAAGCCGAACTGGACGGTCATGTTCAGCGCTATGCGGCAAACCGTCAGCTTCTGCTGTCGGGCCTGCCCAAGCTCGGCATCACCGACCTGGCCCCCGCCGACGGCGCGTTCTACGCCTACGCGGATATCGCGCATTTGACGGATGATTCGATGCGCTGGTGCACCGATGTGCTCGACCACACCGGTGTGGCGCTGGCGCCGGGCATCGACTTCGACACCCGCAACGGCCATCACACGGTTCGCTTCTCGTTCGCCGGAGCGAGCGCGGACATCGAAGAGGCGCTCTACCGGTTGGAACGATATTTGGCCTGATCTGCCAAGCAGATTGAACGCGGTGGGCAAAATGAACACAGCATCACCGATGACTGGCACGATTGCACCGTGACCACTGCGACGACTCCGAAAGGCGAACGGCGTCGCCAAGCGTTGGTTTGTGCCGCCGCCGAGCTACTGCTCGAGGGCGGCTTCGAGGCGGTCCGGCACCGCTCGGTGGCGACCAGGGCGGATCTGCCGCTCGCATCGACCACGTACTACTTCGAATCGCTCGAGGATCTGATCGCCCGCGCGGTCGAGTTCTCCGGGAATGCCGAACTCGAGGCCATGCGCCGCCGCGTCGGTGAGGTGACCCACCGCCGCCGCGGCGCCGAGGCCACCGTCGAACTGGTGCTGGATCTGTTGGTGGGCCCCGACTTTCAGAACGAGGACGCCCGGGGTCAGCTCATCGCCCGCTACGAGCGCTCGGTGGCCTCGGCCCGCCACCCGGAACTACGAGAAGTGCAGCTCCGACTACGCGCCCAGCTCGACGAGCTACTCGCCGATGTCCTACGCCGCTCGGACCGGATCGTCCGTGCCGAACAAGTCCGCCGTCTGGTGGCGGTGGTCGATGGGGCGGTGGTGACCGCGCTCGGTGAACTCGACCCGCAACCCCGCCGCATGGCGCGGGGGGCGCTGCTCGAGATCATCGACATCGTCGCCCCACCGGCTTAAGCCGCAGCACACGGCCGGTAAACTGGCACAACGTGACCTTCGTGCCTAACGTCCTCGCCACCCGCTACGCCAGTCCCCAGCTGGTTCACCTCTGGTCGCCCGAGAACAAGATCGTGCTCGAGCGGCGGCTGTGGCTGGAGGTCCTGCGGGCGCAGGCCGAACTCGGGGTGGATGTTCCGGCGGGGGTTGTCGAGGACTACGAGCGGGTCATCGATCGGGTGGATCTGCAGTCCATCGCCGAGCGCGAGCGGGTCACCCGCCACGATGTGAAGGCTCGGATCGAGGAGTTCAACGCGCTCGCCGGGCACGAGCACGTGCACAAGGGCATGACCTCCCGCGACCTCACCGAGAATGTGGAGCAGCTGCAGATCCGGCTCTCGCTCGAGCATGTGTACGCGCACGGCGTGGCGATCGCGGCGCGGCTGGCCGAGCGCGCCGCGCAGTACCAGCCGACCGTGATGGCGGGCCGCTCGCACAACGTGGCGGCGCAGGCCACCACGCTCGGTAAGCGATTCGCTTCCGCCGCAGACGAATTGCTGGTCGCGCTGACCCGGCTGCGGGAGCTCATCGACCGCTACCCGCTGCGCGGCATCAAGGGCCCGATGGGCACCGCCCAGGACATGCTGGACCTGCTCGACGGCGATGCCGGCAAGCTGGCGCAGCTGGAGCAGAAGGTGGCGCGGCACCTCGGTTTCGCGAATGTCTTCACCAGCGTCGGCCAGATCTACCCGCGCTCGCTGGACCACGACGTGCTCTCCACCCTGGTGCAGGTCGGCGCGGGCCCGTCCTCGTTCGCGCACACCATTCGCCTGATGGCGGGCCACGAGCTGGTCACCGAGGGCTTCCAGCCCGGCCAGGTGGGCTCCTCGGCCATGCCGCACAAGATGAACACCCGCTCCTGCGAGCGCGTCAACGGCCTGCAGGTGGTGCTGCGCGGCTACGCCTCCATGGCGGCCGAGCTGGCCGGCGCGCAGTGGAACGAGGGCGACGTGTTCTGCTCGGTGGTGCGCCGCGTCGCGCTGCCGGACGCCTTCTTCGCCATCGACGGCATGATGGAGACCTTCCTGACCGTGCTGTCCGAGTTCGGCGCGTACCCGGCCGTCATCGACCGCGAGCTCAACCGCTACCTGCCGTTCCTGGCCACCACCCGCATGCTGATGGCCGCGGTGCGCGCGGGCGTGGGGCGCGAGACCGCCCACGAGGTCATCAAGGAGCACGCGGTGGCGGTGGCGCTGGCCATGCGCGAGCAGGGACGTGAGCCCGATCTGCTGGATCGCCTGGCCGCCGACGACCGGATGCCGCTGGACCGCGCCGCCCTCGATGCCGCGCTGGCCGACCGCTCCGCCTTCATCGGCGCCGCCGAGGCGCAGACCGCCGAGGTGATCGCCCAGGTGCAGAAGCTGGTCGACGCCAACCCGGAGGCGGCGCGGTACACGCCGTCGCCGATTCTGTAGGGGTACAAGCACTCTCGGATCTCGCCCCCGGCTCCTGAACGGAGCCGGGGGCGAATGCGTTTGAGGGGAGCGGGCTCCTAGGCTGCTGGGCATGAATCCGTACACGATCTTCTCCGAGATCATCGCCGGTCAGGCACCCTCGTCCAAGGTGTACGAGGACGAGGATGTGCTGGCGTTCATGGATATTCGGCCGGTGACGCCGGGGCATGTGCTGGTGGTGCCGAAGGTTCCGGCGCGGAGTCTGGCGGAGTTGGATCCGGTGTTGGGGGGCAAGCTGTTTCAGGTGGGGCAGCGGATCGCGGCGGGGCTGCGGGAGTCCGAGGTGGGCTGCGACGGGGTGAACTTCTTCCTGGCCGACGGCGTCACCGCGGGGCAGGAGGTGTTCCATGTGCATCTGCACGTGATTCCGCGCACCCCGGGGGACGGGTTCGGGCTGCGGGCGCGGCCGACCTCACCGCAGCGGGCGGACCTGGATTACCTGGCGGGATCTATTCGCGGCGCGTTGACCCGAATCGCCTCGCATTCATAGCCGCACGGCATTACCATATCCGAACCGTCTGGTTTGCCAATGACACGCCAAAACCGCATTCCTGCGCGTCACACCTGTCACTCGAGTTACGTTTGAATGCGATTGTGGTGGGCTGATGGAGGTGGGGCGTGCGTAGAAGAGTCGTTGCCGCAGCTGTTTTGGCGATCGCTGCTGGTTTGCTGTATCCGGTGGCCGCGCCACCGGCAATCGCCGGGGCGGCCCAGGTGGTCCGCGTGGATCAGCTGAGTTCGACCCGCTCGGCGATCTTCATCGATTCCGCGGCCATGGGCCGCACCATTCAGGTCCAGGTCCTGCATCCCGCGGGCGGCGGGGACCGGCCGACCTATTACCTGCTCGACGGCCTCGATCCGGGCGCGACCCAGAGCACCTGGACCAATGCCACCGACGCCGAACCCTTCTTCCAGGGCAAGAACGTCAATGTGGTGCTGCCGATCGGCGGCCAGGCCAGCTACTACACCGACTGGGCGGCCGATGATCCCCGCTTCGGCCGGTACCAGTGGGAAACCTTTCTGACACAAGAACTTCCGCCCATCATCGACGGGTATTTCGCCGGTAACGGGGTGAACGCCATCGGCGGCCTGTCGATGGGCGGCACCGCGGCCTTCGTACTGGCGGTGCGGCATCCGGAGCTGTACCGGGCGGTGGCGGGCTACAGCGCCTGCCCGGATACCACCATCGCGCAGGCCGCCATCATGTTCTCGGTGGCCAATCGCGGTGGCAATCCGCTGAACATGTGGGGCGGGCCCGGCAGCGCGGCCTGGACCGAACACAATCCGGCGGTGCTGACCGAGGCGCTGCGCGGCAAGACCCTGTTCCTGTCCACGGGCACCGGCATTCCCGGCCCGCACGAGCTGGAGATCAAACCGCAGCTGCCGGAGAACATCTTCTTCGGCGGGCCCATCGAATTCGGGGTCGACGCCTGCGTCACCGCGTTCGAGCAGCGGCTGCGCTCGCTGAACATTCCGGCGCGGGTGGAGCATTCGCCGGTGGGCACGCATTCCTGGTCGTATTGGCAGGACACGCTGCACGAATCCTGGCCGACCATCGGGGGCGCGCTCGGCGCCTGAGGACCATTCGCTGTTCCGGACAAAGCGGGCGGGTCAAGCCCGCTGAACGAATTCCCGTGAGCCCGGCTCGATGTGAGCCGGGCGCACGCGAATCAGGCTCCGGGCCGGTTGAATTCGCCGTCCTTGGCCCCCGCGACGAAGGCTTCCCACTCGCCGGGGGTGAAGATCAGGACGGGTCCGTCCGGATTGCGCGAGTCCCGCAATCCGATGTTTCCACTGGCCAGAAAGGCGATTTCGACCCCGTCGGCATTGTCGTCGCCGCGTCGCCACACCGCGTCGGTGTCGATTGCGCGGTTTTTCGCTTCCACTGTCGGCCTCCCCTGTGCGGCACCGGCGAATACCGGTCGGTGATGTAGATCGCACTCATAATGCCAGGGTTTGTGAGGGGTTCGGATCGGATATTCCATCTTCTGTCAGCGGAAGGAGGTATGTGGTGCGCACGCCATGGTCTTCACAGCGCGCGTGGTCATCGCAGCGGGCCTGGACCCCGCAACGGGCGGCCCCCATCTCCGACAGCTGTGAGATGGTCCCCGAGCGCTTCACGGTGGATCTGGCTCACAGCATCCTGCGGATCCACCGAAGTTGCCCGACCGACCAATGTGCCCGTCGCAAGGCCGCCGTCTTCTTCCTCTACGAGCAGCGCCAGCCCGCCCAGGCCCGCCAGCGCCGCGCCCGCTGAGGATCAGACCCGGCCCTACACGCCAGCCCGGCGCAGTCCCCGCGTCACGATGACGAGGATGCCCAGCGCCGGGCCGAGCAACAGTCCCCCCAGCAGGATCGCGAAACCGGCCGGTATCCCCAGGAACTGGACATACTCCACCCGATGCTCCGTCTCCCGGAACGGGACGTCCGCCGTTGACCGGACGAACAGGAAGTCGGACGAGATCGCCGTGGGCTGCCAGACGGACACGAACATTCCGGTGAGGTAGTCGTTGCCGCCCGCACTCAGCTGCTGCAGATCCGTGTCCCGCGGATCGACACGTCCGGTGAAGAAGTACGAGATCTGCTGACCGGTGACATCGCGATCCTCGCGCTTCACCTCGTGCGGTCCCAGTACGTAGAGTCTGACCGTCTGCTGGTGGGTGGCCGCGCGGGACATGCGCATCGGATAGACCAGCCGGTCGCTGGCGAAGCCGATCCGGACCGGATCGAGCGCGCCGTTCAGGGCGGCGGAGGTGGTGAGCCGCAGCGCGACGAAGGACCAGCCCTCGTCCAGGTACGGCGGCATGGTCGCGAGCACCTCCTCGCGCATCTCGTACCCGTTGGCGGACAACCATTCCCGGATGCCGGTCAGATCACCGCCGGTGAAGGTGGTGGCTTCCACCGGACCCAGTTGGACCCGATCGAGCACCGTCGGTGCGCCCGCACCGGGCGCCGCGCCCGCGCCGTCCGGCGCGGCGGAACCCCAGCCCAGCCGGAAGTCGCCGAACCATTTCCGCTCGGTCACCACCGTCGGCGCGGTGAGCTGCTCGAGCTCGGTGAAGGTGCCCGGATTCCCGAGTGTCACGGTGGCCGGGGTGGGTGTCGGGACCAGCAGCGCGGCCCCCGGTCCGGAACTCCGCAGGCCCAGCCGCATGTCGATGGTCTCGCGCTGCCCGTCCCAGGCCACCAGCGCCGTCTCGTCCGCGACCTGTCCGCTGGTCGCGGTCGGCCAGGCCGCCCCGCCGCACGCGCACGCGGAAGCCGGTGCGGCCAAACCGGTTCCCCCCGCGCCCGCCGCGATCCCGAGGACCGCGAGCACGCGCGCTGTCTTTCGCAACAGCATGTCCGCACCCTAGCCCGGCGGGCCGCTCCCGTGCCCTGGAGTTTTCGGGACCGCCGGGTCGGGGGTTCGCGGCGGGGGCTCGCTACTAACGTGGTGTCCATGGCTTTGGACAGTGGGAGCGCGACCTCAGTAAGCGGCGCGGTGGTGGCGCCGATCGCCAAGCGGGTGCCGAAGGAGCGCGTGCACCACGGGGACGTGTTCGTCGACGAGTACGAGTGGCTGCGGGACAAGGAGAATCCCGAGGTCATCGCGTACCTGGAGGCGGAGAACGCCTACACCGACGCGCAGACCGCCAAGCTGGGCCCGCTGCGGGAGAAGATCTTCGAGGAGATCAAGGGCCGCACCCAGGAGACCGACCTGTCGCTGCCCACCCGGATGGGCGAGTACTGGTACTACTCGCGCACCTTCGAGGGCAAGCAGCACGGCGTGCACTGCCGCTGCCCGATCGCCGATCCCGACGACTGGACCCCGCCCAAGCTGGAGGCCGACGTCGAGATTCCGGGCGAGGAGATCGTGCTGGACTCCAACCAGCTCGCCGAGGGGCACGACTTCTTCGCGCTGGGCGCGTATTCCATCAGCCACGCCGGGGACCTGCTCGCCTACTCGGTGGACATCCTCGGCAACGAGCGCTACACGCTGCGGTTCAAGGATCTGCGCACCGGGGAGTTGCTGCCCGACGAGATCCCGAACATCGCGCCGGGTGCGACCTGGTCGCTGGACGGCACCCACGTCTTCTATCAGACCCTCGACGAGTCGTGGCGGCCCGACAGTGTGTGGCGGCATCGCCTGGGCACCGAGCAGTCCGCCGATGTGCGGGTCTTCCACGAGCCGGACGAGAGCTTCTGGGTCGGTATCGGGGCGACCCGCTCGGAGAAGTTCCTGGTCATCATGACCGGTTCCAAGATCACCAGTGAGAACTGGATCCTCGAGGCGGACAACCCGGAAGGCGAGTTCCGAGTGCTGATGCCGCGCCGCGAGGGCGTGGAGTACTCGGCCGAGCACGCGGTGATCGGCGGCGAGGACAAGCTGCTCATCCTGCACAACGATGTGGTGGACGGGGCGAAGGCGGTCAACTTCGTGCTCGCCGAGGCCCCGCTGTCGGATCCGTCGGACATGACGATCCTGATTCCGCACCGCGACGACGTGCGGCTCGAGGACATCGACGCCTTCGCCGACAAGCTGGTGCTCAGCTACCGCCGGGAGGCGCTGCCGCGGGTCGCGGTGTGGCCGTTGACGGCGGACGGTTACGGCGAGCTGAAGGACATCGACTTCGATCTGGCCCTGTTCTCGGCCGGGCTCGGCTCCAACCCGGAGTGGGAGCAGCCCATGCTCCGCATCGGGCTCACCTCCTTCATCACTCCCACCCAGGTCTTCGATTACGTGGTCGAGACCGGGGAGATGCTGCTGCGCAAGGAGCAGGTGGTGCTGGGCGGCTACGAGGCCGACGACTATGTGCAGCAACGGGATTGGGCGGTGGCCGCCGACGGCACCCGGGTGCCGATCTCGCTGGTCATGCGTCGCGCTGTGTCCGATGAAAGCGCCGTCGAGGGCCCGAAGCCGTTGCTGCTCTACGGATACGGTTCCTACGAGGCCGCCATCGATCCGTACTTCTCGGTGGCGCGGCTGTCGATGCTGGACCGCGGCATGGTGTTCGCGGTCGCACACGTGCGCGGCGGCGGCGAGATGGGGCGGCTCTGGTACGAGCACGGCAAGACGCTGACCAAGAAGAACACCTTCACCGACTTCGTCTCCGTCGCACAGCATCTGGTGGATACGGGCGTGACCGCGGCCGACCGCATGGTGGCCGACGGCGGCAGCGCGGGCGGCCTGCTCATGGGCGCGGTGGCCAATATGGCGCCGGGTCTGTTCGCGGGCATCCTGTCCAATGTCCCGTTCGTGGATCCGCTGACCTCCATCCTCGATCCGTCCCTGCCGCTCACCGTCACCGAATGGGACGAGTGGGGTAACCCGTTGGAGGACAAGGAAGTCTACGAGTACATGAAGTCCTACTCGCCGTACGAGAACGTGACGGCGCAGGACTACCCGGCCATCCTGGCCATCACCGGCCTCAACGACACCCGCGTGCTGTACGTCGAACCCGCCAAGTGGGTCGCCAAGCTGCGCGCCACCAAGACCGGTCACCAGCAGCTGCTGCTCAAGACCGAGATGAGCGCCGGTCACGGCGGTGTCAGCGGCCGCTACGAGAAGTGGAAGGAAGTGGCCTTCGAATTCGCCTGGGTCCTCGACACCGTCGGCCTCGGGGACCGGTAGCCATGGCCGGTCACGTGGTCGCCACGGGTGCGGGCCAGCGGATGATGGGGCGTGCGGCGGATCCGCTGCACGACTTCGTTCTTGGCCTGACCGGTAAGCCGCAGCCGCGAGTCCTGTTCCTGGGCACCGCGACCGGCGACGATCCGGGCTACATCGTGAGCTTCTACGAGACCTACAACTCCGGCCGGTGCCGCCCGTTCCACCTGCGGCTGTTCGACCGCAGCATCACCGACCTGCGCGCCTACATCCTGAGCATGGACGTCGTGCACGTCGGCGGCGGCAATACCGCCAATATGCTCGACGTCTGGCGGCGGCAGGGCGTGGACGCGATCCTGCGCGAGGCGTGGGAGAACGGCGCGGTCATGACCGGCGGCAGCGCCGGGGCCATCTGCTGGTTCGAGGGCGGCACCACCGACTCCTACGGCCCGACGCTCCAGATCCTGCCGGAGGGACTGGGATTCGTGGCGGGCAGCTGCTGCCCGCACTACGACGCGGAGGATCAGCGGCAGCCGCTGTTCCATCGCGCGATCCAAAAGGGTGAACTGCCGGCGGGTTACGCCATCGACGACCTGGTGTCGCTGCACTTCCACGGCACTCAGCTGGTCGAGGCGGTGAGCTCGCAGGCCGACGGCAAGGCCTACCGGGTGGCGGCCGCGGGCGACGAGGTCGTCGAGACATCGATTCCCGTCCGGCAGCTGAAGGGCTGAAATGCGAAGCGGCGGCGGGGAATCCCGCCGCCGCTTCGCATTTCGGGCCGTCAGAGCTTCAGCCGCTCCCGCAGCTCGCTGCTCGGACCGTGTGATTTCACCTTCTCGTGATCCGGTGCGGCCCAATCGGGTTTCCGCATGCGCTCCACCACGATCGGGATCAGGCAGAAGAACACGGTGCCACCGGCGACCAGCAGGATGTAGGTCGTCGGATTGCCCACCGGCAGCTGCGACGGCGGCACGAAGGCCGTGATCAATGCGAAAACCATGGCCAGGAAGCCGATTCCGGCGAAGCCCCACATGCCCGCCTTGCCGCCGGGCACCTGGAAGGGGCGCGGCAGGTCCGGCTGGGTGTAGCGCAGGCGGATGGCGGCGGCGTACATGAACAGGTAGATGATGATGTAGATGCCCACCGCCATGGCCGTGATGAGGAAGAACGCGCTGCTCACGTCGGTCATGAAGAAGTACGGCGCGCACAGCACCGTCACCGCCAGCCCCTGCACGATGAGGATGTTCACCTGCACGCCACGGGCATTCACCTTCTGCAGCACCGGCGGCAGCATGCCGTCGTGGGCGGTGGCGAGCACACCGCGGCTGGGACCGGTGACCCAGGCGAGGGTGCCCGCCAGCGCGCCGTAGGCGATCATGGCCGCCAGGATGAGCACCGGCCAGCCGATGTTCATGAGCGTGCTGAATCCCGAACGCATGGCGTCGAATACGCCGGAGTTCAGGTTGATCTGGTCGTAGGGCAGGATGCCCGCGACGGCCAGCGCGCCCAGGGTGAAGATGCCCGCCGAGGTCACCGCGGCGATGGCGATGGCCACGGGGTACTCGCGGCCCGGGTTCCTCAGTTCGGTGGCGTGCACCGCCTGCGATTCGATGCCGGTGAAGTTCTCGAGGATGTTCCCGAGGAACGCCAGCGAGGACAGCCCGGCGATGTAGGGCATGAAGCGCGGCGCGTCGTGGCCGTCATGGCTCACGGTCACCGCGGGATCGGTGGTGTGGTCCCAGCCGATCGAGTGGCCGCCGATCACCCACCACACGAACAGGCCCACCAGGATCAGTCCGGGAATGGCGGTGCCGAGCACGAATCCGGCCTGGGTCACCTTGGCCGCGAACTGATTTCCCATCAGCGCCACGGCCGTGCACAGCCAGTAGGCGATGACCGAGAAGATGCCCACATACCAGTGGTTCTGTGCCAGATCGGGTTTGTCGATGGCGAAGGCGATGCCCGCCGCCGCGAAGCTGAGGCCGGTCGGGTAGAACACCATGGCCTGCAACCAGGACAGGAAGATCGCCCAGAACCCGACGCGCTTGCCGAACGCGCCGCTGATCCAGGCGTAGAGGCCGCCGGCCTGTTTGCCGTAGGCGCTGCCGAGTTCGGCCGACACCAGTCCGGCGGGAATCAGGAAGAGGACCACCGAGAACGCGATGTAGAAGAACATCGTCAGTTCTTCCTTGCCCATGGCGGGCAGCCCGCGCAGGCTGGTGACGATGGCGGCCGCGGTGGTGAAGCCGAGAGCTACGGTGCTGAGATACTTCGTGTTCCCGGCGCTTTTCGCCGGGACCGTGGTGGAAGTCCCTGTTGCGGAAGAACTCTCGGCCGCGGTCATTTCTTACCGGCCTTTGCCTTGGACTTCTTGGAAGTGACTGCCTTGCCGTTGGTTTCGGGCTTGCCGGTCTTGCGCACCGGCTTCGCCTTGGGCGTCGGCACCATCGCGTGCGCGTTGTGCGGGAAGCCGCCCGCCTCCTCCCGCGTCAGCGGGACCTTCATCGGGTGCTTGCACAGCACCTTCAGGCTGCGGTCCAGATCGGCGAGCAGCAGATCGGCCATGTCGATGGTGAAGCCGTGGCGCAGCACCGCGCGCATGATGACCTCGTCCTCACGGTCGGCCGGCAGCGGGTAGGCCGCGATCAGCCAGCCCCGGGTGCGCAGTCGGTCGGACAGGTCGTAGAGGTTGAAGTCCTGACCCGCGGCCAGTTTCCAGGAGACGGCGGTGATGCCGCGGCTCGGATCGGCGTCGTGAATCATCTCGAAGCGCCCGGTCGCGGCGATGCCCCTGGCCAGATGCTGGCTGGCGACGTAGATGGCGGTCTGCACATTGCGGTAGCCGGGGCGGCCGAGCCGGATGAACTCGTAGTACTGGGTCACGGCCTGCCCGCCGGGCCGGGAGAAATTCAGGTTGAAGGTGGGCATATTGCCGCCGAGGTAGTCGACGTTGAAGATGAGGTCCTCGGGCAGGTCCTCCTTGGTGCGCCAGATGGCCCAGCCCGCGCCGAGCGGGGCCAGACCGGTCTTGTGGCCGGAGGCGTTGATCGACTTGACCCGCGGAAGCCGGAAATCCCAATTGATTTCGGGCGCGGTGAAGGGTGCGAGGAAGGCGCCGCTGGCCCCGTCGACATGGATCGGGATGTCCAGACCGGTCCTGGCCTGCAGGTCATCGAGCGCCTTGCTGATGCCCTCGACGTCCTCGAACAATCCGGTGAAGGTCTGGCCGAAGGTGGGCACCACCATGATCGTGTTCTCGTCGCAGTAGGCCGCGACGTCGTCCGGGTGCATCGTGTAGCGCTCGCCGCGCAGCGGGATCTGCCGGATCTCGACATCGAAGTAGCGCGCGAACTTCTCCCAGCAGACCTGGACCGGGCCGCACACGAAGTTGGGGACACCCTTGCCGCCCCTGTTGCGCCAGCGGAACTTGGCGGCCAGTCCGCCCAGCATCGCGGCCTCGCTGGAGCCGGTGGTCGAGGTGCCGAGGGTGCCCAGCGGGTCGGGGGAGTTCCACAGATCGGCGAGCATGTGCACGCAGCGCTGCTCGAGTTCGGCGGTCTGGGGGTACTCGTCCTTGTCGACGATGTTCTTGTCGAGACATTCGCTCATCAGCCGTCGCGCCTGGTCGTCGACCCAGGTGGTGCAGAAGGTGGCGAGGTTCATTCGGGAGACGCCGTCGAGCATCAGTTCGTCGTGCACGATCTGATAGGCGACCTGCGGGAAGATTTCGCGGTCCGGGAAACCTCGGTGCGGTGCGGCGCGTTTGATGCCGGGCATCGCGAAGACATCGTCGGGTTCCAAGTCGGTCATTCGGCCTCCGATCGCATTTCGGCAGATGTTTGCCGAGGTGATGGTAGCCAGCCACCCATGATCGAAACTGGTTCTGCAAGCTACCGTTTCGTAATCAAGAGATAGTTGCTGAACGGTTACTATTCAGCCTTATGGACTATCAGCATGTCATAGAGCAGGTGATGTCCGCCACGAAGCCGCACATCGGGGAGGGTGCGGTCGCCGATTACATTCCCGGCCTGGCCAAGGTCGATCCCCAGCAATTCGGATTCGCGATCGCGACCGTCGACGGCCAGGTCTATACCGGCGGTGACGTGGATGTTCCCTTTGCCATCGAGAGCATCTCGAAGGCGTTCGCCCTCGCTCTGGTGCTGAGCCGCAAGGACTCCGACGTGTGGAAAAGGGTCCGGCGCGAACCGTCCGGAATGGCGTTCAACGACCTCATCGAATTGCAATTGGAGAACGGGATTCCGCGCAATCCCTTCATCAACGCGGGTGCCATCGTCGTTGCCGATCAGCTGCTGGCCGACACCGGCGATGCCGTGAACGCGCTGCGCGAACTGCTGCGCGCCGAGACCGGCAATCCCGCGCTGGAGGTCGACAGCGTCATCGCCGAATCCGAGCTGCGCACCGGTGATCGCAATCGGGCGATCTCGTATCTGATGTCGAGCTTCGGAAACATGCGCAACAGTGTGGATCTCGCGCTCGACCACTACTTCCGGCAGTGTTCGTTCAGTATCACCTGTGCCGAACTGGCCAAGGCCGGACTGCTCATCGCCCGGCACGGGGTGCGCGCCGACGGGTCCCGGCTGCTCGCCCGGGAGGACGCGCGCCACATCACCGCGCTCATGACCATGTGCGGAACCTATGACGGCGCAGGCGATTACGCGTACAAGGTGGGCTTGCCGACCAAGTCCGGGGTGGGCGGCGGCCTGCTGACCGTGGTTCCGGACGAATGCTCCGTCGCGGCCTGGGGTCCGGGCCTGGACGCCAAGGGCAATTCCGCCTCCGGCCTGGTGGCGCTCGAGGCCTTCGTGCGCGCGGGGCAGTTCTCCGTTTTCTGATCTCGGTTTCCTGACTGGAAGGATCGGTGATGACCGGCACGGTGACCAAGGCGGCCACGGCCACCAAATACATGTCGTGGGTGACGCTGGCGCTCATGACCACCAGTTCGGTGGCCAGCCTGCGCGCCGCGCCGACCATGGCGGTCTACGGCCTGGCCTGCGTGTTCCTCTACCTGCTGCCCGCGCTGCTGTTCCTGCTGCCGACCGCGTTCGTGGCCGCGGAGCTGGCCTCGGGCTGGACCGGCGGCGTGTACAAGTGGGTGGGCGAGGGGCTGTCGCAGCCGCTGGGCTTCCTGGCGGTGTGGTGCCAGTTCGCCATGACGATCTTCTACTACCCGAGCCTATTGGCTTATGTGGCAAGCACTTTCGCCTACATCATCAATCCTTCGCTGGCCGCCAACGGCGTGTACGTGGCCATCGTCATCATCACCATCTACTGGGTGGCGGTGTTCGTGTCCTCGCAGGGCACCAAAACCGTTGCGGGACTGTCGAGTATGGGGCTCATCATCGGAACCCTGATCCCGGGCGCGCTGCTGGTGGTGCTCGGCTTCGTGTTCCTGGCCCAGGGCAATCCGTCGGCCGCGCCGATGGACGCGAATCACCTGTTCCCGGCCTGGACCGGCCTGGCCAGCCTGGTGCTGATCGTCAACAACTTCCTGTCCTACGCGGGCATGGAGATGAACGCCGTGCACGTGTCCTCGCTGAAGGATCCGGGCAAGGAGTACCCGAAGGCCATGGCCATGGCGGTCGGGCTGGTGCTGGCCATCTTCATCATTCCGGCCGTGGTGATCTCGTGGGTGGTGCCGTCGAAGAATCTGAGCCTCACCGCCGGTGTCATGCAGGCCTTCGACGGGTTCTTCAACCACTTCAAGATCGGCTTCCTGACCCCGGTGCTGGGCATCATGCTGGTGGCCGCGGCGTTGGGCGGCATGCTCACCTGGCTGGCCGGGCCGTCCAAGGGGCTGCTGCTGATCGGGCGCAAGGAAGGCTATCTGCCGCCCGTCCTGACACGCGTGAACAAGCATGGCGTGCAACAGAACATGCTGGTCGCGCAGGGCATCGTGACCACCTTGCTGGCGCTGCTCTACGCGTTCATCCCGGACGTCTCGAGCGCCTACTGGATCCTGTCGGTGATCACCACGCAGGTGTATCTGATCATGTACGTGCTCATGTTCCTGGCCGCGGTCCGGCTGCGCCGCAACCAGCCCGACCATCCGCGCGGCTACAAGGCTCCGGCGCTGGTCGCGCTCTGCGGGCTCGGCACCGCGGCCTCCATCGCGGCCTTCCTCATCGGCTTCGTCCCGCCCTCGCAGTACGGCAGCGGCAATGCCTGGAGCTACGTGCTGCTGATCGGCGCGGGCATGGGTGTTGTCGGACTGCTCATTCCGTACCTGTTCCTCCGATTCCGCAAGCCCGGCTGGAAGATCGACACTCCGCAGGAGGCGCTGGCATGACCGACGGACTCGACTTCGGCGGCGCGCCCGAGCGGCAGCGCCGGCTGGTGTACATCTCGGTGGCGGTGGTGCTGGTGGCGCTCGCCGTCGCCGGGGCCATCATCTTCAACCGCGAGCACTCCAGCGATGAGGCGCTGCGCAAGGCGCAGGTGCTGCACTCGCGTTTGGAAGCAGCCGGTTTCACCGCCCCCGACCCGCAGACGATTGCCGACTCGCTGGGCGAGGACGGCGGGCTGGTGTGCTCGGACCCCTCGAACCCGCTGATCAAGGCCCGCTATGAGGCCGCCATCAGCAATGGCGCGAGCGGTCCGGGTAACCGGCCGGTCATCGCCGACACCGATGTCTTCACCGCCACCGCGCTGGCCATCGAAACCTATTGCCCGGACAAGCTCGCCGCCTACTTGGAAACCACGGGTCATTTGAAGAAAGCTGACACGGTTAAACCCGATACCGCCAAGTGATCAGGAGGATTCATGACCACAACCGCAGGGGCGCGCGAGGATTCGAAGGTGGCCGCCCTGCGCGCGGCCGTCAAGGAACTCATGCCGCGCGCGAAAAGCGATCTGGAACAGCTCGTTTCGTTCAAGTCGGTGTACGACGCCCGGCAGTTCCCGATCGAGGAGTGCGAGAAGACCGCGCAATGGGTGGCCGACGCCTTCAAGGCCGAGGGACTCACCGACGTGGGCCTGCACAAGACGCCGGACGGCAGCAATGCGGTAGTGGCGCGCAGCAAGACCCCGGCCGGGAAGCCGACCATCATGCTGTACTGCCACTACGACGTGCAGCCGCCGCTCGACGACGCCGCCTGGAAGACGCCGGTCTGGCAGCTCACCGAGAAGGACGGCCGCTGGTACGGGCGCGGCGCGGCCGACTGCAAGGGCAATATCGTCATGCACCTGACCGCGCTGCGGGCGCTGCGGAAGGTGTACGGCGACGACTTCCCGGTCGGGCTGGTGCTGGTGTCCGAGGGCTCCGAGGAGCAGGGCACCGGCGGGCTCGAGGAATTCGTGCCCGGCAATGCGGACCTGCTGCGCGCGGACACCCTGTTGATCTGCGACTGCGGCAATTTCGCGGTCGGCGTCCCCACCTTCACCCAGACCCTGCGCGGCAATGTGAACGTGGTCGTCACCGTCGAAACCCTGGCCGGGCCCATGCATTCCGGCATGTTCGGCGGTCCCGCCCCCGATGCGCTGGCCGCCATGATCCACCTGCTCGGCACCCTGCGCGACGCCGACGGCAACACCACGGTGGACGGCCTGCGCACTGATCAGGTGTGGGAGGGCCACGAGTACCCGGTCGACCAATTCCGTTCCGACGCAGGCGTTCTCGACGGAGTGGATCTGGTCGGCAGCGGCAAGGTGGCCGACATGCTCTGGGCCCGACCGGCTCTCACCGTGCTGGGCATGGACGTCCCGGCCGTGGTGGGCTCGTCGGCGGCCATCCAGCCCAAGACCCGCGCCCGCCTCAATCTGCGCATCCCGCCGGGCACCAAGCCGGACGAGGCGCTGAAAGCGCTTACGGCACACCTGAAGTCGCATACCCCGTGGAATGCGAAGGTGACCATCGAGACCGAGTCCACCGGCTCGCCGTTCGTCGGCAGCACCGATGGCCCGGCTCGCACCGCGATGGCGGAGGCTATGGAGGCCGCCTACGGCCGCCCCGCCACCACCGAGGGCCAGGGCGGCTCGATTCCGCTGTGCAATGTCTTCGCCGACACCTACCCGCAGGCGGAGATCATGCTCATGGGCGTCGAGGAACCCAAATGCCTCATCCACGCGCCCAATGAGAGCGTCGACCCCACCGAGATCGAGAACATGGCGCTCGCCGAGGCTCTCTTCCTGGCCTCCTACCGAAGCTGACGACCGCATTACGATCCGGTCAATCACCGTCCCGGCGGCAATTGAAGAGCTATCGTTCCGGATGGCTCTCCCTCTACTCGCGCCGCCGGGCGGTGCCTCGTCCTGCCCGGCGGCGCGGCCTCAATCCCCGTCGTTTTCGCCCGAATCGCTTGATCCGATGGCAATTGGATAGCAAACTCAACAATCGGTAGTACGAAGACCACAGCACGCCCGGCGACCGCTAGGAGAGCTCGTGTCCGTCTATCTGTACCGGTGGGGCAGGTTCGCGTATCGGCGCAAGTGGATCGTGCTGCCGGTCTGGCTGGTCCTGCTCGCGCTGCTCGGCATCCTCGGGGGCGCGCTGCAGAAGCCGATGAGCAACTCCTTCGACATACCGAACCTGCCCTCGGAGCGCGCCAACCACATTCTCGACGAGCATTTTCCGGGCATGTCGCAGGCGTTCCAGTTCGACGCGGTCACCGGCGTCTACGTGATCGGCGCACCGGCCGGGACCAAACTCACCGATCCGGCCAACCGGCAGGCGCTCGACGCACTGGTGCGGAAGCTCAACGACCTCGGCATCGTCGACCACGCCAAACCCTTGGTCGACCCGATCGCGGCCGCCGAGCAGATGGGCTGCCTCACCGGCGACCGCCGCTCCCAGGACTTCGTGAGCCGGTGCAGCAATGCGCCGCTGAACGTGCTCAATCCGAACCAGCCCGATACCGTCGCGGTGCTCAGTGTCCCGTTCACCATCAAGGACTTCGGCGCCATCACCGCCGACGATCGCGAGGCCGCCTACGACGTGGCCGACGACGCCCGCCGCGCGGGCCTCACCGTCGAACTCTCCGGCACCATCGCCATGGAACAGCAGCAGCCCAGCGGCAAGTCCGAAATGATCGGCATGGCCTTCGCCTTCGTGGTCATGATCGTCTGCTTCGGCGCGCTGATCGCGGCCTTCGTGCCGATCATCACCGCCGTCGTCGGACTCGGCGCGGCCATGGCGACGATCTTCCTCGGCACCGCCTTCCTCGACGTGCCCAGCTTCACCACCTTCCTGGCGTCCATGATCGGCATCGCGCTGTCCATCGACTACGCGCTGTTCATCGTGTCCCGCTACAAACACGAACTGTCGGTACAGGATTCACCCGAGGAAGCCGCGGGCGTGGCGTTGGGCACGGCCGGTTCGGCGGTGGTGTTCGCCGGACTCACCGTGATCATCGCGTTGATCGGGCTGAGCATCGTCGGCGTCCGATTCCTGACCTTCATGGGCCTGGGCGGCGCGGTCGCGGCCGGATTCGCGGTACTGGTCGCGCTCACCCTCATGCCCGCGCTGCTCGGCGCGTTCGGGCGCTTCATCTTCAAGCCGAAGCTGCCCTTCGTCGCCCAGAGCGATCCCGAGGACGACAGCCAGGTCACCAATGGCGTGCGGGTGGCCCGGGTGATCGGCCGGGTGCCCGTGCTCACCCTGCTCCTGAGCATCGTGGTGCTGGGCCTGATCGCCGCGCCCGCCGCCCACCTGCAGCTCGGCCTGCCCGGCGAGGACAGCCTGCCCAAGACCTCCACCGTGCGAAAGGCGTACGAGCTGCGCACGGAAGGCTTCGGCGTGGGCAGCAACGGCGTGCTGCAGGTAGCCGTCGACCTGTCGAATGTGCAACCGGAGCAACGGGATGCGGCGGTGACCGCGCTGCGCGACAAGCTCGCCGGGTACTCGGACATGAACTACGTGACCAATCCGGTCTTCAGCCCGGACAAGCAGGGTGCGCGGCTCGAGGCCGTCCCCAAGACCGGACCCAATGATCAGGACACCAAGGACCTGGTCCGCGATGCCCGCGACGCCGAGTCGCAGTTCAAGAGCCAGTACGGCATGGAGTACGGAATCACCGGCACCACAGCCATTTACGCCGATATCGACCATGTGCTGCTGGGCAAGATCGTGCCCTATCTGGCCATTGTCGCCGGGGCGGCGTTCCTGCTGTTAATCGCCGTATTCCGTTCCATCCTGGTGCCTTTGACGGCGGCGCTGGGCTTCCTGCTGTCCATGGCCGCCACCTTCGGCGCCACCGTGCTGATCTTCCAGGACGGCAAGTTCGGCATCATCTCCGAGCCGCGGCCGATCATCAGCTTCATGCCGATCATGTTGATCGGCTTGGTCTTCGGGCTCGCCATGGACTACCAGGTGTTCCTGGTGACCCGCATGCGCGAGGAATACGTGCACGGTGAGAATCCCAAGCAGGCCATGATCAAGGGCTACCACCACGGCGCGCGGGTGGTCACCTCCGCGGCCGTCATCATGATCTTCGTGTTCGGCTCCTTCATGCTGGAGCCGGATGTCAGCGCCAAGTCCATGGGCTTCGCGCTCGCGGCGGGCGTCTTCTTCGACGCCTTCCTGGTCCGCATGGTGCTCATCCCGTCGCTGCTGGTGCTGATGGGCAAGTGGGCGTGGTGGATTCCGGCCTGGCTGAGCAGGATCGTGCCCGATATCGATGTCGAGGGCGCGCGGCTGCGGGAGATCCAGGAGCGGGAGGCCGCGGCGGCCCGGGAAGAGGTATTTACAGGTTGACAATAGGAGTTGATTTGTAAAGACTCTGGGCGTTCACGGTCGGGAGAGAGGCGCGCCGATGACCGATCACGCCCGCACGGCACTCGAATTGCTGCGCGACAGCAGCCAATTCAAGTGGTATGTCATCCCGCTCCTGCTGGTCGTCGTCTACGTCTACGCCACCGAGGTGGAACGCCGGAACTGGAACGTCCTGTTCGCCGGGCTGGCGCTGTGGGGCATGGACCTGTTCAACGAGCTCTGGAATTCCGTGGTCTTCCACGCCACCGGCCGCGCACCGGTCTGGGGCGCGACCGGCCTGACGGCCTATCAGCTGCTCATCGGCCTCAATATCGAGATCTGCTTCATGTTCGCCATCATGGGTGTGGCGGCCGCGAAGATGTTGCCGCCCAAGGAAACCCGCATCTTCGGCCTGCCCAACCGGCCGGTGCTGATCGCGGCGAACTCGGCGGCCGCCGTCGGCGTCGAGGTGCTGCTCAACAAGGCGGGCGTGCTGACCTGGGACTGGTCCTGGTGGCAGGCCGACTTCCCCTACCTCATCTGGCTGATCGGCTACGTGCCGTTCTTCGTCGCCTGCTTCCGGGTCCACGACCTGCCGACCGTGCGCGCGAAAACCCTTGCCGTGGGCGCGATTCTGGGAATCGACGCCCTGGCCGTGATTGTTTTCGGAGCCCTCGGCTGGTTGTGATCGCTGGTGGCGGAACCGAGTCAGAATTCCGCGTGGTCCTCGGGTTCGATGATCTTGAATTCGGTATTCGCCGGGCCCATTTCGTTCAGCCGACCGAAATAGATGCCCTGGGCCTCGGGGGCGATGATGCCGTAGTGGATGGGGAAGGCGACCCGGGGATTAACCGCCCGCAGGTAATCCACCGCTTCGCTGATCCGCATCCACGGCGCGACCGCCGGAATGGCGAGCACGCCCGCCGGCGTCGACGGAACCCAGAGGGAATCGCCGGGGTGCACGAGTTGCGCGGGATCGTCGGGGGTGCCGAGCTGGAAAACGGTGTTGTCGATGACTGGAATGTCGGGATGGATTACCGCGTGGCGGCCGCCGCCACCGGTCACCTGAATATCTCCGACTTTAAGGACATTTCCGGCATGGACGGCCTCCCAGGACCCGCCCCGCTGCAGCGCGGTCTGCGGATCCGACAGCAGCCTGGCCTGCGGATTCGCCTCGATCAGCGCGTCGATCCGATTCGGGTCGATGTGATCCGGATGCTGATGGGTGACGGCGATGGCGTCCAATCCGGTGATGCCCTCGAAACCGTGCGAAAAGGTGCCGGGATCGAACAGAACCCGGACGCCGTTCATCTCCACGAGAATGCAGGAATGTCCGAAATGGGCTATGCGCATATGGCAACCGTAGCTCCGTCCAAGCCCTCATCGCCGGACTCTCGCCATCCTTGGAGGTTCCGCTGTGTCGGGCGCCACAACGGCGTTGCCCCGGCGGCGATGGCTCGCACCGCGCCAACTACGCTGAGCAGCACAACACGCCCGGCCGTCGCAGTCGCCGGGCGCCGCCCCACCAGCTGAGGAGCAACGCGTGGCACGTGTCGTGGTCGAGGTGATGCCGAAGGCCGAGATCCTGGATCCGCAGGGACAAGCCATTGTCGGCGCGCTGGGGCGTCTCGGGCACCCCGGGATCTCGGATGTGCGGCAGGGCAAGCGGTTCGAGCTCGATGTCGATGACAATGTCACCGACGCCGATCTCGAGCAGATCGCCGAATCGCTGCTGGCCAATGTCGTGATCGAGGACTGGAAGGTCGTCCGGCTGTGAGCGCCCGCATCGGTGTCATCACCTTCCCGGGCACGCTCGACGATGTCGACGCCGCCCGCGCGGTGAAACTGGCCGGAGCCGAAGCCGTTTCGCTGTGGCACGCCGATGCCGACATCAAGAATGTCGACGCGGTCGTGGTGCCCGGCGGCTTCTCCTACGGCGACTACCTGCGCGCCGGCGCCATCGCCTCCATGGCCCCCGTCATGGGCGAGGTCATCAAGGCCGCCGAGGGCGGCCTGCCGATCCTGGGCATCTGCAACGGTTTCCAGATCCTGTGCGAGGCGGGCCTGCTGCCGGGCGCGCTGACCCGCAACGAGGGCCTGCACTTCGTCTGCCGCGATCAGTGGCTGACCGTCGAGCAGACCGATACCGCCTGGTCCTCGCGCTATGAGAAGGGCGCGCAGATCCTGGTGCCGGTCAAGAACGCCGAGGGCCGCTACCAGGCCTCCGCCCAGGTGCTCGACGAGCTCGAGGGCGAGGGCCGCGTGGTGTTCCGCTATGCCGGCGGCAACCCGAACGGTTCGCAGCGCGATATCGCGGGCATCACCTCGGCCAACCGCCGGGTGGTGGGCCTGATGCCGCATCCCGAGCACGCCACCGAGCCGCTCACCGGCCCCAGCGATGACGGCCTGGGCCTGTTCCTGTCCGTGCTGGACAGCCTGGTCTCCGCGTAACCCGGTAACTCAGATTCCGTCCAGAATCTCGAAGTCGACTCCGCCCGCCCTGGCCAGCCAGGTCGGGCGGATCGCTTGATTGCCCTCGAAACCGACCTCGCCCCACGGGGTTTCGATGACCGGCCGATCCGCGACCGCCCGCTGGATCCGCCGCACGTCCAATGATCCGGCCAGCTCCGCCATCCCGCGCAGCGTGTGAATGGCCTCGTAGCTGGTATTGCTGAAATTGGTCAGCGTGGGCGCGAACCAGCCGTGCAGCTTGTGATAGCGGTCCAGCCGTTCCCGATCGTGCGGGCCGTTCACGAAGAATCCGGACGGCACGAACAGATTGTGGTTCGCGCCGCCGCCCGCCGCCAGCAGCACGTTCTCGTCCACCGCCGGGCTCACCCGCACCTGCTGATCCGACCGCCCGGTCCGCGAGAACTGCAGGTTGAAGCGCGCGACATCCGCGCCGACCAGCAGCACGATGATGCCGTCGGCCTGATCCAGCAGCGGGTCACCCAGGAAACGCCGGAAATCGCGGGTGCCCATGGGCACGAACATCTCCAGTGGAATCAGCTCCGGATCCAGCAGCGCGGCCCGCACGGCCTGCGCGGTGCGCCGCGGCCAGACGTAGTCGTTGCCGATGATGGCCCAGCGCCGCGCCTCGAAGGATCGGTGCAACCAGTCCAGCGCGGGCAGGATCTGGTGTTTCGGGTCCGCGCCGATCATGAAAAGCCCGTCGGGGGTGGACTCCAGGCCCTCGTGGTCGGTGGCGAACAAATACGGCACCCGACCGGCCGTCACCTGTTCCACCGCGCGTCGCACCGCCGAGGTGTGCCAGCCCGTCACCGCGTGCACCATGCCCGTGGCGAGCAGCGCGGCGACTTCCCCCGCGACGACGGCGGGTTCGCGTCCGCCGTCAATGTGGGTGACGCGCAATTCCCTTCCCAGAATTCCGGAACCGGAGTTGATTTCTTCCAACGCCAGAGAAATGGCCGCCTCACAGGACGGTGCGAAGATACCGCCGGGCCCCTGCTGCGGCACTATGTTGATGATCTCGATAGTGTTCTCGGGATTCCCGTCGAACGGGGACATGGGCTAACCTTCCCCTCGTTCAAGCGGTTTCTGACGGGCGGGAAATATGGCGACAATTCTAGGTGGATTTTCCACCTTGCATGGAGCCCTCCGAGCGGCCGAGCGGAGTTGGCTTCGTCACCTGGACGCCGCACTGTGTGCCAGGCGGCTCACCGCCGACCAATGGTGCATGCTCACCAATCTATCCGCTGACGTCGGCATCACCATGAGCGAACTGGCCACCCGGGCCCAGTTGCCCCCGTCTTCTGCCACCCGTCACGCCGACCATCTCGCCGAGCGCGGGCTGATCTTCCGGGTGGCCGCCGCCGACGACCGCCGCCGCATTCTCATCGGCCTGAGCCGCCGCGGCGAGGAGCTGGTCTCGGAGGTCCGCTGCGAGGAAGCGCGGGCCGAGGCCGAGCTGCGCCGCAGCCTCGGCAGCGACGATTATCTGGAACTGGTGCGCCTGCTGGGCCGCGTCGCCGGAGCGCCGCTGCCCGACTGATGATCCCCCGGGCTTGTCGAAGGGGTTTCAGGGGAAGCCCCTGAGAGTCTGAGAGTTGATCTGAGGCATGGTTGCTTAGGATCAAGGTCATGCCCGTTGCCGAGACCACCGCGACCGCCGCCGGCCTGTGTGAATTCATCGACGCTTCGCCGTCGCCCTTCCATGTCTGCCGCACTGTCGCAGCGGAACTCGACGATCACGGCTTCACCCGGCTCTCCGAATCGGCCCCGTGGCCGTCCAGTAGCGCGGGCCGTTACTACGTGGTGCGCGGCGGTTCTCTGGTGGCATGGGCCGATGGCGGGCCGGGCACGCCGACCGGATTCCGGGTCGGGCAGGCCACTCCCTTCCGGGTCGTCGGGGCCCACACCGACAGCCCCAATCTGCGGGTGAAGCAGCATCCGGATCTGGCCGTGGCGGGCTGGCAGCTGGTCGGGCTGGAACCCTACGGCGGCGCCTGGCTGAACTCGTGGCTGGACCGGGACCTCGGCATCTCCGGGCGGCTGTCGGTGCGCGACGGAAACGTGGTGCGGGAGCGGCTGATTCGCATCGACGAGCCGATCCTGCGGGTGCCGCAGCTGGCCATCCACCTGTCCGAGGACCGGCGCGGAGTGCAGCTGGATCCGCAGCGGCACGTGAACGCGGTGTGGGGGATCGGCGGCGAGCCGCGCTCGTTCATGGCCTTCATCGCCGAACGCTCCGGCATCGAGCCCGACGCGGTGCTCGGCTGGGAGCTGATGACCCATGATCTGGTGCCCTCCAAGCTGATCGGGCGCGAGCTGGATCTGATCAGCGCACCCCGGCTCGACAATCAGGGCACCTGCTACGCGGGGCTGCGTGCCTTCCTGGCCGCCATCGCCGAACCCGGCGCGGCGGTGCCGGTGCTGGCCATGTTCGACCACGAGGAGGTCGGCAGCCAGTCCGACCGCGGCGCCCAATCCGGGCTGCTGCCCACGGTTTTGGAACGCATCGTGCTGACCCGGGGCGGCGGGCGCGCCGAATACCTGGCGGCACTGGCGGGTTCGGTGTGCGCGTCGGGCGATATGGCGCACGCGACGCATCCGAACTACCCGGAGCGGCACGAACCCGCGCACCGCATCGAGGTGAACGGCGGGCCGGTGCTCAAGGTCAATCAGAACCTGCGCTACGCCACCGACGCGACGGGTGCGGGCGCCTTCGCACTCGCCTGCGTCCAGGCGAACGTGCCGTTGCAGCGCTACGTCCACCGGGCCGATCTGCCGTGCGGTTCCACCATCGGCCCGATGACCGCGGCCAATACCGGCATGCCGACCGTCGATGTCGGCGCAGCCCAGCTGGCCATGCACTCGGCGCGCGAAATGATGGGCGCGGCAGACGTTCCCGCCTACGCGTCCGCACTGGCGGCCTTCCTGACGCCGGAGATCGTGCGATAGACGACCCGCTCGTCATCCCGGCATGCTTTTGGCCGGGATCCACACGGACGGCGATGGATTCCGGCCAAAAGCGCGCCGGAATGACGGGGTCGGTGCTCAGGCGTCCAGCACGGTGGCTTCGGCGGTAGCCGGGTTGGGTCGGTAGCTCAGCACGGCGACCACGAACAGGGCGAAGGTGAACAGCACATAGCTGTTGCCCAGCAGTTGCTGCCACCAGTTCCAGGTGAGTTCGCGGTCGGCGTTGTGGGGGAGCAGCCACATCGGGCCGACGGCGAACATGACCACGGCGAAACCCACCGCGCCCAGGAACCACGGATTGCGGCGGCCGCGGGCGATGGCGTCGGCGGCCACCAGCAGCGCGGGCGCCACCCACACCCAGTGGTGCGACCACGAGACCGGCGAAACCAGCAGCACCGCAGCGGCATTCACCATCAGGGCGGCCACCTGCGCGCCCTCGTCCAGCAGGCGCTTCATCCACACCGCGGCCAGGCCCACGGCGATCACCGACAGCACCAGCCACAGCAGCGTGGCGACCGAGGTGGAGAAGCCCAGCCGGAACACGAAACCCTTGATGGACTGATTGCCCGCGTACCAGGGCGGACCGATGCGGCCGGTGTCGGCGAGAGTGTGGAACCAGTACTGCGGCGAATCGTGCGGGAAGATCACGAATCCCACGGCCACCGCGCCGATGGCGGACAGCACCAGGGTGATCGCGCCCTTCCAGTCCTTGCGCAGCAGGAAGTAGAGCAGATAGCCGCCGGGGGTCAGCTTCACCGACACCGCGATGCCGATCAGCATGCCGCGCGGCCAGAATGTCTTGCGCGCCAGGCAATCCAGCGCCACCGCTGCCATCAGCACCAGATTGATCTGCCCGAACCCGTAGGTCTCGCGGATCGGCTCCAGCAGCTGGGTCAGCGCCACCGCGCCGATGACCAGCGCGATCCGGGTCTGCCAGGCCAGGCTCGGGCGCAGTAGATCCAGCACCAGCCACAGCGTCACCCCGAGCGAGGCGATGGACACGATGAGCACCGCCCACTCGGCGACCGCCAGCGGCATGACGGCCAGCGGCGCGAAGAACAGCGCGGCCAAGGGCGGATAGGTGAACGGCAGCCCGATTCCGTAGACCGCGGGCATCGGCCCGTACAGGTCCTTGTCGTCCAGCCAGGCCCGCGCACCGTTCCGATACACCTGTAGATCGATGTATCCGTGCCACTTGGTGATCAGACTGACCACCGCCGACACGGCGAACAGCGCCACCGCCAGAGCCAGCAGTTCCTTCTGCCGTCGCGTCATCCCTCCAGGAGTGGACACTGGCTTCTCGGTCTGATCCGCGACACCGGATCGATCGTTCACCGCCACAGAGTAGCTCCCGGACCTGCCCGCACCTTCAACGCACGGCCGGGGTGCCGCCGCCCTTCACGCGCGCGGTCAGTGGCCTCTACCACACCGGGAACCGGGGTAAAGACTTGAAATCAGTGGCAATTAGACTCCCTTCATATATCTCGCCGACATCCAGCAACGCGGGCAATCGCTTCCGACCTGCCCGGCCGAAAGGACTCTGGTATTCCCGTGACCAGCCACGTCGATACCGTCAGCAACGCCGCGGCCACCTCGGACCACCCGCAGCCCTACAAGGAACTCGGCCTCAAGGATGACGAGTACGCCCGGATCAAAGAGATCCTCGGGCGGCGTCCCACCGACGCCGAGCTCGCCATGTACTCGGTGATGTGGTCGGAGCACTGCTCGTACAAGTCGTCCAAGGTGCACCTGCGCTACTTCGGTGAGACCACCACCGAGGAGATGAAGAAGTCGATGCTCGCGGGCATCGGCGAGAACGCGGGCGTGGTGGACATCGGCGGCGGCTGGGCGGTGACCTTCAAGGTCGAATCGCACAACCACCCCTCCTATGTCGAGCCGTACCAGGGCGCGGCCACCGGCGTCGGCGGCATCGTCCGCGACATCATGGCGATGGGCGCGCGCCCGATCGCGGTCATGGACCAGCTGCGCTTCGGCGCGGCCGACCACCCGGACACCCGGCGCGTGGTCGACGGTGTGGTGCGCGGCGTCGGCGGCTACGGCAACTCGCTGGGCCTGCCCAATGTCGGCGGCGAGACCGTGTTCGACCCGTCCTACCAGGGCAATCCGCTCGTCAACGCGTTGTGCGCGGGCGTCATGCGGGTCGAGGACCTGCACCTGGCCTTCGCCTCCGGCCAGGGCAACAAGATCATTCTGTTCGGTGCGCGCACCGGTCTCGACGGCATCGGCGGCGTGTCCGTGCTGGCCTCGGACACCTTCTCGGGTGACGAATCCGGTTCCGGCCGTAAGAAGCTGCCGAGCGTCCAGGTCGGCGACCCGTTCGCCGAGAAGGTCCTCATCGAGTGCTGTCTCGAGCTGTACCACGCCGGACTGGTGGTCGGCATCCAGGACCTCGGCGGCGCCGGACTGTCCTGCGCCACTTCCGAACTCGCGGCGGCCGGCGACGGCGGCATGCGCATCGACCTGGATCAGGTGCCGCTGCGCGCCGCCAATATGACTCCCGCCGAGATCCTTTCGAGCGAGTCGCAGGAGCGCATGTGCGCGGTCGTCACCCCCGAGAACGTGGACGCCTTCATGGACGTCTGCAAGAAGTGGGATGTCACCGCCACCGTCATCGGTGAGGTCACCGACGGCGAGCGCCTCATCATCACCTGGCACGACGAGGTCGTGGTGGACGTGCCGCCGCGCACCGTCGCCCACCAGGGCCCGGTCTACGAGCGCCCGGTCGAGCGGCCCGCGGATCAGGATGCGCTGAACGCGGATTCGGCCGCGCGCCTGAACCGGCCCAAGACCGGCGACGAACTGCGCGCCACCCTGCTGAAGATGCTGGCCAGCCCGCAGCTGTGCTCCCGCAAGTGGATCACCGAGCAGTACGACCGCTACGTGCGCGGCAATACCGTGCTGGCCGAGAACGCCGACGCCGGTGTCATCCGCATCGACGAGGAGACCGGTCGCGGCATCGCGCTGGCCACCGACGCCTCGGGCCGCTACACCAAGCTCGACCCGTACACCGGCGCGCAGCTGGCGCTGGCCGAGGCCTTCCGCAATGTCGCCGTCACCGGCGCCACCCCGAAGGCCGTCACCAACTGCCTGAACTTCGGCTCGCCGGAGGATCCGGGCGTCATGTGGCAGTTCCAGCAGGCCGTGCGCGGTCTCGCGGACGGCTGTGCGGCGCTGGGCATTCCGGTCACCGGCGGCAATGTCTCCTTCTACAACCAGACCGGCCAGACCGCCATCCTGCCCACCCCCGTGGTCGGCGTGCTGGGCGTCATCGACGATGTGCACCGCCGCATCCCGACCGGTCTGGGCACGGAGCCGGGCGAGACCCTCATCCTGCTCGGCGAGACCCGCGACGAGCTGGACGGCTCCATCTGGTCGCAGGTCGAGCACGACCACCTCGGCGGCCTGCCGCCCAAGGTCGACTTCGCCCGCGAGCAGCTGATCGCCGAGATCCTGGTCTCCGGTTCGCGCGACGGCATGGTCTCCGCCGCCCACGACATCTCCGAGGGCGGCCTGATCCAGACCGTCGTCGAGGCGGCCCTGGCCGGCGAAACCGCCTGCCGCATCATCCTTCCCGAGGGCGCCGACCCGTTCGTCACCCTCTTCTCCGAATCCGCGGGCCGCGTCCTGGTGGCCGTCCCGCGCTCGGAGGAGACCCGCTTCACCAAGATGTGCGACGCCCGCGGCCTGCCGTGGGTCCGCATCGGCGTCGTCGACGACGGCTCCGACTCGGTCGAGGTCCAGGGCCAGTTCACCGTCAAACTGGACGAGCTGCGCGCCGCCCACGAGGGCACGCTGCCCGCCCTCTTCGGAAACTCCGACCACTGAACCCATTCGGCCGATAGGCCGTGGACATAGCGAGAGCCCGCCGGACCCCTCGATCCGGCGGGCTCTCGTCGTCTCCGCGGTAATGCTTGCGGGACAGTTCAGTTGATTTTGAACGGGTCGTGTTCGGCCATCAGTTTTTCCATGCGGGCCTCGTCGATGCGGTGGGTGACCTTCGTGGATTCGTGTTGGTCGCGAATCACTTTGGCGAGGGTGAAGCTGCTGCTCACCAGGAAAAGCGTTGACATCAGCAGGAATCCGCGCTGCCAGATGTCGAGGGGGAGGTAGATGATGCCGATGACCAAGGAGGCGAAGCTGATTCCGAAGGCGATCATGGCCTGAGCCAGAAACGCGGTGGTGCTCTTGGTTTGTGCGCTCGGGGTGCTCATGGGTACCGAGTCTCGCGGCGGCAGCGCGAAATCGACCGCGTACAACTACTCGAGTGCCGTGGGTAGATGCCGTCGGCGACGCGCCCGGGTGATGGTCTCTGTCACAGACGGGGGTCCCCGGATTCCGGCCGGTTGCGTCCATACTTGACGGGTGCTGGACACCACCGAGGCTTTGACACGGTTGCGCACGCGCGGCACCGTGGTCTACGCGCACGGGGTGGTGGCCTATCGGAAGCTGTTCCGGCGCGGGTGGGGTCGGAAGATCGCGGTGGTCGCGCGGCGGGTCGAGGACATCATCGATCTCAATCACACGGGGCTGGTGGTCGCGACCATCTTCTTCGCGTGGTCGGTGACGCCGTCGCTGGTGCCGCGCGACTGGCTGTTCCAGGGGTTGATCTCCGGCATCAACGCGGCCATCGGATACGGCGTCGGCTGTGTGCTGCAGTGGTTGTTCCGCAAGTGGATTCGGCCGCGGATCAAGCTCGGGTCGCCGCCGGAGTGGGCGCGGTACCTGGTCAAGGTCATCGTCGTGGTGGGGTGCATCCTGGTGGCGGGCCGCATGCTGGTGCTGTCCGCCGACTGGCAGCGCGAGATCACCACCCTCATGGGCATGGAGGGCACCACCCGCGCCGCGTATCTGCGTACGGGCGGACTGAGTTTCGCGGTCGGCGCGCTGGCGGTGGCGGTCTTCCGGACGCTGCGCTCGGCCGTGCGGTTCCTGGCCCGGCTGCTCAGCCGCTGGGTGAAGGTGCCGCCGACATTCGCGCCCGCCGCCGGGGCGCTGCTGCTGACCGTGCTCATCGTGACCCTGTTCAACGGCGTCGCCACCCGGGCCTTCTTCGCGGTCGCCAACTCGGCGTTCAGCGTGCGCAACGACAAGATGACCGAATACGCCGTGCAGCCCACCAAACCCGAGCGCTCCGGCAGCCCGGCCTCGCTGGCCGCCTGGGAGACCCTCGGCTCGGAGGGGCGCTGGTTCGTCTCGCACGGGCCCGATCCCATGCTGATCAGCGCCGTCACCAAAAAGCCCGCGCGCGAACCGATCCGGGTCTACGTGGGATTGCAGTCGGCGACCGGCGACACCACCGAGGAGGACCTGGCGGTCGCCGAACTCGAGCGCACCGGGGCCTTCGACCGCAAGGTGCTGGTGCTGGCCACCACCACCGGGACCGGGTGGGTGAACGGGGAGGCGGCGGCCGCGCTCGAATACATGTGGGGCGGGGACACCGCCATCGTGGCCTCGCAGTACTCGTATCTGCCCAGCGTGCTGTCGTTCCTGGCGGACCGCCAGAAGGTGGCGATCAACGGCAGGAAGATGTTCGACGCCGTATACGCGCACTGGGTGCGGCGGCCGCCCGAGCATCGGCCGAAGCTGCTGGTGTACGGCGAATCCCTGGGCTCGCAGGGCTCCGAATCGGCCTTCGACGGGCTGGCCGACCTGCGCTCGAAGGTGGACGGGGCGCTGTGGGTGGGCCCGCCCAACTCGAATCGCCTGTGGCAGCAGTTCGTTCAGCGCCGCGATCCCGGGACGCGCGAGGTGGATCCGATCTACGCCGACGGCCTGGTGGTCCGATTCGCCGCCACCGCGGCGGATTTGGGCAAGCCCTCGGCCGATTGGCGCAAGCCGCGCATCGCGTACCTGCAGCACCCGTCGGACCCCATCGTCTGGTGGTCGTCGGATCTCATCTTCTCCCAACCGGATTGGCTGTCGGAACCGCGCGGCGCGGACGTCTCGCCGCAGATGCGCTGGTGGCCCTTCGTCACCTTCTGGCAGGTGGTCGCCGACCTGACCAATGCCCAGGGCGTCAGCGACGGGCACGGACACCGCTACGGCTCCCTGGTGCTCGACGGGTGGGCCTCCATCGCCGCGCCGCCGGACTGGGATCAGGATCTGGCCGAGCGCATCCGCACCCAGATCGAACTCGCGGAAGCCTACGAACGGGCCGTCAAGTGAGAGTGCGCCGCACGGCCATCGCGGCGACCGGTGGCGAGCAGGGGAGTCTCCAGGTCCGGGGGCCCGGGATCACAGCGCTGCTGAGCCCGAAATCGCTGGTGGCAATGGCGGTTCCGCTGGTGTGGAGCAATCGGGTCCTCCCGGCTCTCGCGCTGGATATCCGCGGCCGGACCGCCGCCAACACCGCCTTCGCCACCGCGTATGCGCTCGCGTTTCGAGGGATGCCGAACTGGCTGGAACCGCGCGGATTTCGGGTAGGCGCGATCGCGGCCGGACTGGTGCTGTCCGGATACGCGGCGGCCGTGGCGATTCCGTCCACCCGCCGCCACCTGGCCGGACTCGACGATCGCGGTCCCGGCGTCCACACCGTGGAATGGACCGCGCTGCACATCCCCGGCGGCACCGTTCTCACCGAGGAACTCGTCTACCGCTCGACGCTGACCCCATTGCTCGCGGAGACCGCGGGCAGTCCGGGAACGGCTCTCGGCGCCTTCGTCTTCGGCCTCTCCCACATTCAACCCGCCCGCGCCGCAGCCGATCCGGTCGCGGCGACGGTGGCGCTCACCACCGGTGCGGGCCTGCTCTTCGACCGCCTGCGCCGCGACACCGGCAGCGCCATCGCCCCGGCACTGCTGCATCTTGCCCTCAATGCCGGTGGGGCGCTGGCCCCGCGTCTGGCCCGCCGTCTCGTCTCGGGAGCACCCCTGACCGCCACGGCCGATCGCCCCTGACCGCGGCGGCCCGGCGTCGGTGGGCGGCGGTAGCCTCGCGGCATGGCGCGACGAGGTGGGGTGGATCCGGCGGAGGTGCGGGCGGCGGTGGCCGCGGTGGGAGAGTGGCTGCGGGACGACACCGTGGCGAAGCCCCCGCGTACCGAGCTCGCGGCGGCCGTGCGGGGGACCGTGCGATCGCTCGCGGCAGACGCGCCAGGGCATTCGGTGGAGGTGCGGGTACCGCCATTCGTGGCGGTGCAGTGCATCGAGGGGCCGCGGCATACGCGCGGGACGCCGCCGAATGTGGTCGAGACCGATGCGCGGACCTGGCTGCTGCTGGCCACGGGGCTGCTCGAATTCGACGACGCCGTGGAGTCGGGAGCATTGAGCGCGTCCGGCAGCCGGGCGGGCGAGGTCGCGCGCTGGCTGCCGGTCGTGCCGCTGTGATGCCGCCGGGCTAGGTGTCGGCGGTGCTCTCGCTGTCGGCCGGTTTGGCGTGCTTGCCGCTCGCCGCGGTCTCGACCGGCTTGCGCTCCAAGCCCTTCCGGTCGTAGTAGCGGGTGCTGAACAGGCCGAGGACGACGCCGATGGCCAGGCCGAGCACCGCCATCCAGAGGCCGCGGGTCAGGCCCGCCTGCCCGTTGCCATTGAAGTAGAGGATCGAGCGGGTGCCCAGGAAGACCTGGTGCATGGGTTCGAACTTGGCCAGCCAGCCGAAATACTTGGGGGTCGCCTCGATCGGGATGGTGCCGCCGGAGGAGGGCAGGCCGAGGATGACGAAGATGATCAGGTTGATGATCAGTCCGGAGGTGCCGACCGTGGCCAGCACCGAGGTGCAGGTGAAGCCGACCGCGATGATCACGAAGGCGCCGTAGAGGAACAACAGCAGCGGTTTGTCCAGCGGCATTCCGAGCGCGGCCGCGATGCCGAGGAACGCACCCGAGACCGTGAACGCCATCACCGTCACCGCGGACCACTTGATGAGCAGTGTTTTCACGCGGGAGATGGAGGCGCGCGGGTAGTGCACGTACCACGGTCCCCACTCGGTCGGCAGGAAGCCGAGCGCCGAGTCGATGAGCTGGTGGATGATCATCGCCCCGACCATGCCGATCAGCAGGAGCAGCAGGCTGTAGAAGAAGGCGGTCAGGCCTTCACCGGAACCGCCCGGCAGCGGCCGGAATTGGTCGACCACGATATTCAGCGGTTGCGCCAGCACCAGCCGGGTGGCCGCCGACAGTTCGGTGGGGGGCGCCCCGGGCGGCGGCGTCAGCTGCGCCTTGACCTGGTCGGTCAGCTGCTGGCCGACCTGCGTGTTCACCTGGGTCAGGGCCTGCTCGCCGAATTTCTGCACGACGGCGGTGGCGAACGCGCCGGTGCGCGGGTTGGTCTGCAGGGTTAGCACCGGCTTGGAGATATCGCCGGGCACCACGCTGCCGACGCCGAGAATGCCGAGCCGCTTGGAGAAGTCGGACGGAATGATGATGGTGCCGTAGACCTGTGCCGACTGCATCCGCAGCTGGGCTTCGTTGATGCCGAGCACCTGCAGATCGATCTGATCCGACGGCACCGCTTTCCGCAGGCCCTCGGAGATCTGATCCCCGAAGTTGACGTGCTTGCCGCCGATATCGTCGCCGACATCCTGATTCACCAGGGCGATCGGGAAGTCGTGCAGGTTCTTCTCCGGATCGACGACGTAATCGAGATACATCACGCCCAGCAGTGAGGCCAGCAGCGTGACGACGACAATCGGGAAGGCCCACCTGATCGGGCTCAAATGCCTGCGCGGGGGCTGGGATTCCGGGCGTTGAGGCGTGGGTTCCGCGCCGCCGTCGATGTCGGTGCTCGTCACGGTCGAACGCTAACAGCAAACCGCCTGCCATCCGGGTTATCCCAACGGTGGGTTGCCTTGCGGTTACCCGTAGAATGGCTCACGCCCCCCGCCCGCCGAACAGGGAGCAAACGGTGTCTCTCCCCTCCGCTGCCACCACCCACGACCAGGACGAGAACGAACCGCGCGAAGAGTGCGGTGTGTTCGGTGTCTGGGCCCCGGGCGAGGATGTGGCCAAGCTCACGTACTACGGACTCTACGCATTGCAGCACCGCGGTCAGGAGGCGGCCGGTATCGCCGTCGCCGACGGCTCGCAGGTGCTGGTCTTCAAGGATCTGGGCCTGGTGAGCCAGGTCTTCGACGAGCAGACCCTGGCCGCCATGCCCGGTCACGTCGCCGTCGGCCACTGCCGCTACTCCACCACCGGATCCACCACCTGGGAGAACGCCCAGCCGATCTTCCGCACCACCGCGGTCGGTACCGGACTGGCGTTGGGCCACAACGGAAATCTGGTCAATACCGCCGAATTGAGCGCTCGGGCACGGGAACTCGGACTGGTCACCGGCCGCCTCGCGGGCACCGTGGCCGCGACCTCCGACTCCGACGTGATCACCGCGCTGCTCGCGCACGCGGCCGCCGACAAGAGCATCGAGCAGGCGGCCATGGAGCTGCTGCCGACGCTGCGCGGTGCGTTCTGCCTGACCTTCATGGACGAGCACACGCTGTACGCGGCGCGCGATCCGCACGGCGTGCGCCCACTATGCCTGGGCCGCCTGGATCGCGGCTGGGTGGTTGCCAGTGAGACCGCCGCCCTCGATATCGTCGGCGCGTCCTTCGTGCGCGAGATCGAGCCGGGCGAACTGCTGGCGATCGACGCCGACGGGGTGCGCTCGCTGCGCTTCGCCAACCCGACGCCCAAGGGCTGCGTCTTCGAGTACGTCTACCTGGCCCGGCCCGACTCCACCATCTCCGGCCGCTCGGTGCACGCCACCCGCGTCGAGATCGGCCGTCGCCTGGCCGCCGAGCATCCGATCGAGGCCGACCTGGTCATCCCGGTGCCGGAGTCCGGCACCCCGGCCGCGGTCGGTTACGCGCAGGGTTCGGGCGTGCCCTACGGCCAGGGCCTGATGAAGAACGCCTACGTGGGCCGCACCTTCATCCAGCCCAGCCAGACCATCCGCCAGCTCGGAATCCGGTTGAAGCTCAACCCGCTTCGCGAGGTCATCCGCGGCAAGCGGCTCATCGTGGTGGACGACTCCATCGTGCGCGGCAACACCCAGCGCGCGTTGATCCGCATGCTGCGAGAGGCGGGCGCGTTGGAGATCCATGTGCGGATCGCCTCCCCGCCGGTCAAGTGGCCCTGCTTCTACGGCATCGACTTCGCCTCGCGCGCGGAGTTGATCGCCAATGGCGCGGGCCCCGACGGCATCGCGGGCGAGAGCCTCGACGACATGGTGGAGGGCGTGCGCCGCTCCATCGGCGCGGACAGCCTCGGCTACATCTCCCTGGACAGCATGATCGCCGCCACCGAGCAGCCGCGCTCGCGCCTGTGCGCCGCGTGCTTCGACGGTGACTACCCGATCGCGCTGCCCGTGGAGACGGCCATCGGCAAGAACGTGCTGGAGGGCATGCTCACCGGCGCCACGGAGTCGGAGCTGCTGGCGGATAATGCCAATGCCTCGGCCCTGAGCCGCCCATAACCACGGAAACTCCGTAACCACAGAAACATCCAGTGCCCGTCCGCGTAATCGCGGGCGGGCACTGTGCTTTTCCCGGCCGTTTGCGGGAAATATGTTGGCGCAGTTGCGCCATCGGCGTGTGCGCGCGAATGGCGCAAATTATGTACCGATTGTCCAGAAACGCAACGCGGCGGTTATAACCGGTCGATACTGTGCCCAGCCAAAGGATGTCCACCGCGGCGCGGCCGGCCAGTGACCCGGCGGCTTGCGCTGCGTTTCGAGAGCAGGGCAGTACATGCGCGCGAAAAGAGTTGCGGCAGTCGGGTTCGCCGGACTGGCCGTGTTTGCGATAGCCGGATGCGGTTCCGGCAAGACGAGCGGCGGCGGGGGAGGAGGCGGGATCCTGGTCGGCACCACCGACAAGGTCACCTCGCTGGATCCCGCCAAGGCCTACGACAATGGTTCACTGCTGGCCGAGACCCAGGTCTACCAGTTCCTGCTGAACTTCCCCGCCGGCGACGCCACCCCCAAGCCCGACGCGGCCGAGAAGTGCGCGTTCACCTCGCCGACCGTCTACTCCTGCACGCTCAAGCCGGGCCTGAAGTTCGTCAACGGCGATCCGCTGACCGCCAAGAGCGTGAAGTTCTCCTTCGACCGCATGGTGAAGATCGACGACCCGCAGGGCCCGAAGGCGCTGCTGGACAACCTCGATCACACCGACGCCCCCGACGAGAAGACCGTCAACTTCACCCTGAAGCAGGCCAACGACCAGACCTTCCCGGCCATCCTGCCCACCCAGGCGGCGGCCATCGTGGACGAGAAGGTGTTCCCGGCCGACAAGATCATGGCCGACGAGGACATCGTGAAGGCCAAGCCGTTCTCCGGCCCGTACACCATCTCCAGCTACGACAAGAACAAGCTGGTCGAGTACAAGTCCAACCCGGACTACAACGGCCTGTTCGGCAAGCCCAAGACCGACACCGTCACGGTGAAGTACTACGCCGAGGCGTCGAACCTGAAACTCGATGTGCAGCAGGGCAATATCGACGTCGCCTGGCACACGCTCAGCCCGACCGACCTGGAGTCGCTGAAGACCAGCGACAAGGTGACCGTGCACCAGGCCCCCGGCGGCGACACCCGCTACATCGTGTTCAACCTGAACACCCAGCCGGGCGGCAATCCGGCGCAGAAGCTGGCCATCCGCAAGGCCGTCGCCACCACCGTCGACCGTGACGCCCTGGCCGCCAATGTCTTCAAGGGCACCTGGTCGCCGCTGTATTCGCCGGTGCCCAAGGGTGTTCCGGGCGCGACCGAGGCGCTCAAGGACATCTACGGCGCCAAGCCCAACAAGGACGCGGCCGCCAAGTTCCTGTCCGACGCGGGCGTGGCCACGCCGGTCGAGCTCAGCCTGCAGTACACGACCGAGCATTACGGCGCGGCCAGCTCCGAGGAGTACGCCGCGATCAAGAACCAGCTGGAGGCCACCGGCCTGTTCAAGGTGAACCTGCAGTCCACCGAATGGGTCGCCTACCAGAAGGCGCGGTCCTCCGATGGGTACCCGGCGTTCCAGTTCGGCTGGTTCCCGGACTACCCGGACGCCGACGACTACCTGCGTCCGTTCTTCACCGAGGACAACTTCCTGCGCAACCACTTCGGCGATCCCAAGATCACCGCGGAGTTGAACGCCGAACTGACCGAAGGCGATCCGGCCAAGCGGGCCCAGGCGCTGGCCACCGTGCAGCACGATCTGATGGCCGATTTCCTGCCCATCGTGCCGCTGCTGACGGGTAACCAGATCGCGGTCGCGGGCAAGAACGTGCAGGGCGTGGACGCGACGCTGGATCCCTCGTCGAAGTTCCGCTTCGGTGTGCTGAGCAAATAACCGGTATCGGAGGCCCGTTCGCCGAGCGGACGGGCCTTCGATTGCTAGTTATGCATTCTCGCTGGAATTTATCCATGTGAGAAGAAAATCTACCGAAGTTTCGCCTGGTTATAACCAGTTTTTGTGACCAGCGTTTTATACATCGATACCCCGGCAACACGACGGCAACAAACCGTTACTACGGTGCGCCGAGACACATCAAGCTGTGGCGGTGTGATGTCCGCGATCCGGACGCACACCGCCCGAAGTTCGAGAGTTGAGCACTATGGGTTCGAAGACGAACCGGGCGAGGACCTTCGCCGCGGTCGGCATGGCAGGCATCGCACTCGTGGCCGCGGGCTGCGGGTCTGGACGCACGGGGGACGGGGGGAGCGGAGCGGGCATCACCGTCGGCACCACCGACAAGATCTTCTCCCTGGATCCCGCCCTCGCCTATGACAACGGTTCACTGCAGGCCGAGACGCAGATCTATCAGACCCTGCTGAACTTCGCGCCGGGCAAGTCCGTCCCCGAGCCGGACGCCGCCGAGAAGTGCGGCTTCGCCTCGCCGACGGTCTTCAGCTGCACGGTCAAGCCCGGCCTGAAATTCGCGAACGGGAACCCGCTCACCGCCAAGAGCGTGAAGTTCTCCTTCGACCGCATCCTGAAGATCAACGACCCCAACGGTCCCGCCTCGCTGCTGGGCAATCTGGACCACACCGACGCGCCCGACGACAAGACCGTGAACTTCACGCTCAAGGTCGCCAACGATCAGACCTTCGCGTCGGTGCTGCCCAGCCAGGCCGGCATCATCATCGACGAGAAGAGCTTCCCGGCCGACAAGGTCCTCAGCGACGAGGACGTGGTCAAGACCAAGGCGTTCTCGGGGCCGTACACGATCTCCAGCTACGAGAAGAACAAGCTCGTCGACTACAAGGCCAACCCGGACTACAACGGCCTGTTCGGCAAGCCCAAGAACGACGGCGTCTCGGTGAAGTACTACGCCGAGATGGCCAACCTGAAACTCGATGTGCAGAACGGCAATGTCGACGTCGCCTACCGGAGCCTGAGCCCCACCGACATCGACTCGCTGCGTAACGACAGCAAGGTCACCGTGCATGAGGGGCCCGGTGGCGAGCTGCGCTACATCGTTTTCAACATGAACGCCATGCCCGGCGGCACCCCGGCCCAGAAGCTGGCCGTGCGCAAGGCGATCGCCAGCAGCGTCGACCGCGACGCCCTGGCGACCAGCGTCTACAAGGGCACCTACAAGCCGGCGTACTCGTCGGTGGTGCCCGGCGCGACCGGCGCGACCGAGCCGTACAAGGACATCTACGGCGCCAAGCCGAACAAGGACGCGGCCGCCAAGTTCCTGTCCGACGCCGGTGTCGCCGCACCCGTCACGCTGAACCTGCAGTACAACTCGGATCACTACGGCGGCTCCAGCTCCGAGGAGTACGCGGCCATCAAGAACCAGCTCGAGGCCACCGGGCTGTTCAAGGTGAATCTGCAGTCCACCGAATGGGTTTCGTATCAGGATGAACGGGTGAAGGACTCCTACCCGCTCTACCAGTTCGGCTGGTTCCCGGACTTCCCGGACGCCGACAACTACCTGACCCCGTTCTTCGCACCGAACAACACGCTGCAGAACCACTTCGAGGATCCGCAGATCAACGCGCTGCTCACCGCGGAGACCACCGAACCCGATCCGGCCAAGCGCGCCGCTGTCCTCAAGCAGGTGCAGTTCTCGCTGGCCAATGACCATCTGCCGATGCTGCCGCTGCTGGCCGGAACCAATATCGCGGTCGCCGGCAAGAACGTCCAGGGCGTCGCCGACACCCTCGACCCGACCTTCAAGTTCCGCTTCGGTGTGCTGAGCAAGTGACCGCCATCGAGAAGGTGGGCGGGCCGGTCGAACCGGCCCGCCCCGCGGGAAAGCGATTGCGCGGCAGCAATTCCCGCTACAGTGCGCTGCTGCGTTACCTGGGGGTGCGAGCGCTGCTCATCATCCCGACCACCTGGATCCTGGTCACCCTGGTGTTCTTCCTGATGCGCGTGATCGGCGACCCGATCAGCGCGGCCATGGGCGGGCGCCTGAGCCCCCAGCAGATCCAGGAGCGCAAGGAGGCGGCCGGGCTCAACCGGCCCATCCTCACCCAGTACTGGGAATACCTGTCCGGGCTGCTGAAGGGCGATTTCGGCCGCTCCCAGGACAATCGGGCCATCAGCGACGTCATCGTCACCTATGGCGCGGCCACCCTGGAGCTGGTCTTCTGGTCGCTCATCGTGGCCTTCGCGGTCGGCGTGCCGCTGGGCAGATACGCGGCCACCAAACGGGATTCGGCCCGGGACGTGAGCCTGCGGCTGTTCGCCATCCTGGTGTACGCCGCGCCGGTGTTCTTCGTCGGCCTGCTGCTCAAACTGATCTTCTCGGTGAAGCTGGGGTGGCTGCCCGTTGCCGGACGGGCCAGCACCAATGTGGAACTGCAGTTGCAGCACGTGTCGCCGAAGACCAACATCATGATCGTCGACGCCATCCTGTACGGGGATACCTCCTACATGGTCGACGTGCTGAAACACGCTGTGCTGCCGGCCATCGCGCTGGGCCTGCTGACCGCGGGCGTGTTCCTGCGGCTGGTGCGCATCAACCTGATCCAGACCCTGCGCTCCGGTTACGTCGATGCCGCCCGCGCACGCGGTCTCTCCGATCGCGTCGTCACCGGGCGGCACGCCTTCCGCAACGCCCTGATCCCGGTCGTGACCGTGATGGGCATGCAGATCGCCATGATGCTCGGCGGCGCGGTGCTCACCGAGACCACCTTCGAGTGGAAGGGATTGGGCTACCAGCTCGCCTCCTACCTGCAGGCGCGTGACTTCGTGGCGGTGCAGGGCATCGTCGCGTTCATCGCCATCGTGGTGGCGGTCATGAGCTTCCTGGTGGACCTGATCGTGGCCATGATCGACCCGAGGGTGAGGTTCTGATGACGGTCATCGAAACGGGCGTCGACGTCACGGTCCCGCCCACCCGGGCCAAGTTCCGGATTCCCGGAATGGCGTTGGTGCGCATGACCTCCGGGCTGCAGCGGTTCACGCTGCTGCTCGGGCTCGGACTGGTCGCCGGGTTCATCCTGGTCGCCATCTTCGCGCCCCTGATCGCGCCCTACGGCTTCGCGCAGAGCACGGCCGACGGCGTGGAATTCGCACGGCAGCAGGCGCCCTCGGCGGCGCACTGGTTCGGCACCTCGGTGCGCGGCGAGGACGTGTTCTCGCGCGTCATCTTCGGTGCGCGGACGGCGCTTTCGGTGATCGCGGTATCGCTGGTGCTGTCGCTGTTCGTGGGTGTGCCGCTGGGCCTGGTGTCCGGCTATCTCGGACGCTGGGTGGACCGCGTCCTGGTGCTGTTCATGGACGCCATGTACGCGTTCCCGTCGCTGCTGCTGGCCATCGTGGTGTCGATCGTGGTGTCGGGCGGGCAGTCGTCGAGCTTCGGCGGCATCCTGTCCGCGGCCATCGCGATCACCGTTATTTTTGTGCCGCAGTACTTCCGGGTGGTGCGCAACGCCACCATCTCGGTGAAACAGGAACCGTACGTGGACGCCGCGCGGGTCACCGGCGCGTCCACGGCGCGAATCCTGTACCGGCACATCCTCGCCAATGTGACGCAGTCGCTGCCGGTGCTCATCACGCTCAATGGCGCGGAGGCCATTCTGACCCTGGCGGGTCTGGGCTTCCTCGGCTTCGGCATCGAGCCGACGCAGGCCGCCGAATGGGGTTACGACCTCAACAAGGCGCTTTCCGATGTCTCCAACGGGATCTGGTGGACGGGCGTGTGGCCGGGTGTGGCCATCGTGCTCGTGGTGCTGGGCATGACGCTGGTCGGCGAGAGCCTCAACGAGGTGCTCAACCCGCTGCTGCGCACCCGCCGCGCCGCGACCGCGCCCCCGCCCGACAGTGCCGCCGCCCAGACCGCGGCGGCCGACGCGACCGTCGCCGAGACCGTGACCGTCCCCGAGACCGCGAAGGAGGCAGACGATGCCTGAACCCGTCCTGTCTTTCGAGGGCCTCACCGTCTGCTTCGCCACCGACGCCGGATCGGTCACGGCCGTGAACGACGTGTCCTACCAGGTGTATCCGGGTGAAGTCCTGGCCGTGGTCGGTGAATCCGGCTCCGGCAAATCGGTGAGCTCCCGCACCGCCATGGGCCTGCTGCCGCCCACCGCCACCGTGAACGGCGCCGTCGTGCTGGGCACCAAGGCCGTCACCAAGATGAGCGCCAAGGAACTCACCGCGCTGCGCGGCGGGGCCATCTCGATGGTCTTCCAGGAGCCCGGCGCGGCCCTGGACCCGCTGTTCACCGTCGGCTTCCAGATCTCCGAGGCGCTGCGCGCGCATTCGGGCATGAAGCGGAAAGAGGCGCGCGCCAAGGCGATCGAGCTGCTGCGCGCGGTCGGACTGCCCGATCCGGAGGCGCGGGTTGACTACTACCCGCATCAGCTCTCCGGCGGGCAGAAGCAGCGCGTGGTGATCGCCATCGCCATCGCGTGCGAGCCCAAGGTGATCATCGCCGACGAGCCGACCACCGCGCTCGATGTGACCGTGCAGGCCGAAATCCTGGAGCTGCTACGGGATCTGCGCGATCGGATCGGCGCGGCCATCGTCCTCATCACCCACAATATGGGCGTCGTCGCCGACCTCGCCGATCGCGTGGTGGTGATGCGCGAGGGCCGCATCGTCGAGGAGGCCAAGGTCGACCAGCTCTTCGCCGACCCGCAGCACGAGTACACCCGCGCGCTGCTGGCGGCCGTGCCGAAACTGCATGTGCTGCCGGACAACTGGGAAGCCGACACGGAGGCCGACAGCGCTTCCGTCGCCGGTGCGGCGCTGGCGAAGACCATTGTCCGCGAACCGATCCCGGCCGATGCCGAGACGGTGCTCGAGGTCTCGAACCTGGTCGTCGAATTCCCGGCCCCGCTGGGCCGCCCGTCGTTCCGGGCGGTCGACGAGGTGACCCTGACCCTGCGCCGCGGCGAAACCCTCGGCCTGGTCGGCGAATCCGGTTCCGGCAAGTCCACCATCGGCCGCTGCGTGGCCGCCCTGCAGCGCCCCACCGCGGGCAGTGTGCGGGTGCTCGGCACCGATATCGCCGGACTCTCCGAACGCAAGCTGCGGCCGCTGCGCCGCCGCTTCGGCTTCGTCTTCCAGGACCCGGCCACCTCGCTCAACCCGCGCCTCACCATCGGCGAGTGCGTGGCCGAACCGCTGCTCGTGCACAAGGAGGCGAAGGGTGCGGCCGCGCGCGACCGCGTCCGCCACCTGCTCGACGACGTGCAGCTGCCGGCGGGCGTGGAAAACCGGTATCCGCACGAGCTTTCCGGCGGCCAGCGCCAGCGCGTGAGTCTCGCGCGCGCCCTGGTGCTGAATCCGGATCTGCTGGTGGCCGACGAACCGACCAGCGCCCTGGACGTCTCGGTCCAGGCGAAGGTGCTCGAGCTGTTCGCCGAACTCCAGCGCGAGTGCGGCTGGGCGTGCCTGTTCATCAGTCACGACCTCGCGGTGGTGGATCAGCTCGCGGATCGAATCGTGGTGCTGCGCAACGGGGCTGTCGTCGAACAGGGCGACAATGACGACATTCTTCGCCGACCGCGCGAGGAGTACACCCGTCGCCTGGTAGCGGCCGTTCCCGTACCCGATCCGGTGGAGCAACGGCGGCGACATCGTTACGAAACGGGACAACTGATCTCGTAGCGATGTGGGTAACTCGCCGGGTACGTCCAAAATGGATTTGGCACCCAACCGCCGGCACGCATGCATGACAGCAAACGGCTCTTAGCCGTGCGCTGAAGGCTCGGAGAGGCGGGACTGCTAGCGTGAGCAGGCATCTATCCGTCGATTCGGCTTGGAGCTCTCCCCGACAATGACTGAACAGACCCCCAGTGGTGCCGGTGCGTCGTACGCGGCCGCCGGTGTCGATATCGAAGCCGGCGACCGCGCGGTCGAGCTCTTCGCGCCGCTGGCGAAGAAGGCCAGCCGTCCCGAGGTCCAGGGCGGACTCGGTGGCTTCGCAGGACTGTTCGCATTGAAGGGCGGCTACAAGGAGCCCCTGCTCGCCGCCTCCACCGACGGCGTCGGCACCAAGATCGCCGTGGCCCAGGCCCTCGACAAGCACGACACGGTCGGCCTGGACCTGGTCGCCATGGTCGTCGACGATCTGGTGGTCTGCGGCGCCGAACCGCTGTTCCTACAGGACTACATCGCCGTCGGCAAGGTGGTCCCGGAACGGGTGGCGCAGATCGTGTCCGGCATCGCCGAGGGCTGCGTCATCGCGGGCTGCGCGCTGCTCGGCGGCGAGACCGCCGAGCACCCGGGCCTGATGGGCGCCGACGACTACGACCTGTCGGCCACCGGCGTCGGCGTGGTCGAAGCCGACGCCGTGCTCGGCCCGGACCGCGTCCGCCCCGGCGACGTGGTCATCGGCATGGGCTCCTCGGGCCTGCACTCCAACGGCTACTCGCTGGCCCGCAAGGTGCTGCTCGACATCGACCGCATGTCCCTCACCGGGCACGTGGAGGAATTCGGCCGCACCCTCGGCGAGGAACTGCTCGAGCCCACCAAGATCTACGCCAAGGACTGCCTGGCGCTGATCGCCGAAACCGATGTGCGCACCTTCTGCCACGTGACGGGCGGCGGCCTGGCCGCCAACCTGGCCCGCGTGCTCCCGGCCGGCCTGGTCGCAGAGCTGGACCGCGGCACCTGGAACCCGGCCCCGGTCTTCAAGATGATCGCCCAGCGCGGCCGCGTCGAGCGCGCCGAGATGGAGAAGACCTTCAACATGGGCGTCGGCATGGTCGCCGTCGTCGCGCCCGAGGACGCCGACCGCGCCCTCGCCGTCCTCACGGCCCGCCACATCGACTGCTGGACCCTCGGCACGGTGAAGAAGGCCAAGGACGCCGAGTCCGCCCGCGCGGTCCTCGTGGGCGACCACCCGCGCTTCTGACCCGAATAGCACTCGGCCCCGGTCACTTGGTGACCGGGGCCGTTCTGTATGTCCGAATGATGCTGGGGCGCGGCCACTCCCGTGCCCTGGAGACACAAATGAACGTCCCGTCCTCGGTGAGGACGGGACGCTAGTGCTGCTGCTGGCGAACCCTCAGCGTCACATGATCTTCGGCGTAATTCGACGTGCTAAAGGGGAAGCCCACCGGCTCCCCCTGCAGTACGTAGAAATCCGAGTCAGCGACGCCAGTCGTCGTAGCTGTCTTCGTCGTCCCAGCGCGACGACGATTCGCTCGCGTCATGCTCTTCGGAAAGCACACCACTCCGCTGTGTGTCGGAGGGACTCCCCGACAGCTCTCGCTGAAGGCTCGAGAAGTCGGTCGACGGCGAGCTGTACTTGAGCTCCCGTGCAACCTTGGTCTGCTTTGCCTTAGCCCGGCCACGGCCCATGGCTGACCCCCTCGCGTCACTGCGGGGCGGCCTGGGGTGGGTTTGGCGGCCCCGTTCGAATTAATACTCTTCCTGACGAACACTTTAGCGTGTGTCCGGCGGTCGCGCTTCCAGGAGTGGGGGATAAACGTCGCGGGGCCGGGCGCGGGCGCTCGCCCGGCCCGGTGAAAGGCGCGCCGACCGGCGGCTAAACCACGCCGGGGATGGCTCGGATGATGCCCACCCGGGCCCCTCCGCCGAGCACCGCGGGGGCGGCCAGCTCGGCGTGCTCGTCGGTCCATTCGATGCCCATACGCTGGAGAATGGCCAGCGTCAGGGGAAGTCGCGCGCGATCGGCGCCGTCATCGATCTTGTAGGCGAAGGCCGAACCGTCCGGCAACGCACCGGCGTGCACGCCGTCCGCGCCGATCTTGCAGACCAGTCCGGGGGTCGCGGTCATGACGCGAAAATCTGGTCCGTCCGTGCCGGAAATCACTCGTGGATGGGTGCGAATCGCGTCCGCGACACGGCGTTCGGGGCTACCTTCGGCCGCCGTCGCGAAGCTCGCGTACGCGCGGGCCAGGTTCACCAGCGAGACCGGCACGATGGGCAGGCCGCAGCCGTCGATGCCCAGATCGGTCTCCGGCTCACCGGTCACATCGGCGACGGTCGCGACGACCGCCTGCTGCAGCGGGTGGCCGACCTCCAGATATCCGCGGGTGGGCCAGTCGTTGATCTTGCAGGTGGCGAGCATGGCGGCATGTTTGCCGGAGCAGTTCATGTAGATGCGGCGGGCGGCCTTGGCGCGATCGGCGCCGGCCAGCACCTGGGCCCGGGCCTGCTCCTCGAAGGGCAGGTCCGGCGGGCACTCCAGATCGTCCTCGGTGAACCCGAAGCGATCCAGCAGACGCTGCACCAGCTCGATGTGGTCGGCCTCGCCGAAGTGCGAGGCGGTGGAGATGGCCAGCTCGGCCTCGTCGACCGGTTCGAAACCATTGCGCAGCAAGGTGAGTGCCTGCATGGGCTTGTTGGTGGAGCGCGGGAAGATCGGGCCGTGCACCGCGCCGACCTCGACCAGCGGCTCACCGTCCGGACGCAGGATCACCGCCGAACCGCGGTGCACGCACTCACGGAATCCGGACCGGACCACCTCGACCAGATCGACGCTCAAAGCGGGGCTCCCTTCGGTATCGGTCATCGGTGGGCCGCCCCGGCGTGGCGGCGGCGGTGGCGATCGATCTGCATGCGCACGTCATCGGAGATGGTGGGCTCGGATTCGAGCAGCAGTTCCAGGCGGTCCGGGTGCGCGCCGGTGAACAGGTCGCGGACGGTGACGCCGTGGGCGGGGGTGTGCACCACGCGGACCTCGTCGCCCGCACCGATCGTGCCCTCGGTGAGTACGCGCAGGTAGGCGCCCGTATTCGCCTGCAGGGTGAAGCGTTTCACCCATTGCGGCTCGCCGGTGCGCCACTGGAAGGTCGAGCAGGGCACGCGCGGGGCGGAGACCTCGAGCAGGGTGTCGCCGACGGACCAGCGCTCGCCGAGCACCGCGTCGCTGACGGGAAGGCCGGAGACGCGCAGGTTCTCGCCGAACCAGCCGGGGCCGAGCTCGCGGCCCAGTTCGTCGGCCCAGCGGCGGGCGTCCTCCTCGGCGTAGGCGTAGACGGCCTGGTGCACGCCGCCGTGATGCTTGGTGTCGCACACGTGGTCGCCGTCCAGGCCGAGCGCCCGGACCGGAACCCGGTGCGGCACCGGACGTTTGTCGATGGCGGTGCGGCCCACCTTGGACGACTTGGCGGGCACCTCGAGCTCGGCGTGCACGACGCAGACCGCCAGCACCGTGCCGACGGGCGTGCTCTGCACGGTGCCGACGGGGAGAGCGCTCATCGACCGCGCAGCTTCTCGACGGCGAGCCGACCGGCCTGCGGTTCGTCATGGGAGGGCATGGAATCCGCGTCGATGGCCGCCGCGCACGGGCCGGCGACTAGTTCGGTGTCGGCGGGGATGGTGCGTTTGATCAGGGCCAGGGCGATCGGGCCGAGTTCGTGGTGGTCGATCACGGTGCCCAGCACGCCGACGGCGCGGCCGCCCGCGGTCACCGGATCACCGGTCGCCGGGCGGGAATCCGCGGCACCGTCCAGATGCAGCAGCACCAGGTGGCGCGGCGGCTTGCCGAGATTGTGGACCCGGGCCACGGTCTCCTGGCCGCGGTAGCAGCCCTTGTTCAGGTGCACGGCACCGTATTCGGCGGGGCCGCCGATCCAGTTCACCTCGTGCGGGATGGTGCGCTCGTCGGTATCGAGGCCGAGGCGGGGGCGCAGGGCCGCGACCCGCAGCGCCTCGAAGGTCCACATGCCCGCGGCCGCCGCGCCCGCGTCGCGCAGTTTCGTCCACCAGGTGACGAGCTGGTCGCGGGGGACGATCAGATCGAAGGAGTCGGCGGTGGGCCAGGGCATGCGGCGCAGGAAGCCGCCGCCGGGCAGCGGAACCGCACGGTAGATGTCGGGAAGGGCTGTGATGCCGAGGGATTCGGTGAGTTCGGTCACTGCGGGGCCCAGAAGGCTCAGCACCGCATGGTCATCGGCCTCGACGGGCTTGGCGTCGGCCCAGAAGACCATCTTCTGCAGGAAGCCCAGCAGCTCGGGTCCGCGCTGTGCCTCGGTGTCGATCCAGACGGTGCCGTCGAGGTCGGTGAGCACGAAGTGGTTGAGCACCCGGCCGTTCAGATCCAGGTCCAGATCCTCGGCCGATTCACCGTCGCGCAGATCGGCGACGGCCTGGCTGGAGATGGTGTGCAGCCAGCTCAGGCGTTCTTTTCCGGTGATGGAGATCAGGAATCGGTGGGAGCGATCCACCACCGCGACCCGCTGTACCGCCGCGCGCTGTTCGCCGAAGGGATCGCCGTAATGCCACGCGACCGCGGCATCCGGTGACTCCGGCAGCCCCGCGACAGCCCCTGGAACCTGCAAGATCGGACTGGCCGAAACCGAGGAGGACACAACACCACACTAACCCGCCTCCCCGCGCCTTCAGCGCACGGCTTGGAGCCGTTGCCGGACGTGCATGCGGGCTGCGGTTGGGAGCCGAACCGATTTTGGACGTACCCGGGGAGTTACCCCGGTCGCTGCGAGATCAGTTGTCGCGTTGGCATACGACGGCTCGGCGGTGTCATGTCAGGCGGTGTCATGGCGTTGGTGGGCGGGTGGCGCTTCTGGGTCGTTCGCGGGGTAGGTGGGTGGTTGCCAGGTGGCTTGACTGGGTCGGCGGCGCGGTAATCGCACCATGACGGGCCGCTTGTCCTAGGCTCGAGCCCATGGTGGAACGGGTTCTGGTGACTCTTGACGGCGCGATCCAGGATCCGGACGCGCCGTTGTTGTATGCGGACGATATCGGTGCGTTGCGGGGCGACGGCATCTTCGAGACGGTCCTGGTGCGCGACGGCGTGCCGTGTGCGCTGGAACTGCATCTGGCGCGACTACGGCGTTCCGCCGAGGCGCTCGACCTGCCCGCGCCGGACCTCGAGGCCTGGCGGTTCGCGGTGGAGATGGCGGCCGAAGAGTGGGGACGCGAGCGTGAGGGGACGCTGCGCATGGTGCTCACCCGCGGGCGCGACAGCGATCATGGCGGCGGTAGCGAACGACCGGCAAACAAGAGTGGGGATCTGGCCGGAGCCGAACCCGCCACTACCGGTTACGTTTTGGTGGTCGCGGTGCCCGAGCGGGTGAAAAAGGCGCGCACCGAAGGTGTTTCGGTGATCACGCTCTCGCGCGGCATCTCCATCGACCTGGCGCAGAACGCGCCGTGGCTGCTGCTGGGCGCTAAAACCCTGTCCTATGCCACCAATATGTCGGCGCTGCGGTTCGCGCAGCGGATGGGCGCGGACGACGTCATCTTCACCAGCACCGAGCACCGGGTGCTCGAGGGTCCGCGGTCGACAGTCGTTGTGCAGCGCGACAATCAGTTGATCACGCCGCCCGCCCGCAATGGCGTGCTGCCCGGCACCACCCAGCGCGCGCTGTTCGCGCAGGCCGAGAAGGCAGGCTGGGACTGCCAGTACGAGCCGCTGTTCATCGCGGACCTGATCACCGCCGACGCGGTGTGGATGCTGTCCTCGGTGACGCTGGCCGCGCGCGTGAATTCGCTGGACGGACTGCGGATGTCGGCCCCGGACAACGCGGGGGAGATCACCGAGATGGTGAATCGCGGCATCGCGCTGCCGGGCAGTCTCGCGGACTGGTGATCCCGATTCAAGGGACTTTTGTCTGATTCGTACCCGGTTCGTCCCGGTGGGCCGGTGACCTCGGCCATTGATAAGTCACATGCTGGCTAATTCCTGGCGCGCTGTGGCGCGTCGCATGTTGATCTGAAGACCAGTCGGCGTAGTGTTTGTTACTACGTCATGTCGTAGATCGGCAGGGAGGTCGGATGAGCGTCGTAGATCTGGCGCGCTGGCAGTTCGGAATTACCACCGTTTATCACTTCATCCTGGTGCCGCTCACCATCGGCCTCGCACCCCTGGTCGCCGGCATGCAGACCGCCTGGGTGATCACGGGCAAGGAGCACTGGCTCAGGCTCACAAAGTTTTTCGGCAAGCTGTTCCTGATCAACTTCGCCCTCGGCGTCGCCACCGGCATCGTGCAGGAATTCCAGTTCGGCATGGGCTGGAGCGAATACTCCCGCTTCGTCGGCGATGTGTTCGGCGCGCCGCTGGCCATGGAGGCGCTGGTCGCCTTCTTCATGGAGTCGACATTCCTGGGCCTGTGGATCTTCGGCTGGACCAGGCTGCCGCAGAAGGTGCATCTGGCCTGCATCTGGCTGGTCGCCATCGGCGTCAACGCCTCGGCGTACTTCATCATCGCCGCCAACTCGTTCATGCAGCACCCGGTCGGCGCGGAGTACAACCCGGCCACCGGCCGCGCCGAACTGCACAGCATCTGGGCGGTGCTCACCAACAACACCACCCTGGCCGCCTTCCCGCACGTGGTGGCCGGATCCTTCCTCACCGCGGGCACTTTCGTGGCCGGCATCGGCGGCTGGTGGATGGTGCGCAATGCCCGCAAGGCCAAGGCCGAGGGCAATGACGCGGCGCTGAACGACGCCCGCACCATGTGGCGGCCGAGCGCGCGCATGGGGTTGTACGTGGTGCTGATCGCCTCGGTCGCGCTCATTTTCACGGGCGACATCCAGGGCAAGCTGATGTTCAAGCAGCAGCCCATGAAGATGGCCTCGGCGGAATCGTTGTGCCACACCGAAACCGACCCCGACTTCTCCGTGCTGACCGTCGGCACCCACAACAACTGCGACAGCGTCGACCACCTCATCGAGGTGCCGTACGTGCTGCCGTGGCTGGCCACGGGTGATTTCACCGGTGTCACGCTGCAGGGCGTCAAGGATCTACAGGTGTCGTACAACGAGAAGTACGGGATCGGCGACTACCGGCCCAATCTGTTCGTCACCTACTGGTCCTTCCGCGCCATGATCACCTGGATGGCCGGTTCGATCCTGTTGGCGCTGGCCGGATTCTGGGTTACCCGCGGCGGCCGGATCCCGGATCAGACCTGGTTCTCCTGGCTGTCGCTGATCGCCATCGCCACACCGTTCCTGGGCAATATCTCCGGCTGGATCTTCACCGAGATGGGCCGCCAGCCCTGGGTGGTCGCACCCAACCCGACCGGCGACCAGCACATCCGAATGACGGTGCAGCAGGGCGTCTCCGGGGTCTCGGCGGGCACGATCCTCACCTCGCTGATCGTGTTCACGGCGCTGTACGGGCTGCTGGCCATCGGCTGGTTCTACCTGATGCGCCGCTACGTGATCGCCGGACCCGAACAGCCCGCCGACGCCGCCGCCCCGAAGATGACCGGGGAGCCCGTCGAGAAGCTTTCCTTCGCCTACTAGGAGCCGAGGATGAGTCTCCCTGAATTCTGGTTTCTCCTGATCGCGGTCCTGTTCACCGGCTACTTCGTGCTGGAGGGCTTCGACTTCGGCGTCGGCATGCTGCTGCCCATCATCGGGCGCGGCGACGAGGTGAAGAAGCGCGTCGTGCTCAACACCATCGGGCCGGTGTGGGACGGCAACGAGGTGTGGCTGCTCACCGGCGGCGGCGCCATGTTCGCGGCCTTCCCGGAGTGGTACGCGAGTCTGTTCTCCGGGTTCTATCTCGCGCTGCTGCTGATCCTGGTCGGACTGATCGCGCGAGCGTGCGCCATCGAATGGCGCGGCAAGATCAATGACCCGAAGTGGCGGAACTGGTGCGATATCGGCATCGGGCTCGGCTCCTGGATCCCGGCGCTCGCCTGGGGCCTGGCCTTCGCCAATATCGTGCACGGCGTGAAGCTCAACGAGCACAAGCAGATCGAGGGCAATCTGTTCGACCTGCTCAACCCGTACGGGCTGCTCGGCGGGCTCACCACGCTGCTGCTGTTCCTGCTGCACGGCGCGGTGTTCATCGCGCTCAAGACCGGCAACGAGGTGCGCGACGACGCACAGCGGATCATCCGCCTGCTGTTCGTTCCCACCGCCGTGGTGGTCGCGGTCTTCGGCATCTGGACCCAGCTGGCGTACGGGCAGGGCTGGACCTGGATTCCGTTGGTGCTGGCCGTGATCGGGCTCGTGGTCGCGGGATTCGCCGCGACCCAGGGGCGGGACGGATGGGCGTTCACCGGCACCGCGGTCACCATCGCGGCGGCCACCGTGCTGCTGTTCGGGTCGCTGTTCCCGGATGTGCTGCCCTCCACCATCAATGACGCCTACAGCCTCACGGTGGACGGCCGCAACGGCACGGTGTCGGCGTCCTCGACCCACTACACGCTGGTGGTGATGAGCTGGGTGGCGGTGGCGCTGGTCCCGGTCGTGCTGGTCTACCAGGCCTGGACGTACTGGGTGTTCCGCAAGCGGCTCACCATGGAGCAGATCCCGGCGCCGATCGGGCTGCCCTGGGAAACCGCCAAGAGCTGAACGGGAAACGGGCGCACCGGACCACGGTGCGCCCGTTTTCGTAGAGGAGAACGAGCATGGCACGACCGGTGGACCCGCGGCTGTGGCGGCACGCCCGCTCCGCCCGCGTATATCTCGGAGTCAGTGTGGGGCTGTCGCTGGTCACCACCGTGTGCATCGTGATCGCGGCGCTCGCGCTGGCGCGGGTGCTCGCGGGTGTCATCACCGAACCGGCGCACCGCCGGATCGGCTCCTGGACAGTCGAACTGGTGGTCTTCGCGGTCGCGGTGCTGTGTCGGGTGGCCGCCACCTGGTGGCAGTCGCGACTGGCGCACCGGGCCGGGGCGCAGGTCGTCGCCGAACTCGAGACGGCGGCCCTGGAAGCCGGGGCGCAGCTCCCGCCGCGTGAATTGGAAAGCCGCCGAACCGAACTCGCTGTGGTCGTCGGTTCCGGATTGAGCGGCCTGCGCGCCTACCTCGCGGGCTACCTGCCCGCCCTGATCCTGGCCGCGCTGGTGCCGCCGGTGGTGCTGGCGGTCATCGCCGTCCACGACTGGGTCTCCGGCGCGATCATCTTCGTCACCCTGCCGCTGATCCCGATCTTCATGATCCTCATCGGCCTGCTCACCCAGGGCAAGTCCGCCGACACCCTGGCGGCCACCACCCGACTCTCGGATCAACTCCTCGATCTCTTCGCGGGCATGCCGACGCTGCGTGCCCTCGGCCGCGAATCCGGTCGCGCGAACGGCGCTGCGGGCGAGGGCGATTCGCCGCGCGGTATGGCGGGCCGCGTCCGCGAGCTGGGCGACGCACTGCACAAGCGCACCATGTCCGCCCTGCGCGTGGCCTTCCTCTCCTCGATGGTCCTGGAGCTGCTGGCCACCCTCTGCGTGGCGCTGGTCGCCGTCTCCATCGGCATGCGCCTGGTCTTCGGCCATATGGGTCTGTACGCGGGCGTGCTGGCCCTGATCCTCGCCCCCGAGGTCTACCTCCCGCTGCGGGCCGTCGGCGAGCGCTTCCACGCCGCACAGGACGGAATGGCCGCCGCCGAACGGGCTTTCGCGATCATCGAGCCGGGCGATGAGGACTCGGCCGAATCAGCCACGCCGCCGGAGTCGCGGCCGGAGCATCGAAATCTTCACGGCCACCTCGATATTCGCAACCTGACCGTACGGGCCCGCGACGGGTACGCGCCGGACCGGTTGTCCGCCGATATCCGGCCCGGCCTGGTCACGGTGCTCACCGGCCCCAACGGCTGCGGGAAATCGACGGCGCTGCAGGCGATCCTGGGCCTGCTCACCCCCGATTCGGGCACGGTGCTGGTGGACGACGTGCCGGTGCCCGATCTCGATCCGGACCACTGGTGGTCCCATATCGCCTGGCTACCGCAGCGCCCGGTCATCCTGCCCGGCACGCTGCGCGCCAACCTCGAGCTGCTCGGCCCGCCCGCCGGTCCCGACCAGGTCGAAGCGGCCTGCACCGCAACCGGTTTCGACGCCGTCCTCGACGAACTTCCGCACGGCTGGGACACCGTGGTCGGCGCCGGCGGCGTCGGCCTGTCCCTGGGCCAGCGTCAACGCCTGGCCCTCACCCGCACGCTGGCCGCGCCGCGCTCGGTGCTGCTGCTCGACGAACCCACCGCCCACCTCGACGACGACAGCGAGGCCACCGTGCTCGCGGCACTGGTGGAACGTGCACGCGCCGGAGCCACCGTCGTGGTTGTCGCTCACCGTCCCAGCGTGTTGGCGGTCGCCGACCACGTGGTGGAGGTTCGTGCCGCTACTTGGGCCGCCGATTCACCCCGTCATTCCGGCGTGCTTTTGGCCGGAATCCACCCTGGCGGAGTGGATCCCGGCCAAAAACATGCCGGGATGACGACGGAAGCTCCTGCGGAGGTGTCGGTGCGATGAGGGCGATACTGGCCGACTTCCGGCGGATTCGGGAACTGCTGGAGCTGTCGCGGGCGCGGATGGCGCTGTCCGTGGGCTGGGGCGTGCTGGCGCTCGGCAGCGGGCTCGGGCTGGCGGCGCTGGCGGCGTGGCTGATCGCGCGGGCCTGGCAGATGCCGCCGGTGCTGGATCTGAGCATTGCGGTGGTGACCGTGCGGGCCTTGGGCATTTCGCGCGGGCTGTGCCGATACCTGGAACGCCTCGCCACCCATGATGTGGCGCTGCGTGCCATGAGCACGGCGCGGACGACCACCTATCGGGCACTCGCGGGCGCGGATATCTGGCGGCCGCGGCGCAGTGCCGTTGCAGAAGAAGCCCGTGCGGAAGACGAAGCCCGGCAGGGGGATCCGACGCAGCTACGGCGCGGGGAACTGCTCGGGCGGGTGATGAGCGATATCGACGATCTCGGTGCGGTCGTGGTGCGCGCGTTCGTGCCGATCGCGGTGGCGCTGATCCTGTCGCTGCTCGCCGTCGGGCTGCTGGCGAGCATCTCACTGCTCGCGGCGGCGATCCTGGCCGCGGCGCTGGCGGTTTCGGGGATCGTCGCACCGTGGCTGTCGGCGTGGGCGGCGCGGGAGGCCGAGCTGGCGGTGAAGGCGGATCGGACCGAGTTCACCGCCGAGGCGCTCACCGTGCTCGACCACGCGCCCGAATTGCGGGTCGCGGGCAGGCTTTCCGATGCGATCGGCACCGCCACCGCGGCCGGGCAGCGGGCCGTGGCGGCCGAGGATCGGGCGGCGGCGCGCGGCGCGTGGGCGGCCGCGGTGCTGCCGCTGTCCATCGGGGCCAGCGTGCTCGGGGCGCTGCTGATCGGAATCGTGCTGTACGGCAGCGGGACTCCCATTCCGACCGCGGGCTTCCAGACCGTGCCGCCCGGCGGCATCACGCCGATGGCGTTCACTGTGCTGGTGCTGGTGCCGCTGTCGGCCTTCGAAGCCGTGGCGGTGCTCCCGGCGGCCGCCCAGGCCCTGACCACCGGCCGCGCCGCCCTGCATC